>NZ_ARVX01000001.1:1302138-1953207 GCF_000384375.1 Methylotenera versatilis 79 | reverse complement strand
CGAATTAAATACGCAAGATTTGCCTATTCGCACAGTTGAAGCCGCAGATTTACTGGCAACAACTATCAATAAATTAGCTGAAGAAACGTTACAAGATGCGCTTGGTGCGGTGCATGCAACCATTGATGCTTAGGCTAAATCCACAAAATTGATATTAATATTAAACGCATCATTAGCTGCTTAGCCTAATGCTTAATTTCTACATTGCTATGAAAATCCCGCAAAAAAAACAAGCCGCTAATATTGCGTTAACCATTTGTAGTTTGAGCATTTTTTGTGGGTTAATCAGCAGTTGTGCCAAAGAAAAATATGTTGCAAAGCCGCTTGATCCGCAAGTAGTTAACGCTAAGATTTCGAATAAAAATCCTGCAAATGCAGCATTCAATGCTTATTTAATCCAGCAAGGTTATGCACAGACCGATTTGCCTTTGCAGCTTTGGGGCTTGAACGAACTGACCAGTGCTGCATTATATTTCAACCCAAAATTAGATGTCGCAAAGGCACAATTAGCCCTAGCAAATGCGGCCATCGATACAGCGCATCAGCGACAAAATCCCACTTTAAATGGCAGTTTGGCGCGTAGCAATAGAGCCAATGGTGACATTGATCCTTGGTCTTATGGTTTAAACGTAGACATTCCGATTGAGACTGCAAACAAACGGGCAATCAGAGTTGAAGAGGCGCAACACTTGCGCGATGCTGCAGAGTTAGACGTTGCAGAGATCGCGTGGCAATTACGCAGTCAAATTGCCAAAGACTTAATGACCTATCATGAAAATATTGCCTTACAGCAAGAGTTAAGTCATCAGCTGAAAGTGCATACTGACATTGTTAATATGCTCGAAAAACGCCTAGCTCTGGGTTTGATTGATAGCTCGACACTGAATGATGCCAAGTTAATTCAACAAAGAACTCAAATTGTCGCGAATGCCTTGCCCACGCAATTGATTGAAATTCGCGCGGCTTTGGCGGCAGATACTGGTTTGAGTCTTGATCAATTGAATACGATGGCGATTAAACCAATTGATGTTGACGTGATATTAACGCAACAATCTGACCAATTAAACCAACAAGATTTAAATGGTCAAAAACCATTTAAAACATTCCAGCAATACGCCCTGCTGAACCGTTTGGATATTCGTCGTAGCCTTGCCAAATACGCAGCGGCAGAAGCAAAGATTAAATTAGAAGTCGCCAAACAAACGCCTGATATTAATCTCACACCTGGTTTTCTCTTTGAATTCGGCGATAGTATTTGGTCACTGGGATTTTCCAACTTGCTTAATCTGCTGAATAGAAATCAAACCTTAATTGCGGAAGCGACACAATTACGTGAAATAGAAGGCGCTCAATTTGAAGTATTACAAACCAATATTATCAGTGATTTAAATTTAGCCTATGCGCAATTGACAACGGCTTTGCAAAATATCCAGCAAACACAATCCCAGCTTGAAAATCAGGCTAATCAACAGCGTAAATTACAAAAACAATTAGACGCCGGATTAACCGACCGTTTGGCGGTGACTCAGCAATCATTAAATTATTTATTGGCCGAACAACAATTATTAACGCTTAAGTTTAATGGTTTAAAAGCCATGATTGCGATTGAAGATTTAATGCAACGGCCGATTGATGATACGCAAAAAAACGCAATAGTTAACGCAAAAATAGGGTTAAAAAATGAATAAAAAACTCATCATTGTGATTGGTGTACAAACCTTATTAATTATCATCTTATTTTGGACACTGGTTATTAATAGTAAGGATGAGTTTGAAGCCTATCAAGCTAATCAGGAAGATGAAATCGAAAGCCCCAGCCGCGTTTCGACGGTTGAGGGCATTAATACCGTCACCTTGCCTTTGGCGACACAAATCAATAGTGGCATCGAAACGGCTAAAGTCGCCAGCACAGCGTTTCAAGGAGAGATTAAAAGTTTTGGCAATGTAGTCGCCATTGATCAACTAATCGATGGAAAAGCCACTTATTTGAACTTGCAATCCAACCTAAAGCTAGCCCGTGTGGGAAGCCAACAAAAGAATCAACAATATCAACGACTTAAAATTTTGAATGCGGATGATAAAAACGTATCAGATTTGGCACTACAAGAAGCACTGGCCGCAGTGGAAGCCGATGCAGCCAATATCACAGCAATTGAATTGCAGCTGAAAAACTTACAAACCAACTTGCAATTACGTTGGGGGAAAGCGTTAGCAAAAGTCGCTTTCAGCGAAAATTTGCCACCGAATTTGGCTAATTTACTCAATAAAAATAATGTACTGATACAAATTAGCTTGCCATTAAATACATCCGCGCCTGCGCAAGGTTCCATAGTTAATATCACGCCATTAACTGAATCTTCTTCACAAATCAAAGCAACTTATGTATCGCCAGCGGCAACTAGCGATAGTAATGGTTTTGGTAATACTTTTTATTACAGTGCACCTGCAGACTCATTACGTATCGGCATGCGTGTGAATGTTGAAGTGCAAGCGGATGCTGACGATGTGAGCAATGGCGTCATTATTCCGAGTAATGCGGTGGTTTGGTATGCTGGCAAACCTTGGGCTTATTTCAAACAACCGCAGCTTATTAACAATAAGCAATCAGATCAAACTAAACCCAGCTTATTTGTACGAAAACCGATTTCAACAGACACTGAAATTGATGCAGGTTGGTTTAATCAAGGCATAGAACCTGAAACTGAAATAGTCGTCAGCGGTGCGCAACTATTATTATCAGAAGAGTTTAAGTATCTGATTAAAAATGAAAATGAAGATTGATATGCCCATATTAACTTTCATTTCAGAAAAAAAATTAGAAATAACTCGCGCGAAAAATCCGCATTATTTAGCGAATAAAATCTTATTCAATTTAGTAAAGTCTAAATCGCCATGATGTCGGCATTGGTGCGTTTTTCCATCCGCTTTTATGGCGTGATTATTGGGCTCGCAAGCCTAATGGTCTTCTATGGTTTGTACAGTTTACAAAGAGCAAATTTAGATGTTTTCCCTGAGTTTTCACCCACGCAAATCATCATTCAAACAGAATCGCCTGGCCTATCGGCAGAATTAGTCGAAAGCCTAGTCACTCAGCCAATAGAAACCAGCATTGCAGGCACCGTAGGCGTGGCGGATTTACGCTCACAATCCATTCCAGGTTTATCCATCGTTACCGTCATATTTGATGAAGATGCAGGCACCAACACTGAAGCGATTTATCGCAATCGGCAAGCGGTTGCAGAACGTCTAAACACGCTGACTAATCAGATTCCAAAGGGAATCACACCCAATATCACCCCGCTCACTTCATCCGCCAGCACGGTTTTAGGCTTTGGCGTGACTTCAAAAACACGCAGCTTGATGGAGTTGCGCACGATTGTCGACTGGACAATCACGCCACATTTATTGGCAATTCCTGGTGTGGCGGATGTGAATGTTTTTGGTGGCGAAGTACGACAGTTTCAAGTGCTGATTGACCCTGCAAAGCTAGTGCGCTACCAAATCAATATTAACGATGTATTATTGGCGGCACAAAAAGCCACTGGCGTTAGCGGTGCGGGTTATATTCAAAATAACAACCAACGTCTGATTGTGAATACGGAAGGCCAAGCAACTAATGCTGCTACGCTAGCAAAAGCTACCCTGCTGCATAAAAATGGCCACACAATCCATTTGGGTGATATTGGGCGCGTGGTAGAAGGCGCAGCGCCATCGATCAGCGCAGCAGCGATCAATCAGGAAACCGGCGTTTATTTATCGGTACAAGGTCAGTTAGGCGCCAACACGCATGCAGTTACATTAGCAATTGAAGCTGCCTTACAAGAACTTAAACCCACATTAGCCGCAGAACAAGTGGTTTTGCATGAAGGCTTATTTCGACCCGCCAATTTTATTGAAACTGCGATTGATGGTGTGCGCACCGATATTTTAATCGGCTCAGTCTTAGTCATTGCTGTTTTATTTTTGTTTTTGTTTAATGTGCGTACGGCTTTCATTTCAGCAACCGCGATTCCCTTATCTCTTCTTACCGCCATTGTAGTGCTGCATTATTTTAATATTGGTTTAAATATTATGGTGCTTGGCGGTTTGGCGATTGCACTAGGCGAAGTTGTCGACGATGCGATTATCGATACTGAAAATATTTTCAGGCGTTTGCGCGAGAATCGTTTGCTCGCAAATCCGCAACCTATCGCAAAAGTCGTTTATCACGCATCGATGGAAGTGCGTAGCTCTGTGGTTTATGCGACAGTCATCGTCGCGCTGGTATTTATGCCGTTACTGACTTTAGGCGGCGTCGCGGGTAAATTATTTGCGCCCTTAGGTTTTGCCTACATCGCCGCTATCATGGCATCACTTGTCGTCGCGCTGACTTTAACACCAGCTTTGTGTTATCTTATGCTGGGCAATGCTGAATTGTCGGCTGAAGATTCGCCTATGATTAAAACCATCAAACGTGGTTACATAAAATTACTCTATAAAATCGAAAAACAATACAAAGTAATCCTAGCGCTGAGCTTTGTATTGATTGCATTAGGTTTAGGTATTCTGCCTTTGTTTAAAAGCCAATTTATCCCCGCTTTGCATGAAGGTCATTTTATTATGCATATGACAGCTGTGCCAGGCACCTCAGAAACTGAGTCTTTGAGGCTTGGCAAACAGGTAGCTAAGGTAATTGGTGAAATCCCAGGTGTTAAGTCAGTCACGCAATGGGTGGGACGTGCGCAAAATGGTGCTGACACTTTTGGCACGCATTACAGCGAATTTGAAATTGAAATTGGTACCTTATCTGGTGAAGAACAAGACCGCATTCTGGCAGATATTCGTGAAGAACTGGCAGGTGACGCGACTGATGAAGACAATGATGGTAAAGCCGAAATTGGCTTTGTAGGTGTCAATTTTGCCATCAATACTTTCTTAACTGAGCGAATCGAAGAAACCATTTCAGGCTATGCTGCATCGGTAGTGATTAATATTTATGGTAATGATTTAGACGCGCTAGATCGCGATGCACAAAAAGTAGCCAGTGTCGTTTCCAGCATCAAAGGTGCGGAAGATGTATTAGTGCAATCGCCGCCAGGAACGCCACAAGCGGTGATACGTCTACGCCCAGATGCACTATCGCGCTGGGGGTTGCAGCCAGTTGACGTACTAGATATGATTCGCACCGCTTATGAAAGTGTACCGATTGGGCAAATTTATTTGGGCAGTCGCGTAGTCGGCTTAAGCGTGGTGTTAGAAGACGAGGCGCGCGACGATATAGGCGATATTGGCAATATTCCGCTATTTAACCCAGATGGAAAATTATTACATTTAAAAGATATTGCGTTTATCAGCCAAGAAAATGGCCGTTCTAAAATTTTACACGCTGGCGCAAAACGCATTCAAACCGTTACCACGAATGTGCAAGGTCGCGATATTGAAAGCTTTACCAAAGACTTAAAAAACCACCTCAAAAATGATGTTAACTTAAACGTTGGCAATTATTTAGAGTTCACAGGCGAAGCAGAAGCCAACGCAAAATCACGCGAAGATCTCATCGTGCATTCACTTTTCGCTGGCATTGCCATATTTTTAATGCTGTATATCGCATTTGGTCGCCTGCGCAATTTATTACTCACATTTGCCAACCTGCCATTTGCGTTAATTGGTGGCGTCATTGCGGCTATGTTTACTGGTGGCTGGTTATCATTAGGCTCTTTGGTCGGCTTTGTCACACTATTCGGCATCACGCTACGCAACAGCATTATGATGGTTTCACATTTTCAACATTTAATCGATGAGGAAAACTGCGTGTGGACTTTAGAAACCTGCATTCGCGGCGCATCTGAACGCTTGCCATCTGTATTAATGACCGCGCTAGTGACCGCATTGGGTTTACTGCCACTGGCTATCGGTAGCGGTCAGCCAGGCCGCGAAATCGAAGGTCCAATGGCGACCATTATCGTTGGTGGCTTGGTCACTTCTACTATTTTGAATTTACTTATTTTGCCCGCGATTATGTTGCATTTTGGGCGATTTGAAAGAAAGGCTAGTTTTGACTAATACGAAACGGCTTAAGACTAATCGTATTTAATATATTTAAACCTAGCGTCATCATTTGGCGTACCTTCCAAAGCACTTTTTGAACCGTCCGCATTCGCCTCTTTAGCTGGTTGCCAACCAATAACTTGCTCGATTTTTAACGCCAATTCAAAGTCTTTATCCGTGATACCTTTGGCATCATGTGTCTGTAACTTAACGATGACAAAGGCATAAGAAACGGTTAAATCCGGGTGATGCCAAGCCGCTTCTGCTAAATGTCCGATTGTATTCACCACCATCAAAGTGGCTTTCCAGCCGCTGGTTTTATATTTACGACGTATCCAGCCACTTTCTAAAAACCACTGTGGCAGTTCACTTTCAAGTTTTGCTTTTACTTCGGCTTCTGAATAAACGGCTGCTGTCATCACAATTGACCTTATTAAAACTTTAAATATTGCTCATTCTAGCTGGTTAACTTGATGTGTAAAGGTTTTTGTAAGCTAGCTTTTTAATGAATTGAAGAGCCTACTTTATCCAGAGTTAACTCACTTAAACCTTCTAAAAAGTGTGTGTAATCAGTTTTATTTAACATCCATTTACCAAACGTTTTATTCAATACAAAATCACTAAATGCTTCGTCTAACACGCCATTTTGCGTCATCACTTTAAGGCTTAATTCTGCGGTATTGGGTTTGTCTGATTTTACTAAAATCAAATGCTGCGCATTGAGTTTTTGTGCCAACCAAGCCGCAATACTGTCAGATGTCACATTCCAACTTTGTGGAATACTATCGTCTGAAAGTACCATATGGCTGGGTAGCCAGACTATTCCGCGATGTTGCCATGTGCGTTCATCAATTTCCAGCTGCGTTCTTGCGGTGGCAAGTAGCGGATTCATATTTGCCAATAACAGACCGTATTGGTCCATCGCCAATACCGCTAAACGATGCGCACAGGCGTCGCTAATCTTAGATAGTTTTTGCGCATCACGTACCGCATCGGCAAACACGCCACCGCCCGGCACGATAATAATATTGCCATCACTGAATTTCGCAAATATAGCCAACCAACGCTCTAATTCAGGTGAGCCCAAAAGGCTGCCGCCGATTTTAACGATCCAAATAGGCCTGTCGCGTACGTTTACAAACGGTTCCATTTTTATTCCCAATTGTTATTACTATTTAATCTAATATAAGTAGTTTTCATTCTATAACAATTTTGAGTAGATTTGTTTAGTTAAGTTGCTAATGGAATCAATCAGTTGCAATCGCCGACTTAACCTTCAGAAGTGACTGAAAAATGCGCTAATATGGCCTTAAGACTGGAGGCTTTATCCAAAGTTTCGTTGTACTCTTTATCGGCAACAGAGTCTGCCACAATGCCGCCACCCGCGTAAAAACTCAATGTATTTTGGCAGACGACTGCGGTGCGGATGGCAATGTTCGTATCCATTTTTCCATCGAATCCAATATAACCAATCGCGCCACAATAAAGCCCACGCTGATGCGGCTCTAACTCTTCGATAATCTGCATGGCACGTAGTTTGGGCGCGCCGGTAATAGAGCCGCCTGGAAAACAGCCCTTTAACAAATCCACTGCGGTTGCATTAGGTTTTAATTTTCCAGTAACAATACTCACCAAATGATGCACATTGGCAAAACTTTGCAATTGAAATAATGTATCGGCTTTTACGCTACCAATGATGCAATTTTTACCCAAATCATTGCGCAATAAATCCACAATCATCACATTTTCAGCCTTGTCTTTCAGGCTGTTTTGCAGTTCTTGTGCATAAGCTAAATCTTGTGCGGCATCCTGCGATCTTGGGCGCGTACCTTTAATTGGCCGTGTTTCAACATGATCGCCATCGGTCTGTAAAAAACGCTCGGGCGAATTAGATAATACTTGGAAATTTTCTGAATCATTTAACGGCAAATTCATATAAGCCATAAAAGGTGCTGGGCTAATTTCACGCAATTTTTTGTACGCTTGCCAACTATCGCCCTGCACTTGCGCTGAAAAACGCTGTGCTAAATTAACTTGGTAACAATCACCCGCGTCGATATAAGACTTAACCTTATTAAACGCTTGAAAATATTGGTACTTGCTTAAGTTTGATTGAATATTAGAAGTAACTTGAAATAGGCTTTCAGTTGAGCTTTTCGCTTGCAAAACCATCACATCAAACCTTGTGCAAAGCGCTTGCCAGTTTTCTTTTACCGTATCCGTTAAACCATGCGAAACCAAGATACACTTTTTTTCACGATGATCAAATATCACCGCCCAATCATAAAAGCCAACCATCATTTCCGGCGTATCAGCAACTGGCGCGGCAATATTCGGTAGTTTTTCGATACTGCGTGCTAAATCATAAGCAAAATAACCTAATGCCCCACCAGAAAATGGATAATCTGCATGTGCTGTTTTATTGGGATTTAAATCACTAAGTATTGCGTTATTTTTGCCTACTTTATATTGGTTAAGTAAGTAATTCAGTAAAGCAAATGGATCCTCTTCAGAAGTATTTGTCTGGCCATTTTGGTTGATTGTGGTCTGTTTATTTTTAGTGACCAATGTAATAATTGGCTCTGCAACCAGAATATCGTAACGACCATATTGGCTGCCCGCTAAGCCTGTACTTGGGTTAATCGCCTGTCCACTATCCAATAACATCGCCCATTGTTGATGCGCAATCTGCTCAAATAGCAATGCGCTATCACTTTGATAAGCTAATTCATATTGCAATAAACTCATGCAGAAATAGCCTTCAATAATTGGTTAACTAAAGCTAAACGCGCAACCGCATAAGCGGGAAAACACACTTCTAAATCTGTTTGCTGCAAAACGTTAAGCATGTCATTCGATGAAATATCCGATTTTAGAATATCTGTAAGTGAACGATATTCGCAACCTAATTCTGTCGCCAACACTTTCACCAAAAAACTGCCTGCACCCGCGCCGATAATAGGCATATTAGGTTTAAGATGTTTTAAAATCGCCGCTTTGAGTTGTTTTAATTGTATAGCTCTAAATGAAAAAGCCAGTTTTATCCATGTTTCAATCGGTTTATCTTCCAGGTCGCAACCCACCATGCGCGCCAATCTACGCGCTGATTCCTGTTTTGTTTTACCTTTGCTATCCGCGGTTTCGGCCATATCATTTTCAACAGATAATTCGCCAGTTAATCGATATACATCAGCCATCGTCGCAAAAAATTCTGCTGCAACATTCATTTCAACAATTAAGCCATTGTCATTAATAGTTATTTTTTGTGCGACTGCCATTATCGGCGTACGCACAACACCGGTATAAACCAATGTGTCATGCTGCATGCGGCTAGCATCTGATAAATCTTGTAGCGCTACTTTAGCGTGCGCAATCGGGATAATATCGCTAGTTGTACTGCCAATATCAATCAGTAATGCATCTTGCACATGCTCAGCCAATAATCGCGCGCTTGCATGCCAATTGGTAGAAGCGATTTGCGCCGTATATTCAGCAACATTTTCAAATTTCACAAAGCCGTTATTTGCCGCATAAAAAAATGTATTCCGCCCTAACAAGTCCATAACATATTTTGCAATTTCGCATACGCCTGTGTGACGATTAGGAAATAAATCCACTAATTCGCCAGTCATCGTCAATGCGTGTAATGCTTCATCAGGTCGCACATCCATTAGGCTAAAAACTGCTTCAATCGCAACTTCAAGCTCATTTAATCCACGCCAAAGCGGACAAGGCAATTGTATGCAGCTTAGCTGTGCGCCATTTGTATCTAACAACACAGCTTTAAGATGTGCGCCACCAATATCCCAGCCAATAATTTTAGGTTGAATAAAATTAGACATGCACACTCACCACATGACGTTTTAAAGCTGGCCAAACAAAATTGGGTTGCGTGAAAGTATTGATAATCAACTCTGCTGGGTTCGTGGCAATGGCGTCTGCTAATACTGCATAACTCGTTGTTAAACGCGGATTGATTTCTACCACTGTAATTAGATTTTCATTTTGCGTGTCGACTATTAGCTCGTTCACTAGCACATCAATTCCTACATAACCGTTTAAATCGGCAAGTGTTTCCGTTATTTTTTGCGCGATCAATTCAAACACATGCCAAAGATGTTGCATGCCATTTACTTGGCTACCCGCATAAGTTAACCCATTTTTTTCGCTAATAATCATTTGTGTATTACAGCTTAACACCTGCGCGCGACCTTGATGCATCACGCATGAAATACTGGCTGGAATACCCTGCCGATAAGGCTGAATCACGTAACGGGGGCTTTTATTATTTTGCGCCAGCCAATTCGTTAAATTATCTGCATCATCAAATATGACGATTCCATCGCAACCTGCACCATCATTTGGTTTTACTAGCCAACGCCCTGCTGTTTTAGGCCAGTTTTCCACTGTATAAGTGGGTATAGTTGCAATACCAGCCTGTTGCAAAAGATTATAAGTTGCGAGTTTTTCGCTGGTAATTTGAATAGCATCCGCGCCGCTGCCTAATACTAACTTGCCTTTTTGCACGGCTAATGCGGTTAACTTTTGTAATAATCCATCCGTTTCTGGCGCAATCAACCAAACGGCATCTGCTAACTGTACTTGGCTCGCCCAAATATCCCATACGTCTTGATTAGCATCAATTGTCAGGCAGTCATCGCAATATTCAGGCGCACTTAAACGCGCATCAATCGTTGTACTTATCTCATAAGGCAAAGTCGATAAATCGCGCAACAAGGCATCACGCATCAATGTCGCCTCAGCTACCAATCCTGCAGGTAAATCTAGGTGATTAAAACCGCCTGCCGTGACAAATTCGCATACGAATATTTTTTTAATCGGTATTTTTTTTGCAGGTATTTTTTTTATAGCCATATGTCTAGCGGACAAATATTCTAAAATGCATGATTGAAAACCGAATGTCTATAAAAAATGAATGCTGCAAAATCTAAAGGCAAGCTTTGAAAATTATTCCCGTGATTGATCTAATGCAGGGCCAAGTTGTACACGCTAAATTCGGCTTGCGCAGTCAATATCTGCCGATTCAATCCAGTTTATGCAATGGTAGCGCACCGTTGGTTGTTGTTGCGGCATTGCTGGAATTATACCCATTTCAAACACTGTATATCGCAGATTTAGATGCCATTTTGGGCGTTGGTCATCACGCTGAGTTAATCGAAATCATCAGCAATACTTACCCGCAATTAACTATATGGCTAGACTCTGGCATTCGCCAAGTAAACGCACGCGCCCTTTATCCATCTAATCAAAATCAATCCAATCGAATCAAACCTGTCGTTGGCAGCGAAAATATTGCCAATTTACAAGATTATCGCGCGATTAGCGACGCTTGCGAGAGTCAGCATATATTGTCTCTGGATTATTCTGCCACCAGCGCAATGGGTATTGTTGAGTTGCATGCATCAGCACACTATTGGCCAGATGACACCATTTGCATGACGCTAAACGCGGTTGGTAGTACACAAGGGATTGATTGTGAAAGACTTCATTCTTTAATCAAATTAAATCAAGTCAGAAAAAAACCGTCTAGATTATATGCGGCTGGTGGCGTTAGAGATATTAACGACATTCAACAGTTAAATAAACTTGGCATTGCAGGTGTATTAATCGCAACCGCGCTACATTCGGGCAAATTAAGCCATGCAGATTTACAACTTTTAGGTGTTTAAATTTAGTTAAGTTTATTTGGTTAACTTAACTGATTAAATCAGACAGATTTAATCAAAAAACCCGAGCAAGCTCGGGTTTAAAATGCATTTTATGATGAAATAAAATTATTCCAAATTTGCATGAATCGCGCGCATGCCTTCTTCAGTTAAGCCTTTTGCAGCAATCAAATCTGCAATCGCTGCTTCTAAGAAAATCAATGTTGATAATTCAAACTGTGAACCCATTGGCATTGCTTTTGTTAATGGGAAGCTATCATCTTGACCGATTTGAATCACTAAATCAGCAACGTCTGCCATTGCAGAAGTTTTCTTCATTGAGATAACAACCAATTTAGCACCAACTGATTTGGCTTTTTTCACAAACGGTAACAATGTTTCTGTGCCGCCTGAACCTGAAACCAAAATCAATAAATCACCTGCTTTGATGGCTGGTGTAACTACTTCACCAATCATGCTCACATTGTAACCAGAGTGGACTAAACGCATCGCAAAAAAACGTGAAACTAATAGTGAACGACCTGCGCCACCAATAAATGTGCGACCAGCTTGGTCAACTAGTTTTAACAACTCTGCTGCTTTAGCATTGTCCGTTACCGCTAAAATACCGGTTAATTTATCTAAAATGAGTTTTTGATTATCCATTTTGTATCCTTTTCTTAAATATCTTTTAAGCCAATTAAATGCTTATTCCTGCATCAAATTACCACATAAAAAATCCCGACACATTACTGGGTCGGGATTTTATTTTACTTACTCTTAAGTTAACTCAATAATTGCTTATTGAAGTAGTTTGACTTAAGCGTGAGCAATAGCTGTGATTTCAGCAGCAGAAGCAGCAGGATCAGCAGCGCCGTAGATAGCAGCACCAGCAACGATGATTGTTGCGCCAGCATCTTTAACTTGTTTTGCAGTAGCAGCTTTAACGCCACCAGCAACTGAGATTTCAACGCCTAAGTTTAAACCAGCAACTAAAGCTAAGTCAGCAAAAGGAGTTTGACCAGCAGCTTGTTGATCTAAACCAGTGTGAACGCCAATGATGTGCGCGCCAGCAGCAGCAACTGCTTTAGTAACAGCAGCTTTATCAGCAACGTTGATCAAGTCAACTTGTGCTTTTTTGCCATATTTGTTAGCAACGTCGATTACACCTTTGATTGTACCGATATCAGAGATACCTAATACAGTAACGATGTCTGCACCAGCTTTGAAGAATGGCTCAGCTTCGTAGAAACCAGCATCAGCTGTTTTCAAGTCAACTAAAATTTTGTTGTTTGGGAATTTAGCGCGTAAAACTTCAAGCAATTTGATACCGTTGTGCTTGATGCAAGGTGTACCGATTTCTAAAATGTCCACGTGTGGAGCAACTTGAGTTGCTAATGCAACTGTTGCGTCAAAATCTAATGAATCTAATGCCATTTGGGTTAAAGCCATGGTGTACTCTCCGATTGAAAATTATTGTTAGTAACTAAATTTTCACAACAATTAATTTGAAAAATTAATCACCGTAAAGATGATGTTACAAAAAAGATTACTGCTTTCTTACCACTAAATTTTTTGCACGAAATGATTGTTAAGTGCTTGCAGACCAAATACCGTCTAGCGTTTAGTGAATTTTAAGCTGGACGCATTATATTATGCGTCCAGCCCATGATTGTCAATGTTAAACCATCGATATTACAACTAAGTTACAGTTTCGTGACTTAGCCTGTGTGACTTAACACTAAAAAACTGATCATTTTTCGCTTTACAACTTAGCGCTTAATGCTGCTTCTAATTTGTTTTGGTCTACAACGAAACCACGAATACCTTCAGCCAATTTTTCTGTTGCCATTGCGTCTTCGTTCAATTGGAAACGGAATTCTTCTTCAGTTAATTTAGCACCCGGTGATTTTTTAGCACCGCCATCAGTTAACACGCGTGTCAATGTGCCTTCTGTTGCAGCCAAATCTTGCAATAAGTTTGGTGAAACAGTTAAACGATCACAACCTGCAAGTGCAATTAACTCGCCAACGTTACGGAATGAAGCGCCCATCACTACAGTTTTGTAGCCATGTTCTTTGTAATATGC
Source organism: Methylotenera versatilis 79 (assembly GCF_000384375.1). Taxonomy (NCBI): domain Bacteria; kingdom Pseudomonadati; phylum Pseudomonadota; class Betaproteobacteria; order Nitrosomonadales; family Methylophilaceae; genus Methylotenera; species Methylotenera versatilis. Next base: position 1,939,425 of record NZ_ARVX01000001.1, on the reverse strand, counting down.
ATAAATTGCACGTACAGAAACAACGCCTGGGTCAGTTTCTTGTGTATATGTTTCACCAGTTTTAGCTTTGTACCAATCTAAGATACGGCCAACGAATGGAGAAATCAAGAATACACCTGCTTCAGCACATGCGCGTGCTTGGCCGAAACCGAATAACAATGTGAGGTTACATTGGATGCCTTCTTTTTCAAGAATCTCACCAGCTTTGATGCCTTCCCATGTTGATGCTAATTTGATCAACACGCGATCTTTACCTACGCCTGCTTCTTGGTAGAATTTGATTAATTTACGGCCTTTAGCGACCATTTTTTCTACGTTGAATGAAAGACGTGCATCTACTTCTGTAGAGATACGGCCTGGCACTACTTTAGAGATTTCGATGCCGATTAACACAGCTAATTTGTCTGCTGCGTTTTCAACTTGCACTTCTTTGCTACCGCCTTGTGCTTTAGCAAAAGCAATTGATTCTTCGATCAAATGCGCATATTGCGGCAATGTACTGGCTTTAAGCAGTAATGAAGGGTTGGTCGTTGCATCCACTGGTTTTACACTTTTAATCGCTTCTACGTCGCCTGTATCGGCTACGATTGTGGTCATGCTTTTTAATTGATCTAATAGATTTGCCATTACTTCCTCCTAATTTGCTTGCACCCAATTTTTGAGCTACGCATGGTTTGTAAAATTCAACTTAACTTAATTTTTTAACTAAATAACTTTTAACTAAACTAAAGCTTAACTCATTATTATAGCGCAAAATAAATTCAGAATGATTGAACACCAGTCTAAATTTTATTAGGTTTAGTGTTATATTTGAGATTGTTAAACAATGTTAAATGTCTTTATATTGACTTGCGCCATGGCTACAATTCGTAGGCACACAGGATTACATCACGTTTAACTTATATGAATTACTCAGAAGAAGATATTGCCAGCAATACGATGGATTTATTATCGGTGACCAGTACATGGATATTAGTACGTCACCAATGGTTAATTACAAAAATGCGTAGTATTTTAACCGGGGAAATCTCACCGCCACTGCACGATTTATATCAATTCGATACATTAAATTTGAGCCATTTAAAGCTGCCAGAAAATCTACTCGCAAGCTTTATCAACATAAAAGGACGCTTAGAAAGTGTGTGGAATGATACGGTCAACATTCATCATCCGCTATCTGGCTTGTCTATTTTTAATCAACTGAATTTATTCCAACAGCAAGCGCATTTGTTTATGCAAGAGTCAAAAGAGTTGAATCAAGAGTTATGGCGCGACTTTACGATGCGCGACCCTTTAACAGGGGCACTCACTCGGTTGACACTTAAATCTAGTTTATTGCAAGAGTTAAACCGTAGTAAACGGCATCAGCACGCTTGTACTATTGCGCTGATTGACCAAGATAAATTCAAAAAAATCAATGATGATTGGGGACACAATGTTGGCGATCAAGTATTGGCTAACACGGCATCTTTAATTCAGCAGAACCTGCGTTTTGGCGACAAATTATTTCGTTATGGTGGTGATGAATGGTTAATCTTAATGCCGAATACTGACCAAGAAAAGGCTGGATTGATGCTGGCAAGAATCCAAAATATTTGCGCAAGCTTTCAACACACCACCAGCAACCAAATCAAATTTCATAGCTCGTTTCATTATGGCATTGCGGAATGTAGTCCATATGAAGATGTAGAGGACTGGATTGCAGCGGCTGACAATGATTTGTATATTGCAAAAAAACTGATTAAATTGCCGCTATTTATTTGATATAACAATATATTTTATTGTTATTAAATACTTAAATACTGCTGAAAACTCAACACTGGTAAACGCAAATTAAAACTGGTTTTTTGTCCTAAATCGCTTTCCACATCAACGCTGCCTAAATGTTTTTCAGCTACGGTATGTACAAAATACAAACCTAAACCAGCGCCATCGGCTTGACCACTTTTCAAGCGACTGAATCGCTTAAATAGCTGTTTCTGTTCATCTAATGGAATACCTGGACCACGATCAATCACGCTCATCACAGCATGTTTATCCGCATAAGTTAACCGTATTAAAACCGTAGAATATTCGGGTGCAAACTTAATCGCGTTCAGTACCAAATTTAGAATCGCCCGTTGTAGTAAACCAAAATTGCCATTCACCCAAACCAAGCCATCTACAATATCTCTTTCCAGCGTGATATTTCTCTTAAGCGCGTTTTCGTAAGCGTCATCTACCGCCTGATGCGTAATGCCAGCAAAATCCAACTCTTTAAAATCGGCACGATTACTCATTTCTGCGCGTGAAGCCTGCAGAAAATCTTCCGCCAAATGCAAGGCCTGCGATAGCGGTGCATATAGTCTGGATTTGAGCTGCTGATGTTCTTCTAACGCCATTATTGCACTCGCTAATGGGGCACGTAAATCATGCGAGATAAATGCCAATACCTCTTTGCGGTCATTTTGTAAAAATCGCAATTGTTGCCCCGCCGCACGCACTTGTTCAATGCGCGCATCAAAATTATCGTAGCTGTGCGATGTATTATCTTTTGCGTCTGGTTTGAGTATTAAACTGTTTAAATAAGCTAACTCTTGGTCTAAATAGCGTTGAGCCGCTTCTAATTTACGCCAACTCCACACAGGATAAGAAATTAAAATGGGCAGCAAAGCAGCCGATGGTGAAATCCAGATACTCAACATTCTGGGTAAAATGGCGGCTAGTAAACCAATCGACCCGAAATAAATTAAAGTAGAGACCAAGCCATTTAATGCAGATAATTTGGGCATCCACACCAAAGGCAGCAACGCCAATACGATTAAAATCACTAGACTTAACCACAATGGCACACTGTCGATTAAGCCTTTGTTGCGCATTGAATCTAGTACATTGGCATGAAACTCGACTCCCGCCATTGACTGCCCTAAACCTGACACGGGCGTAGCCAATAAATCGTTCATACCAGACGCGGTGGCGCCGATGAGCACAATCTTGTCTTTAAACGCATCTTTTTCAAACTCCCCATTTAACACTTGCACATAAGAAATAGTAGAAAAGTGACCGGGTGGCCCTCGAAAATTGACTTTTTTTTGTTGCTGGCGTTTTAAAGAGAAAGTGCCGTTTTCATCTAAATCTTGCTGAGAGTCTTGCAGAATGGTTTGCGTTTGAAATTGATTTTTTGAAGGCTGTTTAAGCGCAACATTTAAAACTGCTTGCGAAAAGTGTTGCCAAACGGGTGCGCCAATGCCTTCAAATAAATAAACACTGCGTGCAATACCATCTTCATCTAAAACCGCATGCACACGACCTAAATCAGCTGCATTTTTAGCCAAAATTGGTAATGGCAGTGTTTCAACCAATTGACCATTTATCCGCGTCGTTTCCAGCAATACTGGTAGAACGACATTTTTGGCTTGCTGTATAGATTCTGCCAGGGCAATATCTGCCTCTGGATTTAATTGGTCGGATTCAGAAAAAACAACATCCAAGCCAATTGCGCGTGTATTTTCTTGCTTGAGGCGTTGGATTAAATTAGCATGGACTTGCCGAGGCCAAGGCCAGCGGCCTAATTGGGATAAACTATTTTCATCAATCGCGACGATTACAATGTCAGAAGGCGCAGCTGTTATATGGCTTTTTTGACCAATATCAAATATCAAGTTATCGACACGTGAAAATAGCCCAGTTAAATGGATTGACACCACCAAACACAGCAAAATTAGCGCTGTCGATACATAATCGTTAAAACGCATGTGTTTCAAATGATGGCTTTTCCAAAATGCTTAATTTAAGTAAAAATTAATAACTTGATATTACCATTGTGAGTTGGCATCAAATTCCGTTTTCGCTTCTAAACCTGCTAAACCGTCAGAATCAATCAAGCGTAAACGCAGCGTTTGCTTGCCATATTCGCGTAGCAAGAAATCAAATTTCCCGCTTAACCCAACGGCCCGCCAAACGTTCATTTGATGATTTTTTTCATTGTCTACCATCGCCTCATAAACAAAGCCTTGTGGCGGATCAATCGTCGTAATATATGCCCGATTATTTTCCACTTTAGCCACCAGTTGACTAATATCTGGCGCTGGCGGTTTAGGCTTGTACTTAAAATGATTAACGCTCGAATAAGGCCCAATATCATCACCATTCACACTGGCTAATCGCCAAAAGTATTCGCCTGTTTGTAATACATTTGCTGGGATAAATTGATTGGTAACTACTTGCTCGGTTTGTAACAAATGACTGAATTGTGCGTCTTTAGCCAGTTCAACCAAATAGGTTTTCGCCATATTGACCGCTGACCAACTGAATGTAGGTTTGGAATCTGTCACGACCTCTGCTTGGCGTGGCGAAACCGGCTGCGGCGCAAACGGACGCGCTTTCAAATTAAACACATGCGTTGCGTCATAACCTTCGAAACCTTTGTTATCTTTTGCACGTACTTGCAAATAATATTGCCCATCATCCAAATCGCCAAAATCCAAATGGCTGGTTTGACTTTCATTCTCTGCCAATACAGTATTAAATTGCGCTTCTTTGTAGATTTTTCCTATCCAAGCAGTTGCATCTTTTTGCGCTGGCATTGTGAAAGTAATCGGCAAAGCGGTTAACTTAACTGGCAGCGATTTTGTATCTGGCGCAGGCAATAACATCACAGGTGGTTGCGGCGCTTGGCCATTCTCAGACAAACTGCCATAACCTTTTTTAACTGCCACTTCTTCACCTGCGGCAGACAGTGCCACTTGGCCATCAAGCGTTTCTTGCCGAACACTGTGTGCATCGGTTGACACCCGAAATTCTGTGCCTCGAACCGCCGCCACTGCGGTTGGCGTAAAAATTTTCATCTGATTGCCGCGTACTTTTTTAGGGTTTGCTTCCACATCCACCTCGCCCTGTTGCAAGCGCAACTTAGTATCAACCATGCCGCCACCGCTATACATGCTTAATGTATCTAGCTTTAAAGTGGAATTGGGCTGCATGGTTACAATTGACCCATCAGCAAAACGAATATTCAGCTTACTTTTATCAGCGGTTTGCAATTCATCACCCACATTTAATTGCTGACCGACAATAACCAATTTTTTAGATTTATCTACACTTAAAATATAAACCACGCCAGAGGTCAATATCACTTCTGCACTGGCTGGGCCTTGTTTGACTAAACTGAGCGGCACGCGTATTTTGCTGCCAACAGGCATGCGATAAGGATCTTTGATGTGGTTTAATTTTTGTAAAATGCGCCAGTCATCTGGATTGATTAAGTGGCGTTTGCCAAAATGAATCAGCGTATCCTGCGGACGCACACTGTAAATCCATTCTGGTGAAGTTTCTGTTGCAGCAATTGCTGAAATTTGCGGTGTTAATAATGCTAATAACAATATTCTTAATGCAAAATTTGGAAGTTTTATGGTGTTAAGTAAAGCGATATTTAGGTGCATTTTTATTCATTTCGGCTTTATATATTTATTAGATGTACATTTCGATTATGTATAGCGGCGACTTAACGTGCTAATTGGTTAAGTTTTTATGGGCGTAATCAATGCATAAAAACTACACCAAATGCTCTAAACGATAACCTTGTTGATAGACGGAAATTAAACGCCAGCCAAATTGCGGCAATAAATTCAATTTGTTACGTAAGTGACTCACATGCACGTCGATCGTGCGTGTATCAATTTCTGGCGTTGTTCCCCACACCACTTTCGTCAAATGTCCACGCGAAAGTAGTACGTCCAGATTGGCAAAAAAATACAGTGCCAATTCGGTTTCTTTTTCGGTTAACTTTACCGTTTCAGCGTTAATTTCAAATTTTCTTTTGGCATAATCGACAGTTAAGTGACCGTAATTGATGGAATCTGGCTGACTTTTATTCGGATTAACCCTGCGATATAGCGCATTGATTCGGGCATTCAACACACTGATGTTTGGCGGCTTTACAATAAAATCATCTGCGCCCGCATCCATCGCCTGGACGATATCCTCTTCTGCATCTCTGCCCGTCAAAAAAATCACCGGCGGAATATTACCTTTTAGCTTCAAACTAGCCATGACTTCTGGCCCAGTCATATCGAGCACTTCCCAATCCAGCAGACATAGATCAAACTGATCACTAGAAACTGCTTTTAAGCACTCACGCCCAGTTAAGTAATGATGTACTTCGTGGCCTACCAAGGTAAGTGAACGTACGATATCTTCTGCAAAACTCGCATTATCTTCTAAAAATGCTATTTTCATTTCCCAACCTTTTTCCAGCTAGCGATTGCAATCTAACAGATAGTTAACCATCAAACTGAATCAATTTATTGATTGCCTGAGCAAATAAACTGGCGACCGTTAAATCGGCACTGGTTCCTGGATTTATGTGCGCTTGCTTCAGTTGATTATCCCACGCGAGCAGCTTGCTTTGATACAGTTTAGGATTGTCTGAAAGGTTAAAAATTGTTAAATGCTGGTTAGCTTGCTGCTGAATTTCAGTCGCGATTTTTGCGCCGTGCTTGCGCATAATATGTGAATCAGCATAAGTTGAGAGCAAAGTCAGATAGAGTTTCGTGGTTAGCCAAGAATCATTTAGAGCAGCATTATTTTTAATATTTTCTTGTGCCAGAATGGGCAAAGATAGATTAAAAATCGTCTCAAATCCATTAGTGTATTGCATGGCGATCAAATCTCGCTCTGACGCTATTTGCATCGCTTGCAGCAAAGTACAATCGGCTGCCTGATGCACATCGTGCTGGGCTGCATCACCTAAACCAGCAGGATTCGCCAGCGCAATCGCATCAAAAGTATATTGCGCGTCGCTGATTATCGTCTGCTGCAAAACTTGTTGTAAACGCTGCTGTAAATTACCTTTTGTTACTGTTAAAACTGCTTGGATTAAAGGTGCGCATAATAAAATAATGCCTAAATTGGTATTGCAACCCACTGCTTTTTGAGTCGCCTCTACGCTAACTAAAATGCGTTGCCCCAAACTTAAATCTGGCTGTGCAATCACTTTAGAAACGGCATCCGCACTTTTAATAAAATCATGAATGGTCATGCCGTGACCATCTGCAAAAATATGCACATTGCCCGGTTTTAATGCTTCAAGTTCAGCGATACAAGCTGTTTTGAAAAGTTGGCTTATTTGCAGATTAAGACTAGACATAGCGTTTAGATTTTATGCATTGAGATTTGAAAGCTGACTCAAACAATCATCGACTAAAGCTTGTGCAATATTAGTTTGCGTGACAGTTTGTAAGCCACGCCAGGCAGGAATGCTATTCACTTCCAACACATACAACACACCACTTTCATCACGGATAATATCTACGCCGCAATAGGCAATATCCAAAGTTTTGGCAGCTTTCTCAGCCAGGCCTAAAATATCAACATCATCAACCGCCTCACAATTTGCACCAAGCGCCACATTGTGTAGCCAACCCTCGCCACTGCGACGCATCGCGGCGATTGCCTGATTATTCACCACAAATACGCGGTAATCATGGCTGGATTTAATCAAAGCTTGCAAATAAAAAACGCCATCCACATGTGCATCCATCGGCAATGGAATCGGCTCATGCACCAACCTGACGCCCTGCCCTTGCGAGCCAAATAACGGCTTAATAATTAACGGTTTTTGTTGGTTAACTTTCTCAGCATGAATAATTTCATGCGCCATTTTTCGAGATTCACACACCCATGTTTGCGGTGTTTTGATGCCGGCCTGATGCAGTAAAAAACTGGTCATACCTTTATCCACGGTGCGCTCAATCGCTTTCGCGTCGTTGTAAATCAATACGCCCTGCATTTTCAACATGTGTAGAATATTTAAACGAGTGGTAATCTGCTGCAAGGTTCCGCCTGCAATGCCGCGTACAAAAGCGGCTTTGGGCAAGGCATTAAAATGGGGAATTTGAATATGCGGCAATTGCCCTGACAAATCCATCACACAATCTCTTAATGACACAAAAACGGCTTCTATAGAATGCGTGGCAAAAGCCTTGGCTAGTTGTGCGCCGTGCCAGCCACCTTTAATATCCACTTCATCGGTAAAAATTGGAATGTGCATCAAGCCCGATTATGCACCGAACGATTGATTTAATAAGGCCTCATTAAACGCGCCGCCAAAGAAACTATTGCCGGTGGTTAAATTGGTAATAGTGACTTTTGCAGGTGAAAATAATAGCGGATCGATTTGATAAAAATCCATATTCACCGCTTTAAACACTTCGGCAAACGGTTTGCCATAATCTTTTGAAGCACTACTCGGCAACTCTGCGGCTAATTTCTTAGCCGCTTCATCGCTACCATTAACAAATAATTGCACAAATCCACCAAACAAAATCGCATCATTAGTGCGCCCCATTCCAGTTAAAAAATCTGGGCTTGGCGACGGCAATGGAGCAGAAGCGATGCCATCAACTAAGTTCTGCAAAGGAAAATGCAGTGTATGCAGCTTATGTAAAGCCACTTCTAACACGCGCGCTACAATTTGCACAGTGCCGGCAATGCTACGAGTTGGCGTTAAAATAAAGGTTAGATTTTCAGCCTTAATATTGGTGTCACGCGCGACTTTTTCGATAACTTCAGCTGGCGGGATTTTGTCTGTTTCTAAGATTAATACTGTTTTTTCAGCGGTGTCTTTATATTGAATGTCTTTAAAAATATCTTCACGTTGCGCAATACAGCGCGCAGGGCCAGAACCAAGTGAAAAGAACTTTTCATGACTGAGCGCCCAACCAGCGTATTGACTGCCAAGACAAGCCAGCACAGGTTTTTTTGCAGTAACCTGCAAACCAGCTGGCCAGTTTGCAAAGCTGTTATTTTGCACAAATGTAACTTGTCCCAAACCACCCATACAGATTTCTGCAATACGCCGCCCTGCTTCTAAACCGCCAGTTGCGTCAATCCCCGCGTCAATAATGGTTGCGCCTGATTCATGTGCGAAAATCTTTAAATTTAACGCTTCTACATCGTTAATTAACGCCGTAACTAAAGGCTGTGATAGATAGTTAATACTGATATTTTTTGGTGAATTCATAGAGGATTGAGCTGTTAAGTTTTTTAGATTATTTGAGTTTTGATTATTTTGCTATCAATCAACCGCTGCAAAACTTAAGCGTATCACAGGCTAGCCGCTCTTTCTAATACCTTTTGTTTAGCAAGTTTTGCCGTACGCGCGTCGGCAATCACACTACAAATCGGTGCGCCAGCCGGTATCACGCTGTCAGGTTGCGGAATATCACACACCCATTCTGGCCAATCCATTTCTGCTGGCACTTTTGCGATTTGATTCGCGTAAACAATCTGAATCGCCCGCGATGATTGATCAACAACAGGCCACTCTTGTAATTGTCCCAAACAAGCCGCCGCATGTGCAGCAAATAGTTTGCCGCGTTTTGCTTGATACAAACTCAAACTGGCACTCAACCGCGGATTGATTTCCAAGGCAAATACTTCATTATCCTGCACAAGAAAATCGCAACTATTTAAACCTTTTAAGCCTAATGTTTGAGTGATTGACTGTATAAATTCGGTGAGCTTATTTTGGATATTTCCATTCAATTCAACATGGCTCACCGCACCGCCAAAGCGATATGGTGACAATGTCGTTGGGCTGCACCATTGCTCATTAAAGCCTAGTATCAGTGCATTTTTCCCATCGGCTAAAAATAAGCAGGAAATGGGTGTACCAGACTGCTTATTTTGATAGTAGACCTGCGTCATTGGCTCTAAATCTAAAGTTAAGTCTAAAGGTAGTACAGATTTAATATGCTCACCGCCACTTGCACCGATGGTTTTTTGCAACCAACCCAGTGTATTGATAGGTTTTTCAAACACAGTTTCTGGATACAGCATACTTAACACATCACACAAGGCAAAAAAATCGCGTGGCTGTTTGCATTGCTCAATCACTTCAGCAGTGTTGCCGATAATTGGCAACAACAAAGCGATTTGCTTTAACAGTTCAGGTTGTGCCTCGAATCCTGCGCCATAAGCAAATCCTATACAGTCGCTCAAATCTATTTGGTTTAAAGCATGTAGTAAATGCTGCGGATGAAACTGACCGTGATTTACCTCAATCTGAATCACTTTTTTTGCTGAATTTTGGGTGTCTACATCTGCAAACGCGTCAATCGCAATGACTTCAAAACCAGCATCTACCGCCGCTTGTACATAACAGCGGCTGGATATTGCCGCGATGATAATCGTATTAATCACGCAAAATCAGCGTTAACTATAAAGCTCTGGCAATATCAAAAGCATGGTTATAAGCGAGATGCACAGGATGTTCCGCTTTCAGCATTTGCTGTAACATGGTTTGCTGAGTTTTGTATTTTAGTTGACCGATAGCTAGCGCACCGATTCCTTTAATCTCATGACCGTTAATCTCACGCCCAAGAATTTGTGTATCGGCAATCACTTGTCCGTCGCTCATCACATCAACGCCGGCCGCGCCTGATGGCGCAACTGCATTCACATCCGCCACAATTTTCAGCGTTGTAGATGCACTAAAATGCGCATGTTCTAACACTCTAACGCCTGCTGCCGCTGCGCAAATCGCTACAGTAGCCGTTTGCAAAATCTGCGTTTTCTTTGCATCATCCGAGCCATCCACCACGTATAAATTAACTCCATATTTTGCCTGCAAATCCCCTGCGTAAACTTGCATTTGCGCTAATTCTTTGTGCGCGACCAACTGTACCGTTGCCCCTAACGATGCAGCAATTAAAGCCGCGGTACTGCCTACCGTACCACCAGCACCAAAAATGGCAATAGTTTGCGTGGATAATGTTTGCTGCTGGCTTTTAAGTAAAGCATCAATTTTAGCCAACATGGCTGCGGCGGTTGTAAACGCGCCAGAAGGATCCGCAAAGGTAGACATTTCAAACGGTGTAAACATGGCATTTTTTGCGGCGTGCTGCATGGTTAATGCCAGATGAATATCACGCCCGCCAATAAATAGCGCCTCGCGTTTTACGCCTGAAGGACTGCGCGAAAAAATCGCATCCTGAGTTAAGCCAGCGACCTCATTAAGCGCCACATTGGTATACGGCATTATTTTGTCAAAACCCGCATCGTACGCCATATTCACATCAAACGGACTAGCGTTTTTGGCAGCGGTGATTAAATGTAATATAGAAACTTTTTGCATGATGGTTGCTTATCTTTTTAATTTTGAGTCTTTAATTTTAACTAAATAAATAACGTTAACCTGAGTAAATAACTTTAACTAAGTTGAATCGTCGCGCCCGTATTTTTAGCGCGCACCAGTCGAAATTGTACTTGGTTAAGTTTAGAGAACTGCTGTTGTAATTGATTCAATATTTTATTGGCGGCATCGTCACTCTCAAAGATAGCAAAGCCAGTCGGCCCCCAAGAGCTTTGTCCTGCGCAGATAATACCTTGCGCATTGATATAATTTAACACTTCAGCGACCTTGCTACTTTTGTAATGTCCGCCTTGGGCAGTAGAAAAATAGTTTCCTGTAGCCAGTTGCAATGCATGGATCGCTTCAGAGAATTGCGCATAATCGCGTTCGATAATTGCAGGTAGCGCTTGCATTAACACGCTGTGACTTAACGCCTGCGCAGTAGCAAAATCTGCTGACTTTAATGTCTCAAAAGCTTGCAATTCTGCATCGCCAAATACACCTTGATCATCGTTATCCATGATCAACAAAATCGGCCAATCTTGCGCAAAGTCGTGGCGTGCAATAATTGGCGGAACTTGTAGATTGTTTTTTTGGGAATTATTTTCTTGAGAGTTACTTTCTGGCTGTATTTTTCTGCCACCATCTAACACCAATCCACCGTGTTCAAAAGTACCGATTCCCACACCTGAACGATTGCCTCGATTAGTTAGACTTGCCAGCTGCGCGGTGGTTAAATTTAAATCACATAAAGCATTTATCCCAGCACTTATCGCTAAAGCCATTTGCGTACCAGAACCCAAGCCGGCATGTTCAGGTATATTTTGTTGAATATCCACCAAAAAATTAACATCTATTTTTAGCTTATTTTTGATATTTTCGACGATTTTAACAACATAATTGCAGTTTTTACCTGCAATTAACGTTTTTTCACTTTTTGCAATAGTTAACTGCGTTATTGGTGCATTCAACGCCAAACCCAAACTACCAAATAGACGGCCCTTGCTACCATTCAAATCCACAAACCCCATATGCAAACGTGCCGTGGTCGTCACAGTGACTTTTTCAAGATATAACTTTTCTTGAGGCTGCAACTTTTCAGAATTTTCAGGCGATATTGGATTTAGAGGATTCATGGCTTACTTTGGCAATTTTACACTTAACTATTTTCTATTATTTTAGCTTAAACGGTCAAAATGCGGATGGATTAACCAATTTAGTCTTATTGGGCTAATCATGTAACGTGACATTAACAGGCTATTTTGGCACAATATCGAACATAAACAATTAACAATCAATAGTGTGGATATTTATAAAGCACTATTAATCTAGTTCTTCTGCAAAATTAAGGGATTTCAGCATGTCAGCAGCTCACGTAGTTCCATTTGAACAGCTCCGCAATACAGATGTAGGCTCAGTTGGTGGTAAAAATGCGTCTTTAGGCGAAATGATTTCACAGCTAAAGGCCAAAGGTGTACGCGTACCGACTGGTTTTGCTACAACCGCTCATGCATTCCGTGAGTTTTTAGCACAAGATGGTCTAGATAAAAAAATCAACGACTTGCTGGATAACCTAAATGCAGATGACACGCAAGCTTTAGCGATTTGCGGTGCGCAAATTCGCGCCTGGATGATGGATGCACCGTTTCCAGCTGCATTAAATGCTGCAATCGCCGAAAATTATGCACGCTTGACTGATAACTCTGCCGCGGGCACCACTTTTGCGGTGCGCTCTTCAGCCACTGCAGAAGATTTACCTGATGCTTCTTTTGCTGGCCAGCAAGAAAGCTTTTTGAATATTCATGGTTTAGATAACATTAACCACGCTATTAAAGAAGTATTTGCTTCTTTATATAACGACCGCGCGATTTCTTACCGCGTGCATAAAGGTTTTGTGCACGCCGATGTGGCTTTGTCTGCAGGCGTACAACAAATGGTGCGCTCTGATATTGGCTGTGCCGGCGTGATGTTTACGATTGATACAGAGTCTGGCTTTAAAGATGTCGCATTCATTACCTCTTCATACGGTTTAGGTGAAACAGTTGTTCAAGGCGCTGTGAATCCAGATGAATTTTACGTGCATAAGCCATTATTAGCGCTTGGCAAGCCAGCGATTGTGCGCCGTACCATGGGTTCTAAACTCATCAAAATGGTATTTTCAGATGCAACGCAAGCAGGCAAAAGCACCAACACAATCGATGTTGAAACAGCAGATTCTGAGCGTTACTCATTAAGTGATGAGGATATTTTAGAACTGGCGACTTATGCCATGACGATTGAAAACCACTACGGCTGTCCGATGGATATTGAGTGGGGTAAAAACGGTTTGGATAACAAACTTTACATCTTACAAGCGCGTCCAGAAACAGTTAAATCGCAAGAACTACTTAAAAACGTAACAGAAACCTACAAACTGCAAAAACATTCAGCTAAACCACTGGTTGCTGGACGTGCGGTGACACAAAAAGTGGGCGTTGGTCCAGTGAGAATCGTGTTAGATCCTTCACAAATGCATGAAGTGCAACCAGGCGATGTATTGGTTGCCGATATGACAGACCCGAATTGGGAACCTGTGATGAAGCGCGCTTCTGCTTTGGTGACTAACCGTGGCGGCCGTACTTGTCATGCTGCGATTATCGCGCGTGAATTAGGTATTCCAGCGATCGTTGGCTCAGTCAACGCGACAGATTTATTGCGCGAAGGTGAAATCGTGACGGTTTCCTGTGCGGAAGGCGAAACTGGTTTTGTCTATCACGGTGCATTAGATTTTGAAGTATCGACACAAGCGAACAGCGCGTTACCTAAACCACCTTGCAAGATCATGATGAACGTCGGCAACCCAGATATGGCGTTCAGTTTTGCGCAAATCCCTAATGATGGCGTTGGTTTGGCGCGCTTAGAATTTGTGATTAACAATATGGTTGGTATTCATCCTAAAGCGATTTTAAATGTCGATGCCATGCCGAAAAGCATTCAAACCATCATTAAAAGCCGTGCGCGTGGTTATGCTTCACCGAAACAATTTTATATCGATAAAGTAGCCGAAGGTGTTGCAACTATTGCCGCTTCTTTCTACCCAAAACCAGTGATTGTGCGTACGTCTGATTTCAAATCAAACGAGTACAAAAAACTAGTCGGTGGTGATATCTATGAGCCAGATGAAGAAAATCCGATGATTGGCTTCCGCGGTGCGGCGCGTTATATGGCAGAAGACTTTAAAGAATGTTTCGCCATGGAATGTACTGCCATGAAAAAAGTACGCGATGAAATCGGCCTAGTTAACGTAGAGTTAATGATTCCTTTTGTGCGCACTTTGGATGAGGCCAAAGCGGTGACTGAAATCATGGCTGAGAATGGCCTTAAACGCGGCGAAAATGGTTTGCGCATTATCATGATGTGCGAAATTCCATCTAACGCATTACTGGCTGAACAATTCTTAGAATATTTCGATGGATTCTCAATCGGCTCTAACGATTTAACGCAATTGACATTGGGCATGGATAGAGATTCTGGCATCTTGGCTGACGGCTTTGATGAGCGTAATGACGCAGTGAAAGAGTTGCTGAAAATGGCAATCAACACTTGTAATCGCTTAGGTAAATACGTGGGCATCTGTGGCCAAGGCCCATCAGACCATCCCGATTTCGCTGAATGGCTGGTTGCTGAAGGCATACAATCTGTTTCATTAAATCCAGATACGGTAGTTGCAACATGGCAACGTCTCACTAAAAAATAGCATCAGCTAATAAAAGGTTGTATTCAAATGGATCACCGTACTGTATTTTTTATTTCTGACGGCACTGGCATTACTGCGAGTGCGTTGGGAAAGTTGCTGGAACATTTTCCACGCACGAATTTTAAGCAAGTACGTTTGCCATTTACAGACACCTTGGAAAAAATTGAGCTTGCTAAGGAGGCGATACTGCATGCGACAGAAGAAGACCAAGCGCGCCCAACAGTTATTATGTCGCTGGGGAATATAGAGTTACGTAATTGCTTAAAAAAAGCAAACGCCTATTTTATTGATCTATTCACAACATTTATTGATCCATTAGGTGTAGAGCTAGATCAAAAACCACTGACTGGTGCGGGCATTGCGCATAGTGTGATGGGCACCAATTATCATGAGCGTATGGAAGCTATTAACTTCACACTTGGCCATGATGACGGCATGACTAATTCTGGCCTTGATGAAGCGCAAGTGATTTTAATCGGCGTATCGCGCTGCGGAAAAACCCCAACCAGTATTTATTTAGCAATGCAATTCGGCATTAAAGCAGCCAATTACCCGTTGATTCCAGAAGATTTTGAGCGTGGCACATTGCCTGAAGTGTTGTATAAACATATCGACAAGATTTTTGGTTTAACCATCAAACCAGAACGCCTACATTCTGTACGTTCTGAACGTAGACCTGATAGTTTTTATGCTTCTTTGGATAATTGCCGTAAAGAAATCGCCACTGCTGAAAGTCTTATGCGCAGCAATGACATTACTTGGGCAGATTCGACCAGCCGTTCAATTGAAGAGTTGTCTGCCATTATTTTGCAAAAAATACGTAAGCCTGTGAAACAAGCGGCTTAATTACCAAGTAATTAAGATATTAATCAAATAAATATTAGTTAAATAAATAGGTTAAGTTAACCTTATTAAAACCGCAAAAAGAGGCTTAAAAGCCTCTTTTTTGTTTTACAGAATTAAGTTAAACAAGTGATGACTTTGAAAGCACCTATTTTAGAAATGGTTTGATTTTGCCAAGAATCTCATCTGATTCTGGCAGGACAGTACTTTCATAGGCAAACACCTCTTTACCGCCTGGCAAAATCACATATTTATAGAAATTCCATTTTGGCGTGACACCAGACTTTTCAGCCAATTGCTTGTAAAAAGGATTGGCATTTTCACCTGAAACGGAACTTTTTTGCGTCATCGGAAAGTTCACTGCATAAGTCAATTTACAAAAATCGCCTATCGCTTTATTGTCGCCTAGCTCTTGCTTAAAATCATTTGACGGGAATCCAACTACTAACAAACCCTGTTGCTTATATTTTTTGTATAAACCTTCCAAAGCTTCAAATTGCGGCGTAAAGCCACACTTACTCGCCGTGTTCACCACCAAAATTGGTTTGTCTTGATAATCACACAAGTTGATTTTCTCGCCTTGTAAAGTCGTGTATTGATGATTGTAAAGCGCTGAACAGGTCGCAGCATTCGTTATCAGGCTAGCACTCAAAACAAACAATCCAAACAAGCCCACGCCTAAATTTCTTTTCATATTCCCAGTCATCATATTGGCTTTCAAAGTAAGTTAATGGCATGTTTAACTGACTAAAATTAAGGCGTTTCGTTCGATTAGTGACCGTTAAAAATTGGACTAAACCAATCAACTACCTCTAACTGATATCGCCTGTATTGGCATGTCACTTTAATAGTCATCAGCTAAACGTTGATTGCTATGTCAATAATTAGAATTTATTACATATTAATTACAGTTTTTTAATGAATCTGAAATAACTAAATTTTATAATAATGGTTATATAAAATTACTTGCTTATTCTTTTTTTACCGCTTAATAGGAAATCATCATGAAATTGAGTCTAATTGCCCTTGTATTCGCTGCTACATTCACAACATCATTACTTGCTAGCGCTTGCCAAAAAACAGTCATGGGCGGTTGTACTCAAGAACCAACACACGATACATCCAGTCATATGAAATCAGAGATTGTGAATCGAGTAGAACCTGTAAAACCAGCAATTACCAATCAAGCAAACACTTCCAATACAGCTAAAATTGGCGCAAATAAATCAAGCAGCACTGGAAATTTAATACAAACAGTCAATAAAGTGGTCATCAAATAACAGGCTTTTTTAAGTGATTAATTTGTATATCTAGTAACCGTCCAGTATAAATATAAAGCCAATCCTGCAATTGATAGGCTTTATATTTTTCTATGTAAAGTAATTCTGACAAAAAATTCCTCTCACGTCCTACATTTACTCTCAAATTTATTGATTAAGGTTTGGTTATACCAACTCAGTTGAGCTAGGTTTTTTCATCAATTCTGGAGAAGATCATGAACAAATTAAATACATTAATCGCAATTACATTTCTTTCATTCGCGTCCGCACAAGTTGTTGCAGCACCACCAGTAGAAGATGCTCCGCCAGCACAAATGCAAAAAGATAAAGTGCCAAATAGTACTGATAACGGCAATTATCTTGAGCCACAACCTACCGAAAATCATGATGCAAAACCTGCAGATAAACACCATAAAAAAGACAGTAAAAGCAGACCTAAAGGTAAAAATGTGACAGAAGAGCCAAAAGACGGTGGCGTTGAAGTAACGCCTAAATAAAAATATTATTAAAATCGAAAAAGCCCTTTGAATAAGGGCTTTTTATTTATAGTGTTTATCAATCTTGGTTGACTGGATTGCTTGAAACTAACTTTTGGCGGAGAGAGAGTCCTCAATATAATTTGTTCCAATAAGTCCAAGCTTATCCAAATAATTCACTAATAATGCTTATATTCAATATGTTGCGATTATATATTGTCTTTTTTAGTATTTTTATGTTGCCTTCTGCATTTATCAAACCGATAATATAAAGGGGTCTAATAAAGGGTCTTTAAAAACCTATTTATTTTAAACATTAAAGAATTATATTAAATGGCAAAACGATTAACAGACAAAAAGGTACAAAACTCCCCACCAGGACGGTATTACGATGGGAATGGTTTACTCTTGAGAGTAAGAAATTCAGGTTCACGTGATTTTGCTTTAAGAATAACCGTTAACGGTAAAACATCAGATTATGGGCTTGGAGGTTATCCCATAACCACCCTATCAGAAGCTAGAGATAAAGCTTATTCATTGAGAAAAAACATTAAAGGTGGTTTAACTATTGAACCTAAAATTAATTTAGAAAGCCAATTAATAATAAACTTGGCTAATGATTATCTAAAATCTCATGCCCCAGCCTGGAAGGGCACTAAAAGCGAGAATCAGTGGCGTTCCTCTTTAATTAACTATGTATATCCCAAAATTGGTAAAAGGCTCGCGAAAGATATTAAAACTTCTGATGTTTTATCCATCCTAAAACCCATTTGGGAAACCAAAAACGAAACTGCTAATCGAGTTAGGGGGCGTATAGAGAAAATTCTTGACTATGCAACTGCTCAAGGCTTTAGAAGTGGCGATAACCCTGCAAGATGGAAAGGGCATTTGAGTACAATTTTACCAAAACCAAGCTTAATGTCATCGGTGAAACATTTTCCAGCAATGGATTACCGTCATATCCCGGAATTTTGGGTAAAACTTAAAAGCATGGAAGGAACTGGAGCGGCTGCCCTTAAATGGACAATTTTGACTATTGCTCGTTCAGGCGAAACTCGTGGTGCAACTAAATCTGAATTATCAGATAGTCTGTGGATAATTTCCGCTGAAAGAATGAAAGCAGGCAAAGAGCATCGAGTGCCACTTGTTCAAGAAGCCATTGATTTAATACCTAGCTCATTAATAGAAAATGATAATTTGCTATTTAAGTCTCCCAGAGGTGGTAAGTTATCTGATATGAGCATTTCAGCTGTTTTAAGACGTATGGGATATGGAGATATTACTGTACATGGGTTTAGATCAACATTTAGAGATTGGGCCGGAGAAACTACTTCCCATCCAAGAGAGGTGATAGAACATGCCCT
Source organism: Methylotenera versatilis 79 (assembly GCF_000384375.1). Classification (NCBI taxonomy): domain Bacteria; kingdom Pseudomonadati; phylum Pseudomonadota; class Betaproteobacteria; order Nitrosomonadales; family Methylophilaceae; genus Methylotenera; species Methylotenera versatilis. The sequence goes on along the minus strand of NZ_ARVX01000001.1, from coordinate 1,920,613 downwards.
TGCCCATCAACTTAAAAATAAAGCGGAAGCAGCTTATGCAAGAACCGACTTATTAGAAAAAAGAAGAAAATTAATGGCGGACTGGGCAAGTTTTGTAACGGGTAAAAATCAATGAATTATGATTTTAAATACATACCTAACCCGAAATATGATGCCAACAACAAAAATTTAAAATCTAACTTTCCCGAAATAATAGATCCACTTTGTGAAGCATCAAAACTATTTTGTCAAATTGAATTGAAGATTATAGAAATTCATTTTCTGGAAGATTTCGATCTCAGGAAAGTATACTTGGATGTATTTGACAGCTACTTAAATGAAATTAGATCCTATATAAACTATGCAGATAAAAGTAATGTTCAACACTATTTAAATGAACTTGCTGCATATGAAAATAATATTAAAGTATTTTTTCCATCAAAAATCAGATATGGAAATTTACTCAATAAAATATTTAATTCAGTTGAGGGTATAAATTATAAAATTTTGAGGGAAGAATATTCACATTTGAAATTCCACAAAATCACTTCAACACCAGAAAAAAAGCGATTATTTAATAAAGCTTTGAGGTTAATTGCTCATCACCAAGTTGCACCGCCCGCTTGGCTTGCAAACTTAATATTAGAAAATATCTTAGATTTACCACCTAAAAAAATTAAAGGTTTAAAAATAGAAAAATTTGAAGAGCTAATAAGTGAAATTAAAGCACGAGAAAAAACTAGCCTCTCTGACTTTGCAGCATCCAAAAACATTGAAAGAAGATATTTAGATAAAATAATTGAAAAAGGGAAATTGTTAGCACAAGAAGATTTATTAAGAATTTATCTATTGCCCTAAAATGTTACATAATCAAGTAATCAGTTTTGAGTTGTTATCCCAAAGATATGAAGGCTGTTTAATTGGCCTAGCAATCGGAGATGCACTTGGTACAACCGTTGAGTTTTGCCCTCGTGATAGCTTTTCAGAACTTACCACCATTATTGGTGGTGGGATATTCCATCTTAAAGCAGGTCAATGGACTGATGACACGTCAATGACTTTATGTTTAGCTGAAAGCCTAATTATATGTAATGGTTTCAATGCTCACCATCAAATGACCAATTATCTTAGATGGTGGAAAAACGGACACCTTAGTTCTACTGGTAGGTGCTTCGATATCGGTAACACCGTAAGAGCAGCCCTCTCCCGCTTCGAAAAAAGCGGCAACCCATATAGTGGCTCAACTAATATATTATCTGCTGGTAATGGCTCACTAATGCGCCTTGCACCTGTTGTTTTATATTTCTACCCATTGTTATCTGACGTTTTGCATTACTCAGCCGAAAGCTCAAAAACCACGCATGCAGCGCCTGAGGCAATAGAGTGTTGTCAATTATTGGCATTTATACTTTATCAAGCTTTAAGTGGTAAAGATAAGGCAACTACATTAGATGGAAGATCACTTCTCCTAATTCAGCCCAAAGTGATTTCAATAGCATGTGGAAATTATAAGCATAAGACTAAAAATGAGGTTAAAGGATCAAGCTATGTCATTGACTCATTAGAGGCTGCTTTATGGTGTTTTTATAACTCAACATCTTACAGGGAGGCAGTACTAATGGCAGCAAATCTAGGGGATGATGCAGATACTACGGCTGCAATCACAGGACAGATAGCGGGTGCATTTTATGGGGTAAACAATATCCCTAATCATTGGCAGAATATTCTCTATCAAGGAAAGGAAATTAAAGACATAGCAATTAAGCTACTTCATTGATTTGAGTCTTTTCTCAACAGCTTCAATTAGCTGGCTAGCAGTCATACCTAAAGCATTAGCTAGTGTAAATAATGTAGGGATAAGCGGTGATCTTGTCGCGCGTTCTAAAGAACTAATGTGGCTACGATCTACTTTTGCTAATTCTGCTAGTTTATCTTGAGTAAGTCCACGCTCTAACCTTTGCTCTTTTAGAACCTGACCAAAGACTATTGATGTGATATTTTTAGCTTTCATTTTAAGCGAGAGATTCGCTTATTATTTTGCCCTTGTCTGCATACAGTTGTATCCGTTATTATCGTGTTACTTATCTATCAATCATTTATAAACTTTACAAAGGCAATTTATGGAACAAGAAAAAAAGCAAGTTAGTGCCCTACTAATCTTAGGAGTTGTTTGCGTGCCTATAATATTTGTATGGTTTTTATTAAAAAAAGAATATAGCAATAAAGCTAGGATCTACGGTTTTGCATATGCAACTTTAGTAGCCTTATACGCTTTATACAAAGAGCCGGAGGCACAAATACCAGACACACCACCTAGCGCAAACGTCAGCATCCAAAGCGTTTCCCCTACTGTTGAACCTAAAGTAGAAAAAGAGTTAAAAAGTGATAATTACGAAGGGAAAATCGAGGATTACGCGCTGGAGCCTTATACAGCTAAGGGTGGTTTTGAGAAAACAATTAAAAAATATAATTCAAGACTAAATGAAATCACAAAATTCCGTAAATTAGCAGCAGAAAAATCCATTAATAGTGGCAAATGTGACACTGTGATTGCTTCAGAGTTGAGTGATAGCAGCACCTTAAAACATATGAAATTTTGGGTGGATTGCAATAATGGTGAAAGAATTTATTTAGATGAGTTTCAGCTTAAAAATAATGATGAAGTTTCAACACAAAAGGAATTAGCAATTAGCAAAGGTGATGCCATGATAGCCTGTGAAAAAGGTATCAAAGCAAATTCGAGATTTCCTATCTCTGTAGATATACATCACTTTAGTGGGACAACATACTATGAAGCACCAGCTACACATAATGTGAGATTAGAAATGAATTTTGATGCTAAAAATGCTCTAGGTAATGAATTGCCTTATAAAGCAATATGTACTTTCCAACCTGGAAAAGAGGGAGAAATTGAAATCGTTGAAAGATAAGTAAATAAAGTAGCTTTTGCGGCAATTTTCAATTTATCAAAAAAATCATCCACTCAACTCGTATAGATGATTTTTTCTTTTCTAAGTTAGTTGAGAAATAAAATTTAACTTCTGGTTTTGTTCCCTCGATATGTGGTACATTAATCGGAAGTTAAGTTAAGGGGTAACCAATGTTCGAACTAACGCCATCTTATGTACCACGTGCAGAAATATTCATAAATGAAAGTGTGCCAATGAGACTTTGGCGGCTCCACCCTTCTCTTGAGGAAAGTCTTTTTACTAAAGCAAATTCTATGGGCGCAGCAGCTAGGCTTGAAGCAACGCCAGCACATGCTCCTACTGCGGCAGGCAGCTTTCATTGGTTCTATACCGTTGCCGCACTTAGAACTGAGTTAAAGGCTCTGCGTTGGAATTTCAACGATAACAACAACTGTCCTTTAACTGTTTCACTTGAGAAAAACGTCATGATTGCTGTAATGACTGGCGATAAGGATACTGGCCGTCCAGCGGGATTTCCAAGAAATCAAGGCATCAAAGGCGTAGTTTTAGATAAAGCTATTAAGAAAAACTTACAGCTATTCGCAGGACAAGACGGAGCTGGGTCTGAGGGCACAGAACTTTGGGTTTTCTTGTATCACGTTGAGGTTGGTGGCGAAATTCGTATGGAGTTATCACTACCAGCTTCCTTTGTACGTGGAAAGATTATGGGTTGGAAAGAAAGAATTATCTTCAAACCTATTGATTCAAGGTCGGAGCCCAAAGTTTTACCTAGCTTTCCAAACGAAGATATAGATTTTGATGTAATACGTAAAAAAGCATAAAGAGTTACCATATGAAAGCATTAAATCCATCAAGGATTGAGTTCGCCCGTATCAGACGCAAATGGACTAAAGCAAAATTAGCGACCGAATTAAATGTAGATGTAAGATCAGTGCAGGGATATGAGGCAGGAGAATATACTCCTGAAGGGGATAAACTACAGCTGATAGCTGATAAGTTGAGGTTTCCCTTGTCTTTCTTCTATGGTGATGATTTAGCTGTTATAGCTGAACATACTGCAAGCTTTCGTTCTATGTCCAAAATGTCGGTAAGCTTGATGCAGAGCGCATTGAGTTCTGGAGCCATTGCATTCCTATTTAATGAATGGATAGCTTCTAAATTTACCCTTCCAGCCATCAACGTGCCAAATCTACATGACCTATCTCCTGAGGACGCGGCTGCAAGCTTGAGAAGAATTTGGGGTTTAGGTGAGGCGCCTATTCCTAACATGATTCATTTGCTCGAATCCAAAGGTATAAAGGTATTTTCTTTGGCAATAGAGGCTCATGAAGTTGATGCGTTTAGTGTCTGGCATCAAGAGCAACCATTCGTTTTTTTAAACACACAAAAATCTGCAGAGCGCAGTCGTTTTGATGCAGCACATGAACTTGGACATTTGGTCAGAGATAGTTACAGCATGTTGCATGGAGAGGCAGCACATAACCCAGAAATGGAAAAAGCGGCCAACGCTTTTGCTGCTGCTTTTTTAATGCCTAGCAATAGTGTAATCGCATATAAACCTACAATTTCAGAAATAGATTATCTTATTAAACTAAAGGCGGTATGGGGTGTTTCGCTAGCGGCATTAGTTAATCGAATGAACCAACTTGGACTACTTAGTGAGTGGAGACATCGAAACCTTTGCATTCAAATTGCTAAGCTTGGGTATAGGTCTAAAGAGCCAAGTCCCATGCGGCACGAAACATCAAAAATGCTTGCGAAAGTGTTTGAGATGTTAAAGGAAGAAAATGTATCTAGGGCGGATGTTGCAAGAGAATTGTCGTTACTACAAGAGGATATAGATATGCTCACTTTTGGTTTAACACTTACGAATGTATCGACTAATAATACCATTTCAATTACTAAACAAATTAAACCTACAAATGCATTAAAACTTGTTAAGTAACTCTCGTTAATTTTTTCCACGTCCTTTTAAGGTCACAAGCCGCTTCTCGAAATAACGCGCTAATCGCTTTCTACTGACATTGACCGTTTTAAGGATGGTTGAACCGTTAATTTTATTCGTCTCCGATCTACTCGGAGAATGTGCAATGGGGTTTTAAGATGAGTGAAGCAGAACATAAGTACAACTGTCCATTGGCGGCGGTAGATCGTCGGCTTGAAGACCTACATAGGCATTGGCATGAAGCAGAACGCGGATATTTTGACCCAGAAAGCTTCAGGGTTTCAATTCAGTCCGCAATTCAAACACTGCGTACTGTTACCTTTATAGTGCAGAGTAACAAACGGCTCTTCCCTAATTTCGAAATTTGGTATGAATACTGGCAAGAAAAGTTGCGCGCCGATCCTTTGATGCGCTGGATGGTAGACGCACGTAACAAAATCGAGAAACAAGGTGATCTAGAGACGCATAGTTTTGTCAGAGCCGAAATAATTGCATCCTATTTCGAAGAAGGACCGAGCATGGAAGTTCCCACTGAACTATTTCAAAGCACAACCGAATTGATTAGCAGCATTTCTACCGAAGCATTAAAAAAGCATATTTTCAAGGATGGTATATTGCGTATCCAAAGACGCTGGATAGAAAATAGCTTGCCAGACTATGAGCTTTTAGATGCTGTGGGAATTGCCTATGGAAAAATCGCCGAGTTAGTGTATGACGCTCACCGAGAACTTAGTTTGGAAATGCCATGCACTGTGGAAGGCAACATGGACCATTCACAGGGTCACAAATCGAGAGGTGGAAGGCTTCCCTGTATGATTGGACACGACGACGCCCGCAGTCACAGCATTTGGCTCGCGACTGGACAGTCAATGGAACTTGAACAGAAACATATCGAATTCGACAGGGAAAAGGCGGAACACGCTGCACAGAGGTACGAGCTTGATCCCAAGAACATGTTCACATCAATAGACTCTACACCCGAAGCGACGTTGAAAGATCTGTTCTTAGTAGCCAGAAAAATGTTTTCTTTGGATGGTCATCACGACACAATTGCTTTCCTTCTCCATGGCGTACGACCAGTAAATTTGATGCAGTTGGCTGTTCAGGAACACGGAGAAAAGTATCTTGTCATGAGAACGCTAGCTAGCGAGATAATCAAGCTCGGTGCGGATGGGGTTATTCTCATTAGCGAGGTTTGGAGCGCTACCTTTGATCCAAGCAATCCGTATCGCCGAGCGGTAGATGCGCCCGAAAAAAGTGAATTTTTATCTGCCACTCTAGTGACCAAAACCGGCACACCTGTTCAACTACTTGCATTGATTAAACGCATAGGTAATGACGTGACTCTTGGAGAGACGGAAACATCACGGGATCAAGCACATATTGCGTTTTCTCCAATCTATGCTGCATGGGGACGGAAGATTCCTGATGCTTGGGAAAAAGCGCTATAGATTCCTACAAATATAAATCGTCATAGGTTGAAGCCACTACATTGGCAAAATCCGCCAATGAGCATCCATTTTGAAGGAAAAGCCACTTCGGACCAAAATATGCCATTCTGAAATTGTAACTTTATAAAGGATGTCGGAGATACTCTCCCACATTATAATGTTGAAATTAGGCTGAAAATAACTGATTTTAATACCATTCAAAAGCATGAGACCCCTAATTAGACCCCTTAATGCTCTCAAAAATCCTCTGCACAACTGCAGATAAGCCATGCATTGTTTAAATTATTAGCAATATGTGTAGATTGATTATTAATGATTGATAGAAACTTACTTAATTTCATGATGGACATGAAATAATTTTTATATGGTTACTTAATTAATTTAATATACACCAATAATACTTGCTAAGCATTCTAAAATGATTATTAAAAAGAAAAATAAACCACAAGTTATACAAAAAAATAGTTGGCACGGCCATTCTAATACAAGTAAAACTGCGATTGTATTTGTACATGGATTTATGTCAAATTCCAAAAGTTGTTGGACTAACAAGAACACTTACTGGCCAAACTTGCTGCTATCTGACACCCGTTTAGCTAATGAGGACTATAGTATTTATATTGCAGAATATTACACAGAAATTAAATCTGGAAATTACAGCATCACAGACTGTTCGAAGCAGATGTTTACTAACCTCAATTCTTCAGACCTCATTCACCAAGCAAATGTAATAGGAAAAGATAATATTATATTTGTATGCCATAGCCTTGGAGGCATTATAGTTAGGCACATGATTGATTTTCATAAGGAGTATTTTGCAAATAAGAAATTAGGCCTCTTACTTATGGGATCACCATCATTAGGTTCTAAGTTTGCAGATAATCCTATCGCAAAAAAATTAAGAACTCTATATTCAAACACTACCGCTGATCAGCTTTCACTCACAAATACATTTTTAGTTGATTTAGATCATAGATTTAGAAGAATTATTAACAATCCTCAAAACTTTACTATCGTTGGACTAGAAGCTCTTGAGAATCACCCAATGTTAAGAATAAAGTTCTTACCAGAATTTATGTCAATAGTAGTTAATCCATTGTCATCGAATAGATATTTTGAAGCACAGACCATACCTGGAACAAATCACTCATCATTAGTAAAACCAGATAATTTAAGCCATCCAAGCCACATTTGGCTTATACAATTTCTGCTGAAAGAGTTTAAAAGAATTAATTCTGTTAGCTCTTCAACAACAATTAATTCACACCCACCTTTACAGAAAAGTGGAGAAATAACCAATGTTCTTTTTGATGTTGTAAATCAAAACTCAATTCAATATTACTTGTACAGGAATATTGATGAAAGTATAAGTAAAGAACAATCCAACAGAAGTATTTGGATTTATGGTCTTTCAGGTTCGGGAAAAACATCATCAATAAAAAATCATTTGCTTATTAATGGGCTTGAAACAATTAATTTGTGTTTATCTCATCTTAAAAATAAATTTAACCCAGAAGATTTTTATAATGAAATCCTTTTAACAGCAAAACAAGTTGGTAAATATGAGGGTAATCTGCCAACTTTTATGCCCAGGCAAGCATTAATAGAATTTCTAATGTCACAAGGCCTACATAGTGAAGTAGCTCTTTATCTAGACGAAATACCTTTCGCATCAGAATCTAAAGAAATGAAAGAGTTTGTTCAATGTATATCTGAGATTATTAACACAGTCAAAATAAGAACATCAAATTCAAAAATTCGCATATTTTTCTCATCCATCGAGTCCCCTGAAATTGCTATGCAAGCATACGAAAAATGTTCAGAACAAATATCTTTAATTGAATTTGAAGCATGGAATAATGATGATTTACAAAATTTAGTTAATTTAATTTTTAATCATCTTCCTACACTTATGTTATCTATAACTGAGCAAAAAAAATTAATTAATAAAGCTTTAGGATCACCAAGAGTCATTAAAAATTTCTTTCGAGATAAATCCCATAACGATCAATTGTCTTTCGAACAATTACTAAATTCAAAAAATAATCATGAATACGCCTATTAAGTCGACAGATACAAAGGTTTTAAAATCGTACACGATTGTTCCTCAAAGCTTATATGTTGCTCGTCAAGCAGATAGACAGCTTAGAAAAATATTAGAAGATAAAGGTAGACCTGGATATGTTTTAGTATCAAGACAAATGGGTAAAACAAATCTTCTATTGAATGCTCGGAGAGAGTTTAAATCTTTTACAAATCATTTTATATATCTTGATATATCTAATAATTTCCCTGACCTATCAAGTTTTTTTAGAAATATTATCGATGTTGCCATTGATAATATGTCAGCAGAAAGCCATGCTTTAAGAATTCAGATTGACCTTCTTAGATCTGAAGGGCTATTTTCGAGCTATCCTCACAAAGAGCATGAACAAGAGCTTAGATATCTGTTATCCATTATCAATGGTAGCATCACCATTTGCCTTGATGAAATTGATGCAATAATCAAAACAAATTATTCAGATGCTGTTTTTTCATTTATTAGAAGCGTATATTTTTCAGGAAGGGTCAACTTTCCTGAATTTGAAAGATTGAATTACGTTTTGTCTGGAGTTGCCGAGCCTTCAGAGTTGATTAAAGATAAAGCATCCTCTCCATTTAATATTGGTGAAAAAATATATCTTGATGACTTTTCATTTGAGGAGTTTGAGGAGTTTATTGAAAATGCAAATATAACAATTAACAATCAGTCTCGAGACCGTGTTTTTTACTGGACAAATGGTAACCCTAGATTAACTTGGGATGTCCTTTCTAAAATTGAAGACTGCATACTAGAGAATATTGACATTACAACTTCAAAAATTGATGAAATTGTAAAAATCAATTATTTGAGTTCTTTTGATCTTCCTCCTATTGATCACATTCGGAATTTAGCAGAAGAAGATCCTGAAGTTAGATCCTGCCTTATATCCTTACACTACAGCAAGAGTGACGGTCTAACTGATCAGCAAAAGAGTAAGCTATATTTAGCTGGAATTATAAGTAGCTCTATCACAAGTGCAGTGCCTAAAATCAAAAATCGAATTATTGCTGAATCTTTGTCTGAGTCATGGCTTAAAGAAATTGATAACAGTAAGTTGTCTACTTTAGAAAGAGCTAATAAATTTTATGAATCAAAACAATTTTCGGATGCAGTCCTATACTTTGAAGAATATATTGCGTCACTAGCAGATCATTCATCTGTTGATTCGATTGTTTATCATAAGATTGGGTTTAGCTACTATGAACTAAATCAATTTGAGGATGCAGAGGATAATTTTTCTAAAAACCCTTTCAAAGACAATAATTTGGAGTTATTTCTACTACAAACATATTGGCGAGGTATGTGCAGTTTTTTTAGAGAGGACTTCATTAGTAGCATAGGATTCTTTAAACTTGTAATTCAGAAAAGTAACGAAGCTCATAACTACAAACTTTATTACGATGCTCACACTAATTTGTCATCAGCCATGTTTCGGAGTTCAAAAGCCAGTTACGAAGAAATTTTAGAGATCACAAATAATGTACTTAAAACTTCTTCTGAGAATATCCAAAAGCAAGCAGATAAAAGTTCTAGACATGTTACAAACTTATATTGCGTTTGTAACATCAATTTATTTAAGATTGCTCTTTTACAAGGCTTAAACGAATCCGCGTTAGCACACATATCTGAAGCCATTAAATTTGCAGATGAACATGCAAAAGTTGGACTCATTTTAGATCAAATTGATGCTCAATTATCAACTAAAAGTGACGTAGAGTTTCTGGATGAATTGATTGCATATATCTATGACAACAATCTTCGAATTGTTGAAAAATCAATCAAATATCCAAATGCATTTGATTATGAAAAAGTAGTTAAATTAGTTACCCACTTAAATAGACTAGGTCAGCAATCAAAAATAAAAGATTTAATTATCTATTTAAGCGATAGTAAGTTTAACCATGAAGAGAATATTTTTGATTTATTAACTAGTGCTTGCTTTGAATTAATTCCAAAAAATCGAGTGAACGACTTCTTAGAGTTATCAAAACTTGTTATAACATTTTCTCAAGAACTCACAGAGAAAACGGTTCTTAAAGACTTGGTAGGTTTGAGGATATTATTTGACGAAAAAAATGCTTCAACAATTACTGAATATGATAACTTCTATACTGATAACTTTTGGAGTGAGGACGAAGAAATAGTAGAGGAGTCTGCTAGTCAACTTGGAGATATTGACTACAAAGTCCTTGAAATAATCACTCACAAGCTAAGGTCAAACAATAAGCATCTTGAAGCTGTAGAATTAATTAGCAAATTTAAACAATTTAAATCATCGGATTTGATAATTATTGATGATTATCCTTTATCAGTAACAAAAAACATTGTTGTTACTGCTCGGGAGCTTATGGCATCCATGCCGCTGCTAAATGAAGAAAGTATTTTCAACCAAGCAGAATATTTAAATTCGTTGTTTACAATGAACTATTCAAACGAACTTCTGTATTTTAATCAGAAAATACTTGATGACATAAAAAGCTTCAACAATAGAATCTTATACGATTTTAAGAAAATTAAGACTATTCGAAATGAACATCCAAAATATGGGAGAAATCAAATAATCTCTGTAATTTCCAAAAATGGAATTGTATCTAAAGGTAAATTCAAAAATTTAAAAGATAAAATCGATTCTGGTGAATATAAAGTTATTGACTAATATCATGCCCCGCACTACCCCGTGACCATTAAAAATATATATTCCTTAAAGAAAAACCGTTTAAGAAAATTTACTACGGGTTAGTGCGGGGGAGTAAATTTAAAACCTCTCTAATTGGTTTTTAATAATCTCACGGGGATCCTTACCCAGACCTATTTCTCTTTTAGCATAGATTACGACCCCAGTATTGATACCAGATATATTCCATCGACCTTCTTTGTTATTAGGATTTCCATACCTAACATAATCTGCTGCAGTTGCTGCATGCTTAATTTTCATTTGAAATTGACTGATTTTAGAGGTATCAATTTCTCCATTTCTTTCTGCCATTTTTTTTATCTTAGGAACGCTTATAAAATCTGGGGAACCTAATTCATTGACGATATCAAAAAACCATCCATACTGCTCCAATTCAACCATTATTATGGATTGATGCGCTTTAGTTCTTCTTTGACCATTTGCAGCAGAAAATTTACTAATATCTTTTTCCCGCAAGTACGCAGCAATATGCTGACTACCCCTTTCATTATTAAACCAATTCCATAGAGAATCGAAATATAAACCTTTTTCGTCTAAATTTTTAAATCCCATCTCTTGATATGTTGCACAATCTATAACGTCATATCTTCTATCATCTGGCGGTATGTGTAAGCCATTTAACAAGTGATTTGTGGTTATAATTACGCCACAAAATAATTTGACGGAATATTTTTGACCATATTTTTGATTGATCATACAAATATCAGGTAAACCCGCTATTAAAACTTTGGTTTTTTCATTGAATGCCCAGCGTGACATTTCTTGAAGATTGGCTGCCTCATTTATCCTGACCAAAGTGCTCGCAGCATGCTCATTAAATGCACTTTCTAAGTGGTTAGGCTCAATATTTGCCACGTTCCATGAGCCTATAGCAGGAATGCACATTTCTACAGCCGTATCTTTTCCAACCCCCTGCCCTCCGCCAATTAGTAAAGCAAATCTCGGTTTTTCAGCGGGTTTCTGAACTCTGTGAGCCATATAATTTAGAAACTGTTCAGCATCACCTTCTTTATTGAAAAGCTTATCAATATGCTCAATGAATGGTTTAGCTAAAGATGCATCACCCGAGATTATCGTGGGGTGCCTATATGTATTGAATATCGAACCTTTAGATTGGATTAACTCCCCATTACTTAAATCATATCCTTGTAAGTAATCCTCTATAAGTGAAGGATCACAAGTCAATGAACTGATAAGTCGATTTGTTTTTAGCCACTCCGATGCAAGGATAATTTTTCCTTCAAAGTTAACTTTAGAAACAGCCGCATTTACTGCTGGTTCAATCCAAAGCCCACGATTTATTTTGTATAAAAACTTGTTGGACTCTGCTAGATAAACAAAATTTTCAACTGGAACTTTACCTTGTAATGGCGCCCAACCGTTCTCAATAGCCAATTTAGAGACCGTTCCGATAGTCAGTTCTTTTTCTGCCTGCTCTTGGCTGAGTGTATAGAAAGCTTCATGCATAATTTTGTCATGATTACGACCTTTCTTAGCCCCAGTTTTCTCTGACCAAGTAACATAAATGCTCCATGCATCATCAGATAGTTTGAACTCTCTTCCCAAGATTATCCCCACTGCTCTCCATATATCTCTATCTTCTGAAGGTATAAGATCTAGCATTGATTCAACTTGCTCTAAGGTGTATTTATTAAAACGAATTTGGTTATTTTTGGATTTACCCGTTGTCCCTATAGGTCTAGAAAGATGTGCTGGTAATATTGCCAGTTCCATACCCCAATTAACCCATTGATATATTCCGCCTGAACGATGTCGGGATGGAGCAGCGACAATATAGCCTCCATCATTGCGGCAATCTATACCGCTACCTAAAACGTTTGTAGAAGTTTTTAAAGCAGAATTATATTTAAACAATACATGCATTCCCCCTGATCCAGTTTGAGCAATAAGAGTTTGTGGCTCACCATGTTCACTAATGGCTTCCGCCCAACTTTCTGCCCCGAATTTGTCTTCCCCAATATCAATGTCTATTACGGTAAGATTTGAAATCTCACCTGTTACTAGGCCTATATTTGATAAAGGTGCTTCACCTCCAAACCATTTATTTATTTGAGATAAATCAGTGCTAGCTCCTTTGAGACCTTGAGGTATACGTGGATGTTTACCAGCATTAGAACAAATTGCATCTCCGCAGGTGCATTTGCCGTTGACATCAATTGAATGCACTGGGAATACATGCCAACCAATATTTATGTAGTTTTTTGCTTCTACTAAAACTGTATTTTTGAATTCTAAATTTTTCATAGCATCACCTGTTGATTAGCTTTAGCTATGAAACGAGGTGGACGACCTCTACGCGTGGATTTTGTTTTAGATTCATTTCTACGAGCTATCATAGAATTCACAGCATCCTCAATTTCATTTGATAGCCATCTAGATGATCCACCAACTTTTATTGGTGCAGGTAAAACACCATCAGAAATCATTTTGTATATAGCTGATTTTTTTACACCAAATAATTCCATTACTTTATTAATGTTGATTAACATCTCGCACTCCTTTTTAACAAAAAATCCAAATCGGATGTGAGAAATTTATATATTTGTAATCAGTTGGAATACGGTCAAAAAAAAGTAAAAAATTTGCCGTTGGAAGAAATAAAAAACTATGGTGGTGAAATACTACGAAACTCTTGAAAGGGTCTTATAAAGGGTCGGATTAAAACAAAAAACCCCAATATCTAATAGATAATGGGGTTTAGCAATTATTTATGGCGGAGAGAGAGAGATTCGAACTCTCGACAGGGTAAACCCTGTGCCACCTTTCCAGGGTGGTGACTTAAACCGCTCATCCATCTCTCCGAAACAGGTGAATGCAAAATGATGATCAATTATGCATTTACTTGAGCGGCGGATTATATACGATACGTAAACGATGACAAAGCGACTTAACCTTATAATTACATCAATAATTTAGCTTAATACCAAACCTAATCAATTAGGCTTTAAGAATATAAGTATTGACCTTGCCTTTGCCTTTAATCGGTATTAAACCGCGCGCTTCAAAAACATGCCTGTCTTTGATTAAATCATAGGTAAATTCGCTCACTTGAATCATGCCAGGCAATCCGTTTTTTTCCATGCGGCTAGCCATATTGACTGGATCGCCCCAAATATCGTAGGCAAATTTGCTGGTGCCGATAACACCAGCAACCACTGGTCCACTGCTGATGCCAATACGCATTTGTAATTGTTTATCAATTTGCCGATTAAATAGCGCTAAGTCTTCCTGCATTTGTAAGGCCAAATGCGCAATAATATTGGCATGGTCGTCTAAATAAACAGGCGCGCCGCCTACGACCATATAACCATCGCCGATGGTTTTTATCTTTTCCAAACCATATTGATCGGCCAATTTATCAAAACGAGAAAACAGTTGGCTTAACAAATCGACTAACTCTGCTGGCGGCATGGTGGCAGTTAACTTGGTAAAGTCGACAATATCTGCAAATAGAATGGTCACCGCATCATGGCTATCTGCGATGCGCATATCATTCTCTTTTAGGCGATTAGCGATTGATTTTGGCAGGATGTTCAGTAACAATTTCTCTGAGCGCTCCTGCTCTAATTCAAGCTCATGCAAGGTGCGTTCTTTTTGGCTTTGAAAATAGCGCATCACTGCATACAAAATACAAGCCGTGCCCATGATATTCATCAAGAAGAAAGTATCTTTTACGTGCGCGGGAATCGGCAAAGAATTGCCTGCAAATAAGTAGTTAAGTTTCCAGGATAGACCAGCTAAAAAAGCGAACAAAATAAACCAAGGTGTAGATTGTTTTGTGCCTAAGATCATCAATGCACCAATCGGTGACAAGATTGCCCAAATGGCAATTCCGCTAGAAGCTTCATATCCGCCGATCGCCCATTGCATGAAAAATGGCATCACCAACAACATGACTAGCTGCGTGAAAGTGAAGTATTCGAATTTCTTGGTGCGGTAGAAAACTAATAAACTGGCGTATGAAAGAATAATGTAAGCGTATGGCACGGCTGCCATTATTGCATAGCCTTCGCCTAGGCCTGAAAGCGTGAATATCCAAAATATACACACTAAACTTTCAGCGAAAACTAAAATAGAAAGGATAGCTTTACCGATAGTAGAGTCGGTTGGATGACTGATATTGTGCCAGAACTCCCTCGTGGCAATTCCAAAAACTGCTGACGAATCAGACATAAATGCGTTTTTACCTTACTAATTATAAAGTTAACATTCTTCTAATGCGCAAACTATAGCTTATGCGGCATTTGTCCGCTATAGCTTAAGAATAAATTTAAACTATAAAAGATGATTTATGCTTGATTTGCACACAACTAAGGTTTATTGTTTAACTCAACCAATTGCTGGTAAATGCTTTGCAAAAAAGACAAAAAAGTCTTTATTAACAAATGCATACATATAACCTTGTGAACTTTCACATATCATAAAACACTAACGAAGCAATGCGGTTTTACAGATAGAAAAACTATATTAACAATAGAAAAACTAGAGGAGTTAGCATGAGTTTAGATTTACTAAAAGGCCTTGGCGTGAAAATACCTTACAAAGCCAAATACGATAATTTCATCGGCGGTAAATGGGTTGCTCCCGTTAAAGGTGAATATTTTGATGTGATTACGCCAATTACGGGCAAAGTTTATACACAAGCGGCTCGCTCTAGCGCAGAAGATGTTGAATTGGCATTAGATGCGGCTCATAAAGCATTTGAAAAATGGGGCAAGACTTCAACTACGGAACGCTCTAATATCTTGCTTAAGATCGCTGATAGAATTGAAGCAAATTTAGAGTTAATTGCAACTGCCGATACGATTGATAACGGCAAACCAATCCGCGAAACACTGAATGCAGATATTCCGTTAACTGTGGATCATTTCCGCTACTTCGCAGGCGCCATTCGCGCACAAGAAGGCGGCATCAGCGAAATCGATCACGATACAGTTGCTTATCATTTTCATGAGCCACTAGGCGTTGTTGGTCAAATTATCCCTTGGAATTTCCCTATTCTAATGGCTGCTTGGAAACTGGCACCAGCATTAGCTGCAGGTAACTGTGTCGTATTAAAACCCGCTGAATTCACACCACTTTCTATCTTGATTTTGATGGAAGTGATTGGTGATTTAGTTCCGCCAGGCGTGATTAATATCGTGAATGGTTACGGTCGCGAAGTTGGCGCGCCATTGGCTAACAGCAAGCGTATCGCTAAAATCGGTTTCACAGGCTCAACTGCTACTGGCCGTGCAATTGCACAAGCAGCCGCGAGCAATCTGATTCCAGCTACGCTTGAACTAGGTGGCAAATCACCTAACATTTTCTTTGCCGATATCATGGATGAAGATGACGCATTCTTTGATAAAGCAATTGAAGGCTTGGTATTGTTCGCATTCAACCAAGGTGAAGTTTGCACTTGCCCATCACGCGCGATTATCCAAGAATCCATTTACGATAAATTTATGGAGCGTGTATTAAAACGTGTGGCTGCGATTAAACAAGGCAATCCGCTAGATCCAAACACTATGCTTGGCGCGCAAGCTTCACAAGACCAATTGAACAAAATTATGAATTACATTGATATTGGTAAACAAGAAGGAGCGGAAGTGTTAATTGGCGGTAACCGTAATGTATTAAAAGGTGACTTTGCAGATGGCTATTATGTGCAGCCGACTTTATTAAAAGGCCATAATAAAATGCGTGTTTTCCAAGAAGAGATTTTTGGCCCAGTGCTTGCTGTAACAACATTTAAAGATGAAGCCGATGCGTTAGCCATCGCTAATGACACTATTTTTGGTTTAGGCGCTGGTGTTTGGAGCCGTAACGGTACAACCGCTTATCGCATGGGCCGTGGCATTAAAGCAGGACGTGTGTGGACCAACTGTTACCACGCCTACCCTGCTCATGCTGCATTCGGTGGTTATAAAGAGTCTGGTATTGGTCGCGAAAATCACAAAATGATGTTGGATCACTATCAACAAACTAAGAACTTATTAGTGAGTTACAACCCTAATAAATTAGGCTTCTTCTAGTTTTTAGCTAATCGTGTATGAGTAAATAAAGGGGCGGGTTTATTCTCGCCCCTTTATATTTGGAGAAATAGAAATGGCAGAACGTTTATCTGCAACACCACCAGCGCTAGCACTGATTGACAAGCTCACTGCAGAGCATGGCGAAATCATCTTCTTACAATCGGGCGGTTGTTGTGAAGGCAGCGGCCCATTATGCATGCCAAAAAATGAGTTTCACGCCAGCGCATCCGATGTCATATTGGGCGTATTAGGCACAGAAAAAAAAGCTACTTTTTATATGGGTGATAGCCACTTTACGTTTGCAGAAAACATGCACACTATATTAGATGCACAACCTGGTTCTAGCGGCTCATTTTCATTGGATTGTGGCAGTGGATTTGCGTTTATCACACAAGGACGTTTGTATTCTGACGAAGAGCTTGCGGCCTTGCCGCCTGTGCAACGTGCAGGCTATGCATAGAGGTTTAAAGTTTAAATCTCGTGAATACTTAACCAATTTAAATGCACAATTTTTATTGGTGGATTATAGAATTAAGGTAAAATACCGTCTGGCGGGCCTCCCCGCATTGTAAAGTAGCCAATCTGGTCAGATGCGGAAGCAAGCAGCCACAACTATTAAGCAAGTGCCGGGGGTTTGGCTCGCCTCTTCTTAAAAAAATGCATTTCAACTATTTATCTGCGGCGTTACTTGGTACTCGAAATCCTCATGTACCAATTGTACATTCCAGTTTCTGCGTTCCGTACGCTTTGCATCTACATTATTTAAATAATTTTTTAGCACTAACCTCTACATTTTGGCTTAGACGAAATCCATTTTTTAGGCTAAAGTCTCGCTTATGTCATATATCGTTTTAGCACGAAAATACCGCCCCAAATCTTTTGATACCTTAGTTGGCCAACCACATGTAGTGCGCGCATTAACCAATGCATTGACACAACAACGGCTGCATCATGCGTATTTGTTCACTGGCACACGCGGCGTTGGCAAAACAACTATTGCGCGGATTTTAGCCAAATCATTGAATTGTGAAACGGGTATCACTGCCACGCCTTGTGGGGTTTGTAACGCCTGCACAGAGATTGATCGCGGCCGTTTTGTGGATTTGCTGGAAGTAGATGCAGCATCGAATACACAAGTAGATGCGATGCGTGAACTGCTGGATAACGCACAATACGCACCTACTGTTGGTCGTTTTAAAGTGTACATTATTGATGAAGTACACATGCTATCCAAAAGCGCGTTTAATGCCATGCTTAAAACGCTAGAAGAGCCGCCATCGCACGTTAAATTCATATTAGCGACTACTGACCCGCAAAAAGTACCTGTGACCGTGCTATCGCGTTGCTTGCAGTTTAATTTAAGGCAAATGGCAAGTATCACCATTACTGAGCATTTACAAAATGTGCTCGCGCAAGAAAGTATCAGTTACGAGCCAACTGCAATCAATCTAATTGCGCGCGCTGCTGCAGGCAGCATGCGCGATGCGTTATCACTGACAGACCAAGCCATTGCATACGGCAATCAAACCGTGAATGAGGCTGAGGTACGCAGCATGTTGGGCGCAATTGATCAGACTTATTTATTTGATATTTTGTATGCGTTAATTAACCAAGATGGCGCAGGATTAATTGAAAAAGCGTTATCCATGCAAATGCGCAATATCGCGTTTGAGGCAGCTTTGAATGATTTAGCCAATATTCTGCATCAAATTGCCGTCATTCAAACAGTACCAAACAGCATTGCAGGTGATCATCCAGAACATGCACTTTTAAGTGATTTAGCCACAAAACTGCCTGCTGAAACATTGCAGCTATATTATCAAATCGCATTGCTTGGTCGCCGTGATATTGGTTTGGCGCCAGACGAATATGCTGGGTTCACGATGAGTTTACTACGCATGTTAGCTTTTTCGCCACATGAAAAACTAACGGCTAACCAGCCAAAATCTGCTGTTTCAACACAACAGTTGGCATCAAAACCAACAATTAGCACAGCGCCTAATCCGGTTGAAAAACAGCCTGATTTACAACGTTCTGATTCACAAATGAATGCCTCGCGCATTGCTGAACCGCCTCTTCAAACAAATGCAATAATCTCTATTGAAAATAGCACGAGTGAACAACGCAACAACGATTCAGATACGGAAAACATAGAAAATACTAGCGCAGCAAATAGTAATTTCGATGGTAATTGGCGCAGATTAGTTGAACAAAATTTGAAGCTAGGGCTTGCACGTGCACTGGCACAAAATTGTGAGATGGTTAATTATGACGAAAACAGTATCACCTTGCGCGTTGCAGAAAATCAGAAACATTTAATTAGTGCGAGTTATCAAGACAAGTTATCCAGCGCCATTAACCAACATTTTGGCAAAAAAATTAAGTTAACTGTTGAGGTCGGTAGCGAGCATGAAGCGGAAATCATCACGCCAGCTAAGCAAAATGCAGCAGAAAAAGCCACAGTACAAGGCGCAGCAGAAGCAGCGATTATGCAAGATAGTTTTGTGCAAGCGTTGATGACTGACTTTGGTGCGACAATAATCCCCAACTCAATAAAACCTATTTAAAATTTTAAACTTTGTCATCGTGCATCGTTACCGTAACAAAAATGTTCGCTCACATACAAACACGTATGCTACGCTCCATTTTGGCCACGCCGCCTCGCCTGATTTAAAAGTTTAAAAGTTTCAATATATATAAAGGAGAAAAGTATGATGAAAGGCGGCATGGGCAATATGATGAAACAAGCCCAACAAATGCAAGCGAATATGCAAAAAGCACAAGCCGAACTAGCGGAAACGCTGGTAGAAGGTGTTGCGAGCAGTGGTTTGGTTAAAATAAGCATGACCTGTAACAACGTGGTAAAACGTGTGACGATTGACGATGCTGCGATGGACGATAGGGAAACTTTAGAGGATTTATTGTTGATTGCCTTAAATGATGCAAGGGCAAAAGGTGAAGCGACATCAAATGCGCGTATGAGCGGCATGATGCCAGCTGGCTTTAAATTACCGTTTTAATATGCTTTAATCTTTAAAAACTCCAATCCACTTTACTCAAAGTTTCTGCATTGAAAAATCCACCCGCGCTTGAGCAATTAATTGATTCGTTGCGTTGCTTGCCTGGCGTTGGGCCAAAATCCGCCTTACGCATGGCATATTATCTTTTGCAACGCGATAGAAAAGGTGCGGCTAAATTAGGCAATAGTTTAGAAAATGCATTACAAGCATTAGGGCATTGCACGTTGTGTAATAACTTTTCTGAAACGCCTATCTGCCCTTTATGTGCCTCTGACAAACGTGAGCAATCGCAATTATGCGTGATTGAAATGCCTACTGATTTGATGATGATGGAACAAACGCACTCTTATAGCGGCATGTATTTTGTACTGATGGGTCGATTATCGCCATTGGATGGCATTGGTCCAAAAGAAATTAATTTGGATAAATTAATTAAACGCGCACAAGATGGTGTAATTAGCGAAGTGATTCTAGCGACAAATTACACGGTAGAAGGCGAGGCAACTGCGCATTATATTAGCGAGTTGCTTAAAACACGTGGCATTACAGTAAGCCGCATTGCGCGTGGCTTGCCAATGGGTGGTGAGATTGAATATGTAGATAGCGGAACGCTGTCGATGGCGCTACTTGGCAGAAAACAGCTTTAACTTAACACTTTTTTGTTCTTAAAATCTTTAATTCAAATAGTTAACCAGTTTTCTAGTTAACTATTTTTTAGTACAAACTTAACGTTAATGATGTAGTTTTAAACTAAAAACCAAGCTTAAGATTAATTTTGAATTAGCTTTAGATGACTTAAAGCTTAGCTTTCAAAAGCGATTAAGTCTAATAAATCCATAGGTTTACGCAACATCACATCCGCACCCCAATCTTGCGGTTTATCAGTCACATCGATATATCCAAACAAAGCAACCGCCGTTTGCATGCCAGCAGCTCTCCCCGCTTGAATGTCGCGCTCCGCATCGCCTATGTAAATACAATTTTCTGGATTAACATGCATCTGTTCACAAGCCATTAAAAGTGTCGCTGGAGATGGCTTTGGTTGCGGCGCATCATCTCCACTTACTACGCAAGCCGCCCGCTTATTCAAACCCATACTTTTAATTAAAGGCTGTGTAAATCGGCGCGGTTTATTCGTGACGATTCCCCATTTGATGGATTTATTTTCAATCACTTGCAATAAATCTGCAATGCCTTCTAAAAAAACAGGGCTACGCAAAAATACGCTGTCATAAATACTTAGATACTCATCACGCAATGCTAAAAAACAGCTATCAGCAGGCGTAATGCCGAAACCCAAACCAATCAACCCGCGTGAACCGTGTGATGCGAAAGGTCGAATGACTGTATCGCTTAAAGTTGATTTGCCATGTCTAGCAAGCTGAATGTTCAGCGCATGACCAAGGTCTGGTGCGGTATCGACAAGCGTACCGTCTAAATCAAACAAAACTGTGTGAATCAATTCAATAACCTATTTAGTTTTAATGGTGTACATCATGTAATTAACAGAAACATCATCATCTAACCAATAGCGTTTTGTGATGGGGTTATAACTCATGCCAATTTGGTGTTGCAACGTGAGATCCGTATTTCTAATATAGCCAGCCAGTTCAGAAGGCTTAAGAAATTTAGCATAATCATGCGTGCCTTTTGGTAACATATTCAACACATACTCTGCTCCAATAACAGCAAACACGTAGGCTTTTGCATTGCGGTTAATGGTAGAGAAAAACACATGTCCGCCAGGCTTAACCAGTTTTGCGCAGGCTTGCACAATACTGGCCGGGTTTGGCACGTGCTCCAACATTTCAAGGCAAGTAATCACATCAAAACTCGCAGGCACTTCTTCTGCCAATTGCTCAACCGCCACTAGTCTATAATTGACATTTATACCTGTTTCCAAGCTGTGCAATTGCGCGACTTTAAGCGCTTTTTCGCCTAAATCGATCCCAGTAACAATCGCGCCCTTTTCTGCCATTGATTCACTTAAGATACCGCCGCCACAACCTACATCCAATACTGTTTTTCCTGCTAAAGAAACCGCTTGGTCAACGTAGTTCAAACGTAAAGGGTTAATGTCGTGCAAAGGCTTAAACTCACTGGTCTTATCCCACCATTTATGGGCTAATTCACTAAATTTATTTAGTTCGGCAGTATCGTAATTAGACATAAAAATTCGCTTATTTAATTAATGACTCAAGATTAATGGACAGTTATGAGTTAAGTAAAGATTCTTGCGAAGTCGCTTTAAATTCTGCCACTTTGTTTTGCCACTTAGCAACAATCTCTATCAACTCTTGCGGCTCAGCGTGACTGTAGACACCTTCACTACTGTTCGGTTTGTAATACTTTAAATCGCCATTCACCCAAACGTGACTCACTTGTTCACGACCTGCCACATAAACTAAATGCGATATAGGGTCAAAGCATGGTTGCATGTTGATATCACTTAACTTCACCGCCGTTAAATCAGCCAGTTTACCAATCTCAATCGAGCCAATCTGTTCATCTAATCCCAATGCTTTTGCGCCATTAATGGTTGCCATTTCTAAAGCTTGATAAGCTGAAATAGCCGTCGCATCATGGTTAGAGCCTTTTGCCAGCAAAGCTGCAAGTCGCATCTCTGCAAACAGATCCAATCGATTATTGCTGGCTGCACTATCCGTGCCTAATCCAATGTTAATACCCTGCACTGCGCAATCGGCAATCGGTGCAATGCCAGAACCTAATTTGAGGTTTGAAGTAGGACAATGCGCAATACTGCAGCCATTTTCCGCCAATAATTGTATTTCAATATCGTTTAAATGCACACAATGAGCAAAAGTTGTTGCTGCATCTAACAGACCAAGCTTGGCCAAACGTGCTAACGGACGCATGCCGTAAGCTTGTTCACTTTGCGTAATTTCCGCTAAAGTTTCATGCAAATGTGTGTGCAACCCGATATTAAGCTGCGCACTTAAGGTATTAATTTGCTCGAATGTTGCGTCGCTTACCGTGTAAGGCGCATGTGGCGCAAAACTGAATGTAATAAGCGATTCATTTTTAAAAGAATCGCGCGCTTGTGTGCCTTTGTCTATATAACTTTCAGCACCATTCGCATATTTGGTAGCAAACTCCAGCACCACCAACCCCAAATTAGCACGCATGCCAATTTTAATACTTGCCTCTGCCGCCGCTTCTGGATAAAAATACATATCACTAAATGTTGTTATACCGCCACTTAGCATTTCCGCACATGCTAATAGCGTACCGTCGTAAACAAAACTGGCTGACAACAGCTTTTGTTCCGCAGGCCAAATATGCTGTTCTAGCCATGGCATTAACGGTAAATCATCGGCTAATCCACGCATTAAGTTCATTGCAGCATGCGCATGTAAATTGATCAAACCTGGCATCAATATATGTTCACCTAGTTGAACACGCTCTTGAGGTTCATATTGTTGATTAGCTTCATTAAAACCACAAATATCAATGATTTTTCCAGACAGGATTACTACAGCTTGATTTTCTAATAGCTTATTACGCGGAATAATTGGTAGCAACCAGCGTGCTTCAATAATTAAATCAACAGATTGTTTCATGCGACTATTATAACGACAAATTTTCCCGATAAATTGATCACATTAAATTAACTGACAACTAATGGCAGTCTATAAATATCAATTTTTTATAAATACTAAGCAATAATATCAGGCAATAAAAAGCCCCGCATTGCGGGGCTTTTTACTTAATTAAAATTTAATTAATGTGCTCTAAGTTTAAGAATTAAATCTTAGTTGCAACCAACTTCTTTTTTACCTTCAGCTTGAATCGTAACACGACGGTTAGGATTTAAGCAAGAAACTAAAGATTTAGTTTTCTTGTTGCCAACGCACTGAACAACTGGCTCTGACTCGCCTTTACCGATTGTTTGGATAATAGACTGATCAACACCTTGTGCAGTCAAGTATTCTTTAACTTGTGCAGCACGACGCTCTGATAGTTTTTGGTTGTAAGCATCTGTACCAATACGATCAGTGTGACCAGTTACAATCACTGCATTGATAACAGGGTTTGCTTTGATTTTTGCAGCAGCTTCATCTAAAGCAGCCTTGCCTTCATCATTGATATTTGCTTTATCAAAACCGAATAATTTTTCTGCTTCAACAGTAATTGTTTCAGTTTGTGGTACACAAGCTGCAACTGGTTCTGGTGCTGGTTCTGCTGCAGCAATTGGAGCTGGTTCTGGAGCTGCATCAGCAACAACTACTGCTGGAGCACCGAAACGGAAAATAGCACCTACGTTGAACAATGTGTTGCCAATTGTTTTGTCTGCATCAAAATTGTTTGTTGATGATTTAGCATCTAATCTGCTCCACTGATGACGTAAATCAGCCTGTAAACCAAACTTATCATTAAATAGATACTGAGCACCCAAACCCACATTAGCTAGTAAAGATGTTTTAGTTTTGTCGCCAATACCTACACCTGAGTAGTCTACGTTGTTACGAGCTGCGCCAACACCAGCAAGTAAGAATGGACGGAATTTTTCACGACTGAACATATACAATGCGTCTAAACCCAATGTAGTTTGTTTGTATTTACCGCTAGCACCAGCAATACCAGTATCTTCATCAGCACGGTTATAACCTAAACGACCTTGTAAATCCCAGCTTGGGCTTAATTCTTTACCAATGCTGATAAAGCCACCATGTACACCATTGTCGGCTTCTAAGTCGCTATCTGGGTGTAAATAAGTAACACCTGGTACTGCATACCAAGCACCACGGTATAAATCTTCTGCAGAAACTGCTAGAGCAGTTAAACTAAGTGTAGCTGCAACAGCTAGACCAACTAAATTCTTTTTCATTATTAAACTCCTAGTTAAAAACAAACATACTGACGTCCACACACGAACTATACTTAAACCACCTTAACTATGCAACGCTAAAGGCATGCTTAACTACACGCTAACTTTGATTTTGTTGTGTTCTTGCAACATTGCTTGCACATTTACTACTTTACTTTGCATTAAGCTGCTCTTTCGAACGCCTTCCGTGCATACGCCGCCTCTAAAACCAATATAGGATGGGCTGATAGTAGCCAAAGCTCCTACATGTTGTGGTTTTAATGATCCAGCTAAACCAGATTTTAAGTCATTTTTTTGACAAATTTGTGTAAACATTTGTAAAGTCGATAAAGTGCAAATTTCCAGCAAATTTTTCTGCTTTTCATGGGTGTCAATCATGGCGCCATAAAAGCCATGACTTTTTAGCTTTTCAAGCAAAGTTAAATCAATAGGCTGATCTGCGAAAAATACGGCTATAAACTTAACCTGTTTGGATGAAGTAATATTAGCCATTAGCTCAGCATCCAAAATAGAACCTACCTCACTCAATAAACTAGACACGGATATTTTAATAATATCGACGCCTATTTTGATTCTTGCATCAACGGCTTTTATCAGCTCTGTTATATTTGCATGTGATTCACCCACTGTGGCGCTGGTAAATGGCAAATTTTGTATGCGAGTTAACTGTTTAGATTGATGAATTTTTTGTAAAATTTCTCGACTAGTATTTATATCCAGCGCGCCTAAAGCGCCAATATTCGGATCTTTTAAATCAATAATATCCACGCCACACGCTAATGTAATTAAAGCCTCTTCAACATTCTTAACGCTAATCAGTAGCTGTGTCATTTGTCTTTTCTAGTATTTGACTGCGCGTAAAATTGGCTTACTTTCTCCACCAACCAACCCCAAGCCTGCAGTTCATTTTCACCTGCGGTTTTGTCGATTGCAATTTGCAGATATTGCATTTCGGCTTGTATTTTTACTGTTGGCAACATGTGCAAGCGGCTCACTAAAACCGCAAGCTCTATTACCGCTGCCTGCGCGCGATTAAAACCATTAAACACTTGATGATGTTGTGTGTATATTCTCTGCATCACCAGCTGCGGTCTAACAGCATCGTCACGCACTTCAATTAACGCCAACTCTACATGTTCAAGACAGTTTTTCAGTCTAAAACCATTCACCTTATTAGCAGGCAATAATTGCCAAGCTTGTCGATTAGTTAGCGCGGCAGCGAAAACGCGCACATCGTCGGTTAAATTCATTACAGCATGCTTAGTGGCTAATATATTGCTTAAAGTTGTCGATGGTTTGTAAGGGGAAATGACCACATTTTCGCCTTCATAGCGTACACCAAAAGGCGTCACATGCGGTTCCGCCTCTGGGTTAATCGTGGTGATAATGGTTTCGAAAATCATTATTTGGACTTTTTTGTTTTTCCTAGTATTTATTTTTATATTTTTTGTTGTAACTCTTTGTTGTCTTTTAATTTTTCTTGGCGTTTTTCTTTTAAAGAAGCTTCGCGGTGACTTTTTCTGTCATCTGCTTTTTCTACCAAACTCGAAATACCCCAATTAAGCGCTTCATCCTGCACATAACGCTTTTTCAATTGCCAAGCAATTTGCGCTCTTGCCAGTTCCACACCCAAATAAAATGCATGCGAGGCATCATTTTGCACGCCTAAATTAGGGTAAAACGCGAACGGGTCAATATCCTGCTGTAACCCATCGCGATTATAGACATGTACGCCCGCTTCACTCACCATAATCCTGAAACTAGGATCTTTGATTTGTGCAGCAATTTCGCCAATTTCTTCTTTATTATAAGGAAAAGGTTTTCTATCATGCAGTCCAAGCAAACCATTGCTGTAGCCACGCGGCAATCTGTCATCCAGTTTTGCGCGATACATCACGCGGCGCGCATTATCCGCTTCGGCAATTGCATTAACTGCATGCGCGCTCACAGAAGTAGCTAAAACCGCTTGAATATTCAATTCACTAATCAAGCCAAACAAAATCGCATTAATACCGGTGGTATCTGCGTCGGTTAATTCCGTTAAATTGCCAACGCCCATCATTATTTGAATGTGCGGATATTTTTTACGCAGTTTGTGATAGCGCACAATCGAATCAGCCAAGCCAAAATGAATGGGATCTAAAATCGCATCTGCAATAAACGGTTTATTGTGTTTAAGACAATGTTCAATCGCACGATAAAGCGACGCCATATTGCCCGGCTTGGCAGGAATCAGAATCGGTGTAGCCGCAACTTCATCGGCAATCCAAAGTGTGTGTTCAGTCAAACTTAACAGGTAATCTGCGCCAGATTTTCCAGCCAATAACAAATCATCGGCATGCATAGAATCAACACTCACTTTAAGTCCAACTGATTTAAGCGTTTGAATCGCATCTTTTAAATGCAGAAATGATTTGCCTGGCAAACAACCCAAATCAATCACATTCGCGCCCTGTGCTTGAAATCGCAGCGCTTTTTTTAATATCGCATCTACGCTTAAATCAGGCGCATCCACGATTTCGGCAAAAATTTGCACTGAATATTGAGTTAAGTCTGGTGCAATACCTTTGTTGCCAAAGTATTGCGGTAAATCTTTTAAATCCGCTGGTCCGCGCTCAATCGGCACGCCATATTGCGCTTGCAGTGCGGTCAAATCGCCTTGACATAATCCGGGCAAAATTACTTTGTCTGCATTACCAATATCTTTTAATCTGCGCGCGATTAAGTCTGGCGTCATCAAGGCAGCAACCGAAACGCCAATTTGCTCAATGCGATATTTGAATTGTGGCGTTTTGGTATCCGTTTGGATAGTTTGCAAGACTTTATTCAAGCTTTTTTCCGCCAGTTTTCCGGTGACAAAAAGTAGATTCTCTGGCTTGCTGGGTTTCATTTAAACGCTAGATTATTTGATTGAAACCGCATTCAAACGCTTATAAATAGACTCTTCAAGCGACTCAATGCTATCCACCACTTGTGTTAATTCAAATTGCGACAACTTGGCAACATTGTCTAAATCAATTTGACGTGGAAAAACTTTGACGATATTTTCGCGTGGTGCTTCAGATTCTATAAATGCATCACCTAGCGCTGGAATGGTATCGCAAGCAAACACAATACTCGTTACACGCGTTTTTCCCGCTTGCGCATATAGGTTCGTGACTAAACTATCGGAAAAACCATAGGCCATTTTGGCAACCGTATTAGATGTTGCTGGCGCAATCACGAGTGTGTGATATTGACCTTGATAGAAAAATTCAACGGGAATACTGCTAGCAGTTTTATCTTGAAAAACACGATGACCTGATGCTTCTAATTGCGTCTGAAAACCATATTGCTTAATAATTTCGGCAGCAGCTTTGCTTAAGAAAATATCAACAGGCGTTAAATTTTGATTTTTGAACGCCTGTAAAACATCTAAGCATTCCCGTAGATAATGACCAGAACCTGTAATCGCCCAAGCTAATCGCCTTATTTGCATTGATTAAGTTTGCATTTAGGCAAAAGGATGCTCAATAATAATCGTCTCATCGCGCTCTGGGCCTGTTGATACGATGGCAATCGGCACACCACATAAAGCTTCCAAGCGTTTAAGATAATGTTGCGCATTTTTAGGCAAGCCATCCCAAGTTTTGACGCCAAATGTATTGGCTTGCCAGCCATCAACTGTTTCATAAATCGGCTTGCAACGCGCGACATCATCTGCACCAACTGGCAGCATATCCACTAATTTTCCATCTAACTCATAGCCAGTACAAATATCTAAAGTTTCAATACCATCTAAAACATCCAGTTTGGTGATACATAAACCGGTTAAACCATTAATTCGCGCAGAACGACGCAGTGCCGCAGCGTCAAACCAGCCACAGCGACGTTTACGTTTAGTCACAGTGCCAATTTCTTGACCTTTATTGGACATTTGATAACCTGGTACACCTTCGGTTTCAATATCCAATTCACTTGGGAAAGGACCGCCACCCACACGTGTGGTGTAAGCTTTGGTGATGCCGAGCACATAATGCAACATATTAGCACCGACACCAGTACCCGCAGAAGCTTGTCCCGCAATACAGTTGCTTGAAGTTACATAAGGATAAGTGCCATGATCGATGTCAAGCAATGTGCCTTGCGCACCTTCAAATAGTAGATTTTCGCCTCTAGCATTTGCTGTGTATAGCTCAGCTGAAATATCTGCAATCATCGGTTTTAATGCAACCGCATGCGCCATACTTGCATCATATTGCTGATTAAAATCAACCGCTTGCGAACCAAGATAGTTGGTTAATACAAAGTTGTGGTAATCCATTACTTCGCGCAATTTTTCTGCAAAACGCTCTGGATAAAATAAATCATAAACGCGCAACGCACGGCGAGCTACTTTGTCTTCGTAAGTTGGGCCAATACCTTTGCCTGTTGTGCCGATTTTAATCGTACGTTTTGCTTCACGCGCTGTATCTAAAGCCACGTGATGACTTAAAATCAGCGGGCAGCCTGGACTAACTTTTAAGCGGCTTTTAACTTCTAAACCATCTTTTTCCAAGGCAACAATCTCGCTCAACAAATGTCCAGCATCCAACACAACGCCGTTGCCGATATAGCAGTTCACACCTGCACGTACGATGCCTGACGGCACAAGATTCAGTTTGTATACGCGTTGATCACTACCTTGTCCGACAACCAATGTATGGCCGGCATTATGTCCACCTTGAAAGCGCACTACGCCTTGCGCATGGTCAGTCAGCCAATCAACAATCTTACCTTTACCTTCATCGCCCCATTGTGTGCCGATCACAACCACGTTTTTTGCAGGATTTTTTACACTATTTTGCGCCATAACTTTAACTTAACTATTTTCTACTGAAATATGAATGAGGTAATTACTGTAAAGGCTGAACTTGTTTTAAGGGTTCAATTTGCCATTGATTACTGCTGTAAACCAACTGCTTATCGCAACTCATCTCAACAATATTACTGGTTGAATTTGGTAATGTCTGTATCACGATTTGACCGTCTGCACGCAATGTTTCAATCGCACTCAGCAACATTTTATCTTCGCCAGCTGGAGCAAGAATCGCTTTTGAGGTAACTGCGGGAGTTAATGCCGTGACCGCACCGCGCAAATCCAAACTAAAACCTGTCGCGGGACGAGCACGACCAAAAACCAG
The DNA here is from genome assembly GCF_000384375.1 of Methylotenera versatilis 79. Lineage (NCBI taxonomy): Bacteria > Pseudomonadati > Pseudomonadota > Betaproteobacteria > Nitrosomonadales > Methylophilaceae > Methylotenera > Methylotenera versatilis. The sequence continues at coordinate 1,890,461 of NZ_ARVX01000001.1, read as the reverse complement.
TCCGACTTCATCATAACGTCCGCCCAATGCAATCGGCCCTGTATAACCTTTTGCATAGGCCGCAAACACAATACCGCTGTGATAATGATAACCACGCAGCTCGCTTAAATCGAACGATACATTCACATTTAAATCATTTAATTGGCTTGCGACAATACGTAAATCTGCTAATGCTTTGCTTATCGCGGGCAATTTTGGCAATTGCTGTTCTGCTTTTTGCAGCACGCTCACATCACCATTCAAATCGGTTAAATCCATTAATGCCTGCTTGACTCTGCTATCTAAATTAACCGCTAACAACGCTACGCCGGCTTTGTCCTTACTTTGCAAAGCTGCATACAAAGCTTGCTCTAAATTGGCGTTTATATCTCCCGCTTTAACCAAGCTTTCAAATATCGCCACATGGCTAAAATCAATGTGCAGTTCTTTCAAACCTAATGTTTGTAAGGCTTTAATCATCAAGCGATGGATTTCGATATCGCTCTCAATGCCTGCATGACCAAACAGTTCCGCGCCTAATTGTAGTGGCTCACGCGTATGCGCCAAACCATCTGGTTTAGTGCGCAAAACCGTACCTGCATAACAAAGTCGAGAAACCCCTTGATGATTGAGCATATGTGCATCAATACGTGCAGCTTGCGGCGTCATATCTGCACGGATGCCCATTAGGCGACCAGTTAACTGATCCACTACTTTAAATGTCGCTAAATCCAGATCATGGCCCGTGCCAGTGATTAACGATTCTAAATATTCAAGAGTCGGCGGGATGATATATTGGTAACCGTGCACCTTGAATAAATCCAATAGTTGACGGCGTAAAGACTCTAATCGCGCTGCCTCAGCGGGCAACACATCTTCAATATATTCGGGGAGTAACCAATTTCGCATAGCTAATATTATACAAGATAAACGATTGAATTGATTTTGGACTTGGCAAATTGGGCTAAGAGACTAATTAAAAATCTAACTTATGTAGAAAAATTTAGCCGCTGAAAAACAAAAGCGATTAGCGACTTAAATAAATCAGCAACAATCCGCCCAAAATGGAAAACAAACCAATAAAACGCAGTTGACCATTATTAAACTCAATCATACGTTTAAAAGTTTCGCGCCAAGATTGTGGCGCTATTAAAGGCAACACACCTTCTAAAACCAGCATCAACCCTAGCGCCATCAATAAAGTTGTGTTCATTTAAGTGTTAACTTAACGCTAAAATTATAGTAATAATTAAATTGATAATTGATTTACTAATTGCCTGCTAATTATTTACCACCAGCACTGCGCATATATTTAAAGAAATCAGATTTAGGATCTAAGACCATGACATCTGATTTACTTTTGAAGCTGTTTTTGTAGGCTTCTTGGCTACGATAAAATGCATAGAATTCAGGATTTTTGCCATAAGCATTAGAGTAAATTTCTGCCGCTTTTGCATCGCCCTCACCTTTCATTTTCTGTGCATCTCTAAAGGCTTCCGCAATAATTACTTCACGTTGTTTATCTGCATCAGCACGAATTTTTTCAGATGCAGCAGAACCTTCAGAACGTAGCTGATTGGCAATACGTTTACGTTCTGCAATCATACGGTCGAACACAGATTTGCTGATTTCTTCAGAATAATCAACCCGTTTCAAACGCACATCGACCACTTCAATACCAATTTGACGCGCTTCGGCATCGGCACGTTTGCGCAAATTATCCATAATCGCAGTACGTTCGCCAGCAATCACATCATGCACGGTACGCTTACCAAATTCTGCACGAAATCCAGCATTAACGACTTTAGAAAGTCTATCTTCAGCAGCAGCTTCGCCACCTTCTTTGATAGAAACATAATATTTAGCTGGGTCAATAATGCGCCATTTCACAAATGAATCGACCATCATGTATTTGTTTTCGCTGGTATTGAATTTAGCAGGTTCTTCCCAATCCAAAGTGATGATGCGTTTATCAAATTTCTTCAAATCGTCAACAAGCGGCACTTTAAAATAAAGTCCTGGCTCTTTTTTAACCGACACGATTTCACCTAATCGGAAAACCAACGCATATTCACGTTGATCTACTGTAAAAAAAGACATGCTCAGTATGACCAGCGCTGCAAACAAGCCAATTAAAAATGTACCTATATTTTTCATCTTAATATTCTCTTAACTTTTAAATTTAATCATTCACGCGCTCTATCTAAACAATTGCGCATTTTTATTGATTAACGACCTTGACGATCGCGCGTTAATTCATGCGAGTCATCAACAACACTGGCTTGATTATCTTTAGTCTCCACATTAATTGTTACTGGAGTTGTTGCGGATGGCGCAGTAGTTGACATGAGTTTATCTAACGGCAAATACAATAAACTATTACCGCCTGGCTGATCCACAATCACTTTACTGGTGCTAGACATAATTTGCTCTTGCGCATCCAAATACAAACGCTGGCGCGTCACTTCTGGCGCTTTTGCGTATTGCGTTAAAATTTGTTCAAAACGGCTGGCATTACCGATTGCTTCATTTTGAACTTTTAATTGGTAACCAGCAGCTTCTGCACTTAAGCGCGACGCATTACCACGTGCCTTTGGAATCACATCATTTGCGTAAGCTTGGCCTTCGTTAATAAAACGCTGATAATCTTGATTGGCGCGGTTCACATCCTCAAATGCTTCTTGCACTTGCTCTGGCGGTTGCGCACTTTGTAAGGATACGCTGGTGATTTTTACGCCAGTTTGATAACTGTCTAAAATCGATTGCATACGTTCTGAAGTATCAGCCAAACCTTTTTGCAGCAAATCGTCCAACTTGTTTTTACCGACAACTTCGCGAATAGCCGTTTCTGCAGCAGACATTACCGCCGCATCTGTATCGCGATTATTGAATAGATAATCTTTGGCGTTTTTAAGGTTATATTGCACGGCAAATTGCAGATTAATAATATTTTCATCTTCGGTCAGCATCAAGGCTTCTTTAGGTTGCTTGGTTTTGCCACCAACACCTTCGCCATTGCTTCTATAACCCACTTCTAAACGACGCACTTGCTCCATGTTAACCACTGTAACCGACTCAAATGGATACGGCCAATGCCAGCGCGGACCAGTTTCCGTGGTTTCATTATATTTACCAAAACGTTGTACAACACCAAGTGAACCTTGATCGACAATGTAAAAACCAGTCGCTAACCAAATGGCAGCAATCACTGCGACGACTGGCAACACAGGGACATCAAAGTCTTTTTTTGTCGATGGCGTATTATTATTGCCGCTGCCTTTTTTACCAAAAAGATTACTTACTTTTTGGTTTAAATCACCCAATATCTTGTCTAAATCAGGCGGGCCTTCGTTATTATTTTGGCCAAATCCAGGAAACTTAATCATTCATTACTCCACATACATTTAAATATTATTGCAAAAGACAACATTGCATTTAGAAATACGAATACGCATTCACACTTATTAAAACTAGCGTTAAACGTAAGCACTTTCTTCTGTGCTCTGGCGCCTTAAACGTTGCTGATGCTCAGTTAATGCTAATTTCAAATAATCGATTCCAGCGCCGCTAAACGCTGAAATACTCACTTTTGAAATGTTACCATATTCATCGCGAATCAAATCTGCTGGCATATCTAGCTTATCGATTTGATTTAACACTAAAATTTGTGGCACTTTTGATGCGCCGATTTCTTGCAGAACTAAATTAACTTGTGCAATCTGCGCATCGCGATTCGTGCTGGCAACATCAACGATATGCAATAGCAAATCCGCTTGCACCGCTTCTTCTAAAGTTGCGCCGAATGCCTCAATCAGTGTCGTTGGTAAATGTTTGATAAAACCAACCGTATCGGAAATTACCAATGAGCCGCCACCTGAATGGTAATCTTCACCCAGATACATTTTGCGTGAAGTAGTATCCAACGTGGCAAACAACTGATCTGCCGCATAAACGCCAGATTGAGTTAACCGATTAAATAACGTAGATTTTCCTGCATTGGTATAACCGACTAACGAAACCGTCATTAAGCTAGAACGTTTACGTGCACGCCGTTGCATGCCACGTTGTAATTTGAGCTTATCCAGCTTTTCGCGCAATTGTTTAACGCGTACGCGTAACATACGACGATCTAACTCCAACTGTGTTTCACCAGGACCACCACGAACGCCAATCCCGCCTTTTTGCCGCTCTAAGTGCGTCCAGCCGCGTACAAGCCTAGTAGATAAATGCTCTAGTTGAGCAAGCTCAATCTGTAATTTACCTTCATGACTTTGCGCACGTTGCGCAAAAATATCTAGAATTAGACCCGTTCTATCAAGCACTTTGGCTTGCAATAAACGTTCTAAATTACGCTGTTGAGAAGGACTTAAATCATGATTAAAAGCCACCAAAGTTGTTTCACTGGCTTCTAATATCTGCTTTAATTCATCGGCTTTTCCGCTGCCAATAAACAATTTTGCATCGGGAATGCTGCGCTTGCCTTCAACCGTGGCGCGCACTTGCATTTTTGCAGAGACAACTAACTGACGCAGTTCATGCAAACTTTCTGCATAATCTGGTTCGCCGAAATCGATACTCACTAAAACAACGCCACCATCTGATGGCGCTGTTAGAGTCGTTGGATTTGCTAGGGTATTTTCGCCGTAACCGGAGGGTTTAATTGCCAAACTTTACTCTTCTGTCTGATCTGGTAGCGCCATGCTCACCGCACGTGCTGGTACAATCGTAGAGATTGCGTGTTTGTACACCATTTGGGTAACAGTGTTTTTTAATAGGATCACGTATTGGTCGAATGAATCTACTTGGCCTTGTAATTTAATACCATTTACCAAGTAAATTGAAACTTGTACATGCTCTTTTCTGAGGGCATTTAAAAATGGATCCTGCAGCATTTGTCCTTTGTTATTCATATTTTGCTCCTTTTAGTTGTAATAATGTGGAGTAGCTTTGAGAAAAAGCTAAAACTGCCATGCGTATGATTAGTATTGTGACTTTTTGTTCGCATTTCAATAGCAAAAACGCACAATTTTGCGTAAATCGTTAAAGCATTCATTTAATGCTACTTTAATAACGTTAACATTACTTTCAATGATTTAATTTAAAATGTTACTTATTCTAGCTAAGGTCTCTTTTTGGCCCAACAACGCCATTACTTGGTCAATACTTGGCGATTGTGCAATGCCCGTCAGCATTACACGCAATGGCATGGCTATTTTAGGAAACTTGAGTTGATTTTCGGTCACAACTTCATTAATCGCGTGATGAATCGCTTCCGCAGACCATTCGATTTTAGCCAACTTTTCAGCCAGTACTTTTAAGATAGGTTGAATCTCAAGCGTAATATGTTTTTCAACATCTGCTGCATTTGCTTGTGGTAGCACATAAAAATAAGCAATATCCGCAGCTAATTGATTCAAATTATTCGCGCGCTCACGATATAAGTTTAATACCGCTTTTAAATCTGGCGTTGCTAAAACATTAACATTTAGCTTTGCTAGCCGGGCTTTTATATCGACAGCAAGCGCACCTATATTAGACTCTTTAATGTAATGTGCATTTAACCAATTGAGTTTTTCGGTATTAAATTGCGCGGCAGATGGCGTAATGTGATCCAAATCAAACCATTCGCAAAATTGTTGCATATTGAATATTTCCGCATCGCCATGACTCCAACCAAGACGCGCCAGATAATTCAAAATCGCTTCTTTTAAATAGCCATCTTCATGGTATTGCATCACGCTCACTGCACCATGACGCTTAGAGAGTTTTTGGCCATCATCGCCCAATATCATCGACAAATGCGCATATTGCGGAACCGTTGCCCCTAAAGCATTCAGCATATTGATTTGACGCGGCGTATTGTTCACGTGGTCATCACCGCGAATCACTTGCGTGATACCCATTTCATAATCGTCTACCACTACGCAAAAATTATAGGTTGGCGTGCCATCGGCACGCGCAATAATCAAATCATCCAATTCACTATTGGCGATTTCAATTTTGCCTTTCACTAAATCGTCCCAAGCAACAACGCCTGTTTGCGGATTTTTAAAACGCACGACTGGTGGAATATTCGTTGGGATTGTAGGTAAATTTTTACCTCCTTCTGGCCGCCATTTACCATCATAACGCGGCTTTAAGCCTTGCTGCATTTGGCTTTCGCGTAAAACTTCCAACTCTTCTTTACTGCTATAACAGTAATAAGCAGTGCCTTTATCTAACATACTTTGAATCACTTTTTTATAAGTATCCATGCGTTGCATCTGATAAAAAGGACCTTCATCGTAATCTAAACCCAGCCAATGCATGCCATCTAAAATCGCTTGCACCGCTTCTGGCGTGCTGCGTTCTACATCCGTATCTTCAATACGTAAGATAAATTGGCCAGCATTTTTTTTAGCATAAGCCCAAGAAAATAGCGCAGTGCGCGCACCGCCAATATGTAAAAAACCAGTGGGGCTTGGGGCAAAACGAGTACGAACGTTCATGTGTTGAATTATTTGATTGAAAAACGCTATTCTATCATGCAACCAAGTTGCTCTTTTTAAAGGCTGTTTTTTGATTTTTATATTAGATTACTTTTTCACTAGTTTTTAATGGTTAACTTTTAAATAACTCTTGATTATTCAATGATTTATTATTATATTTTAATTAAATATATTAGAATAATGCTCTAAAGATACAATTAACACCTGCAAGCTAAATGAAAAATTTTATCGGACAATTATTTGGTAACGCCATTAGCAAAAAGCCCCAAGCACCATTTGCCTGGGTTGATGACCTTGCTGAAATGGAAGATATTGCCGCATTAAAGTTTAGCTATCAACAACTTGCAGTGATTATCGCGCAAATGCAATCCGATGAAACGATGGATTATGGCGCGCTACTCGATTTAATGATTACGCTTGAAGATGTTAATTTCGCGCGCTTGGAAAAGATATCGTCGCAATTTGTGCAGGTAGAGAATTTAAAGCCTGAACTGGAAGTCAATATTTCAGAAGCGTGCTACAGCTATTGCCGCCAATCCTATATTGCACATCTAAAAATCATAGAAAAAGTCATTAACCCCAGCAAGTTTAAGTTAGAAAATAATATGCCCGTGATCATCATCGGCAGAGCAATATTTGCTGCAATGAATATGATGAAATGGCGTATGTTGACGCAAGCAAATCCACCGACAAAAATGTGGATTCAGATTTACATGTTGTACCGGATTGCTAGTCAGCAAGCATTATTATATATTCCAGTTGCGCTATTTAAGCTATCACCTTCCACTACGTTGTCTGCGTATTTTGTACAAATATGCATGTTAGGGCAGCTGGTACAAACCAATCTAAATAAGCAGCAAGTGGATATTGCTTATCGCGTATTGGCGGCTTGGTTAACACGCGCGCATATCAGTAAAAACGATACGCCTGAACAATATTTATTTTATATCGACCTAGAAAAGGATGTCGCAGCCAAACGCATGCGTAACTTTGAAGCGAATGAACAATGTCGTTATTGGGAATTAGATGAGCTAGAAAAACAAATCACCACTGCGTTGACTGTGACTGATCGCGGTGAAATTCCAGATAGTTTAAAACTAGCAAAAATTGATCATGCGAAAAGATTGAATAGCACTTTAAACATTATATTTGCAGAGTGGACTAAAACACATTATGTGAGACAGCGGCGTAAAGAAGAACGGCAAGCGACATCAAAAACGGCTAAAGTCAATTCAGGCATTTTGAATATCTGCAATCAAGTATTGCAAGCTAATCAAATTAACAGCGGTTTACGTTTATCACGTGACGGGAAATCGTTTGATGAACGATTGCGTGGCCATACTGTTTTAACGCAATCTACTGGCTTAGGATTAAATAGTGGTTCGCTGGATACATGGATTGTGACGGATGAAAGTCCGCATGGTTTGGGCACAAGAGTGAATAAATATGCCAATATTTTAGCTAGACCAGACAAATTAATTGGCTTGCTGATGGATGATGATCCAAGCGAAATCGTCATCGGCATTATCAGGGGCGTAAAGCCAACAACTGGCAATCAGCTTAAAGTTGGCATCGAAATCATGTCACGCTACCCGAATTGGGTGCAATTACGACAGTTAAGCCCGGATGAATCTTTTTCAGATACCGTGTCAGAAATGATGACTGCAAAACAGTCAAGCCCAATCGACATCGGATTATTTTCAGGGATTTACTTGCCGATTGAAGCAGGATTATCCAGTATATCGACTTTGATATTGCCCAAAATCCACTATCGACCTAACACACCTTATGCGGTGAATATTTCTGGCTCACCTAAACATCTTAAATTAGGTGAGCCGATTGAATCACGCGACGATTGGGTAAAAGTCGCTTTCCCGTTTTAGCTTTGTCTTTACTGACTATTTAACCGTTTCAGCTGTATTAGCTGGTTTTGTAGTTGATTCTGCACTGGCATCTACTTGAGCATCACCGCGCCAATCGCCACCCAACACTTTAAATAATTCAACCGTTGCTAAACTACTCGCTTGTCTCGCTTGTACTTTTGCTAAAGCAGCATCATTGTGTACACGTTGCGCATCTAATACTTCTAAATAAGCAGAATAACCAGCTTTATAGCGATTTTCAGCGACAGTTAACGCTTTTTTTGCAGAAACTTCGCTTGCTGCCAAACTTTGCTCGCGTTCTACATTTAAGCGTCTTGTCACCAGCGCATCATTCACTTCTCTAAACGCATTTTGAATAGTTGTTTGATATTGCGCTAAAGCTTGTTTTTGAATCGCAGTCGCTTGATCAACACGGGCTCTACGTCTGCCAGCATCGAAAATAGGCAAATCTAATCCCAAACCAAGTGTCCAAATGCGTGCGCCTGATTTCAATATATCACCAAGCTCTAAACTTTCACCGCCGTAACTACCGGTTAAGCTAATACTTGGATACAAAGCTGCTTTGGCAACGCCAATTTGTGCATTTTGCGCAATTAATGTTTGCTCTGCCTGACGAATATCCGGACGATTTTCAAGCAATGCAGAAGGCAAACCTGCAGGCGGAACTGGTGGAATTGGTAACGCTAACACTGCAGTTTGATTAGTTTCATCCAATTTCAAATCCAACACACCAGTTAACACGGCTAATTGATGCAAAGTTAATGCACGTAAACGGTTCAATTCGATTAATTGTGCATCTAAATTCGTCACACCGACTTCTGCTTGGCTGACTTCTAAACTACTTGCAATACCACCAGCAAGGCGGCGCTGCGTTAAACTTAATGATTCAGTGCGACTACGTAAGCTATCTTTCGTCACTGCAATTTGCGCTTCGATACCGCGCAATTGCAAATAATTACTGCTCACTAAACCAATCAATGAAAGTTCAACAGTCTGTTTTGAATAGCGTGAAGCTAATGCAGCAGCAGTGGCTGACTCTTTTGCGCGCCGCACTTTTCCCCAAAAATCTATTTCATAATTGGTGCTTAATCCAACATTGTAATTGTTACGAATTGGCGAAATAAATACAGGGAAAGCACCTAATTCAGTTACTTTGCTACGTGTCGCTGCACCAGACAAATTCACTTCTGGAAATAACGATGCCCCTACTTCACGCATACTGGCATCGGCTTCTTCAATACGCGCAACGGCCAATTGAATATCCGTGTTGTTTTTTAAACTTAACTCCACTAATTCATTCAATTTTTCGTCTTGGTAATGTTTCCACCATTGTTTAATTTCTGCATTAGACGCATCAGCACTCGCGCCCGATTCTGTTTCACTAAATGTAGCAGGCAAATTCGTTTCGCTGCGTTTGTAGTCTGGCCCCAGCAATGCGCATGAAGACAATAGTAGTAATAACAATAAACTTAGTTTTTTCATACAGTTTTTACCTAATTTTTATACTTAATTGACAGAGCTTATTAACTAAGCCTTGCTGATGTTATTCGATTTTTTGTACTCATCACACGGTTTCCTTAGAGTGATCTACTAAGTTTTTGTCATGATGTTTTCTATCCACATGCGTATTACTTAACCATGTAAAGAATAGTGGAATAAATATTGTCGCCACAAACGTTGCTAACATCATGCCACCGAACACACCCGTACCCATACTGCGACGCGCTGCAGCACCTGCACCAGTAGCAATAACCAGCGGTACGATACCTAATACGAATGCCATCGATGTCATCACGATCGGTCTAAACCTTAAACGTGCGGCTTCAATCGCAGCTTGTGCCACAGGCATGCCCTCTTCCATTTTTTGGCTGGCAAATTCTACGATCAAAATCGCATTTTTCGCCGCCAATCCAACCAGCGTAATGAGTCCGATCTGGAAGTAAATGTCATTCGGCATACCTCGCACCAGCACAGCTAACAGCGCACCAGCCAAGGCAAATGGCACCGCCATAATCACAGCTAGAGGCAATGCCCAAGTTTCAAATTGCGCCGCAAGAATCAAGAACACCATAATGATGGCAAAGCCGAAAGCTAAAATCGCAGCTGAGCCAGTCCGTTTTTCTTGATATGCTTGGCCAGTCCATGCAATTTGATAGTTCTCAGGCAAGTTTTCCGCCGCGATTTTTTCCACCATTTTAATCGTGTCACCAGAACTCACGCCAGGCGCGCCACCACCCATCACTTTGGCAGAAAGCAACCCGTTGTAACGCTCTAGTTGTTCAGCGCCAACGATACTGCTCACTTTACTTAACGCTGATAAAGGTACCATTTTTCCTGTATTAGATCGCACATAGACTTTGCCTAAATCTTCGGCTTTCATGCGATATTCAGCCTCTGCTTGCAATTGCACGCGATAAGTACGACCAGACTTATTGAAGTCATTCACATATAAAGAACCCATCGTACTTTGCAGCGTTGCATAGATGTCTGCCACTGGCACGCCTTGCGAAATCGCTTTTGCTTCATCGACTTCTACAAATAACTGCGGCACAGTTGGGCGGAAAAATGAGTTAATGCCAGTTAATCGCGGCTCTTTACGCAAAGCGTCCATAAAGTTATTAACGACGGTTGATAGACGCAATGGATCGGAGTCACCACGACTTTGTAGGTATAACTCAAAACCACCAGAACTACCTAAACCACGAATTGCAGGCGGGTTAAACGCAATCGCCATACCATCTGGCTGTTGCATACCGATTCCAAATAATTTACCAACAATGTCATCCGCTGTAGTTGTGCGTTTATCCCAATCGGTCATACGCACAAACATCGTGGCTGCACTGGTTTTATTACCACCACCAATCAAGTCAAAACCATACACAGAAAATTCGTGTGCAGCCGCAGAGTCTTTATGAATTTCAGTACGCACTGCTTCCGTGGTTTTAGTGGTGCGACTCAAAGTTGCACCATCTGGCATAATCACCGCAGTAACGACATAACCTTGATCTTCTGCTGGTACAAAACTACCTGGTACGGATCTGAGCAGAATCGCCACGAGGGCAATGATGCCAACAAAAACAACTGTACCAATAATTTTGTGATGCAAAGTTAAGTTAACTGTACTCGTATAAAAATTCGTTAACTTCTCAAAACCACGATTAAACGGTCTGAAGAATTTAGATTCTTCATGTACAGATTTCAGTAAGATTGCACACAATGCAGGCGTTAATGTTAAGGCAACAATACCTGAAATGACCACAGCCACCGCGACAGTAACCGCGAACTGACGATACATTTCACCTGCAATACCGCCCAAGAAGGCCACGGGTACAAATACCGCACAAAGCACCAGCACGATTGCCACAACAGCGCCTGAAACCTGTTCCATGGATTTAACTGCCGCTTTAATCGGCGACAATTTCTCTTCTGACATCAGTCGCTCAACGTTTTCTAGCACTACAATCGCATCATCAACCACGATTCCGATGGAAAGTACCATCGCGAATAAGGTGAGAGTATTGATGGAGAATCCAAATATCCACAAACCAGCAAACGTTCCGACTAATGAAATCGGCACCGCAATTAACGGAATTAAAGTAGCACGCCAGCTTTGTAAAAATACAAACACTACAAGCACAACTAATACTAAGGCCTCAGCTAGCGTCTTAAGTACTTCCTTTATCGATGCTTTAACAAAGTCGCTAGTGTCATAAGGCGTTTCCCAATCTACACCTTCTGGAAAGCGTTGTTTTAGCTCATCCATTTTGTCTTTAACGGCTTGCGCAGTATCAAGTGCATTGGCACCTGTTTGCAAGAAGATAGGAATACCCACGCCTGGCAAGCCATCTAGCGCTGTACGCACGTTATAGGTTTGCGAACCCAACTCAATACGTGCAACATCTTTTAAGTAAAGCACACCACGTGGACCTTCAGCGCGAATAATAATGTTACCGAATTCACTTGGGTCAATTAAACGGCCTTTAGCCGTAACGGTATAAACCAACTGTTGCGAATCAGGTGACGGCTCTTGACCGATTTTACCTGCCGCGTACTGGGCATTTTGTGATTGTATAGCATTGGCAATATCCGTAGTCGTCACGCCCAACTGCGCCATGCGATCTGGTTTTAACCAAATACGCATAGAGTAATCTTGCGCACCGAAAATAATCGCGTCACCTACGCCGTTAATACGTTTAAGCTCATCTAATACATTAAGCGTAGCGTAGTTACTTAAATACAGTGGATCATATTTCTTCTGCTTATCGGTCAACATGACTACAAGCAAAATGTCGTTTGACCGTTTTTGTACGACTAAACCAGTACGACGCACTTCATCGGGCAAGCGCGGCAACGCAATATTCACACGATTGCTCACGTTAAATGTTGCCTGATTCACATCGGTGCCGATTTCAAAAGTAGCAGTAATCGTTAATGTACCGCTTGAGTCAGCACTAGAGTTAAAGTACAGCAAACCTTCAACTCCGCTTAATTGTTCTTCAATTGGTGCTGCAACGGTTTTAGATAATGTATCGGCACTGGCACCTGGGTAGGTTGCAGTAATCAACACAGTGGGCGGTGCAATCTGCGGGTATTGCGCAATCGGCAATTTAAGCGCTGCAGCTAAACCTGCCAACACAATGATGATGGACAGAACTGAGGCAAAAATAGGCCTTGTGATAAAAAATTTGGTCATGGTTTTATATGCTCAGATGAATGATTAGCCAATTTTTACTTTAGATTTAGCCGTAGACTTAGAGGTCGACTTATCTGTAGCGGAAGCAGGTTCTTGAGTTGATTGAGTAGGCTGAACAAAAACTTTCGGTTGCACTGCAGCTCCAGGGCGTAATTTAATCAAGTTATCAACAATGACTTTATCGTTAGCATTTAAGCCATCTAAGATAATCCAATCCTTACCATGCCACTCACCCACAACTACAGGTGTTGCTGTTGCTTCATTTTTGGCATTAATCACATATACAAACTTGCCTAAGTCGCCTGATAGTACAGAAGTTTGTGGCACCAAAAACACGCCTTCACGCTCACCAGTTGTTACGCGAGCGCGTACAAATTGGCCTGGCAATAAAGCTTTATCCTCATTATTAAAAGTCGCACGTAATTCTTGTGTACCTAAAGTTGGATCAATTGAATTTGCAGTAAAATTTAACTTACCTTTCTGTGCGTATTCAGTACCGTTAGGCAATATTAACGTGACATCCGTCACGCTATTAGAATTGACATGTCCACCCAAACTGGCAAGCTCTGTTGTAGACAAACTAAAACGCGCCCATATTGGTGACAACTGCACAATCGTAGTTAATAAACTAGTATTTGCAGTCACTAACGCACCTTCTGAAAACTGGAAACGACCAGCGATACCTGAAACAGGAGCGGTTACTTTCGTGTAAGAAAGATTCAGCTCTGCTTCTTTAATATTAGCTTGCGATTGCATCATGTCGGCTTGCGAAATGCTCACATCCGATGTTGCATTATCATATTCACGCTGACTCACCGACTGGGTTTCTAGCAACTCTTTTAAACGATTAGACTCACGTGAAGTTTGTGTAATACGCGCACCCTGACCCGCCGCTTGTGCTTTGGCTTGTGCTAATGCAATTTGGAATGGCTCAGGATCAATGATAAATAATACTTGACCGGCTTTTACTGACTCTCCCTCTTCAAACATTTTCTTCAGGATAATTCCGCCAACACGCGGCCTAACTTCAATTTCCCTAGCACCTTCAGTCTGCGCAACAGACTCTACGCTCATTGGTACATTGGTAGGTTGTACGCTTACATAACTAACCGGCATTGCTGGTGGCGCACTCGCTGCTGCATCTGGTTTTTTACCACAGCCCTGCAAAGTGATTGCGACGGTTGCGATGATAATTAGACCTGCGCTTGTCAGTTTTGATTTTTTAAAGTTACTTAATTTCAAGTCACTTTGTTTTAAATTACCTGTGTTTAAGCTACGTAGCTGCGACAAAAAATGCATGATTGAGAACCCTGTTTAAAGTATTTTTTTATCACAATTAATAATTAACCATGATGTCGATAATGATAATAGTTATTTATTTATCATTCTATTTGTTGTATATTATATACAAACAAGAATGTATGTAAACATTTTTTTGTTAAATCATGATGGATGTGAGTATTTAGTTTCGGTTTAGATATCTCAAATATACATCTATTATTAAATAAAATTTTAAATAAATGTTAGATTAAATTAAGCGCTTAAATTATGGTAAGAAAAACGAAAGAAGACGCAGAACTCACTCGGCAACGTATTATTGATGCTGCCAAAGAGGTTTTTTTAAAACGTGGCGTCAGTCGCTCTACACTTGAGCACATTGCGTTACAAGCAGATGTAACGCGTGGTGCTGTTTACTGGCATTTTAAAAATAAAACTGAAATTTTTCATGCCATCCGAGATCGGGTATTTTTACCTTTAATCGACCGCATGGACGACACACTTGCTACACCTAGCAAAACAGATGACCCGCTTACCCAGATTGAAAACACCTTGTGCGATACTATCAATGAACTCAATGAGAACATTGAAATGCGACAAATTTATGAAATTATGATGATTAAGTGCGAATATGTGGATGAATTTGCCACAGTGTTACAACAAACTTTAAGTAACTGTTCAAACATCACAGAGAAAATCCAATTTGCTTATGAACGTGCTAAAGAACAAAACCTTTTAGCTGTAACGCATACACCACATGCACTGGCACTTGATACACACTTATTTTTCAGCGGTTTACTACATATGTGGGTAAAAGATGCAGACGGCAGCCGGTTCCGATTCCAAGCCAAAGAACTAATTCAATCACATATTAATTTAAAACGTAAATTAAGTTAGATTTAAAACTTAAAGCTTTAAACTTAAAAAGCTTACGCCGTACTCACTTCGTCAATTGTTTAATTGCTTTTAGTTAAAGTTACTTGTACTATTATTTTAACCAATGTCTATAGCCCAATTGGAACAACCTTGCAGATATTTACAGGCGAAATTTACGGCAAACAAACCGCCGCTAAAGTAGTAATGTACAACGTATTAAAAGTGACTCCATCAAAGGGAGTTTCTGACGAAATCATCACCTTACAAAACATCGACAACCCATTAAGTTTGTTTGAAACTACAGCTCAAAAACTAGCCGCCTCAGGCTACATACGCATCAGCCAGACACCTTATATTGACTTAGAAGCTGCCACACCTAAACGCCGCAAAGCCGTTAAAAAGCCAATCCGTTGCCCGCTTACTTTTGATTTTTTGGAAGAGAGAGCTGATAGCCAAAGACCTGCCCCTATATTGCCTGATTTATTTAGTTAGTTAGTTAACCAGATCCTACTATTTAAAAAGATAAGCTAATTTGGCATATCGCAGATATTTAATAAAGAAAATGATGGTATTAATTAAATTAAATTTAATCGCAGACAAAATAAACATTTTTTTGTAGTAAAGATTTGCTACAGCGCTATTTGATTCTATTAACCTGCTGAATTTTCTACACAGTATCAACCAGTTTTTTTCAGATCGAGTCCAATTTCTACTTGTTAACTGATCCTTTCGATTATCTCTATTCCACACAGCGACATCTTGATCTACATGCACACATTTGTGTTTGCTAACTATTCTAAACATCAAATCAACATCTTCATAAGTAGTCATATTTAAATCAAATTTAATTTCTGTTAATACACTTCTTTTTATTAAAACAGCATTTAGATGAATGTATCTATTTAGCATTACAGAAGCAATTTCCGCCGGCCCTCTGCATACTCCAAGAGAAGTACCATTAAGCCCAATCATCCTTGTATTACCATAGACCATATCTATATCTTTGGATTGTTCAAATGCGTTCTTAAGAATACTTAATTTATCCTGCAGATAATAATCATCGTCGTCTAAAAAGCTAACATACTCACCTTTTGAGAGTTCGATACCACAGTTTCTTGTTGCAGAGGCGGATAAAAATTGATTGGTTCTGTGGATTTTTATTTCCACATTCTCAGGGATCGATATTTTCAGAGTTAGTGGTGTGAGCGACTGATTGTCAATGATAATAATTTCAAGCAACTCATATTGTTGAGACAATATACTTTGCATTGCTCTATTTAGCAGCTCCAGCCTATCTCGGGTGACGATGATGACTGAAATCATTTTGCTAGCATTATTCATAACCCCCTAACATTTAGCTAAATAGCTATATTTTTTACTACTACGTTGGTGGCCCGCCCCATAAATCATGTCCATCCGCACTATAAATCTCAACCTCTACAAAATCACCAGGTGTTAAACCTTCTGCATCTTCCAAATACACCACACCATCAATCTCTGGTGCATCTGCTTTTGTACGCCCTATCGCCTGAAAACTACCATCTTCCAGCTCGTTAATCTCATCGACTAATACGGTTTGCATGCTGCCAATCTTGGTCTGTAGTTTTGCAGCGCTAATGCGCTCTTGCACTTCCATAAACCGTGCTAGGCGCTCTTCTTTGACTTCTTGCGGCACGTGGTCTGGCAGGTCATTGGCTTTTGCACCATCTACTGCTGAATAGGTAAAGCAACCTACCCTATCCAATTGTGCTTCTTCTAAAAAGTCGAGTAGCATTTTGAAGTCATCTTCTGTTTCGCCCGGGAAACCTGCGATAAAGGTACTACGCACGGTAATATCTGGGCAGATTTCGCGCCATGCTTTAATACGCGCTAAATTGTTTTCAGCATGTGCTGGACGCTTCATGGCTTTTAAAATACGCGGGCTGGCGTGTTGAAATGGCACATCTAAGTACGGCAAAATCAAGCCATCAGCCATCAGCGGTATCACTTCATCCACATGTGGATACGGGTATACATAGTGCAAGCGCGTCCAAACACCCAACTCGCTTAAGCTTTGGCAAAGCTCAGTCATACGCGTTTTAACTGGACGACCATTCCAAAAGCCAGGGCGATACTTAACATCCACGCCATAAGCGCTGGTATCTTGTGAAATCACTAAAATCTCTGAAACACCTGCATTCACTAAATTTTCAGCTTCATTCAGCACTTCACCAATTGGGCGGCTGACTAAATCGCCACGCATGCTTGGAATAATGCAGAAACTGCATCGATGATTACAACCTTCTGAAATTTTCAGGTAAGCATAATGGCTAGGCGTTAAACGCACGCCTTGAGGCGGCACTAAATCCGTATATGGATCGTGCAATTTTGGTAAATTAGCATGCACATGCGTCATTACTTCTTCAAGTGCATGCGGGCCTGTGACGGCTAAAACACTTGGATGTGCGGCTTCTACCACGCCTTTTTTTGCGCCTAAACAGCCAGTGACAATCACTTTGCCATTTTTGTGAATCGCTTCACCAATTGCATCTAGCGACTCTTGCACGGCAGAATCAATAAAGCCGCAAGTATTCACCACCACTAAATCAGAGTCTTCATAACTTGCTGATATCTCATAACCTTCTGCGCGAAGTTGAGTGAGAATGCGTTCTGCGTCAGAGCCGGCTTTAGGACAACCAAGCGATACAAAGCCAACTTTTGGCGTAACGTTTAATGCAGATGTTTTCATACGTTTGTTTTCATCAATAGTTTTACTCTAAAAAATAACCGACTAGCCAAATCGATGCGACACCGCAAGTGATAAGGACAAGTTGAGAAATTGTGGCACGTAGTTCGGTACGCTTATGCAAGCTAGGAATTAAATCGGCAACCGCTACATAAAGCATGCTAGCAGCAGCCAATCCTAAAATGGTCGGAATCCAAGTTTGTATATGTGTTAAGGCAAAATAAGCGACAAAACCGCCAACAACGGTAGCTAAACTGGACACTAAGTTAAAAACAAAAGCCTGTTTTTTGCTATAGCCAGAATGCAACAGAATCAAAAAATCGCCCACTTCTTGCGGAATTTCATGCGCAATGATGGCTATTGCCGTGACAATACCAACTTTCACATCCACCATAAAAGCAGACGCAATTAAAATACCATCCACAAAGTTATGAAATGTATCGCCTATCATAATCATTAAACCGCTACGACCATGATCATGCTGCGCGTGATGATGGTGTGCTGTAATAGAGGGTTGCTTTATTGTGACCGTTTTATATTTTGTTGCTGGCGAGTTGCTTGCTAATGAACCATTTGCAAGCATAGTTTCAGTTTGTATTCCGGCATCGGGACAATCATCCGCAGTATGTACCGCATGCACTTCACAATGGTCACCATGACAATGCCGCCAAATAACTAACTTTTCTAAAGCAAAAAATAGCAATATACCCAACAAGACCGTCACCGTGATATGTTTGGGGCTAATGGCAACTTCAATCGCTTCTGGCAAAATCTCTAAAAACACTGCACCTAACATCGCGCCGATTGCATAACTAATCAACATAGGAACAGCGGTTTTACTGATGTTAAGCGCAACCAAAGCTGCACCAGCGACACTTAACATACCGCCAAGCAAGCTAAATAATAATATCCAAAGTAAAACGGAAAAGTCAGGAATGGTCATGCGAACTTATAGATTCAAGAATAAACGGTATTATAGCGTAAGACACTGTTTTAACTGTTATTCCGAAGTGCTCATTAATGCAACTTTATTGCATTAATCTAACTTAACGATAAAAATCAGTTAAATTTTTAAGTTAACCAAATCAGCGTTGCCATGCGCCCCGTCTGATTATCGCGCCGGAATGAGAAAAAGCGTTGCTCATCGGTAAATGTACAATACGCTTCTTGCTGACCGCCGCCATAAACCTGGTTAACGCCTGCACGATTAAGACGTTGATTAGCAAGCTTGTAAATATCCGCTAACCATTTTTCGCCGTTTTCATTGTTAATAAGCGGTTTAAAAGCAAATTCAGCTTGTGCATCTTTTGCAATAAATTGCGCTCTTACTTCACTTCCAACTTCAAACGCTTGTGGGCCAATCGCAGGGCCAAGCCAAGCCATTAATTGATTAGAATCCACTGGAATTTTTCGCACGGTTTCTTCTATCACACCATCACACAGACTTCGCCAACCCGCATGAACGCTCGAGACAGCGGTGCCGGCTTTATCGCACAACAAGATTGGCAAACAATCGGCTGTCATGACTACGCAAACGGTATTGTGGCGCGTGGTAAAACTGGCATCTGAGGCTGGTACGCAATCAGTATTGGCTGCATCTACCACATTAATACCATGAGTTTGATTCATCCAAACGGGCTCAGACGGCACAAATTGGCTCAATAATTGACGATTATGCGCAACATGCAAAGGATCATCCTGCACATGGCTACCTAAATTCAGATTGTTGTATGGCGCCAAACTGATGCCGCCATGTCGAGTGGTTTGCAAGGTATGCACATTGGCAGGTGCGGGCCAATCAGGAATAATAAAATCACTTTTTTTTAGCATATTTTAAATCCCAATTTTTTCATTTTTCTTTAAACCTACTTAATTATCTTCCAACTCGTCATCATCAAAATCTTCAAAGTCATCATCATCGGCCTCGCCTTCATAGTAATCACCGTCTTGATAGCTAAAGTCAAATGACTCTTCATCTTCTAGCGGCGCATCTTCATGCCGCATGGCTTCTAGCAGAACTTTCATATCATCTGCCAGCTCAATCTGCCACTCCATAAACGTCTCTGTTTTAGGATGGATTAAACCCAGCTTTACCGCATGCAAAGCTTGGCGACTAAAATCGCTCACTGCATCACGCAATGTTTGTGTCATCAATTTATGCGGAATGATATTGCCAATTCCGTAAACTGGATCGCCCAACATCGGCGCTTTTAAAAATTGCATGTGTACGCGAATTTGATGCGTGCGACCAGTTTCTAATTGACAGCGTAAGTAAGTGTGTACGCCAAAACGTTCCAGCACTTCATAATGTGTAATGGCTGGCTTGCCAGTACGTGAAATCGCCATTTTTGTACGCGCATGCGAATGGCGGCCAATCGGCTGATTAATGGTGCCATTGCGCCATAATTGTCCCCACACGATGGCTCTGTATTCACGTTTAACTGTTCGCGCCTGCAATTGCCGCACCAAGCTGGTTTGCGCCTCCAGCGTCTTTGCAACGACTAATAAACCACTAGTATCTTTGTCTAGACGATGCACAATGCCGGCACGCGGCACATCACTCAACTGCGGCAAATGGTACAACAGCGCATTCAAAAGCGTGCCACTCCAATTACCAGCCGCTGGGTGTACGACCAAACCAGCAGGCTTGTTAATCACCAAAATGGTGTCATCCTCATACACAATATCCAGCGGAATATTTTCAGGTAGAAAAGCTTGCTCTTGTGGATTAGCTTGCGCAGCAACGTTAACTTGCTCGCCGCCCCACACTTTAGTTTTAGAGGTGACTATTTCACCATTCAATGTCACTAAACCGGCTTTGATCCAAGTTTGTAAGCGAGAGCGCGAATGCGCTGGCAACATTTGTTGCAAAGCAATATCCAATCGCTCACCGCCCAAATTCATGGGAATACTCAGAATTTCGACAGAATTTTCTAAAGTTTGATTGGGCGTTTTTTGTTGTAACTCTTTTTTTGGCATCAGTTTTTACATCAGTTTATTAATGGCTTAAGTTATAATCAACTTAAGTTTATTGTAGGTTTTAAATTGTGAATCGTATTTTACCGCTTTTATGCAAAACCATTGCGGCTTTATTGCTGCCTTTAATACTAACCAGTTGCGCCATTTTTGGTGACCCAACCGAATTAGATGAAACAAAAGGTTGGCAAGCCGACCGCATCTATGCGGAAGGCGAACAAAAAATGATCGATAAAGATTATGATGCGGCCTTAAAGTATTTCCAGATTTTAGACTCTAGATTTCCAAATGGAAAATATGCGACACAAGCGCAATTAGAAATTGCTTACGCTTATTATAAAAAGCAAGATCCCGTTTCTACTGTAGCGGCGGCAGATCGCTTTATTAAACTGCATCCGAATCATCCAAATATTGATTATGCGTATTACATTAAAGGCCTAGCCAGTTTTAATGAGCGCGGGGTACTAGAGAAATATACCGCGCAAGAAATTAGTGATCGCGATCCAAAAACGCTTAAAGTGTCTTTTGCTGCATTAAAAGAATTAGTCGATCGCTATCCAAAAAGCCGTTATTACAATGATGCAACGCAACGGATGATTTATTTAGTTAACACATTGGCGCAACATGAATTGCACGTAGCGCGCTATTACATGAAGCGCACGGCTTACCTAGCAGCATTAAATCGCGCTAAATATGTACTGGAATACTACCCAAACTCTAGCTCGGTTGAAGAAGCATTAGTCATCAGTATTAGCGCTTACGACTACATGGATTTGAATGACTTAAAAGCGGATACCTTACGTATATTGCAAACCAACTATCCTCAAAACCCAATGGTATTAGGCAAAGTCAGTAACGATGAACGCGTTTGGTGGAAGTTTTGGGAAAGTCTTTACTAAGACAGTTAACCTTAAGAATAGTGACGAAAAC
This sequence comes from Methylotenera versatilis 79, assembly GCF_000384375.1. Classification (NCBI taxonomy): domain Bacteria; kingdom Pseudomonadati; phylum Pseudomonadota; class Betaproteobacteria; order Nitrosomonadales; family Methylophilaceae; genus Methylotenera; species Methylotenera versatilis. The sequence goes on along the minus strand of NZ_ARVX01000001.1, from coordinate 1,868,633 downwards.
TAATTTAATTAACTGGTTAATTTGTTATAAGCGCATTTGATCAATGTTGATCAAATGCGCTTAATAAATTACATTAGATTAATGTCTTAACGTTTTTTATCTTCTTCGTCTTTTTTCGCTTTTAATTCAGCACGTTGCGCCGTTTTACGGCGACGCATGCTCACAATACCTTCACCAGCTTTACGTTTCTCAGGCTCGGCAAATGGGTTATCACCTTGTTTAAACTGTACGCGTAATGGCGTGCCGGTTAACTGAAAAGTTTTACGATAAACACCTTCTAAATAGCGCTTATAGCTGTCTTTAATATCATCTACATGACTACCATGCACCACGACAATCGGTGGGTTCATACCGCCTTGGTGGGCGTATTTCAATTTTGGTCTGGTTCCACGGCTAATAGGTGGCTGGTGTTGCGCGATGGCGTCAATCAAAACCCTTGTCAGCTGTGGTGTGGCTAATTTAGCCATTGCCGCTTTGAACGCGCCATCCACGGATACAAATAATTCTGGTAAGCCCTTTTTGCGCAGCGCCGAAATGTAGTGGAATTTAGCAAAATCTAAAAACACCAATTTTCGATCAATTTCTTTTTTGATGAACTCGCGCTCATCTTCTGGCAAACCGTCCCATTTATTCACTGCAACCACTAATGCGCGACCAGCATCTAATATATAAGCGGCTACGTGAGCATCTTGTTCAGTAATGCCTTCTTGCGCATCTACGACTAAAATCGCCACATTAGCGTCTTCAATCGCTTGCATGGTTTTAACAACGGAGAATTTCTCAACTGCTTCAAATACGCGCCCGCGCTTACGAACGCCTGCTGTGTCAATAATGGTATAAGTTTTACCATTTTTTTCTAGGTCGATTTCAATTGAATCACGCGTCGTACCTGGCTCATCAAATGCAATGACGCGTTCTTCACCTAGCAATGCATTAACCAATGTTGATTTTCCTACATTTGGACGGCCAACAATCGCGATTTTAGGCTTTTTAAGATTGGTTCTTACTTCATCAAAATCATGTTCTGGAAAATTTTCTAAAGCCAACTCTACTAAATCTTTAACGCCCTCGCCATGCGCAGAAGAGATTGACAAAGGCTCACCTAAACCTAATTCATGAAAATCAGCCGAAACCACGGCTTTATTCATGCCTTCGGTTTTATTCACTGCTAGCAATACTGGACGTTGTGATTTACGTAATTTATCGGCAATAATAAACTCTTGCGGCGTCATGCCAGCGCGACCATCTACCAAGAAAATGACGACATCGGCTTCATCAATCGCCAACAAAGTTTGGCGCGCCATTTCTTTTAAAATACCACTCTCAGCAGTTGGTTCAAAACCGCCCGTATCAATCACCAAATAAGGCTTACTCGCGCCAATGCCGCGGCCATAATGCCTATCACGCGTTAGGCCTGGCAAATCCGCCACCAACGCGTCACGACTTTTCGTCATGCGATTAAAAAGGGTAGATTTGCCGACGTTAGGTCGGCCGACTAATACAATGGTAGGTAACATAGGTTAGAGCGACTATTTTACACTGATGGCGTAAACGCCACCGTCGCGTGTTTCTGCAATTAATTGCGAAGAGTTGGAACCGGGGATAAGCGACATAACAGCATTACCATCTACTTTGATGCGTGCAGAAAAGTTACCGTCATCGCGGCTTAAGAAATGGATATAGCCTTCTAAATCACCAACGGCAATTAAGTTACCCATCGGCAACGGTGCTGTCAGACGACGATTAGATAATGCGCCTTGCCGCCAAAAAGTCTTTCCATTGGTGTAATCGAGCGAATAAACTGAGCCTAAGGTATGTGAAACGAATATTTTTGCATCTTCCGCACTTAAGCCCGTGTAACTAGAAATATCACGATTCCATAGCACTTTGCCAGTTGCGCGGTCAACTGCTGCAATTTTGCCTTGATAAGCGACTGCGTAAACCATATTGCCATCAATAAAAGGTAAACTGGTTATGTCAGCAATACGCTCAATCTCTGTTACGCCTTTGGGCTGAGCAATAGTCGCTTCCCATATAATTTTGCCAGTATCTGCGCGTATAGCCACTAATTTACCACCCGCAAAACCTGCATACACCGCGCCAGCATCCACAACAAAACCTACACTGCTACGTAATGACAATGCTGGCGTAATGCGCTCATAAACCCATTTGCGGCTACCATCCGTAGCATCTAGGCCGTAGATATGATTATCACCAGATCGCACAATGACCATGCCATCGAAATAACGTGGCACACTCAAAATTTCGCTAGAAATCTTGGATTTCCATAAAAACTTGCCGGCAGTATCCACCGCGTGTACATAGCCCTTGTTACTGCCGACCATCACAATACCGCCGCCAATACCAACACCGCCACTAATAGGCTCGCCAATATTAATGCGCCACACTTCACGCCCGTTAACAGCATCTAGCTTGGTTAACTCACCTTTTGTATTGGCGACATAAACTGCATCTGAATCTTTTGCTGGCGTGTAGTCATATTTATCGGTTTTTCCCGCATTAGCCGACCAGTCAATTTTCGCCACATAAGTAGCTTTAAATTCCTCCAATTGAGCAGGTGGATTAGGCGGTTCACGGCCAAACAATTTGTCAGCAAGATCAGAACGAAACTCAGTTAACACACTGCAAGCGCTCAATAACGCTAAGCATGCAATCAAGGAATATTGAATAATTGGTTTACGCATTGTGTCAGTCAACCACTAAACGCCAAGTGATTCAAGTTTTTGACGTGTGTATTGCTGAAATTTTCCTAACGAATCTAGCTCAGTTAAGGCTGTTTGATACGCTTTTTTTGCCTCTGCTTTTTTACCTTGCGCCATATAGATGTCGCCTTTTAAATCTTCTTTCAAACCTGTAAAGCCTTTGTCATCATCACTTGATAACAATTTTAGCGCGGCATCGTAGCTTTTCTCTTCAAACAGAATACCTGCCAACTGCAGGCTGGCGATTGCTTTAGTCGTACTTTCTTTAGCATTTTTAGCTGCCCACTCTAAATGAATTTTGGCATTTTTATCATCTTTGGCATCAATATTGATTTTTGCTGCATAAATCGCTGCACGTCCCGCATAGGGTGTTCCCGCATAATCTGCAGTCAATTTTGTTGCTTTCGCTTGAATATCAGCCACTTTGCTTACATCGGTTGTCACTAAAGCTTGATACAAAATAGAGGCTTCAACCGATTTTTTGCCTTGAAAATATTGAAAACCTTGCCATGCGGCATAGGCTACTAACACAGCCAATATTAAGTTGGTAACTATCTTGCCATTCTTTTTCCACCAAGCTTTAAACTCATCTAACTGCTCTTGTTCTTCTAAATCGTATGCCATTACTATTTCTCTCTAAATAACTATTTATATAAAACTTAAGCTGCTTTTCGGCCAGGAATTGCACTTAATAATTGTTGTGTATACGGCTGCTGCGGTGCGTTGTAAATTTCTACTACATTGCCTTGTTCAACGATTCTACCTTTATGCATGACGACCATTTCTTCAGCAATATGCCGCACTACTCTTAAATCATGGCTAATGAACAGATAACTCAAGTTCATCTCGCGCTGTAATTCTTTTAACAACAACAAAATCTGCGCCTGTACTGATACATCAAGTGCAGAAACCGGCTCATCGCACACCACTACTTTTGGCTCTAACACTAGAGCACGTGCAATTCCGATGCGTTGGCGTTGGCCACCAGAGAACTGATGGGGATATTTAAGCGCATCATTTGCCTTTAGTCCAACACGTTCGAGCATTTGATACACTTTATTTTTTTGTGCATCCACACTCCCTAAACCATGAATCAGCAAACCCTCACCAACAATCTCACCAACACGCATGCGGGGATTAAGCGAGGCAAATGGATCTTGAAATACCATTTGCAGATTTTTGCGCTCTGTTCTAAGCGATTGCGCGTCTAATTTAGCTAAATTCTTCCCTTGAAACAGCACTTCACCGCTGTCCAAAGGTTGCAATTGTAACAGACAACGTGCCAAGGTGGATTTACCAGAACCAGATTCACCGACTATAGCTAATGTAGAGCCCGCTTTAAGCGCAATACTGACGTCATCTAGTGCTTTAATTTTTGTTTGCCCAAAACCAAAACGCCCACTGCTTTGGGAGTAGGTTTTAACCAAATGATTGGCCTGCAAAATAATGTTGCTGGCATCAATCTTGGTCATGCTGCAACCTTGCTATCTTTTAGCCAAGCGTAATCAATGGGCTTAAGCTGTTTTTTACCTTCATAATCAGGCACGCAGGCCAACAAAGCTTTGGTATAAGGATGCTGAGGTTTTTCTAGCACTTGTTTTTTTGTACCCGTTTCAACAATCTCGCCTCTAAACATCACGATCACATCATCTGCAATATCAGTTACAACGCCAAAATCGTGCGTAATAAATAACATTGCCATGTTCATGCGCGTTTTAAGCTCATCTAGTAATTGCAAAATTTGTGCTTGCACGGTCATATCCAGCGCTGTCGTTGGTTCATCTGCGATTAATAATGCTGGTTCGCAGGCAATACTCATTGCAATCATCACGCGTTGGCGCTGGCCGCCAGACAATTCATCTGGATAACTATTTGCGCGCTCCATTGGGATACCGACTTGCTGCAATAAGCTTTCAACGCGCAATTTCAAACCAGAACCTTTTAAGCCTAGATGTGCCGTGAGCGATTCACCAATTTGATAACCGACAGTTAAAACAGGGTTAAGTGAAGTCATCGGTTCTTGAAAAATCATGCCGATTTTAGCGCCGCGTATTTTCTGCAAAGCTTTATTATCTAGTTGAGCAATATTTTGACCTTTAAATATGACGCTGCCAGTTGATTGCAATTGTTTAGATAGCAAACCCATTATGCTGAGTGCCGTTAAGCTTTTTCCACTGCCAGATTCACCGACGATACAAGTCGTTTTGCCAGCGGATAAACTTAACGTTGCATCTTTGACCAAAAATCGATTCGGCTCGTTTTTTGGCGTGACGGTTAAATGGCTGATGTTTAGAATTTCGCTCATGGTTTACTCAATGTTGTAAACAATCGTCACCACAACGCGCGCAGTTTTATTGATGGTGGATTTGTCGTAAACGCCGCCATAGCTATCATCACCCGCATCGCCACCTACTGGTAAGATATAAAATGCACCTTGGCTGGCCGATTTCATCACACCTACTTTTACCCCATCTTGCTTAACAAATTCTGTCGCGCGACTGCGTGCATTTTTAGTGGCATCGGCAATTAAAGACATTTTGATGGCTTCTAGATTACCGACTAGATAATTAGGCGGCTGCGCGGATACTGGATGATTTTCTGCGCGTAATTGCAAAAATGCTTTATTTGCAGCGGTAATTTTAGTTAAATCTTGACTTGTGACACGGATATTTTGATAAGCATCAAAGCCATTTTGCACTTGGCGCGGCGTATCTTTTACAAATATCTCTTCATAATGCGGGCCAATCGTTTCAACATCTGCTGACCAAGTTTCATTGCCCAAACCTTGTTTAGTCAAAAACGCTTCGACTACTTTTCGCTCTTTTGCCAAACTTTCCAATGCGCTTGCTTGCGTCAGTTGTGATACACCAATAGTGATTGCCCATTCTGCGCTATCTGCCTTAATCGGCTTTTCGGCCAAACCTTTTACGGTAATCGATTGTTGTCCAGCAACCGCACGCTTAGCTTGTACGCCCAATATAAACGCTGCACTTGCCATGCCAATCGCCAATAATAAACCCAGCACGATAATGGCAGTTGAAAACTGTTTATTCTCTGTCTGTCTATTCTCGGACATATATTCCTCTGATTAGCTGCCGCGATTCACTAGCGACGCAATAAATTAACCACTTCGCTCAGTTTACAACGTTTTTGTTCGCCCGCTTGCAATAAGGGTTTTATGGATAGTTCATTTGCCGCTGCTTCATCATCACCGATAATCGCTGCAAAATGCGCGCCGCTTCTATCCGCTTTTTTCATTTGTGATTTAAAGCTGCCACCACCTGCATGCAATACGACACTTAAACCAAAACTGCGTAAGGCTTCTGCTGTCATAAACGCTTGTTTTTCAGCTAAATCGCCCACGTTAACCAAATAAATATCTGGTGAATTTGTAGCAATCACACCATACTCTTGCATCAATAAGAACACGCGCTCCAAACCAATACCAAAACCGCAGGCAGGCGTAGCGTTCCCACCCAAACGCTCTACTAAAGCGTCATAACGTCCACCACCTGCAATCGTTCCTTGCGCACCAAGCTTTGTCGTCACCCATTCGAACACGGTGCGATTGTAATAATCCAAACCACGCACTAGGCGATGATTAATCACAAAAGCAATGCCTGATCCATTCAGCAAGTGACAGAGCTTTTCAAAATGGGTTCGACTCGCCTCACCTAAACAATCCATCAATTTAGGTGCTGCTTCGCACAACTCCTGCATGCGCGGATTTTTTGTATCCAAGATACGCATCGGGTTTGTATGCAAACGGCGTTTTGCATCTTCATCCAGTAAATCCAAATGTTGCTCAAAATAATGGATTAAGTTTTGACGGTATTCCGCACGCTCACTTGCATCGCCAATACTATTGATCTGTAATTCAACATCCGTAATACCCAGTTCACGCCACAATCTCGCCAGCAAGACGATTTGTTCTGCATCCACATCTGGGCCATCAAAACCAAAGGCTTCTACACCAACTTGGTGAAACTGGCGCTGGCGTCCTTTTTGCACATTCTCATGCCTAAACATGGGCCCTGAATACCACAAACGTTGCGGGCCATTGTAAGTTAAATTATGTTCGACCACCGCCCGCACGCAGCCTGCCGTGCCTTCTGGGCGCAAAGTGAGTTTGTCACCATTCAGTTTGTCTTCCCACGCGTACATTTCTTTTTCCACGATATCGGTATGTTCACCCACCGAGCGTACAAACAAATCGGTCGGCTCTACAAGCGGCATGCGAATATTATTGTAGCCATATTGACCCAATATATGCCTTGCTGTGTCTTCTAGCTTAAACCATAGCGGTGTCGCTTCTGGCAAAATATCGTAGAAGCCTTTTATACTTTGAAATTTTGTATTACTGGATTTGGTATTAGACACGATTTATATTGGAACACGATTTATGTTAGAAATGGTACAGCCGTTATTTAGTTAATCGATTGAATTGGAATGGTTTTTTGCACTACTGCGACACGCAATTTACCGCCTTCGGCATAATTTCTTTGTACATACGCTTCTACAATCGCCTGAAATTCTTGCGCAATATAATCACCTTTTAAAGTGACCGTTTTTTCACCATCTACGAAAACGGGCGCAACCGGCGTTTCGCCTGTGCCAGGCAAACTAATGCCGATGTTGGCCAATTTAGATTCACCAGGCCCATTTACCACGCAACCCATCACAGCCACGCTCATATCTTCTACACCAGGATAAGCGCTGCGCCAAACTGGCATTTGTACGCGCAAATAGCTCTGGATTTGCATGGCCAACTCTTGAAAATAGGTTGAGGTGGTACGACCGCAACCAGGGCAAGCCGTGACTAACGGTGTGAATGAGCGAATACCCATTGTCTGTAAAATCTCTTGCGCAACAACTACTTCTTTTGTTCGAGATTCGTTTGGTTCTGGCGTTAAGCTCACGCGAATCGTGTCGCCAATGCCTTGTTGCAACAGTAATGACAATGCCGCAGTAGAAGCAACAATGCCTTTAGAACCCATACCTGCTTCAGTTAAGCCTAAATGTAACGGGTAATCACAACGATTAGCTAAATCCACATAGACCTTTACTAAGTCTTGCACATTGCTAACTTTGCAAGAAATGATAATTTGATTAGGGTCTAAACCAATATCAACCGCTTGTTGCGCGCTTTCTAAAGCGGATTGTATCAATGCTTCACGCATCAAGGCATCCGACGATAATGGCTCTACAAGCTTCGCATTATCATCCATCATCTGCGCCATTTTTGCTTGGTCTAAACTGCCCCAGTTAACACCTATGCGCACTGATTTTTTGTATTGAATCGCAGCTTCAATCATCGCCGCAAATTGCTCATCGCGCTTGCTGCCTTTGCCCACATTACCAGGGTTAATGCGATATTTAGCCAAACTTTTTGCACAATCAGGATAAGCCGCTAGTAATTTATGGCCGTTATAGTGAAAATCGCCGACCAAAGGAACATTGCAACCTAACGCATCTAAACCCGCGCGAATATTGCCTACTTGCGCGGCGGCTTCTGGTGAATTAACGGTAATGCGTACGACTTCACTACCCGCTTGCCACAACTCAAACACTTGTTGGATAGTGGCTTGCGCATCGGCGGTATCTGTATTCGTCATACTTTGCACCACGACAGGAGCATTAACAGTGCCATATAAGCCACCGCCTACTGGCACATTGCCTATCATGACTTGACGGGTAATTCTACGCATGAATAACGACTCTACAATTCCAATGATTCTAATTTAAGTTATTCTAACTTTAGTCGCGCAACATTCACGCGCGTATGCGGCGCCAAATCGACGGATTTTCCGTTCACCATTAAACTCGCGCCGGCGGCATTACCAAACACTAAATCCAAAGGCGGCTTGGCTTCTACTGTTTGACGACTGCCCGCAAAAATGATTTTATTGTAAATCTGTTTTCCGCTTGCATCTGTCACGCTCACCCATGTTTCTTGGCTAGCAGCGAACTCTAGGTGAATCAAACCGACATCAGCAACTGGCGCATTAACTGGCGTTGCGGGATTTAAAACTAGTTGTGCACTTGCAGTAGCAGAAGTATTGGCCACTGGTTGCGTTGGTGTTGGATTCGATGATGTTGTAGCAGGAGTTTGATTCACTCCTGAAACATCCCCAGACGCAGGCGGTGGAAGTGTAATTTCAGTAGATGGAGCAACGTCACCTGCAGGTGCAATTTCAGCGGGCTGCTCAGTCCGCTCCGCTGCTGGCAAAGCTTGCTGCGGCAACGATTCTAATTTATCAGCATTAGCAGTTGGTACAGTCGGACTTGGTTTTTCAATATAATGCTGATAAAAAAGCCATGCAGCTATTGCCAATATAAATAGTACAACTAATGCAATATATCGCCCTGTTTTGGGCTTTTTATAGCCTGTCACTTTCATGGTGCTGCTGGGTTTTAGCATAAAAGCCAAAGGCTGCTTACTTGGCACCAAAACATTGTAGGCATCTAACAACGGGTCTGCTTCTAGCTTAAGTAATTTGGCGTAGTTGCGAATGAATCCTCTCACAATTGTGGATTCTGGCAACGCTGAAAAATTATCCGCTTCAATCGCCTCAATCTGCTTATTGCTTATTTTAAGTTTGCTCGCCACATCATTTAACGACAAGCCTTGCTTTTCACGCGCGATACGCAAAGCGCCGCCGCAACGCGAACGTGAATAAGCATCCGACTGATTGGCATCAGTAGCTGAGGCGGTGATTGTATTCACATTTTCCAGTTCAACTGTTTTTTTCGCTTCATCATTATCGGTATTTTTACGTGCCATATTGTCGCCTTACGTTTAGCAAATGATTATTGACCGCTTATTAACCAGCCAGTTTGTTCAGATTTTGGATACTGCTGACGCAATTGCAGCGCATAGCTCGCCTCATTATCTCGCCCACCTAAAACACGCTCAATCTTAATAGCCAACCACAATGCCTCTGGGCTGGACGCAGCGATTAAAACATTTTGCAGACTAGTTTTTGCAGCGACTACCTCACCACGTTTAAATTGGATTTCTGCCAATTGATAAGCCGCTGAATACGTTAATGGCTGTAATTGCAGCGCTTTATTCAAATAGATTTCCGCATTTGCAGTATCGTTTTTACGTGCAGAACAAATCCCCGCATTGGCGTAGGCCAAATTTGGCGTCGCATAAAGCGGATTTTTTACCGCCTCTAAAAAATGCGTAATCGATTCATCATAGCGTTTTCTTGCACACAAAAAGCTACCGTAATTATTATGTGATTCCGAACTCTTAGGATCAGTCTGAATGGCTTTTTTAAAATTAGCATCCGCTTTAGCATCTTCACCCAAAGCCGCTTGTACCAATGCCAAACCATTATAGGCTGGCGAATAATTCGGGTCGATCTTCGTAGCGATAGTAAATTCATTTAATGCGATTTCATATTTACTCTGCTGCAAATAAGCTGCGGCTAAATCGCTATGTGCGCGTGCGCGTTCGGTATCAGCAGATTCGCCGTAAATACCCTGGCTACTACTTTGCGTGGTAGTTACGCAAGCTGCTAATGGCAAAGTTAACAACCCAAATGCCAGCATTTTTATTGATTTTACGTGTATCAATTTCCTTAAACTTGCTAAATCTACGCTTGTTAAACTTAACTTCATGCAACCGCCTCAATGGGAATACTTTTCTTAGCTTGGTTGAGCTGGCTACGTTTAGTTTTATCTAACACTTTGCCCGCCAATTGCCCACATGCCGCATCAATATCATCACCGCGCGTTTTACGCACAGTCACGATATAGCCTGCTTGCATTAAAATATCACGGAACACGCGAATATGGCTAGGCTTAGACGTTTCGTAACCGCTGTTAGGGAACGGATTAAATGGAATCAAATTCAGCTTGCATGGCACATTTTTAATCACATCCAACAACTGATGCGCATGTTCAACCGTATCATTTACGCCGTCCAGCATCACATATTCAAACGTCACAAAATCGCGCGGTGCTTTTTCTAAATAGCGATTACATGCTGCTATTAATTCTTTAATTGGATACTTTTTATTGATTGGCACAATTACATCGCGCAACGCATCATTCGGCGCATGCAGACTGACGGCCAATGCAACAGGACAGTCTTCTTTCAACCTATCCATCGCCGGCACAATGCCGCTGGTGGAAAGCGTGACACGACGACGGCTTAAACCATACGCGCTGTCATCCAGCATAATCTGCATGGCAGTCACGACATTATCGTAATTAGTTAACGGTTCGCCCATGCCCATCATCACCACATTTGAAATGATGCGGTCATTGGCAGAAAGCAGATCATAACCACTTTCTGAGCGTAACGATTTATTAGCGATCGCCAACTGCCCAATGATTTCTGACACACTTAAATTGCGGTTAAAACCCTGCGCGCCGGTACTACAAAATGTGCAAGCCAATGCACAACCCACTTGGCTGGAAATACACAAAGTACCACGGTCATCTTCTGGGATAAATACGGTTTCAATGCTACTGGCAGCACCAGTTTTAAGGTCATCTGTGCCGATTAACCATTTGCGCGTACCGTCATTAGATATTTGCTCTAACTGCACATTCGGCAAAGTAATTTCAGTACTTAATGCTAATTTTTCACGTAAATTTTTGGCAATATCTGTCATCTGCGCAAAATCGTGCACACCAAAATGATGCATCCAGCGCATCAATTGCTTGGCGCGAAAAGGCTTCTCACCGATACTTGCAAAGTAATCGGCGAGTTGTGGTTGATTGTAATTTAATAAATTAATCAAATACTTAACCTTTAAATAACATCAAAAAGTTAACGCTAAAATTAACCAAAGAAATATTTAATTTCAATCGCTGCGTTTTCAGCAGAATCACTACCATGCACAGCATTTGCATCGATACTTTCAGCAAAGTCTGCGCGAATCGTACCAGCAGCCGCATCTTTAGGGTTTGTTGCGCCCATCAAATCACGATTTTTCAACACAGCGCCTTCGCCTTCTAACGCTTGAATCATTACAGGGCCAGAAATCATGAATTTAACTAAATCGTTAAAAAACGGACGTGCTGCGTGCACAGCATAGAAACCTTCAGCCTCAGCTTTAGTCAATTGCGTCAATTTAGCTGCAACGATTTTTAAACCGGCGTTTTCAAAACGCGTATAAATTTGACCAATCACGTTTTTTGCCACTGCGTCAGGTTTGATAATGCTAAGGGTACGCTCTACTGCCATTTGAAACTCCACAAGATTTAAAATAAAAATAATTAAATGAACAACTTAGAAAGATGCAAATTCTAACATTTTTGATGGATTTGATAAACCATAAAAATTATTATTCCAATTGCATTACTTACAAGATAAATTTTGTTTATAGAAATTGCATAACCTAATTTTATCTTTCAAATTAATAAAAGACCTCATCAATTCCTACAAAAAAATCCGTATCTATCCTATACGTTAGGTAGATGATGTTCACTAATATTCGTATTACACCTCAGTTGTTAAAAACTGATTTCACCGCTTAATTTAGGAGAATGATATGAATACGATTAAAACTAATCCACTTTTTTCATTAAAGGCAGGCTTATTGATTGCAGCTAGCTGTTTTGCATTAAGCAACCCTGCTTTTGCAGATGAAGAATTTTACGGCACCGTTGAAAGCCGTCCGGCTGAAAATCCTGGCATTTGGGTCGTTAGTGGTCAACAGGTTGAAGTGACGGATAAAACGAAAATTGATAATGATCACGGCCCGTTAGTTGTGGGCTCATGTGTTGAAGTTGAGCACAAAAAAGGTGTAGTAAAAGAGCTTGAGTCTGCCAAGCCAGTTAAATGTGGTAAAAAATAATTAACTGAAGATTTTTGTTACAAAAAAAGAGGCTATAGCCTCTTTTTTCATTTATTCACTTTCACTCACTCAATTTAATTCTTGCGCTTTAAAGTTTTGAGTGATTTTCGAGCATCGTCTTTACTCGCATCAAAAATATGAACCGATAACGATATCTCGCGCAGAAAACAACCTAAGCCAACAATCAAGCTTGCCATGGTGACAATAAATAAAATTGAAACGATGCGCGATGGGTCAATATGGACCACTGCACCTACAAATAAAGCACCAATAACCAGTGAAACAAACAGTGCAGATGCGGTGCATAGCGTAATGGCCCAATGCACCCACGATGCGCGAACAGATAATATAGATAACTCGTTTAATTTATTTTGAGGCAATGCAATTTCCGTTTCGTTTAGCACTCTATAACGGTCAACTATTCGGCCAAGTCGGCCTGTAAGTACGCTTAAAATGGCGCCGATGCCGGTTAGCAAAAATACAGGTGCAACGGCTAATTGAATCACATGTGCGACGTTGGTTAAATTTTCGGTAATAATTTGCATATGCTTTTTGTATTCAAAATAATGGATTAAACCCATTTTAACGGTATCGCTTGAAAGTTAAAAGCATGAAAATCAAAAGCATGTCCGGCACGAATTGTGGCAAAATCTCATCATGGAAATAAAGCAAGATAACGTGAACACACAAGGTAATATGAAAACAATAGTCGCCACCTGCCCAGCTTGCGGTTTGTTGTGCGACGATGTACTCATTGAAAATAAACAATCACGCATCAAGGTTTTAAATACGGCCTGTCCAAAAAGCATCCAGTTTTTTGAGCAACCTTTAAGTGATGACTCACCAAAAATTAATGGTGAATCTGTTACTTTAAAACAAGCAATTTCACACGCTGCAGGTTTATTAAAAACCAGCAAAAAACCTTTATTTGCAGGCTTAAGTACGGATGTGCAAGGTTTTCGTGCCATTTATAATTTGGCGAATAAAACCAATGGCAGCTTACAACACATAAACGCGCAAAGCATGGCGCGTAATATGGCGGTACTACAAAGTTCTGGCTGGCAAACGACAACGCTGACTGAAGTAAAAAATCGTGCAGATGTGATTGTGTGTATTGGCACGGACATTGTTTCGCACAACACGCGATTTTTTGAGCGTTTTGTATGGTTAAGTAATCAACAATCTGACGCCATGTTTATAGATTCTAAGCAACGTGAAGTGATTTATATTGGCGAAAATCTCAACACCAAAGCAGGCGCTTCACCAGATGGCAAACAACCCACCTCACTCAATTGCAGCACAGCTGATTTATCTGAAATAATGGCGGTTTTACGTGCTTTAATCGCTGGAAAAATACTGAAAACACTAAGCGTGGCTGGTATTCAAATAAGTGATTTAATCGCAGTGGCTGACAAATTAAAAAAAGCCAAATATGCTGTGCTGGCTTGGATTGCAAAGGATCTAGATTTTCCACATGCAGAACTTACGATTCAAAGCATTACCGAAACAGTGGCTTTACTTAACCAAAATGATAACAACAGCACAGGCCGCGCGGCAGGCTTATCACTAGGTGGCAGCGATGGTGATACAACCGCCAATAACGCCAATACTTGGTTGAGTGGTTTTAGCCTTAATAATGAAAAAACTGACCATGATGCGATAGTTTGGGTAAATAGTTTTAATGCCAAAATATTGCCAACACAAACACCTCACCCATTGATTGTTTTAGGTAATGCCAATACAAAACTCGAACAAACGCCCGATGTATTTATCCCCATTGCCACACCCGGCTTAGATTGCGGCGGCACATTATTTAGAGTGGATTCAGCTGTGATTCTGCCATTAAAAAAAGTACGTGAAAATAATTTGCCGACATTAAGTGAAGTTGCGCGCCAGATTGAGGCTTTGCTTAAGTGATTACACATTTAAAAAATGGCAGAATTTACTGTCCAGTCATGGGTGCAGATGGTGTTGTACAGGATATTTATATTCGCGATGGTAAAATTATTGCCAAGCCAGCCAGCCATGAAAAAATAAGCCAAACTCTTGATTTAACTGGAAAAATTGTGATGGCTGGCGCGATTGATATGCACAGCCATATCGGTGGTGGCAAGGTAAATATCGCGCGCATGATGTTGCCCGAATTCCAAGAAAGCAAAAGCTATAGCGAACCAGAAGCGCATATTTGCACGCCGAATTGCAACCATCACGCAACGCCAAATACCAGCGATACCGGCTTTAGATATATTGAAATGGGTTATACCGCTGCTTTTGAGCCTGCGATTTTGCCGATTAATGCACGCCAGGCACATCTTGAAATGGCTGACACACCGATGATAGACAAAGGCGGCTACGCCATGCTCGGCAATGACGATTACTTTTTGCGCCTATTAAGTAGCAATGCAGACCAAAAAGTGATTAATGACTACGTTGCATGGACATTGCACGCGACACAAGCAATTGGCATTAAAGTGGTTAATCCTGGTGGCATTTCGGCATTTAAATTCAATCAACGCCGATTAGATTTAGACGAAAATCATAGTCATTACCAAATTTCACCACGCCAAATTCTAAAAAGTTTAAGTCGTGCAGTGCATGATTTAGGCATCGCCAAGCCTTTGCATGTACATTGCAACAATTTGGGCGCCGCAGGAAATTTTGAAACCACACTCAATACGATGGGTGCGTCTGACGGCGTACCCATGCATTTGACACATATTCAATTTCACAGTTACGGTGCAGAAGGCGACAAAAAATTCTCATCCGCCGCCGCTCAAATTTCAGAAGCATTAAATAAAAACAAACACATCACCGCCGATGTTGGGCAAATTCTGTTCGGACAAACTGTCACTGCTTCTGGCGATAGCATGATGCAGCACCTAAACGCCAAGCACGCCAATCCAAAAAAATCAGTGATTATGGATATTGAATGCGATGCGGGCTGTGGCGTGGTGCCGTTTAAATATCGTGATCAAAATTATGTAAACGCGCTGCAATGGGCGATTGGATTGGAAATTTTTCTGTCAGTTGAAGATCCGTGGCGCATATTTTTAACGACAGATCACCCAAATGGCGCGCCGTTTACAAGCTATCCACATTTGATTCGCTTGCTGATGGATAAAAATTTTAGAAATGAAGCGTTTGCCAAACTTAACCTAGACGCGCAAGCGATGAGCAACTTAACCAGTTTAGATCGCGAATATAGCTTATATGAAATCGCGATTATGACGCGTGCAGGCGCGGCTAAATTAATCGGCTTAAATGATCGCGGCTATTTAGGCGTTGGCGCAGCGGCAGATATTACAATTTACACAGATCAACCGAACCGTGAAGCCATGTTTGCCAAGCCTGATTACGTATTTAAAGATGGTGAATTGGTTGTAAAAGATGGCAAAGTAATCAAAGTGGTTTGGGGTAAAACGCATACGGCAAAACCTGCATTCGATATTGGTGTGGAACAAGGTTTGAAACAATATTTCGATAAATACCATACGATTCAATTAGATAACTTTAAAATATCGAATGATGAAATCGCCGAAGATGGCCGCGGTGGCATTATCACTCACACGAATCAACTTTAAAACCGCATGATTATCAACTCAATAAAAATCGATGACACATTCGCGGAAGCATTCAATATGCGCGGCACGCGCGTGATTATCACGGCACTCAACCATAAATGGGCTTATCACGCTGCAAACGCCATGACAGGTTTTGCTACCAGTGTGATTGGCTGTGGCGTTGAGGCAGGAATTGAGCGGGAGTTATCGGCAGATGAAACGCCAGATGGCAGACCAGGCATCAGTATTTTAATGTTTGCGATGGGCAGCAAAGTATTAATGCAACAGCTGGAAACCCGCATGGGGCAATGTATTCTAACCTGCCCTACCGCCGCTGCGTTTGCAGGCATTGAATCTGATGATCAAATCAGTTTAGGCAAACATTTGCGCTACTTTGGCGATGGTTATCAAACGTCTAAACTTATCCAAGATAGCAATGGAAAATCAAAGCGCTATTGGCGCATTCCTGTGATGGACGGCGAATTTCTCGTGCAGGAAACCACTGGAATGGTACGCGCGATTGGTGGTGGTAATTTTTTGATTTTAGCCACCTCGCAAACTGCCGCTTTGCACGCAGCAGAAACTGCGATTGAAGCCATGAAACAAGTGCCCAATGTCATCATGCCATTTCCAGGCGGCGTAGTGAGATCTGGCTCTAAAGTGGGCAGCAAATATCCGAAAATGTTCGCCTCAACCAATGATGCTTTTTGTCCAACATTAAAAGGTTTGGTGAATAGTGAGTTAAGTGACGAGATTGAAAGCGTGATGGAAATTGTGATTGATGGGCTGTCATTTGATGATATCGCAACATCCATACGCGTTGGCATTCAAGCCATTTGCGATTTAGGTGAAGTCAGCGGCGTAAGGCGTATTTCCGCAGGTAATTATGGCGGAAAATTGGGCCCACATCATTTTAAATTACATGAAATTATGGGTGTCGCTTCATCATGAGTGCGCTTACATTCACGCCTAAATCGGATTCGGCGTACAACATTGATTGCCGCCGCTTAACGCCTAACATTTTGGCTAACTTAACTGCCGCTCAAATCGAAAACTTAAGCTTACTTAACACTAAAAACTCACCAAAAATTACCGATTGCTTTGATATTTCAGGAACAGACGCCAATCATATTATTTTCAAAAACACGCATCATCAACTGGATTATATTGGCCATAAAATGTCGCACGGAACAATCACCATTGAAGGTGATTGCGGCGATTTTTTAGGTGCAAATATGCGTGGCGGCAATATCATTTGCCATGGCAATGCTAATGATCGTGTTGGTGATCAAATGCGGCGCGGCTTAATTTTAATCGCTGGCAACGCTGGCGACTATTGCGGCAGTCGCATGATTGCCGGCACAATCGGCATTTATGGCAACATAGGCAGCAATACTGGATTTGCCATGAAACGCGGCACGATCCTACTCACGCAAACACCTAAATTACATGCCACGATTCAAGATTGCGGCACACACACCTTGCCATTTTTAGCCTTACTTTTCAAATCGTTTAGTGCATTCAACACACCATTTAATGCACTTAAAAACTTACGTGTACAGCGTTATGCTGGCGATTTAGCATGTGATGGCAACGGCGAAATACTCATTTGCAATACCAATGTTTCTGCTTAATTATTGAAGGTGTTAAAATAGCTTTTTTAGTAATTGTTAAGTATCACCATGCCTGAAATAAAACCCAAGACCCAGCAAAAGTATCTAACAACCGCCCTATATAAATTCGTCAGCCTGCCTAATTACACTGACTTACAAGCGCCTATTCTTGCTGCCTGCGAAACGCATCATATTAAAGGCACGATATTACTGGCAAGTGAAGGTGTCAACGGCACTATTGCTGGCTTGTCTGACGATATTCAAAAAGTACTGCATTTTTTAAGATCTGAACCTATTTTTGAAGGCAAATTTGCGGATTTAGAACATAAAGAGTCGTTTGCTGATGAACACCCGTTTTACCGCATGAAAGTAAAACTAAAAAAAGAAATTGTGACGCTTGGCGTTGCAGGCGTTAGCCCAACCAAACTAGTCGGCACTTATGTAAAACCACAAGATTGGAATGCGTTAATTAGCGATCCTGATGTGATTTTGATTGATACACGCAACGATTACGAAGTAGATATTGGCACTTTTAAAGGTGCAATTGACCCCAAAACGACTACATTCCGCGAATTTCCAGAGTACGTGGCAAAAAACCTAGATAAAACCAAACACAAAAAAGTCGCCATGTTTTGTACGGGCGGAATTCGTTGCGAAAAAGCCAGCAGCTACATGATGGACCAAGGCTTTGAAGAGGTGTATCACCTGCAAGGCGGCATTTTAAAATATCTAGAAACGGTGGATGAAAAAGATAGTCTGTGGCAAGGCGAATGTTTTGTTTTTGACCAGCGCGTAGCGGTTAAACACAATTTAGAAGTGGGCGAATTTGATCAATGCTACGCCTGTCGTCATCCGCTCTCACCCGCTGAAATGCAAAGCCCCCAATACACTCCTGGCATTTCCTGCCCTTACTGCTACAACACGATTAGTGAGGAAAAGCGCGCGAGTTTAACCGAAAGGCAAAAGCAAGTAATTTTAGCCAATCAACGCGGAGAAGCGCATATTGGTGAAAAGCAAAAATAATAATAAAAAAGCCACTCAAAGAGTGGCTTTTTTATTATTGGTGGAGCTGGCGGGAATCGAACCCGCGTCCGCAAATCCTCCACAGACAGTTCTACATACTTAGCCTTGTTGTTTGATTTAATGTGCAACACACCAACAGACAAGCAGTTTGCACACGAGTCACCTTAAGGTTAATTTTACGCTAAGTAACCCAACGTAAAACGTATCCCGTGTATATGACGCTGCGATGGTTTTAAGGCCACCCACCCCACGGGAGAGATGGTGCAGCGTCTAGCAGAACTAAGCTGCTAGAGCGTAAGTTTCGTCGTTTGCGACTATACTTGTTTCAGCTGTATTTACGAGGTAATCTGAGCCTCGGTATGCCCTGCACTGCTTTGTAACCCACGTCGAAACCTGGTCAGCCCCAAAACAGAATTCAATTATACGCTAATTTATATAAGCAAATCTGGTTTGATTAGCCTTGCAACTTAATATTGAACAGTAATCTTATGATACTTAACCACTAAAATTGTTCAAAAAATTATTTGTTATGCGCGCGCATAATACGGCCTTTTTCGCGTTCCCAATCTCTGGCTTTTTCAGTATCACGTTTATCGTGTTGTTTTTTACCTTTTGCCAGACCAATTTGAATTTTTACGCGCCCTTTTGAAAAATGCATATCTAGCGGCACAATCGTATAACCTGCGCGGTCTACTTTTTCTATTAGTTTGATGATTTCTTCATTATGCAACAATAGCTTACGCGTTCTAATCGCATCTGGACGAACATGCGTAGAAGCTGCGCCTAATGGCGTGACATGGCAGCCGATGATGTAAATTTCGCCACGCTGAATGATGACGTAAGCTTCTTTCAGATTAACGCGATTATCACGAATGGCTTTTACTTCCCAGCCTTCCAGCACAATACCCGCTTCGTATTTATCTTCGATAAAGTAATCAAAAAAGGCTTTTTTATTTTGGGCGATGCTCATATTGCAAACATTTATTGGGTTTTAACTTAAAATAGCATTTTACGCTAATAAATATCCACATTCTTTTTATCAAACAAAAAATGATAGGAAGCACTTGTGAGCGAATGACTTAACGGAATAAGTTGACTCATCAAATTTAGCAAAGTCAGGTTTGATTGATAGAAAGAATGGATGAATAAGGTTGAAAAAACGGTTTTGGTCATGCACTCTGCCGCGCAAATGTATGCGTTAGTAGATGCAGTAGAAGATTATCCAAAATTCTTACCTTGGTGCGGCGGTGTTGATTTGCACGAACGCACTGAAACCTCCACCAGCGCGACTTTGCATATCAATTACCATGGATTAAAGCAAAAATTCACCACTCAAAACATCAAACAATTTCCACACCGCATGGAGATCAAGTTAAAAGATGGGCCATTTAAACAGTTGGATGGTCATTGGCATTTTATTGAGTTGCGACCTGATGCCTGCAAAATCGAATTTAGATTAAATTATGAATTCGCCAATAATCTTTTAGAGAAAATAATCGCGCCGGTATTCAGCCATATTGCTAATACATTTGTAGATGGCTTCGTTGCCAGAGCCGACAAGGTTTACGCTGAAAAATAGCGTATTCAGTACGCGTTGAATATGCATAAAGCATTGATTACAGTTGAAGTTGCTTATGCATTGCCAAATAAGCAATTAATCTTAACGGTAAAAATTTCACAAGAATCCACAGTTGAAACCGCGATTTACGCATCAGGTATTTTGCAACAATTTCCTGAGATTGATTTAAAGGTGAATAAAATTGGCATCTTTAGCAAGTTAACCAAGCTAAATGCAAGCTTACGGGATTTAGATAGAGTTGAAATCTACCGCGCATTAATTGTGGATCCAAAGGTAGTGCGCAGGCAACGCGCACAAAATGCAAATAAAGAAAATATAGCGAGGAAAAACAAGTAAAAAAGCAGTTAATAAAATATGCTATTAAAGAGCTTATTACTTTAAATACTTAACACTTAATTAGTTACAATATTTCGCCATTTCACCGCGCGCTTTATTAGCGCCCTGCTCTAAACCCGCATCGTCCATATATTCGCGCTCACCTTTTTCATTCATCTTGTAAATGCGCCCACCTTGTGCATACGACTCATAGTTAGCCTTTGCCGCTTTGCAGTTTTCTGCTTTTAATTTGGCTTGGGATTCTTTTTCCTGCTTGTTCTTTTTTTCTGCTTCCGCATTTTGTTGACGTATTTTTGCGGCAGCATCTTCTGGGTTTGCTGTTGACGTCGGTGGCTCAATAAAGGTGCGCGGAGCAGCTGCGGGCACTGCCTGCGGATTGGTAACCGTTGACAATGGCTCTTTACCTGTTGGGCTTAAGTTTTTTTTGCCTTTGAGATTTTCAAGTTTGATATTTGAAGGTGGCGGCGTATCGGTATATTGCATTTGCCCATTTTTATCTTTCCACTTGTAAAGCTCTGCGTAACTTAAACTTGGCAGCGCTATAAATACTGCTAACACTACAATCAAATGGTCAAATCTCATTTTTTTCCCAATATAGTTATCATTACTTAACGACAATACTTAGCGATAATATTTGCCGATAATTTTTATTATAATTAAAGTTTACTGAACGATTTTAAGTTTAGATTATGCAAACAACGGCATTGCTATGCATTAAGTTTACGTAACTATGCTTAATTTAGCTATGAGTGGATGATTTTTAACCGATTTCTTAACACAATTGATTGTTCAACTTTTAATAAGTGTTGCAAATCGGTATAATCTCGTTTTGGAAATAAGGATTACTCATGCGTTTGCTGCAACAAGCTCTTACTTTTGATGATGTTTTACTCGTTCCTGCGCACTCTGTGGTCATGCCACGCGAAGTTAACCTCAGCACACAACTCACCCGCAATATCAAACTCAACATCCCGCTGGTTTCTGCCGCGATGGATACCGTTACCGAAGCGCCATTAGCCATTGCGTTGGCGCAAGAAGGCGGCCTGGGCATCATCCACAAAAATATGACAGCCGCTGAACAAGCAGCGCATGTTTCGCGCGTGAAACGTTTTGAATCTGGCGTAGTGAATGATCCGGTAACTATCCAGCCACATATGACTGTGCGTGATGTTTTAGCATTGACACTCAAACACAAGATTTCTGGTTTACCAGTGGTCGATGGCAACAAAATAGTCGGCATTGTCACCAATCGTGATTTACGCTTTGAAACGAATTTAGATCAATCGATTAGCAATATTATGACGCCGCGTGCGCGTTTAATCACCGTGCGCGAAGGTGCGAGTAAAGAAGAAGTGATTCACTTGCTGCACCAGCATCGTCTAGAACGCGTGCTGGTGATTGATGAAATCGATACACTTAAAGGTTTAATTACTGTTAAAGATATTCAAAAATCGCACGATCATCCATTTGCTTGTAAAGACAGCAAAGGTAGATTGCGTGTTGGCGCAGCGGTTGGTGTTGGCGCTGAAACTGAAGAGCGCGTTGCCGCATTAGCTGCTGCTGGTGTCGATGTGATTGTTGTCGATACCGCGCATGGCCATTCGCAAGGCGTTTTAGACCGTGTCAACTGGGTAAAGAAAAATTACCCACATATTGAAGTCATCGGCGGCAATATTGCGACTGCAGATGCTGCAAAAGCGTTGGTTGATTCGGGTGCTGATGGCGTTAAAGTCGGCATTGGTCCAGGTTCAATTTGTACCACACGCATCGTTGCTGGCGTAGGTGTGCCGCAAATCTCAGCCATCAGCAACGTAGAAGAAGCGTTACGCGGCACTGGCGTGCCATTTATTGCAGATGGCGGCATTCGCTTCTCTGGCGACATTTCAAAAGCCATCGCAGCGGGCGCATACTCTGTGATGTTAGGCGGCATGTTTGCAGGCACTGAAGAAGCGCCTGGTGAAGTGGAGTTATTCCAAGGCCGTTCTTATAAATCTTACCGCGGCATGGGCTCAATCGGCGCGATGCAAAAAGGCTCTTCTGATAGGTATTTCCAAGATAACAATGGCAATGCAGACAAATTAGTGCCAGAAGGTATTGAAGGTCGCGTGCCTTACAAAGGTAGTGTGTTAGCGGTAATCCATCAGTTAATGGGTGGTTTACGTGCATCGATGGGCTACGTTGGCGCGGCGAATATTACCCAAATGCGTGAGAAAGCTGCATTTGTACAAATCACCAGTGCAGGCATGCGCGAAAGCCATGTACATGATGTACAGATTACCAAAGAAGCACCCAATTACAGAATCGACTAATTCACTTTTTGCTCATTAAATATGGGTTAACTCGCGATAAAGTTAATCTCCGTAATTGATTCATTTATTTAAATAAAGGCGACTGGTTTATCGATTAAATCAGTCGCCTCTAACTTTTAGCATTGATAAAAATGTCTCACTCAAAAATTCTCATTCTCGATTTCGGCTCACAAGTCACCCAATTAATCGCGCGTCGCGTGCGTGAAGCACATGTTTACTGTGAAATTCACCCTTGCGATGTTTCAGATGACTTTGTCAAAAGTTTTAATGCAGATGGCATTATTCTTTCTGGTAGTCATGCCAGCGTATATGAGGCGGAAACAGATAGCGCGCCTTCAGCTGTATTTGAAATTGGCGTGCCAGTTTTGGGTATTTGCTACGGCATGCAAACCATGGCGCAACAATTGGGCGGCAAAGTGGAAGCTGGTACTAAACGCGAATTTGGCCATGCTGAAATTCGCGCACGTGGTCATTCTGCACTATTCCGTGATATTCAAAATCGTAACAATGAACAAGGTCATGGTCTGATTGATGTATGGATGAGTCACGGTGATAAAGTCACGGAGTTGCCGCCAAATTTTAAAGTAATCGCCAGTAACGAAACGACACCGATTGCCGCTTTTGCAGATGAAGCGCGTAAATTTTACGGCGTACAGTTCCATCCAGAGGTCACGCATACCAAATTGGGCCAAGCCATGCTTGAGCGTTTTGTTTTAGAGATTTGCCAAGCAAAACCTGACTGGATTATGGGTGACTATATTCAAGAAGCGGTTGCCAAAATCAAAGCGCAAGTAGGCGATGAAGAAGTGATCTTAGGACTATCGGGCGGTGTCGATTCTTCAGTTGCCGCTGCGCTTATCCATCGTGCCATTGGCGACCAGCTTACTTGTGTGTTTGTAGACCACGGTTTATTGCGCTTAAATGAAGGCGACATGGTGATGGATATGTTTGCTGGCCGTTTGCATGTAAAAGTGATTCGCGTGGATGCCACTGCGCAATTTATGGGACATCTAAATGGTGTGAGCGAGCCTGAAGCTAAACGCAAAATTATTGGGCGCGAATTTGTTGAAGTATTTCAAACCGAAGCTAAAAAATTAAGTAATGCAAAATGGCTGGCGCAAGGTACCATTTATCCAGATGTGATTGAATCTGGCGGTGCAAAATCCAAAAAAGCCGTGACGATTAAAAGTCACCACAATGTTGGTGGTTTGCCTGAAACGCTAGGGCTAAAACTATTAGAACCATTACGCGATCTATTTAAAGATGAAGTGCGCGAATTAGGCGTGGCACTTGGTTTGCCGCACGATATGGTCTATCGCCACCCTTTCCCAGGCCCTGGTTTAGGCGTGCGCATTTTAGGTGAAGTTAAAACAGAATTCGCCGATTTATTGCGCCGTGCTGATGCTATTTTTATTGAAGAACTGCGCAATACCATTGATGAAAAAACAGGCCAAAGTTGGTATGCATTGACTAGCCAAGCTTTTGCAGTGTTTTTACCGGTTAAGTCGGTTGGCGTAATGGGCGATGGCCGTACTTATGATTATGTTGTGGCATTACGTGCCGTTGTCACTAGTGATTTTATGACCGCGCATTGGGCAGAACTGCCTTATGCTTTATTAGGAAAAGTGTCTAATCGCATTATCAATGAGGTTAGAGGCATTAACCGTGTGGTGTACGATATTTCTGGAAAACCACCTGCAACCATTGAGTGGGAATAAGCAATTTACTTAATTTTTTAGATTTATCAATAGGTTACGTTTTTTCATTATGATATGATGCGATGTAATTTTGAAAAGGACGCACAATGAAGCTAGCAAAATTTGTAATTTTTAGCATGTTACTGCTGACACTTGCTGCCTGTGCCACAGATAAACACGCTTACAATCAACAACCACAAAAGATTTTTGATGCTGTAAATGCTAAATACCCTGACGAAAAAAATACATTAGTGTTTATTGATGCGCCCAACGGATTTATTGCGCCGCATTTAGCCAATTGTGCGGTTGAAAAAGGTGTTAACAATGGCAAAGTAGTTGCTATTACAAGTAGCCTTGCGCTTAAAACCCGCACAGTAATTGTGGCAGGTGAGGATGAATCATTAACAGGAACTACGCTGGCAAAAGCGCTGACTAATAACAAAGAAAAAATAAGTGGCTCAAAAGTGATTGTAATTGGCGCAAAAGAAACGCGCCAAAAATTGACCGATTTAGCCGCATACAATGATGTGGCGATTGAATTTATTGATACGCCAATTTAATAATGGATTAAATTAAATTTAAAGCCTAAAAAGCCAAGCTTATTTTATTACGCTTGGCTTAAACTTTTTTATGAGCCGCGGATTTGTTAAAGAAGATGATTTAGAACATGCTGGTACCGATGTGCCAGAACGGCCTATCAGCCAGCATGCCAACTACGTCACAATAAATGGTTATAAACAGTTAGAAGATTTAGCAGAAGCACTGGAAAAGCAGCGTGTAGATTTAAGCAGTAAAAAAGATGACCAAACTGCAATGCAGCAATTAGCAGTCGTTAATCGCGATTTACGTTATGTAGCAGCGCGCTTAGAAAGCGCGCTTATTATCGGAGAAAATGCCACGCAAGCAAAGGCAGATAGCCAAACAGTGGTATTTGGCGCAGTAGTTACAGTTGAAGATGAAGCTGGTAACAACCATATTTATACGATTGTGGGCGAAGATGAAGCGGATATCAAAGCCAATAAAATCAGCTACACATCGCCGCTTGGCCAAGCTTTAATTGGGCATAAATTAGACGAAGCAGTTATTTGGTTGCGGCCTGCTGGTAACCAAGAGTTAACCATTACCGCAATACAGTATTCTTAAAATACTATTGACAATATTATTGATTTTTTGGGATTAAGCATTTTGAACGTTATTGAAGCCATACAAACTCGCCGCTCGATCAAACATTACGATACCAATCATAAAATGACACAGGCAGAAATTGAGTCATTGTTGTCGCTCGCCCTGTTATCGCCCACTGCATTTAATATTCAGCATTGGCGTTTTGTGGTGGTGACTGATCCTGTCCTGCGTCAGCAAATTCGTGCAGTCAGTTGGAATCAAGCACAAGTGGAAGAAGCCTCTTTACTCATTATATTAACCGCCGATTTACAAGCTTGGGCAAAACAACCAAGCCGTTATTGGGCCAATGCGCCACAAGTTGTGCAAGACCAATTAGTCCCTGCGATTAGCCATTATTACGAAAATAATGAGCGCGTACAACGCGATGAAGCGATGCGTTCATGTGGCATTGCCGCGCAAACTATTATGCTGGCGGCAAAAGAAATGGGTTACGACACTTGTCCAATGGATGGATTTGATTTTGATGCGGTAGCAAAATTAATCAACATACCAGCTGACCATGTTCCAGCCATGTTTATTACGGTTGGCAAGGCCATTAAACCCGCTATGCAACGCGCTGGGCAGTTAGATTTTAACGAAGTTGTTACTTACAATAAATTCTAATCACTATTTCTAAAAACAAATTCTAAAAGCGAAATTCTAAAATCAAAACTTCAGTATTTACGCTCAACTTATTCACCATTATTTTTAAGGTATCACTGTGTTAATTAGTAACAATATCACCATGCAATTTGGCGCAAAGCCACTGTTTGAAAACGTATCTGTCAAATTTGGCGATAGTAATCGCTATGGTTTAATCGGTGCCAATGGTTGTGGAAAATCCACCTATATGAAAGTGCTGGCTGGTGAGTTAACACCTACCGCAGGCAATATTTCAATCGATAGCCATGAACGTATGGCATTTCTTCGCCAGGATCAGTTTGCTTATGAAGATCAACGCGTACTAGACGTTGTAATGATGGGCCATGAGCAAATGTGGGCAGCCATGCAAGAGCGCGATGCCATTTACGCCAATTTAGAGGCGACAGAAGACGACTATATGCACGCTGCTGAACTAGAAGGCGTGTTTGCAGAGTTTGATGGTTATACCGCTGAAGCACGTGCTGGTGAGCTGTTATTAGGCGTAGGTATTCCTATCGAACAGCACAACGGACCAATGAGTGCTGTCGCACCAGGTTGGAAATTACGTGTTTTGTTAGTACAAGCGCTGTTTTCTAATCCAGATATTTTGCTGCTGGATGAGCCAACCAATAACTTGGACATCAACACCATTCGCTGGTTAGAAGACGTACTGAATAATCGTGATTGCACCATGGTCATTATTTCGCATGACCGTCACTTTTTAAACCAAGTATGTACGCACACTTGCGATATGGATTTTGGCAAAATTGCTATGTATCCAGGTAATTATGATGATTATATGGAAGCGAGCACTGCTGCACGCGCGCAAGCAACCAAAGATAATGACAAGGCCAAGCAGATGGTCGCCGAGTTACAAGATTTCGTGCGCCGCTTCTCTGCCAATGCTTCAAAAGCCAAGCAAGCAACCAGCCGCGCTAAAAAAATTGATAAAATTGAAATTAAAGAATTTAAGCCATCAAGCCGTCAATATCCGTTTATCCGCTTTGAATATGATGAGCGAGAGAAGCTGTACCGCAATGCGGTAGAGCTTAAAAAAGTCAGTCATGGCTTCGATAAAATATTATTCAATGATGTTGAGTTAATGTTTGAGGCTGGCGAAAAAGTGGCGATTATCGGCGAAAATGGTATTGGTAAAACGACTTTTTTACGCTGTCTGGCTAGAGATTTGCATCCTAACCATGGCGAAGTGAAATGGGCAGAAAAAGCTACCATTGGCTATTTTGCGCAAGATCACGAATACGAGTTTGAAAACGGCGAAGATTTGTTTGAATGGATGACGCTCTACCGCCAAGCAGGTGACGATGACCAAGTGGTACGCAGCATGCTTGGCCGCTTGTTATTTGGTGGAGACGATACCAAAAAATCTGTCAAAGTGTTATCTGGTGGTGAAAAAGGTCGTATGTTATACGGAAAAATGATGCTAGCACGCACCAACGTGATGCTGATGGATGAACCGACCAACCATATGGATATGGAATCGATTGAAGCATTAAATACCGCTTTGGATAAATACAAAGGTACGCTGTTCTTTGTCAGCCATGACCGTGAATTCGTTAGCTCAATCGCCACGCGAATCATTGAAATCAAGGCAGATGGCATTGTCGACTTCACGGGTAATTATGAAGATTATTTGGCAAGCCAAGGTGTTGAGTAAATCAGAGTGTTGAATAGTTAACCATTATTTTTAAACAAAAAAGCCAGCTTTCGCTGGCTTTTTTATTGCATCATTTAAAGTGTTAACTATTCTTTTGCAGAACGTTTACGCTCATGCTCAAGCAAGTAACGTTTACGAATACGGATTGTTTTTGGTGTAATTTCAACCAACTCATCATCATCAATAAACTCTACTGCTGATTCTAAGGTTAATGCGATTGGTGTAATCAAACGCACGGCTTCATCAGTACCAGATGAACGCACGTTGGTTAATTGTTTACCTTTAATCGGGTTAACAATTAAATCGTTATCGCGACTGTGAATACCAATCACCATGCCTTCGTACAATTTATCACCAGGAACAGCAAACATTTTTCCGCGATCTTGCAATTTCCATAACGCGTAAGCAACTGCTTCGCCCTGCTCAGAAGAAATCAATACACCATTACGACGACCTGGCATATCCGCTTTCACTGGCGCATATTCATCAAAAATATGTGCCATCAGGCCTGTACCGCGTGTTAATGTCAAAAACTCGCCTTGGAAACCGATTAAGCCACGCGCTGGAATTCTATACTCTAAACGTGTGCGACCATTACCGTCAGACTCCATATTGATCATATCACCACGGCGGCGGCCTAGTTCTTCCATCACAGCACCTTGGTTATCATCTTCTAAGTCTACCGTTAGAATTTCGTATGGCTCACATTTTTCACCGTTAATTTCGCGGAATACCACTTTTGGCTTACCTACTGCCATTTCGAAGCCTTCGCGACGCATATTCTCTAATAGAATCGTTAAATGCAGTTCGCCACGGCCAGAAACGCGGAAGATATCCGCATCGGCTGTTTCATCCACGCGTAAAGCCACATTCACTAAAAGCTCTTTTGTTAAACGGTCACGAATCTGACGTGAAGTAACGAATTTGCCTTCTGTACCTGCTAAAGGCGAGGTATTTACCATAAAGTCCATCGTCAGCGTTGGTTCATCCACACCTAGATGCGGTAAACCTTTTGGGTTTTCGCGATCGCAAATCGTAAAGCCAATACCAATTTCATCCAAGCCAGAAATAATCACGATATCGCCTGCTTCAGCTTCTTCAACTGGCACACGCTCAAGACCTTTAAAACCAAGCACTTGGTTAATTTTACCCGTCGAGACTTGTTTATCTTCGTTCATAATCGTCACAGCTTGACCTGTTTTGATTTTGCCGTTTGTGACACGACCAACGCCAAGGCGGCCAGTATATGTAGAATAATCTAAAGCTGAAATTTGCATTTGCAATGGCGCTGCAGGGTCACCCGCTGGTGGTGCAACATGGCTGATAATGGTTTCAAACAACGCGCGCATATTGTCAGACGGTGTTTTCATATCCAACATCGCAAAGCCATTTAAAGCTGAAGCGTAAACTACTGGAAAGTCTAATTGCTCATCGGTTGCACCTAAGTTAGCAAACAAATCAAAGGTATGATTAATTACCCAATCAGTTCGCGCACCAGGACGGTCTACTTTATTAATCACCACGATTGGTTTTAAACCAAGCGCTAACGCCTTTTTAGTGACGAAACGCGTTTGTGGCATTGGGCCTTCAACGGCATCCACTAACAAGACCACACCATCCACCATACCTAATACACGTTCAACTTCGCCGCCAAAGTCCGCATGGCCTGGCGTATCGACGATATTAATATGTGTGCCTTCGTAAACCAAGGCAGTATTTTTAGCCAAAATGGTAATGCCACGTTCTTTTTCAAGATCGTTGCTGTCCATCACCCGCTCAACCACTGCGTGGTGAGAAGCAAACGTACCAGCTTGTTGTAAAAGTTTATCTACCATGGTGGTTTTACCATGGTCAACGTGGGCAATAATAGCGACGTTGCGCAGATTTCGAGAATTAGGTGTAGACATAGATGAAGCCATTGGTTTGAAAGGGCGCGATTTTAACACATAAACAGCCATTAACTGCTGATTAAACCAGAATAAACCTTTGACAAAGTAAAATTAATGCTTATAATGCGCACAACTTAAAGCTAAGTTAGCAATAAAAGTTTAGTTTTAGACTCATTGCCCTGACCCAATTGTTGCTCGTGAAATGTTGAAGCAACTATCATATAGATTCTTTTATACAAGCAATCTATCTTTTACTGGTTAGCGGCTATGCCCGTGCGCTGGTAAAAAGCATTTAAAATATTGTTTTTATAAATATATGCTTTACGCGTTTTATGTTGAAAAATCATTCAACATAAATGTGATTGCTTGCGCCCTTTTTGTACTTATTAGAAAGGGACATTATTTTGTCTTTTGATTCATTAAATCTACACCCAACCATTCTACGTGCCGTGCTTGAAGCAGGCTATGAAACCCCAACTGCTGTACAAGCACAAGCGATTCCACCCGCTTTAGAAGGCCGTGACATCATGGCTTCTGCTCAAACTGGTACAGGTAAAACAGCGGCATTCACATTGCCAGCACTTAACTTATTGGCTACACCGCATGCACTAAGCAGCCGTGGCCCACGTATTTTAGTATTAACTCCAACACGCGAATTAGCGGCTCAAGTGAACGAAGCTGCACGTAAATATGGTAAATATATTCGCGCACGTACAGTCAGTATCGTCGGTGGTATGCCTTACCCATTGCAAAACAAATTACTTTCACAACCATTGGATATTTTAGTCGCCACACCAGGTCGTTTTATTGATCACATGGAACGCGGCCGTATTGATTTAAGCCGTTTGCAAATGTTGATTTTGGACGAAGCAGACCGTATGTTAGATATGGGCTTTATGCCAGATGTAGAACGCATCTGTGAGGCTTTGCCTAAAGAGCGTCAAACACTATTATTCTCAGCCACATTAGATGGCATCATGCATATTGGTAAACAATTCTTAACCAATCCAATCACACTTCAAGTTGCTGGCCAAAAAGAAAAACATGCCAATATTGAACAACGTATGCATTTTGTAGATGACATGACGCATAAAAACAAATTACTTGAGCATTTGTTGATCGCACCAGACATGAACCAAGCGATTATCTTCACTAGCACTAAGCGTCATGCCGATGTGTTGGCAGAAGACTTATATGCAGCTGGCCACAAAACAGCCGCGTTGCACGGTGATATGACACAAGGTGCGCGTAACCGTACTTTGACTAAATTACGTCAGGGCGATGTAAAAGTATTAGTTGCAACCGATGTTGCAGCGCGTGGTATCGACGTGCAAGGTATTAGCCACGTAATCAATTACGATTTACCAAAATTTGCGGAAGATTACGTACATCGTATCGGTCGTACTGGTCGCGCTGGTAAAACTGGTATCGCGATTTCATTTGCATCGAATATGGATAGGCATTTATTGCGCAAAATCGAGCAATATACTGGTCAAAAACTAGACGCAACTGTAGTTGAAGGCTTTGAACCAAAACGCAGCTTTAGCACTGGTTCTGGCAAAGATGGCGCAAGACGTGGCAATGGTGACCGCAGTGACCGTGGTGGCCGTAACGAACGTTCTGCACACAAACCAGGTGACCGTGGCGGTTACCAATCACGTGACAATAACCGCGGTAGTTTCGGCGATAGAATCATGGGCGAAAAACCAGCAGGTGAAAAAACCTATGGTGCACGTTCTGGCGGCTTTAACGACCGTAACAAAGAGCGCACACATGATGGCGCACGTCCTGCTCGCTCATTCGGCGACCGCCCTGCTTTTGGTGACAAACCTGCGTTTTCAAACTCAGAGCGTCCAGCACGTAACAGCGATCGTTTTGCTAATAGCAATGAAAACAACCGCTCAACTACTTCACGCGAAGTAGATGGCAATAGCCGTAGCTATACTAAAGATACCGATATGCAATTCGCACGCGAATTAAGCAAAGGTTTCGGCGGAAAAACAGGTGATAGAACTGGTGCTCCACGAACAACAGAAAACAGGCCTTATGCGCGTAAACCAGAAGGCAGTTTTGGTGACAGACCAAATCGCGAAGGTTCACGCTCAGCTCCGCGCGGCGATGCTCCACGCAGTGCAGCACCAAGAAATAACACCGGCGAAAAGTTTGGTAATCCACGTCCGCGTCCAACTAGCGACCGTCCAGCACGCAGTGGTGGAGATTCTGCACCACGTCGCCCACGTAGCTTTGTATAAGAAAACCAGTTAAATGGATACAACCACTGAACCCATTATGTTTGATGCACTAGGTCTCGCTGCACCGCTGTTAAAAGCGGTCAGCGAAACTGGTTACACAACGCCAACGCCTATTCAAGCCAAAGCCATTCCGTTGGCATTGCAAGGTTTGGATTTGATGGCTGGTGCACAAACAGGTACAGGTAAAACGGCAGCTTTTGCGCTGCCGATTTTGCAAAAATTATTGCCTTTTGCAAGCCCTAGCACTTCCCCCGCAAAACATCCTATACGTGCATTGGTGCTAACGCCAACGCGCGAATTGGCGATACAAGTGGAAGAAAGTATTAAGGTTTATGCTAAATATACACCGCTTAAAAGTTTAGTCGTGTTTGGTGGCGTGGATATTAAAACCCAAACACCGCACTTAAAAACTGGTATTGAAATCTTGGTGGCAACGCCAGGCCGTTTGCTGGACCATGTTGAGCAAAAAACACTGAATCTATCGCAAGTACAGATTTTAGTCTTAGATGAAGCGGACAGAATGTTAGACATGGGCTTTATGCCCGATTTGAAACGCATTTTGGCTTTACTGCCAAAACAGCGTCAAAACCTGATGTTTTCTGCTACGTTTTCTAATGAGATTAAAAAATTAGCCGATGACTTTTTAACGAACCCCACATTAATCGAAGTAGCTCGTAGCAATGCGACCAATGATAATGTTACTCAAAAAGTGTATTTGGTTGCGCAAAACGATAAACAAGCATTGTTAACGCATTTATTAAGTGAATCTAATAGTCAGCAGGTGATTATTTTCACCAAGACTAAAATCACTGCCAGCAAATTAAGCCGCGCTTTACAAAAAGAAGGCATTACTGCCGATGCGATTCATGGCGATAAAAGTCAAAAAGAACGCATTGAAGCTTTAGATGCGTTTAAAGCAGGCAAAATCACCGCTTTAGTGGCAACCGATGTAGCGGCACGTGGTTTAGATATTAGTGACTTACCGATGGTGATTAATTACGAAATACCGAGTGCGCCAGAAGATTATGTGCATCGCATTGGCCGCACAGGCCGTGCGGGTGCAAGTGGTGTGGCTATTTCTTTGGTCAGTGAAGATGAAGAAAAATATTTAGCAGAAATTGAAAAGCTGATTAAACGCAGTATTGAAAAAGTACAGGCAGATGCGACAGTTTTGGCAAAAGCGACACGCCAATCTAGCGCAACAAGCAGCAAGAAAACCAGCAGTTTACCGCAGCAAGATAACGACAAGCTTGATTCGAATCGCCATGCTGCTAAACCGCGCCAACACACACGTAAACCATCAAAAGATCCTTGGTTTGATAAACCTTATGAGCCAACTATTCAACAGACAACTAACAGCAATACGCGTTTTCCAGCAAATTCGCGCAAAACGCCTATAGCGGCTTTATTAGGTGGGTTAAAGTTAACTAATAGAACGATTCAAAAATAGTGAGATAAAAAGCGTTAAGCTTGTTGAATTTAAACGAGAAACTTAACGCTTTTTTATGGTTAACTTTTCAAAAATTGAATAATAATAAACTTGAAAGCTATTTTTTAAGCCAGGTTTCCATTTCTTTTGCTTCTAATGGCGGCGAATAGAAATAGCCTTGTACTTTTTTGCATCCGCTTGTAATTAGAATATCCGCTTGCTCTTGATTTTCTACTCCTTCTGCCACTAAATCCAAGCCCAGCGCATCACCGAGAGCAACAATCGCTTTAACAATGACGCGGTCTTCTTCACTATTGACCAAACCATCGACAAATGAACGGTCAATTTTCACTTCATCCACGGCCCAACGTTTAAGATATAACAGCGATGAATGCCCCATACCAAAATCATCTAGCGAAATATGAAAACCCAAATCTTTAATTAAGCGCATATTGTTTTTAACAACATCGACTTCTTCTAACAGCGCGTATTCGGTAATTTCAATACACAACATGGATGGCGTAATCGCATATTTTGCGGGTATAGCATTCAACATTTTGATTAAATTATCTGAACGTAAATGGCGCGCAGAAATATTAATCGACACGCGCGGCACGTTAAATTTTTTATCCAGCCATGCGCGCATTTGCTTACAAGTTGCCTCTAACACCCATTCGCCAATTTGATTGATCAGCGAAGATTGCTCTGCAATTTTAATGAATTCTAATGGCGGAATGAGGCCTCGCTCTGGATGTCGCCAGCGAATTAATGCTTCCATTCCAATCAATTGATTATGCGTATTTTCCAATTGCGGTTGATACATAATAAACAGCTGTTTTTCTTTCAGCGCATGGCGAATACCATGTTCCATTTCCAACCATTGATGCGCAATAAAATTAAGATTAGTAGTATAGAACTCAAAGTCATTTCGACCATTTTGTTTGGCGCGATACATCGCTAAATCGGCATAGACCAATAACGTTTGCGTATCAGTCGTGTCATCGGGATAAACGCTGACGCCTATACTGACCGTGCTATATACTTTTTGCTGATGCATCTCAAACGGGACGGAAAATGCCGCAATGATGTCACGCACTAAACGATGACCATCTTGCGGCGATGCGCCTTCCATAATCATCACAAACTCGTCACCGCCCAGCCTACATAACACATCCGTTGCGCGCACGCGTTCTGTGATGCGCTTAGTCGCCATAATCAATAGTTGGTCGCCCACTTCGTGACCAAGCGTATCGTTGACCATTTTAAAATGATCTAAATCAAAAAATAGTAATAGAACTTGATTACCAGTACGCGCCGCTTTTGTGACAGCATGTTCCAATCGCTGCCTGAACATGCTGCGATTCGGCAAACCAGTTAACTCATCATGCGATGCCAAAAACTCGACTTTGCGATTTAGCGCAATCGTTTCGCTCACGTCGCGACCTACGCCACGATAACCAACAAAATTGCCATTATTTGCAAATACAGGCTTGCCCGACACGCGCAAATAAACCAATTTTCCAGCTTCATCGGTAAAGTGCACGACATAATCCGAAAAGCGTTTATGCCCTTGCAAGGTTTTCAGCATTTCGTTAGAGCTGTGGCTATGAGAAGCTTCTGCCAAATCAGTCAGACTGTAAAAACTTAAGCCTTTTGGCCCGCCAGTCACCGCGAAAATTTTTAAGTACTCATCTGATTCCCAAAACCAATCTGCAGAGGCTTCGGCAAAATCTCTAAAACGCGCTTCACTGGCGATGAGTTTTTCTCTTTCTTCACTCAACTCAATTATTTTTTGATCTAGTTTGCTGCGTACGCGATCTGCATGCTGTTTATCCAGTTTAAGCGGGCTACCGCGATATAATCCGCGACTTCTGGGTAAGTCTGCTGGCCCATTTGAATTTAAAACTTCGTCGATAATATCCATTAACTCTGGCATTAACATAGGTTTGATTAAAAACTTAGTTGCGCCAAGTGATAAGGCAAATTTTTTGTCTTGCTCTGAGGTGTAAGTCGCGGTGTAAAAAATAAGTGGGATATGCTGCAGGTTTTGATTTTGTTTAACGGCACGACATAAGCCGTATCCATCCATTTCTGGCATCAAAATATCTGAAATAATCAGATTGACATCCTGGGTTTGTAGATGAGATAACGCTTTTAAACCATTATCAAAACTGGCGACTTCATAGCCTTTTGCCGTTAATACGGTTTCTAATAACTGCCTAGAGTTCTCATCATCTTCTACAACTAAAATTTTCACACAGCACCTCACCTTGTTATTTTTTTTGTTTTTTTAAGTTTATTTTTTGTTAATACTTATTTTGTTTGTTAATTACTAGCTCAATTTGTTGAATCACCGACATTGGATCAATCGGCTTTTCAATATAACTGGTACAACCTGCTGCCAACAGTCTTTCACGGTCGCCCGACATCGCATAAGAAGTCATTGCAATAATCGGCACTTGCTTACCTGCTGGATGCGCTCTAATGCGTTTTAGCACTTCCAAACCGTTAATATCAGGTAATTGTATATCTAAAATTATGAAATCTGGCGGAATTGTCGTTGCCTGTTTAACGCCTTCTAATCCAGTCATCGCAAAACGCGTTTTATAGTTCGCCTCTTCTAAAATAAATCGAATCAATTCCAGGTTATTTTCGTTATCTTCTATGATCAAAGCGACTGTCATGATTGGGATTTCCCTGATGGTGATTCGTCTAAAATAGAAGCCGTTTGTTCAAGCTCAGTTTCTGAAATTTTGGCAGGTATTTTAATCGTAAAAATACTGCCTTCATTCAGTTCGCTTTGCACCTGAACTGTTCCGCTGAGCAACTGTGCCAAGATTTTACGGGTTAAGTACAAGCCTAAACCAGTGCCCAACGTTTTGATTTTCAATGGCGAATCAATGCGTTCAAACGGTTTAAATAAGTGCGCTAAATCCGCTTCACCGATACCAATTCCCGTGTCTTGCACACTAATCGTCAGCCAATCATTTTCTAACTGTGCTTTAATATATATCGAACCTTTTACGGTATATTTAACCGCGTTGCTGGCTACATTAAGGATGACTTGATACAAACGCTTGCGGTCTGTTTCCAGCTGCAATCCATCAGCACAATCAATCGTCACCAGTAGATTTTTTTCAGTCACAATATGCTCAATCGCTTGCTCAACTTCAGTTAACAAAGGCATTAACTCAAACTGCTCAATATGCACTTGCAAAAAACCCGCTTCAATCTTAGAAATATCAATCACATCGGTAATCAGCGATAACAGATGTTTAGCAGAATGATAGGCGCGACTTAACTGATCTTTTTGCTTAAAATTCAGCTCGCCCGACATGCCTTGCAATACCACACCCAAAAAACCAATAATGGAATTTAATGGTGTACGTAACTCGTGTGACATAGAAGCCACAAACATGGATTTGATTCGATCAGCTGATTCAGCCGCTTCACGCGCTTTAATCAAGCTTGCTTGCAAGATTTTTTGCTGAGAGATATCTAGTGCGATTGCAACCAATTTCCCTTGGTCACC
Source organism: Methylotenera versatilis 79 (assembly GCF_000384375.1). Lineage (NCBI taxonomy): Bacteria > Pseudomonadati > Pseudomonadota > Betaproteobacteria > Nitrosomonadales > Methylophilaceae > Methylotenera > Methylotenera versatilis. The sequence continues at coordinate 1,831,392 of NZ_ARVX01000001.1, read as the reverse complement.
GACATTTTCGCCTACCGCGCCGATTGAGCATTGATATTCATATTTTTCGCCAGCTGCATTTTGCAGCAACAACTCAATGGCGCGAAAATCCTCGCCTTTCATGGCGCGCGCCGCAGCGGCTATGGCTTTTTTTCGTGATTCTTTTGCAACGATTAACTCAATGAAATTTTCACCAATCATTGTCGCTCTGTTATAACCTGCCGCAGAAATTGCTTCTGGATTGGCCTCGATAATCAAGCCTTTATTATCAATAATCAAAATGGGTAAAGGTGCATGCTCTACAACATAACTGTAGCGTTTTTCACTTTCTAGCAGTTTTTTAGCGTTAACTTCTAAAGCTCTTTGTTTGCTCATGTCCTGGCCGATAGAAATAATCACCGGATTATTGTCATCATCAAGCGCCATGCTACGTGAAATAGCTAAATCTGCCGTGCTGCCATCTGCGCAACGAATCGACAACTCTTGCCCCTGTATTTTCTCTCCATAAGCAATCTGTTTTTCTATCTGAAGCAATTGCTGTTTATTTTGTTTGGTCGCAAATAATTCTTGATAAGTTTTACCTATCGCAAATTCTCGGCTATAGCCTGATATACGTTCAGCCTCGGGATTCATTTCAATAATCTCATTGGCAATATTCATATATAAAATACTGACTGGCGCGCGTTCTACCAAAAATCGAAATAATTTGGCATTGTTTTCAATGGATGCAGTGCGTTTTTGAACGATGGTTTCCAGATGTTTTTGCTGATGCGATAAATCCGCCTCTACTTGCTGGCGTTTTTGTGCTTCTATCGTCAATCGCGCTAAATCGGTAATCGAGCCGACAAAGTTTTGCTCATCGATCGTCCACTCGCGTGGCCCGCCCACATGCTCGTGGCAAATCACACCAATCATCTCGTTATTTAACCAAATAGTGCCATCCAATATGGCGCCAATGTGATTGTCCTGTAAATACTCCTTGGTAAACTCGGCCGTTGCTGCATGATGACGCACATCATTCACGGCAATCACACGGTTTTGTTTAAGATGTTTGAAATACTCAGGTAATTGTTCGGTGATTAACGGCTGCGATACTGTGTGCAAATGTTGAGATCTAACATACAAGCTTAAACATTCAAGCTGTTTAAAATCGTCACTGAATCGCCATATACTCACGCGCTCTACGTCTAACGCTTCAGCTGAGACTTCGGCAATTTCTCTAAATATGGCTTCTGGATTTTGCCAATTACCCAATTGCATAGAGGCTAAATGCGCCAAACTGGCATTTTGACGCTGCAAACGGTGCTCACTTTGCAATAATTTGTCTTGTGCTATTTTTTTATCGACATTTTGTACATGCAGTTTATTAATCAGTTTTTCTAATTGCTGACTGCGTTTAAGGTTGCCAAATAGATAACCGCCATACAAAACAAATACAAAAAAGCCAGCACTAGCCCATTGCACAAAGCGTTGGTCTGCATAATATTGATAGGTAAAAACCAGATGTAAATACAGCACGACCAAGCCACTAACAAACAGCAGCCCGATCATCAAAATTCTTTTTGTGGGAAAAGAGATGCGTTTATAGAGTGTTTCTAAACCCTGATTTGGCGTTAGAAATTTTTGCTTGACCTGCGTTTTAATGCGCCAATTCAACCACCACAGGCTAAATAAAATAAGTGAAAGTATAAAAAACAGGACTAATGTTACTTCCAGTTTATAGGCGATTAACCAGTGCGCTTGAGACAAAAATGCTTGGCTGATGACTGCAAAAATAAACGGGGATTGTGATAAATCACTGATGCGATTTAAATCGGCTACTTGTGGTGAATAAACCGACTGTGAATAAGCCGGCTGTGAATAAACCAAAACGGGCAACAGTATGAAAAAAAACAAGCTCAAAAAGCCAGCAGCTTTTTTTGAGAGTCTGTTTTTAGGAAATCTGCTATTAGCCAAGCGAAACCCCTGACATTAACCGTTATTTTTAATGACTATAGCAGTAAGATTGTCTGTTAGCTAATTTTCAATGTTTTCAGTGCATTAACACACTAATTGCTGTATTTATTCAGCAATAATTATGGATTCACAGTGTTTTGATTTTTATTGTGGATTAAACTTTTTGAAGCGTTTATTAAGCCTCACGATTACGCATAAAATCTGCCACGCCGTACAATTGTTCAGCTAATTTTTGCATTAACAATTCATCCATTTTTAATGTTTGCATGGCCTTTATCATGCAATACATCCATTGGTCACGTTCATTTTCGCCGATACTAAACGGTAAGTGTCTACGGCGCAGAAATGGATTGCCGTAGCGCTCTATGTATAGTTGTGGCCCACCTGTCCAGCCGGTTAAAAACATAAATAATTTTTCACGCGAACCAGTTAATTCGGCTGGATGCATGGCACGAATTGTCGCTGCTTTAGGGTCGCTATCCATCACGTCATAAAACGTATCGACTAACTGGCGAACCGCAGCTGTGCCGCCCTGTTCGCCGCCCAATAAGGTATAAAACGTCGATTTACTGCTGCCAGCTTCTTGTATTTTGTCTAACATATAATTTAAAGTCTTTTACTTGGCCGAAATACTGGCTTGAAATACTTGGGTGAAATATTCGTGTTGAGATAATTTGGTTTCAGATAATTATGCTTTCGCAGCGCTTGGCTTTACCAAGCTGGCCGCTAATTTTGCACGTGTTCTAGCTTCATCTGTATCTTTACCGACTGCCAACGCTACACCCATTCGGCGGCGTGCAAAGGATTCTGGCTTGCCGAATAAGCGAACATCGCTCCCAGGTACGTTTAAAGCAGCTTCTAGCCCATCATATTGCAAGTTAACGCTATCAACACCGCCATAAATAACCGCGCTGGCGCCCGCTTCTTTCATGCTCACATCGACAGGTAAACCTAAAATGGCGCGCGCGTGTAATTCAAACTCGCTTAATCGTTGTGAACACATCGTGACCATGCCAGTGTCATGCGGACGTGGACTCACTTCGCTGAACCAAACTTGGTCATCTTTAACAAATAGCTCTACGCCGAACAGTCCAAGTCCGCCCAAGCTATCCGTAATCGTTTTAGCGATATGTTGTGCCGATTTAAGCGCATTGGTAGTCATTTTCTGTGGTTGCCAACTTTCAATATAATCACCATTTTTTTGCACATGGCCAATCGGCTCGCAGAAATAAGTTTGCGTTTCGCCCGATGCGTTTTTTGCACGTACCGTTAACAAGGTAATTTCATAATCAAAGTCAATTTGACCTTCTACAATCACCACACCTTGATTCACACGCCCGCCAGTTGCGGCATAATCCCAAGCGGCTTTTACCTCACTGGCTTGCGTGATGCGCGATTGGCCTTTGCCACTGGAGGACATAGTCGGCTTAATAAAGCACGGGTAGCCAATAGCGGTTTTGCTTATGTTACTTTTGCCATCAATCGCGGCTTGTAATTCGGTTTCGCTGCGCGCAAACGCATAAGGTGATACCGGTAATTGCAACTCTTCAGCCGCTAAGCGACGAATACCTTCACGGTTCATGGTTAATTGCACAGCTTTGACTGTTGGTATAACTGTCGCTGAGCCTTCATTTTCAATATCAGCCAAGGCATCTGTGTTCAATGCTTCGATCTCTGGCACGATAAAATGTGGACTCTCTTTTTTAATCAATGCTTTAAGTGCGGCAGCATCTGTCATATCGATGGTGTAAGCGCGATGTGCAACTTGATGGCCAGGCGCATTGGCGTAACGATCGACTGCAATGACTTCTACGCCAAAACGTTGCAATGCAATAATCACTTCTTTGCCAAGTTCGCCGCTACCCAGCAACATCACTTTGGTTGCTGAGGATGTAAGAGGAGTGCCTAGTTTCATAAAATTTTGCCCATGCGTTTGTATCTATTTCTACAGATTGAAAAATGATTAGAATAATACCATGCGGCAATATAGAAGTCGTACGCTTAACGATTTACTAAGCGCAGATTAAGAGTGAAAAACTTGAGGTAATTTGAGGGTTAAGTAATGGTTAACTAAGGTCAATTAACTAATAGCAGTAATTAAAAACTAATACCGTGTTTATCCATACGATAACGCATGGTCATACGCGTAATACCTAATTGGCGCGCGGCTTCAGATACATTGTTATGTGCAGATTCTAGCGCTTTTAACAGCATGGTTTTTTCGGCTGCGTCCAAAGTTACTTGAGATTGCTTACTACTGTCGTTAGCGACTTTATTTTTACTGTCATTTAGATTTAAATCGCTGGCACTAATCTGTGCTTGGCTACTTAACAATACTGCACGGCTAATTTGGTGACGTAATTCACGTACGTTGCCAGGCCATTTATAAGTCTGCATCGCATCGACAGCAGATTGACTAAACTGATGTTTAGTCAATCCATAGCGTTTTTCAGTTAACTGCATAAAATGTTTGGCAAGTTGCAATATGTCTCCGCCACGCTCTCGCAACGGCGCCAGTGAGATTGTCATCACATTTAATCGATAATATAAATCTGAGCGAAAACGTCCTGCCTGCGACATTTCATGCAAATTACGATTAGTTGCCGCGACAATACGCGCCGGCACAATACGCTCTTTGGTTGAACCTAAACGTCTTACACGGCGACGCTCTAACACGCTTAATAGCTTTGCTTGCAAGGCCAGAGGCAATTCGCCAATCTCGTCCAAAAATAGCGTACCGTCTTCTGCTGCTTCAATTAAACCAGGCCTTGAAGTGACCGCATTGGTAAACGCACCTTTTTCGTGACCGAACAATTCACTTTCAATCAGCTCATTAGGCAAAGAAGCGCAATCAACATGCACAAAAGGCTTTTCACTATTACTACCGGAAGCATGTAGCAAACGGGCGGCGACATCTTTACCCGTGCCCGTTTCACCTGTAATCAACACAGTTGGCGCGATTGAATCACCCAAATGCCCCAACTGCGCAATACGCGCAATTTGCATATGAATGCTTTGCGTAGCAGGACTATCGCCAATTAATGTTATACCGTCGCTAGAATGCGCATTACGTTGCCGCGCATAATCTAGACTCGTTTGTAATGCTGATGTTTTTTCGTTTTTTTGAACAATTAATAATAGCTCTTCTAAATCTATCGGCTTTTTTAAATAATCATTCGCGCCCAATTTCATTGCATTTACGGCATCACTCACTTCGCCGTAAGCGGTCATCACAATGGTTGTCATGTTTTTAGCAACGAACTCACTCAGTAAATCTAAGCCGTTGCCATCTGGCAAACGCATATCCAACAACACAAGATCAGCGTTGAACTGCTTAATGATTGCGCGCGCGTCAGCCAAGCTTTCAACATGTTCACACTCAAAACCCGCTTTTTGCAAACGCTTTTGTACCGCGCGTGCAAACAGAACCTCATCTTCAACAATCAATATTTTTTTTGATTGACTGAAATGTGTGGATTGTTCTAAATGCTCAGAATCTGCATTAGCGGGTTTCGGCTGAGTGTGTTGTGCTAGCAATTAAACTCCTGCGTTAATCATTAAATTACAGCAACTATTTTTTTGGTTTAGCGAACTCATAGCGGAAGCCCAACCATGCAGCACGTGGAGCACCTGGCAACAAACCTAACATTCTGGACTCTTCACCGAATACGCCGGCAGAGTTGAATGCGGTTTCAGCGAGGCGTCCGCTAATATAGTAATCGCGGTCAAAAATATTGGTTGCTTTAGCAAATGCTTTCCAGCCATTACCAATGTTGTATTGAGTATCCAAGTTAACAACAAAGTAACCGCTGATTTTGCCTTTACCGGTTGCGCAATCTTCACCATCATTACAATTAGCAGAGTTTGCTTTGTGTTTATTGTTTTCATTCCCCCACACATATTGGCTTGCATAACCGATTACGTTCGCACCGACTGTCCATGCAGGAGTGACTGCATATTGGCCGCGTAATTTGATCTGGTGTTTAGGAATAGTTGGTAAATAATCACCTTTAGTCGCAGTATAAATACCATCATCGCTAGATGAGTTTGACTGATTAGCAAATTCAACATCTGTGTCATAAGTAGCTCTTACATAACTATATGACGCACCCCATTTGAATTTTTCTAAATTACCGTTCAAACCAAAATCCAGCCCTTGACGTTTTGTTCTACCAATGTTTCTGTAATAACCTGCACCGGATAATTGGTTTGATGCAGTGAACTGAATGTCGTCGTGATTCACGGCATGGTAAATGCCAGCATTCCAGCTGATAGCGTCAGTTAATTTGCCACGACCACCAAACTCATAGGTTTTAGCAACCACTTGGTTAAGTGGAGGATCATCTGCCATTGCTGCTGGCAATAGACAAGGTGCATCTGGATTCGAACAGCCTAATTCAATTGCAGTTGGCGCACGACTCGATTCACTATAAGAGGTATAGAAAGTTAAGTCTTTAGATGGCGTGTGCGTTAAACCGATGGTTGGATTTAAGCGTGTGTAGCTATCTCTCGCTGTCAAACTATTAGGGTTTGTATCAGTTTTTGGGCCACGTAATGTATCCGTGTTATCGATACGCGTGAAATTCCAGCTTGCGCCTGCATTCAAATGCCATTGATCATTTAACGATAATGTGTCTGTTGCAAAGATACGAGCAGTGTATTGTTTACCGGTTAAACCAACGTTTTGACGTTTGGGAAGCAAGCCGGCGCCATCTTCAAATTCAGCGCCACCTATGATTGGTGCTCTTGACGGTGTCCATACATTTCCGCCTAGACCATCATCAAACACGTCATCTTCTTCACCAGCCACATTGATGTGCTCTGATTGTTTAAATCGAATGAGTGAATAGTCGTAACCTGCGCCAACGACAAATTGATTCTTTTTACTCATCCAATCCTGGTCAAAGCTCAATTGACCAGTCAAACCGTATGTGTCTTGAGTGGTCTTGGTCGTGTTCATGACAGCACCAAGATATTCTTCATCGTCGAACTCACCAGCATAGTCAGGATACAGCGCTGCTAGGCCTCCATCTTCATTGTCACCTTCCCACGCATCACCGTTTTTAGTGTGACGGTTTGATTTTTTATAATACACATTACCTGAGAACATCGTCTCTTCATTAAAGAAATGTGAACCATTTAACGCTAAAAAGTGAGAGTAGTTATTAGTAAAGTCTGGGCGCGTATGAATCTGGTCACGTTTGCCACTCAACAGAATTTCAGGTGTAAAGCCATTACCAATTAAATTATTATCTGTACCAATATAGGTAAGATCTAACTTGGTAGATTCATTTTGCCAGCCTGTTTTACCAAATAACTGATTCACATGTGATGGTGAATAATCTCTCCAACCATTCTCAGTAGTATGTTGATAGCCGAATAGATAATCGACAGAACCATCCTCTGAAACGCCACCGTATTCAATTAACGCACGTTGACGACCCCATGAACCAGCCTCGTATTCAACTGCAGCGCCTTGGTTATCGCGGCCACTTTTGGTTTGAACAACAATAGCGCCGCCTAAAGTATTTAAACCAAACAATGGATTGGATCCAGGAATCATTTGCATATTGCCGATAGCAAAACTAGGAATTTTGTCCCAGAGTGTCACATCGCCAAACGGCTCATTGACGCGCACGCCATCGATATAAGTAGAAAGGCCTTGTGCATTGCCTAATAACGGTGATGATGAGTAGCCACGGAAGTTAATTTCAGGCTGCCAAGGGTTGCCGCCCATTTCGGTAACAGAAACACCTTGCATATTGGCATTCATGTAATCAGCAATTGAAACGCCAGTTTGGTCATTGATTGCTTTGGGCGATGCGAACTGAATGTTCGCTGGGATTTTATAAAGTGGTAAGCCAATACCTTTTAAAGGTGTTGTAGACATCACTTCAATTTTTTCTACGCTCACATTTGTTGCGTCTTCTGCTTGTGCCAATTGTGGCAACGCACAGGAAATCAGCATAGAAATAAGAGTTAAGTTTGGCTTGGTTTGTAATTTGGTTTGCGGTTTCATTTTAGTTTTAAGCTCGCCTTGCATGTTGACTCCCTAGGATTAAATATACAACTCGCTTGTATATGCAAAATCCATTCCAAAACCTTTAATTTTAAAAAGCTCAATTAAATCAACAATGAAATTTAAGCGTTCAAATAAAAGGCTATTATAGATGGTTGTATTGGCTGTATACAACCACCAATGTTGGTTGTATACAGCCAATAACGTAATTACAAATATCGAGTTAAATACTGTTAAGTAATTGCTTAGGTGGGATGTTTAGATAACGTCGAATAACTAGCCAAGCGGCAAGAGGTATTAATATAAGCGTCAGCAAAAATACGCCGAAAGCTAGCACTACATTAAATTGGTAAGGAATATCCAGCACGAATCGACTTAAGTAATAACTGAGCCCCGTTGCCATGATAATGGCGACGCTTGCCGCGACCATGCCAATACTGGCAAACTCCGTCAATGTTGCAATCGTGGTTTGTGCGCGCGATGCACCTAACACGCGCAACAATGCAGATTCCTGCAAACGCGCATCTAGTGTGGCTATTAGCGCGGCATATAAAACCACCAAACCTGCCACTAAACAAAACATAAAGACAAAACCAATCGCCAGCGCTAATTTATTCATAATATCGCGCACTTGATTCATTAAGTTTGCCACATCGATCACCGTAAAATTAGGAAATTTTTGCACCATTTGGTTAAGCGCATTATCTTGATTTTTAGGCAAATAAAACGCGGTCATATAACTTGTGGGGAAGTTTTTAAGCGTATCCGCTGGCGTCACGGCGAAAAAGTTGGCGCGCATACTATCCCACTCCACTTTGCGAATGCTGGTGACCGTCAATGTGATTTTGCTGCCTGCGATATCGTAAGTTAACGCATCGCCAAGCTTAATGTTCAGTGCAGATGCGATATCTTCTTCTATGGATAAAAACGGCTTATCCGCTTCATTCGCTTGCCACCAACGACCTTGCAATAATTTATTATCCGTTTGCATTTGTGCTGCGCTAGATAAATTAAACTCGCGCGAAGAAAGGCGTTTGGCACGTTCATCATTATAAGAATTAGGCGCAACAGCTTGATCATTAATAGCCATTAACCTGCCGCGAATCATCGGAAATACTTGCGGTTTAGCAACGCCAATCGTTTGTAAAAACGCTTCTGTAGATGCCACTTGTTCTGGCTGAATATTAATAATAAAGCGATTTGGTGCATCGACAGGCAACGAAGCGCGCCATGATTGCATCAAATCAGTTTTAATCATTACTAATAACATCAACACCATTGCGCCCAAACTAAAGCCGATAATCTGCGCGATTGATAAACCTAACCGTCTGTTTAAATTGGCGAATCCAAGATTAATGGCATAATTTTTATTCGAATAATCAGTGGCTTGCTGGCTGATTTTTTTGAGCATCTTAGCCAAGCCATAAGCCAATAAACCAGCGACCAAACAAATACCTAAAATGCCTGCTAAAAATACAAAAGCCAGTTGCAAAGTCTTAGCCAACACAAACATCAGCAAGACCATCACAATGGCGATTGGGGCATATTTCAACCAAACCGAAACAGATTGCTCTGAAAAATCGTGTCTTAAAATACGCATGATAGGCACATTTTTTAAGGCGTGAATATGCGGCAACATAATGCTAAATAAAATCGCAAATGCCAGAATCAAGCCCATGAAAATCGGCATGACGTTTGGCGAGGGCAATGTTTCTAAAAACAATCTACCGGCAATATATGCCAAGCCATATTGCAGGATATAACCCAGCAAGCAACCCAACAAACCGCCGATTAAGGCCAAAAACGCGCTTTGTAACAGCATTAACTTTTGTATATTGGCTTTGCTGGCGCCAAAACAGCGCATCAAAGCAGCGGTATCTGTGCTGCGCGCAATAAAGGGAATGCTGGCCAGCAGCATAGCGACAATAGATAAAATCACACTGGCAAATGCACTTAAGCTTAAAAAAGTCTCCGCTTTATCTAAAGCGCTTTTGATCTCTGGACGTGCGGTTTTAACGTCTTCAACCCGCTCACCACGTTGCAATTTTGGCGTAACTTCACTGGAAAATTGCGCCACTTTATCTGCCGCGCCTGCCACTAGTAGTTGATATTTAAGTCGGCTGCCGAACTGCACTAATTGCGTTGCAGAAATGTCGTCTGCGTGCATCATTAAACGCGGCGCAAAACTAAACATATCGCCGCCGCGTGATGGTTCACGCGTTAAAATTCCCGCAATTTTAAATCGTGCTGCACCTAATTCAATGCTGTCACCAATCGCGAGCTTTAAGGTATTCACCAAACGCGGCTCTACCCAAACTTCGCCTTTATTCGGCGTGTTTTGCACGCTAGTTGGTGTTTGATTGCTGCTTAGCTGCACGCCAAAATCGCCACGCAGCGGAAAGCCATCCGATAAAGCTTTGATTTCAGCTAGCTGGTTACGCTCGCCTTTGATCACCATGCTAGGAAACTCTAAGGTAGTCGTACTTTTCAAGCCATATTGCTTGGCTAAATCGTAGTAGGATTGTGGAATCGCGTGGTCGGAAATAACCACTAAATCGCCGCCCAAAAGCAAGCCGCCTTGTGCATTAAGATGCAGCGCGATGCGATTAATAAAGAAATTAACGGCGGTGATTGAAGTGACTGCCAGCACCAAAGCCAACAACATCACGCGTAAATCGCCCGATTTCCACTGCGAAAATAATTGCTGCCAAGCGAGTTTTGCAATCATAACGATTCACTCAATCGGCCATTATTCAATGTTAATGAGCGTTGGCAGCGTTTAGCCAATTTCATATCATGCGTGACTAAAATAAGCGTGGTGCCAGCCGCTTGATTCAAATCAAATAGCAGCTCAATAATGCGTTCGCCCGTCGCTAGATCTAGATTGCCTGTTGGTTCATCGGCAAATAAGATAGCCGGTTGCGACGCAAAGGCACGTGCAATCGCGACACGTTGTTGCTCGCCGCCAGAAAGTTGCTTGGGATAATGCGTTAACCTTGCACCTAAGCCCACTTTTTCAAGCGTGGCAATCGCCACTTTTTTGGCATTGTCTTGATTCGCCAATTGCATCGGCAACATCACATTTTCTAACGCCGTCATGGTTGGCAATAATTGAAATGACTGGAACACAAAGCCCATATGTTTGCCACGAATAGCAGCGCGCGCATCTTCATCCAAGTCACTAAATGCCGCGCCTTTTACTGTCACGCTGCCACTGGTTGGCTGATCTAATCCTGCAAGCAAGCCAAGTAGTGTAGATTTACCAGAGCCGGAACTACCCACAATCGCCACACTCTCACCAAGCGCAACCTGTAACTGTAATTGTGAAAGAATGTTGATTTTATTGTCAGTATCGCCCACGCTTTTGCATAGATTAGTGGCTAAAATAGCAGGTGTAGACGGCTTTGTAGCTTGATACGTTGTGGGTTGATTCGTTGCAGTTTCATTCACTGATAATTGATGGATATTATTTGGGCTAGGCTCATTAGAAAGTAACATGTATGCGTTCTCGTTTATTTGGTTTTTATGCTGGCATTACTAAATTTAAAAACTCAAGTTTAAGTTTTCTTAAGATTATAAATCTAACCTTTAGTCTGATTGTGCTGAGTTTGGTTGCAACTAACGCGCAAGCAGCGCAAACAATCGTCGTTTTTGGCGATAGCTTATCCGCAGCTTATGGCATCCAACAAAATGAAGGTTGGGTCACACTGCTGCAAAACAAGCTTAAACAAGAAAACTTTGATTATAAAGTGGTTAATACCAGCATCAGTGGCGAAACCACTAGTGGCGGTTTAGGGCGCTTTAAAGCCATGTTAGCAACGCATAAACCGAATATCGTTGTCATTGAACTGGGTGCAAATGACGGTTTGCGCGGTTTAAGTGTCAAAGAAATGCACAGCAATCTGAATAACATGATTAACCAAGCCAAAGTCGCCAAAGCAGAAGTCATGTTGCTCGGCATGAGAATTCCACCTAACTATGGCATTCAATACACCCAACAATTCAGCGACACTTACGCTGATTTAGCCCAAAAATATGGCTTGAATTTAGTGCCGTTTTTTCTGGATGGCGTTGCAGGAAATCCAAGCCTAGTTCAAGACGATGGCTTGCATCCTAAAGCTGTAGCGCAAACTAAGTTATTAGAAAATGTTTGGCCGCAGCTTAAAAAGTTACTAAAATAAAATATTTAAATACAAATACTTAGCATATTAAATAAAACTTAACCCGTAAAAATGGTTAACTATTTTGTGAGTCAAATCACTTGTTTATATGCAAACTCACGAGCAAGCCCATTTCATCAGATGCAGCTTTAAACTTAGCATCAACCAAGTTGGTTTGTGGACTAGTTTCTGCGTCAACATTTGGAATCATCACTAAAGTTTCATCCATATAAATAAGTGGCAGTTGCTCACGTTGCCACGGTGGCACGCAAGACATTTGCAACAGCACTTTTAAACTACGGCTCGGGCGATTTAAATCTGGCTTAAAGCGCTCGCCACCAACTCGATTTTTAATCACTAACTGCTTATTATCTAAATACTTTATTGCAAAACCCTCACCCATTTTTTGGGTGAAAGTTAACGTATTTTGATTCGGCAAATGGACGACAGGCTCATTTTTCCAAGTGATATCAAGGAACAAATTATCGACAGTTTCTGCTATCAAATAAGCACGATTTTGATACCTTTTGAGTGTTAACTTAGCAGGATTTTCATCGTCAAAATCAGCATTTTCCTGCGTTATTTTTATATGAATCGCAGCATCCGATTTAGCCTGTAATAATTGCTCAGTAATCTGTTGCAACTGGCTAGTACTCGGCATCCGCACATGGCTTTGTGCTAGCCACCAACGTAATACATTGTTGATTCTAGGCTGACTTAAGCTGATTAATGGCGGCAGAAATAGCTGTGTAATTACCTGATTATTGGTAAAACATGCCTTTGCATCCTGTTCTGCCAAAACATCTAACAAACTGTTCGCTTCGGCTAAATGTGCTGCTGTACGCGCTAAACTTTGTTTGATTGTGGGATATTGTTGCTGCAAGGCGGGCAAAACCGAATGCCGCATAAAATTGCGATCAAACTGTTGATTCAAATTACTTTCATCATCCACCCAAACAAGCTGATGTAGTTTGGCATAATGTTCTAAATTTGCTCTGGAAATATTCAATAAAGGGCGAAGCAATTTTCTTTTGGTATCAATTGGCGCCATCGCAGCTAAGCCTTTGACACCTGCACCTCGTGCTAACTGCAAAAGCAAGGTTTCCGCTTGATCATCTTGATGATGCGCAGTGCAGATAAAGCCCGTACTTTTGCTCATCAACACTGAATAACGCGCTTTTCTAGCCGCGGCTTCAATGCCTAAACTGCTATTGGGATTAATATTGACTGTTGAAATAGTCAGTAGGATATTCAGTTGATTGCAAATTGTTTGGCAAAAATCTGCCCAATTATTTGCGTTAATACTTAAGCCATGATGCACATGATGTGCAGTGAGATGAAAGCCCGCACTTTGGCGAATAGTCGCTAAAACATGCAGCAACACACACGAATCAAGCCCGCCACTTAATGCAAGAGTGAGTGTGGGTTTAACCGCATTTTGGACAGAAAAAACTTCGCTTAAAAAAGTACTGACTTGCTGCGACAATAGATTGTCGCCTGCATTTATTTTTTTATTTTGGCGTTGTTTCTTTAAATTTTCCATAACTCATCAAACGGGCATAGCGTGCCGTTAATAGCTGTTCGGTATCTTTTTTCTGCAATGCAAGCAATTGATCTTTAAGCGTTTTACGCAATGATTGCATCACTAAAGGAATATCACGATGCGCGCCGCCTAATGGCTCACTGATGATAGTATCAACCAAGCCTAGCGACTTTAACCTATCGGCAGTAATGGCTAGTGTTTCTGCTGCTTCAGGCGCTTTGCTGGCGCTTTTCCATAAGATAGAAGCGCAACCTTCAGGTGAAATCACAGAGTAAGTCGAATATTGCAACATCAGCAAATGATCAACAACGCCCAAAGCCAATGCGCCGCCAGAGCCGCCTTCACCAATAATCACACCGATAATAGGCGTTTTAAGTTCAGCCATCACATATAGATTTTTAGCAATCGCCTCACTCTGTCCACGCTCTTCCGCACCAATACCTGGATAAGCACCCGGCGTATCAATTAGCGTGATAATCGGCAAATTAAATTTCTCTGCCAAACGATATAAGCGCAATGCTTTACGATAGCCTTCAGGTCGCGGCATACCAAAATTGCGGTATTGGCGTTCTTTTACATCACGGCCTTTTTGATGACCGATAACGACCACTGGAATACCTTCAAATCGACCTAATCCGCCAACAATCGCTGGGTCATCTGCATAAGCACGATCACCATGTAATTCTTCAAAATCGGTAAATATCTCACGAATATAATCCAGCGTGTAAGGTCTTTGCGGATGGCGTGCCACTTGCGAAATTTGCCAAGCGCTTAAATTTTGATAGGTTTCTTGCAGTAGCTTTTTTTGTTTTTTTTCTAACTGGTCTAGCTCTTTTGATATATCCAAAGCGTCATGCTCATCGTGCGACACTTGTAGCGCATCAATACGCCTCTCAAGCTCTGCAATCGGTTGCTCAAAATCTAAATAGCTTATTTTTGTATCTGTCGCGCGTCTTAATGTCATGAATTTATATTACCCAGCAGATTTATATTACTTAACAATGGCAAACGGTTTAATTATATAAGATTTTAACATTTTCTTTGGATAACCATGCGGTCAGATTTTGCAATAATTCGTCATGCAGCTCTACACGCCATGCATCACCCAGCATCATACTGGCTTGGCCTTGCGTATTGTGATATTCAATCTTAATCGGGCACAATTTTTTATCGGTTTCTGCTGCTTTTCTGCGATAAGGATTTAATATCGCCGTCAACTTTGCCGCATCTGATTGACCATTACACGAAATCTTTAACATGCTGGCATATTGGCTGCGCGCAGAGGCTAAATCATACAATTTACGCGCATTAACCCGTATTCCGCCTGAAAAATCATCATGGCTCACGCGCCCTTCTATAATCAGCAAGGCATCTTCTTTAATTAATTGCGCAGATTGATTGAGCATTTCGCTACCGACAACCACATCCACACGCGATATCGCATCATCAATCGTCACAATCGCCATTTTACCGCGCTGCGTCATACGGATGCGCACGCCCACAACAATGCCCGCCATCAGTTTTGGCTGTTCTTGAGGTGTTAAGTCTGCCAACGAACCACGCACAAATTGACTGACATCTTGCTTGGCGTTTAAAAATGGATGCCCACTTAAATAAAAACCCAAGGCGGCTTTTTCTTCAATCAACGCTTGTTGTGGTGACCAAGCTGCTACGTTTGGCAAATCGTGTTTGGTCTCGGATACATCACCGAATAGATTATCTTGCCCTGCATTGCTATTATTTTGCTCTGCTGCGGCAATCGCCATGCTAACAGCTGCCAACAACGCGGCGCGGTTCGGCTCTAATTTGTCAAATGCACCAACACGAATAAGCGACTCAATCACGCGTCGATTCACTTTACGTAAATCTAATCGGTTACAAAAATCGAATAAACTTTTAAACGGCCCACTCGCTTCTCGCGAAGCCATAATCAGCTCAATCGCAGCTAAGCCCGTGCCTTTTACCGCGCCTAAACCATACAACATTTGGCTGTTGTTTATTGGTAAGAATCGGTAGCCACTTTGATTGATATCAGGCGCCAACACTTCGACTTTATTCGGCGCGCAATCATCAAAGAAGCTATGAATATTATCGGTGTTATTCATATCTGCAGACATGGTCGCGGCCAAAAATGCAGCCGGATAATGCGCTTTTAAATAGGCGGTGTGATAAGCCACTAAAGCATAAGCCGCTGCATGCGATTTATTAAAACCATATCCAGCAAACTTTTCTAGCAAATCAAATAATTCAGTCGCCTGCTTTTCGTTAAGGCCATTTTTAAGCGAACCTTCTACAAAAATGGCGCGCTGCGCATCCATTTCCTCTTTTTTCTTCTTACCCATGGCGCGACGCAGCAAATCCGCACCACCCAAGCTGTAACCTGCCACCACTTGCGCAATTTGCATCACCTGCTCTTGATAAACCGCGATGCCGTAAGTTTCTTTAAGAATAGATTCTGTGGCTGGATGCGGATATTCCACGCGCTGCTGGCCATGTTTACGGCGGCAAAAATCCGGTATCAAATCCATCGGGCCAGGACGATACAATGCTACCAGCGCAATAATATCTTCAAAGCAATCTGGCTTTGCCTGCTTGAGCATATCTTTCATGCCGCGTGATTCCAGCTGGAATACGGCGGTAGTATTAGCCGTTTTGAGTAATTGGTAACTGGCTTTATCGTTAAGCGGCAAGGTTTCAAAACTGAGTGGCGACTCACCCGCAACAGCTCGCTGTTTATTGGCATTGACTAACGCCAATTCTAAAATCGTCAGCGTTCTTAATCCCAAAAAGTCAAACTTAACCAAGCCGACTGCTTCTACATCGTCTTTATCATACTGGCTGACTAAACTGCCACCATCAGGCTGACAATAAATCGGTGAGAAATCGGATATTTTGCTTGGGCTAATCAATACGCCACCTGCGTGCATGCCGACATTTCGCACTAAGCCTTCTAGTCTTAATGCTAACTCTAATAACTCGGCAACTTCTTCTTCTTTTTCGCGGCGCTCTTGTAATTGCGGTTCTTTTTCTAAGGCGCTGCTTAGCGTAATGCCTAATTCCAGTGGGATTAATTTCGCAATGCCATCCACAAAATTAAATGGCAGATCGAGCACGCGGCCAACATCGCGAATCACGGCTTTAGCCGCCATGGTACCGAAGGTGGCAATTTGCGATACCGCATCTAAGCCATATTTTTGCTTCACGTAATCAATCACGCGATCACGTCCATCCATGCAGAAGTCGATATCGAAGTCAGGCATGGAAACACGATCTGGATTTAAAAAACGTTCAAACAGCAAATTATATTGCAACGGATCTAAATCGGTAATGTTCAAACTGTACGCAACTAGAGAGCCAGCACCAGAACCCCTGCCTGGTCCAACAGGTACGCCATTATTTTTCGCCCAATTGATAAAGTCTGCAACGATTAAAAAGTAGCCCGCAAAACCCATTTGATTGATGATTTTGCACTCAAATTCAAGCCTATCTGCATACTCAGCCCGCTTGGCTTCACGCTTAACATCATCCGGATATAAACTGTTTAAACGCGCTGCCAAGCCGATATGCGATTGCGCAACCAAATAGGTATCTAAGCTAGATTGGTCTGGCGTGGGGAAATTCGGTAAATAGTTTTTGCCCAGCTCAATCACCAAATTACAGCGTTTAGCGACCTCAACTGTATTGGCTAAGGCTTCAGGAATATCCGCAAACAGTGCGCACATATCTGTCTGTGATTTGAAATATTGTTGCTCAGTGAAATTTTTCGGTCGACGTTTATCAGCCAACATATAGCCTTCTGCAATGCAGGTTCGGGCTTCATGTGCTTTAAAATCATCTGGCGTAGTAAATTGTATCGGGTGTGTGGCGATTACTGGTAACTCAGCAGCACTGGCTAAATCTAATATTTGTTGAATTAAAAATTCTTGCGCAGGACTATCTTTAGACTCAGAAACGCGCTGGATTTCTAGATAAAAGCGATTAGGAAACAGTTCAGACCAAGTGTTCGTTAATTGCGCGGCATGCGCGTTATTGCCCGCACTGAATGCGGCGCCAATATCACTTTGCACGCTGCCAGAAATCAGCAACAAACCTTCTGTATTCAGCAACCATTCTTGCTTGATTTCGGCGCGCCCGCGATACTGATTTTCAAGAAATGCGCGACTTAATAATCCACATAATTGACGATAACCGACTGCATTTTGCACCAACAATAATAAGCGATGTGCTTGATCACGATTTTTAGCATTTTCTAGCCAAATATCGCAGCCTAAAATGGGTTTAATGCCGCGACCACGTGCTGCTTTGTAAAACTTGATTGCACCAAATAAATTACTTAAATCGGTTAAAGCCACTGCTGGCATGGCGTCAGCACTGGCGGCTTGAATATAATCATCAATGCGTACTGTACCATCTACAATTGAATACTCGCTATGGCAACGCAAATGTACAAATCGTGGGCCTGACATTTGTGCCGTGTCTATTTGTATAGCGTCTGATTGAATATTGACTTCGTTTTGCATTGCGCTATTTTACCCGCACCTGCATCAGTATCACAAAACATATGTTGAAAATATTGACTTAAATAAATGCAAAAAACCGCTAGACTTAATTAAAAGTCTAGCGGTTTTTACGTGTTAACTAAGCTGTTAAATTAGTGTTTAGTTCGCTTTTTAGTCAGCAACTCATTGACCTTACTCATTAATTCCTCATCTTGCACAGGCTTACCAAAGAAAGCATCCACGCCAATTTCTTTCGCCAAATTCTGATGTTTATCTGCTGTACGTGAGCTAATCATAATCAACGGTGTTTTTGCGGTACGCGCATCATCTCGAATATTTCGTGCCAAACCAAAACCGTCCATACGCGGCATTTCGATGTCAGTTAAAATAATATCTGGTGTCGATTGTTGCAATACTTGCATAGCATCCATACCATCTTTCGCTATCAGCACTTCAAAACCTTCGCGCTCAAGCAACCGACCTAACACCTTGCGCATCGTCAGTGAATCATCCACTACCAAAGCGCGCGGTTTATTGATTACTTTAGCGGCTTTTTTGGCCGCTTTAACCACTACACTGCCGACCGCTAATATTTCACGATTAGCCAGTTGCACTGGATTAATAATCAACATGATCTTACCGTCACCCGCAACTGTCGCGCCAACAATGCCTGGTACACGTGCTAGTTGCGCGCCAATCGGCTTCATCACCGCCTCTTGATTGCCAATCACCTCATCAATATGCAGCGCAATGTTATACGAACCGCTGCGTAGCAATAATACAGAAGAATAATTATAGTCTTCTGGCTGATGCTCTTCGTGGTCTAATAATTTAGATAAATAATGAATCGGATATTGTTTGCCCGCCCAGTTGATTTCGCCTGTGCTGTAGGCGTTAACTAAATCTTGACGCTTGATTTTCTGCGCTTGCTCAATCATGCCGACTGGCAACGCATAAATCAAATCACCTGAGCGCACAGCAAGTACCTGCGCCACTGTTAACGTGACAGGTAAATGCACGTTAAATACCGTACCTTTACCAAACTCGCTATTTAAATCAACACGTCCGCCCAAGCCGCTAATATCATTGCGCACCACATCTAAGCCAACACCTCGACCAGAAATTTGCGACACTTTATCTGCCGTTGAAAAGCCTGATTCAAAAATAATCGACATCAATGACTGTTCTGTCATTTCAGCAGCTTCATCGATCAGTTTATTTTTAATGGCTTTTTCTTTTACGCGCTGCAAGTTTATACCTGCGCCATCATCGGTAACAGTAATATGAATTTCATCGTTCTCTTGGCGTATTTTCAGCTCAATCTTGCCAATTGGCGCTTTGCCTTGTTTTTTGCGTTCCGCTGGCGACTCTAATCCATGCGCGACGGCGTTACGCAGTAAATGCTCTAATGGCGCACCCAATTTATCCAACACGCTACGATCGATTTCTGTCGTTTCGCCAACAATCACTAAATCTGCCGACTTTTTAAGCTCACGTGCCGTTTGCCGCACGATACGCTGTAAACGCTCTGCAATTTGCTGGAATGGCAACATTCGTACACCTAGCAGCGTTTGTTGTAAATCACGGTTCATACGGTTTTGCTGTTGCAATGCCGCTTCAGATTGGCCTAAATGCGATAACAAACCATGCTGAATGGTCGCCACATCGTTCACGCTCTCAGCAATCATGCGTGTTAATTCTTGCAGGCGTGTAAATCGGTCAAACTCTAACGGGTCAAAATTCTCATTCGATTCCTGCAAAATATTCAAACGAGATTGCAGCTGTGTTTCCGCTTCGATTTCCAATTCACGTAAATAATTACGTAAACGTGTCACGCTCTCAGTTAAATCGTTTGAAGATTGTTTAACGCCGCTAATCTCTCTATCCATGCGCGAACGCGTGATTGAAATCTCACCCGCATCGTTAATCAATCGGTCCAGAGTATCTGCGCGCATACGCAAAAATTGCGCTTTACGATCCGTTACACGGCCTGATGGCGGCGCATCTTGCTGCTTAATTGCATTGATTGTTTCGGCTGGCGTACTTTCTAGTGCCTCTTCAAAATAACTACCGATTTTGTCTAAATCGACAAACATATTGTCAAAATCAATCTCGACCGTTTTACGTTTGAGTGAGCGAATCACCAAATCTTCCATCTCATGCACAGCATCGCCCAAGCCAGATTGACCTGCCATGCGCGCACTGCCTTTTAACGTGTGCAAAGCACGCTGTAACGCATCTGGATGTTCTGATTGTTTGGGGTTGGCACGCCAAGCGCGCAATTCCGACCCGATTTCAGGCAGAATTTCGCGCGCTTCTTCGATGAACATGGTGAGAAGCTCTTGATCAACCTGCGCTTTGTTCAAATCTATATTGCTATCATCAGCATTAATTGCTGTACTGCTATAAGCCTTACCTTCAGTGACTAATTTAACTTCATAATCGTCATGACTGACTTCTATTAAATCGTTGGCAGTTGTTTCAACTGGATTAACAACTATGTTTTCTGATGAGTCAACGCCTTGATTAAAGTTAGGCACGCTAACTTCAGTCAATATCTCAACACTAGGAACGTCAGTCTGAATTATTTCATTTGGTATTAAAACGTCTGGCAAGGTGAAAGTAATTTCTTCTACCGACTCCAGCACTTCATTGAATGTCACCGTTAAGGCTTTATTTTGTCGCGCTTGGTCGGTTGCTTCGTTAAGCACTTCAATCAATGCCCTGGCAGAACGTGGATTGCGCAACTCTGAAATTTTCACCCACATGGTAGAAAGAGATTTAACCGTGTTGCCAAATAAAGCAGTGTGTTGTGGCGTCCAAGTTTCAACTTCATTTAACCAAGCTTCCAATGCGCGGCCCAGTTCGCCCATTGGCTTAAATTCTGCCGCAAGTGCATTGCTAGCCAGCGTGTGAATCGCCACTTTTGCTGCTGGTGATGGTGTTAAGTTTGCATCTGCGATGAGTTTGGCAACGTCCTGTTCTAAGATGGTGATATTTTGCATACTTTCTTTAACAAAAATATCATAGAAAGCACGACTCATTTTTCGTGTACCGCCGATTAACACTTGAGGCTCTGTTTTCTTGGCTTTTTTAGGTGTTAAGTCTTTAACTGGTAGTTGCTCTGACTGTGCATTTTCCGCGTTAATAGTTTCAGATTGCTCTGCATCGGACTCTAATCCTGGGGAAGTTTGAACGTCTGCATCTTGAACAACATTGTTCTCAGTCGCTTGAGAAAGTGATGCCGCGCGGGCAGACCACGCTGTTTGATTGATTTCAACTTGCCCATTTGCGCGTAGCTCTGCTGCCCAATCAGCAAAAGCCGCACTCATTTGCTCTATCCCTGCAATTTGCGACGCTTCAAGCAACGATTTTTTATCTAAAACACCGTTTAAAAACTGCTCTACTTGGCCAGCAATATCACCCATCACAGTTAAACCAACGGTACGTCCACTGCCTTTTAACGTGTGATAACTACGCCTAACTTCAACCAATGCTTCACTATCTGTCACATTCACGCGCAACGCTTGGCAATTTTGAGCGATATGCGCCAGCACTTCCTCTGCTTCCGTCAGATAAATATCCAACAGTTCTGCATCAAAGGCTTGGTCAATCACCATGACGTCGCTAGCACTGGTGACTAATTTAGACGCTGAGTCTGTTGTTTTTTCTGATAGGTTCTGGTTTGAGTAATTAGAAGTTTCAGTAATCGAATCAAGCACAGCTTGGTCTGAGGTCTTGCTAATTGAATCACCTTCTTGTAAACCATCAACATTAAATTGAATACCCGCTTCTGCAAGAATATCTGTCAGACGCACGACAGCAGACTCAAGCGCCGATTCTGATTCAGGACGTATTTTTGGCATTTCATCGGCATAAATGCCAACCATACTCAAACTTTCTGCGACCAACTCAAAATGCTGTTGCTTTGGCACATAGTCTTCGGTTTGAAACTGTTCGACTAAACGATTACTCGCTTTCACGATAGCAGTCGGTGTGGCTAAACCTAACATATCAAAAACAGCCGCAACTTGTTTCAACGGTTTAGCGGTTAATGCAAGCGGTGATTTTTCCACTGGATTGCGGAAAAAGCTATCCAACGCTTGCTCCGTGGTTTTGAGTGATTCTTTAATCTGCGTAACCAGCGCTTTTATCGTGTCGCGATCAAGTTCGCCCGTTCTTTCACCATCTAATCGATCATAACTTTCACCAGATGAAATCGCTTCTAATCGATGCATTTCAGACAGTAATTTTTGTACGCGGTCTGCATCTAAATGCTGATAATGGTTCAGCGAAGTCTCTAACAAATTAAGTGCAGCGGCAACTTCAATCAAGGCAGCATGATTCACTTTAGTCGCATCATCGCGCAAAGTATTGCTGGCAAGTTGTAAAGCGGCGTACAAATCAATCACAACCACTTGGCTTAATTGCTGCGTGAATGCTTGGCTAACGGCCAGTGTGTCAGAAAACTTGGTGATTAACACATTATCCACGTCCACTTGCGCAAAACTGGCGGTGGCATCTACTTTGCTAAAATCAATGGTATTCGATACGTCATCCCACAATTCACGCAACGCTTCTAGCTGCGTAATTAACTCTTCTACAACCGTTAACTCAATTGCATCAATTGAGCTTGCATCAAAACTAACTGTGTTTTTCTTATCGACCAAAAGATTCAGTTCAAACACTTCCTTTACTTTTTGGACGTTATCTCTGTCTACATTGCTAATCGCCACATAATACAAAATATCGCGCAATAAGTTGCTGTGCGGTTTAGTTACGCCTTCAGCAAGATTGCGCAACTCTTGATCTAGCTTGCGGCATAGGCGTTTTGCACCAATATTTTCAGCAATTTCTTTTTGCTCTAACGATTCAGTAAATGCGCTCGCCGCCCACCATAAAGTTTTTTCGCTATTCTTTTTCTGCGCTTGGCTAACATTGCTCACCGCTTCCGTCATCAAATGCAGCGCATTACTTTGCTTTGTTTGTAGCCAGCCTAATAAAGATTTTTGATAGTTGATGCGCTGTTCGACAATAAATGCTGGATATTCTGCAGCTTCCAATTGTTTAGAAGGCAAGTCTTTCGGTGCGCTATTAGTGGTATCAGGGAAAAACAATTCGCTTTCATCCATCGTTTCGCCAAGTGCCAAGACGATAGGATTGATAATTGAATATAAGCGCAATGGAATATCAGGTGCGCCATTCAGTAAATCTTGCAGATAAGTTTGCAAAGCCTCAACTGCTTTCACAAATGCATCCATCAGTTCTGGCGTCGCATCCAGTGTTTTTTTGTCTAAACGACTCGCTAACTTTTCTAACTCAGTACAAAAACGTTTACATCCTTCCAAACCCACCATATCCAGCGCGCCAGATGCTTGGTATAAATGCGTTTGCGAAAAACGCATCGGGGCGGTGTCATGCAAATTGCCTTGTACTGATTTTAGATTATCTAAAACAGCAGCAAGTGATTGATCTATCTGGTCTTTAACCCAAGTTAAAGGGCCTATATCAAAATTTTCAGACACTTAAATTCGACTCCACGTTATAGTTAACTTAAGCCAATTTAAAGCCAGCTACTGATTCTCGCAACTCTTCTGCCAAGGTTGTTAATTGTCCGACTGATTCCGCCGTTTGTTTAGTACCTTCAGTGGTTTGCGATGTAATTTCCTGAATTTGCTGCATGTTTTTTGTCACGGTAGAAGCCACTTCAGTTTGCGCTTCTGTTGCGCTAGAAATCGACTGAATCAATCGTGCCAAGCTATTGGTAACGGTTTCAATCTCGGTCAGCGCTTGACCCGCCGCATCAGACAATCTTGCACCTTCTACCACACCCTCTGTACTTTTCTCCATCGCGGCAACTGCAGAGTTGGTATCGGTTTGAATAGTTTTTACAATCGCACCAATCTGCTTAGTCGCTTCAGATGAACGTTCCGCTAATCGTTGCACCTCTTCCGCAACCACTGTAAACCCGCGACCTGCTTCACCCGCAGAAGCCGCTTGAATCGCCGCGTTCAACGCCAAAATATTGGTTTGTTCAGTAATATCAGAAATCAGCTCCACGATCTCACCAATCTCCTGTGAGCTTTCACCCAAGCGCTTGATGCGTTTTGATGTTTCTTGAATTTGCTCACGAATACCATTCATACCTGCAATGGTATTTTGTACCGCTTGCGAACCTTGCGTAGCCGCTTGTAATGAGCGTTGCGCAACTTGTGACGCCTGACTAGCGTTGCTGGATACTTGCAAGATTGAACGCGTCATATTCGAAACCGCATCCGTTGTTTCTGTAATTTGTTTCGATTGTTTTTCTGCAGCAGACAACAAACCAACTGAAGTGGCTTGCGCTTGTCCTGTCGCGGTATTCACCTGCTCTGACGCACGGTTAATTCCCGTCACCAAATCACGCAAACTATCAATCGTGTAGTTAATGGAGTCAGCAATCGCGCCAGTAATATTCTCTTTTACCTCTGCGCGTACCGTTAAGTCACCGTCCGCCAAATCGCCCATTTCGTCTAGTAAGTTAAGCACCGCCATTTGGTTTTGTTGACCGTCATTTTCCAGCATCAACACCGCGCTTTCAATCTGTTTCACCTGACGCGAACCAAAATACGCAATCAAAAATACAATCAACACACCCAACAAAGCTAGCGCGATTAGAATGGTATTCACTAATTTATTACTGGATTCAGCAATATTTACAGATTCTTTTTGTACATCAGCATTCAATGCTAGAACTGTTTGCTTGTTAATTTCATAAGCACTAGCTAAATCACCCAATGGTTTTGCTGCGGCAATCGCACCTAATTTAATCGCTACTTCAAAGTCTTTATTATAAATGCGATAAAAGTTCTCGTTAGATTTAAGCACCGCTTGAAATGCGCCGCCCATCGTGTCTAAGTTAAGATTGCTTTTCCAGTACTCAACGCGTCTGTTGTATTCCGCTTCGGCCGCTTTTACTTCGGCTAGTTTTCTATCACGTTTTTGATAATCCGAGTTTGAAGTCGCCACATATGCTTCATTCACCGCCGCGAACGCATCCACTGCATAAAGTGGTGGCGGCAAAATATCCGCACGTAATGCATCGTTTGTTTTAATCTTATCGTAAACTGGACCACCAACGCGCACCTGGCTAATCACGTAGAAGGCCAAAATAATAAAAATAATCAAACCAATTACCGGTCCGATTACTTGCCCGTATCCTCGACCACCACCTTCAGCTGAGCTTTTGCTGAATATTTGCAGTAATTTTGCTGGAAACTCTTTGATTGCTTGCGTATTTAATGCCATGTTGATTCCTTTTAAGTCTTACTTAATCACTTCAAACAAACAATATTTGAATATTAAACTTAACCAATTAACGACTAAAACTAATTATCAAACCTACTTAACCATTTTTTTACTCTAAAAACCAACTAATCAAAAACACAATCACACCAAATGCAAGCCACACTTAGCTTGCATAATTAGGTTGCATAAGGTGTTGTAAAATCTTTCGAGCGCACTAATTTATCGCAATCCAATAAATACCAAAGGCGATTTTCATCGTCCTGATAAGTTTGGTTTTTCAAACAAATACTGTCATCGGCTAACGTTTCATTTAGCTTCATCTCATCTAGCTTACGCAAACCAATTAATTTATCGACTAAAAAAGCCACATTATTAGTGACTGAATCGCTGATCAGCAATAAACGCGCATTGGATGAAATATTAGTCAGTGTGTTTTCTAATAATTGCGCTAAATCGTTAATGGCGTACAACACGCCGCGCACATTTGCCACGCCTAAAAACCACGATTTAACCAGTGGAACGCGCTGAATATCCATGATTGGTAAGGTTTCGCTGATTTCCTGCAAATTTACCAATACGTTTTTTCCACCAATGACAACGCCTAAATAACCTGCTGGCGATTCAGCACCGGCTTTTTTAGCATTTTCTAATCTAGCTAAAATATTAGTTTGATACTCGCGTAATTGTGATTGTTTTGACATGGATTACGTCGTTCCTAGTTTTGCAAATTGTACGTATTAAATTGATGCGCCGATTTAATTATGCGCCTAGTTTTTCAATCAACGCTTTTAAATCACTTTTTTGAATAGGCTTTAATAAACAGCCTTTTGCGCCCATTTTTTCTGCCCATGCATGATCGGTTATCTGCAATTTTCCTGAACATAAAAAAACGGGGATTTTGGCGGTGGCAGCATCTTTTGTTAAGGATCTCGCAGCTTGAAAGCCAGTTAATCCAGTCATAATAATATCGATAATAACCAAGTCGGGCGCAATGCCAGCTGCGCGCTCCACGCAAGCCTCGCCACTTTCTAAAGCAACCACTTGATAACCTTCAGACTCTAACAACTCTGTTAGATAAAAACGATCCGTTGCTGAATCATCCACAATTAGAATTTTATTAATCGCCATTTTTATTCTCTCCCAGTTACTTAATTAGAGTTACTTATGATCAGTTATACATTACGCGCTCAATAATCAAATCGTTTATTTATAATCAATCTGACTAATCAACGATATTTTCTGTACTTTTTTTACTATTAAGATAAGCCTCGCTGGTGTACGTATTGATGGCATCAATTAAAGTATCTTGCGTAAAAGGCTTGGTTAAATACTGATCAGAACCCGCCATGCGACCGCGCGCGCGGTCAAACAGACCATCTTTGCTGGACAACATAATGACTGGAGTGGATTTAAAACGACTGTTACGTTTGATTAGCGCACAAGTTTGATAGCCATCTAAGCGCGGCATCATAATATCGACAAAGATAATTTGAGGATGTTGGTCGGCGATTTTTGCTAATGCATCAAAGCCATCTTCGGCCAGAATCACTTCACAACCAGCTGATTTAAGAAATATCTCAGCACTGCGCCGAATGGTATTGCTATCGTCAATGACCATTACTTTAGTACCAGCCAGATTTGCTTGGGCCACTTTAATACTCCCCTGCTATATAAAAGCGCGTTTATATAGCCAAATTATAAATACTCTATCTAAAAAAATGTTTTTACTTTATTCTTTTAACAACTCATTAACAACTTTAAGTTGAGCAACATTTGTTAGCACACACAAAATATTACATTTTTTCAATCAATTTGCAACACTTACATAATATTTGTAATAATATACTTTAACAATACTCTATAATTAATGTATAAATTACAATTATTTTTAGATGCTATAAAAAATAATTGCATGATGGGGAGCGAAGAATAATGCTTATAAGACAAGAATCTGTAGATTCCAAAATGGCGCTTAAAGATTTACCCAGCGCATCACCGCTGGCGAACGCTAATTTGGTTTTAGTATTTGGCTCTGTCAAAAGATTTAACGAAGGCAAATTACAAAGTTTTTTAAAGTCGCGCTACCCAACCGCGCAAGTGATCGGCTGTACCACTTCTGGTGAAATCAGCCCAAATGGCGTATTAGACGATAGCATTCAAATCACCGCGATTCAGTGGGAAAAAACTATTCAGCGCGTTGCTCAAACCAAAATGTCTGGCATGCAAAGCTCTTTTGAAGCCGCAGCTGGTTTAGCAAAACAATTAAAATCCGATAACTTACGCACTGTATTAGTCATCTCTGACGGCTTAAATGTGAATGGCTCAGAATTATTAAAAGGCTTTCAAAGTGTGTTGGGCGATATACCAATCGTTGGCGGGCTTGCGGGCGATGGCGGTGCATTTGTTAAAACCCTGCAGCTTTTTAACGATATCGTTTCAGATAATCTTGTGATTGCGGTTGGCTTATACGGCAACGCTTTAATCACTGCAAGTGGCGCATTAGGTGGCTGGAAACCTTATGGCCCACCGCGTACTGTCACCAAATCTGAAAAAAACGTGGTTTTCGAAATGGATGGCAAACCAGCGCTTCCACTCTATAGAATGTATATCGGTGAGGCATTCTCAAAAGGTCTACCAGGCACAGGTTTAAAATTTCCACTCGCAGTAATTGAAGAAGGTAAACGTGATGTAGAGAAAATCCGTACCTTATTAGCAGTTGATGCTAAAAATAATAGCTTAACATTTGCTGGCAATGTGGATGAAGGTGAAACCGTACGTCTGTGCCAAACCAATCATGATCGGCTGGTAGACGGCGCAGGTGCAGCTGCGAATTTAGTGATGGATGGCTTAAGCGCCAACAAAACCAACCAAACTGGTTTGGCAATTTGTGTTA
Source organism: Methylotenera versatilis 79 (assembly GCF_000384375.1). Lineage (NCBI taxonomy): Bacteria > Pseudomonadati > Pseudomonadota > Betaproteobacteria > Nitrosomonadales > Methylophilaceae > Methylotenera > Methylotenera versatilis. The sequence continues at coordinate 1,803,056 of NZ_ARVX01000001.1, read as the reverse complement.
GTTGCGTCGGCCGCAAAGGCGTAATGGCTGAACTGGTGGGCGATGAAATAAAACTAGTACAACAGATTCTAGGCCCTCAAACTAGTTTGACTGGCTTTTACTCATATGGCGAATTAGCGCCACGCCCTAATACAACAGATAGCGTGTTGCATAATCAAACCATGACAATTGGTTATTTAAGTGAGAATTTACTGGCTTAATTGATGATTAATGTCTGTTAACTTTTAATCTAATTTAAGCGTTAATTGCTGTAAATCGATAAGCACCTGTTTTAAACAGGTGCTTTTTGTTTTATCATAGTTACATTAATAAATGCGCTAATTCTAGGGCGCTTTATATCATTCAAAAAAGGAAAAAATCATGTCAAGCTCAGTCACCCTCAAAGGCAATCCAGTTGACGTTGCAGGTAATTTGCCAAAAGTTGGCAGTACTGCGCCTAATTTCACTTTAGTCGATAAGGCATTAGCAGACGTTACATTAGAAACGTACGCGGGCAAACGTAAAGTGCTCAATATTTTCCCAAGTGTAGATACACCAACTTGCGCGATGTCTGTGCGTGCTTTCAATAAACATGCTGCTGGTTTAACTAATACAGTGGTATTAAATATTTCTGCGGATTTGCCATTTGCGCAAACACGTTTCTGTGCAGCAGAAGGCATTGAAAATGTAGTGAATCTATCCACAATGCGTGGTCGTGATTTCTTGATGAATTACGGCGTGCTATTGTTCACTAGCAAACTAGCTGGTTTGGCTGCACGCTCAGTGATTGTGATTGATGAAAATAACGTCATTAAATATATTGAATTAGTGCCAGAAATCGCTAACGAACCAAATTATGATGCGGCTTTAGCTGTATTGAAATAAGCGCTTCGTTATATAAAGTGCGATAAAAAAGCCAGCTATGCTGGCTTTTTTATTTTGACTTAATGAATCAGAATTTAATTAAGAATCTAGGTGAAAATCGTAGGTACGTTAGAGATATTCTGTATATTTGGCATTACTACCTTTGGCTTTTTCCACCGGATATTTCAACGCATTTAAATCGATCTTTTTGTTGGCCGCATTGATTAAATCGATATTCAATACTTCCGCTATTCTTAATAAATACACAAAAGTATCGGCCAATTCATGGCTCACTGCCTCGCGTTTTTCAGGTGTTAATTGCTGGCTGTCTGCTGGCGTATCCCATTGAAAATGCTCAACTAACTCAGCCGCTTCCACAATCATTGCCATGGCTAGATTTTTAGGTGTATGAAACTGCGCCCAATCGCGCTCGTTAACAAAATCATTGAGGCGATTACGTAAATTTACTAATGAATCCTGATTTTGCATTATTCAGTTAACCTTAAATTAGCGATGATTTTTGACTGTTTTTTAGTGTTAAGTATCTTTATTCCGGTAACTTTATAAAGCTACTTTCTATTACTTCCAGCCACCATTTTAATTTCAAATAATCGACATTCCAACGGGCCATTAAATAAAGGCGTCCGTTTACTTGGCGTTAACCGCATGAGTTTTGGCAAACGTAAATCATTGGTTAAAAAGTAGGTATTCCAGCCCGCAAATTTACGTTTTAACGCTTCGCCCATTTTTGGATAAAGCAAAGCCAACTCCTCATCCTCGCCAATGCGCACGCCGTATGGCGGATTAGCGACTAGCACGCCGCTGTCTGCTGGCGGTACGACTTCAGTGATATTGTTTTGCGACAATTGCACCGCTTCATCCAAACCTGCCTCGGTTAAGTTTTGCTTGGCGATGCGAACTGCGCGCAAATCACTGTCAGAACCATATAGTTTTTGGAAAGTAGCCGGCTTTACATTTTTAAGCGCGGTATTTTTAATCTTTTTCCAAGTATCAGACTCGAAATTCTTGAGTCGTTCAAAACCAAAATCACGCTTTAATCCTGGCGCAATATGTAACGCCATCATCGCGGCTTCCAGCAAAAAAGTTCCGCTACCGCACATTGGGTCTAATAAAGGCTGCCCAACTTGCCAGCCTGATAATTGTAAGATTCCCGCTGCTAAATTTTCACGCAAAGGTGCTTCAATACTGGCTTTTCGGTTGCCGCGCTGATACAAAGCATCGCCAGAAGTATCGACATAATAAACGTAACTATCTGCGGTTAAGTAAGCGTGCACACGAACCGCTGGCGTTTTAGTATCAATATACGGACGCGAATTCACGACTTGTCTAAACTTATCGCAAATCGCATCTTTAATGCGCAAAGTGGCGAACTCCAAGCTTTTAAGTGGACATTTTACGCCCGTCACTTTCACCATAAAGTCGTGTTTTACATCAAACCAGTTTGGCCAATTAAGCTTATAAGCCGCTTGATACAAATCATCTTCTGTCGCGTACTTTCCCTGCGCTGCTTGCATCAGAATACGCGTGGCGATGCGTGAATGTAAGTTGGCGTGATAGCAAACGCTTAACTCTCCCGCAAAACCCACGCCGCCATCGGTCGGCTTGATGTCTTTTGCGTTACTTGCTTTTAGCTCGTTTACCAGCAAAGCTTCAAGTCCGCGTGGGCAAGTGGCAAAATATTGATTTATCATTGGTTAGTTGTCATTTCTTATTCAATTTAGCTAATTTTAATTAGCTGGTATTTTAATGATATTGATTTATTGTGACTTTAAACGGGTTAACTATCTTGATAATGATGATTATGTTCGCACAGTTTCTCAACAAAATTTAAAAACTCGATGTTATGCGTGGCTTGGAGCGTTTTTGCACGCTCTCTCAATTTTTTCTCATTCAACAACGTTGCGCGTTTAAAACCAAATACTACAATATTGCCGGGTTTTCCTGTCGGCAACATTAAGGTGTGATGATTAAAACTTTGCTCTATGCGCTGCAAGTAAACATCGAAATTTTTGTCACTTCCCCACAAGTTAATAGCAAAAATGCCGTTATTGGTTAAAGTCATTTCGCAGCTATCGAAAAAATCCTGGCTACAAAAGTTAGGCGGAATGCCGAAGCGATCAAACGCGTCAATCATCAAACAATCGGTACTGTTTTGATGATCAGCCAAGTAAGCAATGCCATCGCTTTCAATCACGTTAAATCTGTCGTCATTATCTGGCACAAAAAAATGGCTACGCGCGATGCTGATAATTTGCGGATTGATTTCTACAATCGTTTGCTTGATGTTCGGACAGTTAGCATAGATATATTTAGGCACAGATCCACCACCCAAACCGATGGTCAGCACTGTTTTGACTGATTCTGAAAAGAGTAAAAATCCCATCATGCCACGCGTGTAAGTGAGTTCTAACGCAAACGGATCTTTCACTTTCATGCTGCTTTGAATCGTCACCGAACCGAGATGCAACGAACGTATTCCGCTGGTTTCTGACACTTCAACTATATTGTCATCTTCCACACTTTTATGAATTTTTCGATTGAATCTCAGCATTTCGTATTAGCTCTCAGCATCTTCTTCAACCACAATCGCTAGCTCTGAATCTGATATGACCTCTTCATCAGGCGCTATTTCTAGAAATTCTACTTCTTGAGCAGTTGTTTCGACCGAATCTATATTGACCGCAATAACGGCTTTAAATTTACAGTTTAATTCCATTAATAAAGGATCAATATGTTTGATCTCCAAGCTGATTTTCGTGCCTACTTTTAGTTCTGAAGAGCCTGTCGCTGGAATGCTAGGCACTTTGGTAATAAAAAACATACCGTCGATACGCACTAAATTTTCGCGCCATATGGTGGCGGTCACTTCCGTCAGTTGTTCCTGAATCAAATATTGCAAGCACCAGTAACGTTCCATACGCGTTTGAAACTCACTGTATGCGCTGTAAGTTTGGTCAAAATTACGCATGATGACGTTTAGCTTTCCATCCGCGACATTGTACGGCGCAGGTTCACTCTTCAATAGAGCGATTAACTGGCGCTGATTGACTAAGTCCACCGCGCGACGTAATGGTGACGTGCTCCAAGCATATTGCGCTACGCCCAAACCTTGATGCGGTTCTGCGGTAGTTGTCATAAACACTTTGCCGCCAGTTTGCGCGCGATAAATACCCGCAAAACCAGCCTCTTTCAACAAACCGCCCCAATGACTATTGGCGTAAATCATTAACTCTGCCACTAATTTATCCATCGGCGAGCCACGTTCGCGCGCGACAATTTGTACGATTCCGTCATTCACATAAAAATTATAGTCAATTTGTGGCGCACGATTTGGGTCTGCTTTGCCACGTGCTATTTCTAGCTTTTCGGCCAGCGTAAACAGCAACTTAAGCTTTGTCCAATAAGCATGTCCGCTATCTGTTTCCAACGTGTTTTCATTAAAAAACGGCTCAATCTCATCGTGCCGCAAATTATCCGCAATCTTGATTTTTTCTAAACGTGTTTCATGCGCAACAATTTCAAAATCAGACGTCATGTCCAAATATAAACTCAACGCAGGTTTAGTTTCGCCCGCATCCAAACTAAATGGTTTAACGATACTTTCAGGCAACATAGTAATTTTGTTGCCGGGCATATAAACCGTAGACAATCGTGACAATACGATCGCATCCAAACTGGAATCGACTGGTACGCCCAAACTAGGTGCGGCGATATGAATGCCGACGCGCGTATTGCCGTTCGGCAACGTTTCTAAACTGAATGCATCATCGATTTCAGTGGTTGTAGCATCGTCTATACTGAAGCATTCAGCTGTCGCCAACGGCAATTCATCCAAAATTTCAACCTGCTCAAAAGCAGAGAAATCAGTTCCACTTTTGCCATCTTTATCTGGAAACATTTCGCGCAAAAATGCGCCTAAATGGTAATCATGCGCATTTTGAATCAAGCCACAATCTGCCATAACGGTTAGTGCTAATCGGCCAGAGGTTTGCGCGGCTTCATCAATGGCTTTCCATTCCATGCTGTTTTTATCAGGGTTGTAAATCAGCGTATCCGCTTTAGCGGCAAATCCTTCTGGCAATTGCTTATTGTTCAATTGCGTCACCCAAACCGCCATTTGTTCGGCCTGCAATTTTTTACGCTCTACTGCTGCCAACGCTAATTTAAGCGTATCCGCAGGCGCAGCTTTATAACGACCTTTGCCTTTGCGGTAAAAATACATCGGTGCGCTGTGCAGTTTTATTGCTGTTGCGGCTGCTTCGATTGGACTAGGTTTCTTGCCATAATATTCCGTAGCTAAATCCTCGAAAGCGAATTCTGGTTCACCGCAACATTCCCACAAGAAATCGATTTCTAAGCTTTCAGCTTCAGCAAGTGCTGCATCCATAAAGCTGGACAATGGCGCTTCAAATTGCATCAATACATTGCTGGTTTTGATTTTAGAACGTTTGCCAGAAACGGATTCCACCTGCAAAGCCGCTGGCGATTCTGACATGATAGAAGCAACTTTGAAGCTGCCTTCTTCTTCGTAAAACACATTCATTTAGTGAGTTTTTCTATTGGGGAAATTAATGTAAACAAAAAGTTAACCATTATTTTGAGGCAAATATTTTAAAAGCATAATTTTAAAGTGTTCTACACAATTAAGCTTGTTAAATTCCATTTTTAAGCTAGTTAACAGCTTAACTTGGTGAAATTTACTGTTGTTTCCATCATTAAAAATACGGTATATTCGTGCCATGAGCAAAGCCTTTGAGTTAATACAAGCGCAATCCCAAACGCCGACCAGCGCGCGGGTATTGGTGTTAGATACCTTATTAAATGCACCTTTACCGCTGTCGCATCCTGAAATTCAAAAGAAAATCGCAGAACCGATTGACCGTGTGACGATTTACAGAGTGTTGGATTGGTTAAGTACGCAAGGCTTTGTGCATAGCGTGATTAGCCCAGATAAAACACGGCGATTCAAGACCAATACACAGCCTAGCCAACATCAGCATGCGCATTTTGAATGTACTAATTGCGGACAAGTCTATTGTTTAGATAAAGTAGATGATGCCATCACGCAAAGTTTGCCTGAGCGATTCACTGTCAAAAATGTACATTTAAGCATTAATGGTATTTGCGCCAACTGCCAGCCTTAATTTTCATATCTAGTTTTTTATTTAGCTTTTTTCTAGCCTTTAAATCCTGATTCCCTACTTTTTCCTGTAATTTTTGCCTTAGTGTTTAAATGCAACTTTGTTGCATTAATTTTTCATTGTGGTTAACATGCCAGAAATTGCAACAATGTTGCACTTAATTCAATCGCAGTATAAATCTGTCATAGTTAATTAATGCGCGCATTAAAATCATGATGATGGATACCTGAAGGAATCGGCATGAAAAAACTTCCCGTCACGGTTTTATCTGGCTTTCTAGGCGCAGGCAAAACTACGTTACTCAATCACATTTTAAATAATCGAGAAGGAAAACGCGTCGCTGTTATCGTCAATGATATGAGCGAAATCAATATTGACGCACAATTGGTACGCAATGGCGGCGCTGAATTATCGCGTAGCGAAGAAAAATTAGTCGAAATGAGTAACGGCTGCATTTGCTGCACCTTGCGTGAAGATTTGCTCATCGAAATCACCCGCTTAGCCAAAGAAAAACGTTTTGATTATTTGTTAATTGAATCAACAGGCATTTCAGAACCATTGCCTGTGGCGGAAACGTTTACATTTCGCGGTGAAGATGGCTTGAGTTTATCCGACGTGGCGCAATTAGACACAATGGTCACAGTGGTCGATGGCTTTAACTTTTTAAAAGATTACAGCTCACGTGATTTGATTTCAGAACGTGGCGAAAGCATGGGCGATGAAGATGAGCGCACCGTGGTTGATTTGCTTGTTGAGCAAATTGAATTTTGCGATGTGTTGGTATTAAATAAAACCGATTTGTTAAATCACGATGAAATCGGCCAATTGGAAGGTATTTTAAAAACCTTTAATCCACGTGCAAAAATCGTGCACAGCCAATTTAGCAAAGTACCGCTGAACACGGTGATGAATACAGGCCTATTTAACTTTGAAGCCGCCGAAGATGCCACTGGTTGGTTGAAAAAATTACGTGGTGAACATGTGCCAGAAAGTGAAGAATATGGCATCAGTAGCTTTGTGTATAAAGCACGACGCCCTTTTCACCCGCAGCGATTCTATGATTATATCGGTCAAGAATGGCCATGCGTGATTCGCTCAAAAGGTAACTTTTGGATCGCATCCAGACCAGAGTTTTGCATCAGTTGGTCGCAAGCTGGTGCGATATCGCGCAATGAATTAGCAGGATTTTGGTGGACAGCCACACCTAAAGAATATTGGCCACAAGATACTGACCAATTGAAAGAGATTAAAAATCGCTGGCAAGAACCATTTGGCGACAGGCAACAAGAATTGGTATTGATCGGCATTGACATGGATAAAGCGGCATTAATCGCCGAATTCGACCGCTGTTTACTCACACCAACCGAAATGCTATTGGGTGACATGGGCGAGTATATGCAGAGCTGGAAAGCACTTAGCGACCCTTTTCCAATTTGGCATCAGCATAATGTAGAGTCAGATTTAGAAATTGCTTAAGCGACATTCAATCCGCATTTCAGCTAAAATCCATCTTTCAACTATTAATCAATATCAGCAAAAAAACATAATGGATAAACGCATTCCCGTCACCTTGCTCACTGGCTTTTTAGGCAGTGGGAAAACTACACTATTGAATAAATTACTGCATGACCCCGCCATGAAAGACACCGCCGTGATTATTAACGAGCTGGGTGATGCAGGTTTAGACCAAATATTTGCCAATAGCAATCTGGCAGAAAATATTGAGAACGAGCATATTACCGATAATACGGTTTTATTAAGTAGCGGCTGTTTATGTTGCACGCTTAAAAATGAGCTGGCAGATACCATGCGCGACTTATTTTTTAAACGCGCACTGCAAGCGATTCCAGAATTTAAACGTTTAGTTATCGAAACCACTGGCATGGCGGATCCTGGCCCGATTTTGGGCAATTTGATGAATGAGCCAGTAATTGAATCGACTTACAGGCTAGATGCAGTTGTCGTGACCATCGATGCAGTATATGGCTTACAGCAGATTGCGGATAACAATGAAGCGCTGAAACAAGTGGCAGTAGCTGATGTGTTATTGCTCACCAAAACCGATTTAGCCACGCTTGAGCAAATAGATCAGTTACAAGAAAAACTCATCGCAATCAATCCAGGCGCTACGCAACATCGCGTTTTAAATGGTGAGTTAGATCCGCAATTTGTGATTGATGTTGGTTTATTTGATGTTACGACCAAACAAGCAGAGCCACAACGTTGGTTACGCGCGCCGAACACAGCAAGACCAAAAGGCACTTTACCGCAAAAAGCACATGACGATGAAATCGTGAGCTTTACCGTGTTTATGCCAAAACCGCTTAATTGGCGCGATTTGAAACCAGTGATTCTAAACCTGTGTCAAACACACGGTAAAAACTTACTGCGCTTAAAAGGTATCATCCATGCCGAAGACCAACCCGCACCGTTAGCGATTCACGCCGTACATTTTACGCCCTACCCACCCACGCTGCTCGAGGGCTGGGATGAAGATGAACCGATTTCACGCATTGTGATTATTGGTAAGGGTTTAGACGAGTTAAGCATTAGGAAAACACTGATGCAGGTATAAACTTAAGACACCTGTTTAGAAAGCTACAATTATGCAACGCAAAAAAATAAGTATCCTTGTAATATCGTTAATCTGTGTAACAGCAGGCATTATCAGTGCTTGCGTGACTGCGCCAAAAGCTGCAAAACCAACACATTATGCATGCGATCGCGGTACTAGTTTTAGCGTCACGTATACAGAAAAAGGCTTTACTACGGTGCGTGGTGGTAGAAATAGCATGCCTAAATATGAAGTTAAAAATGTTGCCGCCAATGTTACATTGGCAGACGAAACATTAATCACTTTACCTGTGCAAAAAACAGCTTCTGGCTTTATGTATAGCAATGGCAGACACACGTTCAGAGGCGAAGGAAGTGAAGCGATGTGGTCTGTGGGCAGAATGCTTGCAGAGCGCTGTGAGATTAAAGCTAGTTAAGATTAAAAATTAGCTGAAGTTAAATATATATGAGATTACAAGTTAGCTTAAGTTAAAAATTAGGTTTATTTGAGTGTTAAGTATTGCGATGATTTAGTCAGCATTAATGCAGCAATTTTAGTGATATTTAAGTGTTAAGTTGATCTGATTTTGCTGAAAACTTAACCCACTATTTATGCTAAAAAAACATTTTTGCATTTAAAAAGCCGTCTTGTAATTATTTCCAAAAAATTCCAGCATCATAAACTCTTCTAGGCCAGCGTTGTCTTCTGGCCTTGCAGACATCACAATCGTGCGATTCATGCGATGTGATTCCCAGTTAAAATCGCCCTGATAATGTTGTCGAATCAGTGCAATCATTTTTTTGATCATCATCAAGCGCACGTCTTGGCCTGACTTTGCCTGTACTTCAAAAAACTCTTTTCTTGCACTACTAAAATTGTTTGTCCAACCGTTAAATGTAAATTTGGCGGTGCGTGATAATGTATTCATTTCGGTTATTTCAAAAATACCATTTACGCCTGTTTGAAAATTACGCTTTATATTCTCATCTCGTTTTTGCTCTGCAGTCGGACCTAATTCACGCGCCGTTGCTTCTGCATTCTGGCGCGCCGCGTCTGATTCTTGCGCCGCACGTTTTGAGCGTTGTTGATTCACATACGCCATCATATCCACTGGCGCCTCATCTGGTGGCGCTTCAGTTGGCGTCGATTCTTTCGGAATGCTCAAATTCGGTGGTACTTTTTCTGGCGCAGGTTCTTTTGTTGCTAAAACATCGGGCACTTTAAATGCGGGCTTTTTAACGGGTTTGTTCGCTTTTTGTGTGATGACTTTTGGCTTAGGTTTTGGCTCAGGTACCACTTCAACTGGCGTAGATGGCGTTTCTACTGGATTCTCAGCCACTTTTTTTTCTGGTGTCGGCGGTGCCAAGCTCACTTCTAACTCACGCGCTGGCAATTCTGCTTTTTCTGGCTCAAATTTCGGCATGGCGAAAAACGCGACAAACGCATGAATCAACAAAGAAATGATGACTGCAATAAGCGTGTTACGGCTAAATTGAATGCGAAAAACCTTGTCACCGCGCGGTTTTTGCAAAAAATCATCAATGCTATTGTCGAAATTATTATCTAAATTGTTCATTAACTAAATTGTTTAATTAAAAGCATCAGCCCATATCTGCCCAGATTTTATCTATCCGCTTAACTGAGATAGGCATTGGCGTTTTGAGTTCTTGCGCAAACAATGAAACACGCAACTCTTCTATTAACCAGCGAAAATCGTGTAAATCTTGTGATACTTCACGATTTTCCTGCTGATACTGATTTATTTTATCTTGCCACTTTTGCCAGATTAACCCCACGCTAGCGGCATTTTTACCATCGCGATCCGGCGCGGATGGCTGTTTTTCAATACGTAAGCGCAAGGCTTTTAAATAACGCGGCACGTGCTGCAAATACTCCCACGGCGTTTGGGTAAAAGTCTTTTTATAGACCAGTAAAGCCAACTGTTGTTCTAAATCGCGCTTTAATCGATTCACTGTTGTAGGCATTTTGGCCTGCGCAATGGTTAGCAGCTGATACTCAGTCGCAATTGCTTGCGCCTGCCTTGCAATCGCTTGCGTCACCGCTGGCAGACGTGTGCGGGCGCGTTGTTTCAGTGTCATAAAATCTGCATTGGTACGCGGCAAATCATCCTCGCCAATAAAAGCGCGGTCTGCAATGGCCGCTACCAACTCTTCACGCAACTCTTCGGGCGACATGATATTTCTTAAAGTAAGTGCATATTGGTTAAAATTGGGCAGGCTTTTTTCTAGCTGCTTAACCTGTTCTTTTAACTCAAAACGCATCAATCGGCAAATACCTTTACGGTGATTTACATGTGCTGCATATTCTGTATCAAACAACTTAACCGCAATACTATCGCCATTATCTTCAAGCGCAGGATAGCCAGTCACTTTCAGGCCATCGCGCTCGAAAGATAGTTTTTCAGGCAGATCGCCAAAATCCCACTGTTTTAAACCTGTTTTTTCAATATCAGGCAGCGTATTTCTAAAGGTTAATTGCGCGGCTGAACCCAATTGTTTTTTCAGCGCATTCCAATCGCGACCCATTGCCAATTCACGCCCTGCATCATCCACCACACTAAAATTCATCAATAGATGCGCTGGCGTTTCCTCGACCCAATCGTCAATACCAATCTTAAGTGTTGTCACATGCTGAATATGCGCGGCAAGCGCTTGCTTGATGGGTGCTTCGCCAATGTTATTTTTGTCTAAAAACACAGTCACAAATTCTGGCACTGGTACACAAACGCGGCGGAATGTTTTCGGTAACGCTTTAACCAAATAAGTCAGTTTTTCACGCAACATGCCTGGCACTAGCCATTCCGTTTGTGTTGGATTTAACTGATTCAGCAAGGCCAGCGGAATCGTGGCAGTTACGCCGTCCAAAATATGACTTGGTTCAAAGCGATATTTAAGCGTGATTTCCACACCGTCTAGCGTAATTTTTTCTGGAAATTGCACGGCAGTAATCGCATCCGCGCCGTGACGCATCAAATCATCACGGGTTAAATACAATAACTTGGGATTAAGCTTTTCTGCGCTCTCACGCCATTTTTCAAAAGTGGCTGCCTGAAAGATATCCGCAGGGATTTTTGCATCATAAAACGCAAATAGTTGATGCTCATCTACCAACACATCTTGGCGACGTGCTTTGTGTTCTAACTCTTCTACTTCTGCGATCAAACGCTCATTGGCTCTAAAGAATGCCGCTTTTGTATCAAACTCACCATTTGCCAACGCTTCACGAATAAATATCTCGCGCGATTCTGTCGCGTTAATCGGCCCATAATGCACGCGACGTTTCGGGATAATGGTTAAACCGTATAAAGAAACGCGTTCCCAAGCGTTAACCATGCCCGTTTTTCTATCCCAACGCGGGTCGGTATATTGGCTTTCGGTTAACCCTCTGGCTAGCGGCTCAATCCAATCTGGTTCTATTTTAGCCACGCAGCGCGCGTATAACTTGGTGGTATCCACCAACTCAGCCGCAATCACCCATTTCGGACGTGTCTTTTTAAGTGTAGAGCCTGGCGCAACATGGAAACGAATGCCACGCGCGCCTGAATAGGTGTCATTATCACCATCTTTAAAACCGATATTGCCTAATAAACCTGCCAATAACGATTTGTGAATCTGCTCAAACTTTTCTTTATCTTGGGCCTCTTTTTCATTAAGCTTAAAATCCATCTCAAGCACAATTTCCAATAGTTGCCTATGCAGTTCACGCCATTCTTTTAAACGTAGAAATGACAAGAAATTAGTGTGGCATTGATTAAGTAAATCTTTATTGGATTTTTTGTTTTTCAATGCGCTATCAAAGAAATCCCAAAGCTTGAGATAGCTCATAAAATCTGAGCCTTCACCAGCGAATTTGGCATGCGCATTATCTGCCGCTTCACGTTTATCCATCGGCCGTTCGCGTGGATCTTGAATACTTAACACACTGGCGATGATCAAAATCTCATTCAGGCATCCTTCTCGCTTGGCAGCTAAAATCATGCGGCCGACGCGCGGGTCGAGCGGTAATTTAGCTAGCTGCGTGCCGATTTCTGTGATTTGACGTCGCGCATCTACCGCGCCCAGTTCTTGCAATAATTGATAACCATCGGCAATTAAGCGCGAACTTGGTGCTTCAATAAACGGAAAATCCACTACATCGCCTAATCGCAGCGCGGCCATGCGCAAAATAACGCTGGCCAGCGAACTACGCAAAATCTCTGGTTCGGTAAATTCAGGGCGACCGTCAAAATCTTGCTCAGAATAAAGTCGCACGCAAATACCATTAGATACACGACCGCAACGCCCTGCGCGTTGTTTCGCTGCCGCTTGGCTAATCTTTTCGATTTGCAATTGTTCCACTTTTGCGCGCGAACTATATCGGCTCATCCGTGCTAAACCCGCATCAATCACATATTTAATGCCAGGCACTGTGAGTGAAGTTTCTGCCACATTGGTTGCCAATACGATTCTACGTGAACTATGGTTTTTGAATATCTTTTGCTGATCCTCGATACTTAACCGTGCAAATAAGGGCAAAACTTCGATATGTTTCAGTTTGGCAGAACGGCCTTGATATTTACGTAAATGTTCGGCAGTATCGCGAATCTCGCGTTCACCTGGTAAAAACACCAGAATATCGCCATCACCTTGCCGCAATAAATCATCTGCGGCATCTAAAATCGCTTCTTCAATCGCCTCTTCTTCGTCATCTTCTTCCAACCAACGCGCTTCGGTTTTGGCTTTACGTGGAATGCCTAATAAGTTTTCAGTTGTAAATCCGGCTTCATCATCTAAATCGAATGCATCATCTGCCTCGATTTCCTTCGCGCGAAAACCTGCTTTACCAAGTGGCCTGTAACGAATCTCAACTGGATAGGTGCGACCAGAAACCTCAATCACTGGTGCGCCATTAAAGTGGTTTGAAAATCTATCCGCATCAATCGTGGCAGAAGTGACGATGACTTTTAAATCGGGGCGTTTTGGTAATAACTGTTTCAGATAGCCCAGCAGAAAGTCAATATTCAAGCTACGCTCATGCGCCTCATCAATAATGATGGTGTCATAAGCGTTAAGAAAGCGGTCACCTTGCGTTTCAGCCAGCAGAATACCGTCCGTCATCAGCTTGATATAGCTAGACTCTGAAAGCTTATCGTTAAAGCGCACTTTATAGCCAACCACCTCGCCCAACGGACTTTGTAGTTCTTGTGCAATACGCGAAGCGACCGAACGTGCAGCAATACGCCGCGGTTGCGTATGACCAATTAAACCAGAAACACCGCGGCCGAGTTCTAAGCAGATTTTAGGCAATTGTGTGGTTTTACCAGAACCTGTTTCGCCACACACAATCACCACTTGATTGTTTTTAATGGCAGTTGCGATTTCATCGCGGCGTGATGAAATGGGTAGTTCAAGCGAGTATTCTGGCTTGGGTAAATTAGTTAAACGTAAAGCAAACTTAGCCTGTGAATGACGTATCTTGTGGGCAATCTCATTCAGCGCTTTTTCAGCGTTCTTGTTTTGTTGCAATAACGTTTTTGCTTGATTCAGACGATTTTTTAGAGAAAATCGATCTGCCAACATACAGCTATTTAACTGACTGACTAAATGGGTAATTAGGCTTTGTGGATTCTGCATTTTCGCCTATTTTACCACGCTAGCTATGCGTGGTTTAGCTCAAAGCCTATTCTTAAAGCGTTTTATGTACAAAAGCAGTATTAGAACTTGCATAAAAAAAGCGCGCTCCAATATTAATTGGAAACGCGCTAGAAGGGACAGCTAGAGAGTTCTTAAATAATCACTTTAATAATGTCTAGGACTTTTTGCGACGTGAAGCAGCCGCAATCAAACCTAAGCCTGCTAATAACATCGCATAAGATTCTGGTTCTGGAACAGGTGCGGCTACTAAATTGACGTTATCTAACCATAGTGCAGATGTCGCGTTGTAATCAGTTAAATCCACCACACCAAAAGCCAATGTAATGGATGATGCTGTGGCAAAAGTTTGGCTAAACAAACCTGCACCTGTTGATAATGCGTAAGGCACAGAAGCGATTGTTGCATTGGAAGCACTGGCTAATTTTGTTAATACGCCATTAACAGAAATAAAAGCATAATCGCTGCCTGCATTCGTTTCGTTGGTAAAGAAATTCCAGTTAAAGCTTAGTGTATCGCCCGCATTCACATTAAAAGTTTGTTTTAAAATTGAGCCTTCGTAAGCAAAATCTGGTGTATCTAATGCGCCAGCGCTTAAACCAGCAAACGCTTCGAATCCGCCAGCAGCAATATCGGCAGCCGCGTTACCAGATGCATTGAATGTACCAGCCGCTTCTGGAAAGTCATCTTCATAAAGCGTTGATGCGGTTGTCATTAAGATAGAACCCGATTGCACGGCAACATCACCCAACGTGCTCCAACCAGTTAATCCTTGGCTAAAACTACCATTTGTTACTGCTGCCATTGCGTTGCCTGCAAACACTAAACTTAATGCTGCTGCAATCAAGCTCGTTTTAATCATTTTTTGCACTTTCATTTGAAAAATCCTTTTTTAATTAATGAATTTATTACTGATATTTTTCTGGTATTTTTAAAGACCCAGATCACGTGCTGGTACGATTTGCTTAGCTGTTAAGCCTTTAAGTGTCACTAACGGGCGGAATGTTGCTGGGCCTGCCGTACCGTCTGTATCAATTTGCACACTGACACCACCAGACACATCTACTAAACGCACATAGCCATCCGCAACTGCTTGCGTTCCGTTGTAGCCAACGCTACTTAGCAAGGCATTTAATTTGATGGTGTCGGCATAAGGCGTAAAGTCGGTGATTACGTCGCCTGCATCGCGAATATTTTGGTATACGAATACATCGCCACCCGCGCCACCAGTTAAAGTATCAGCGCCTGCGCCGCCAATAATAATGTCATCGCCATTTGTACCAACCAAAACATCACGTCCAGCTGTGCCTGTTTTAGTGACCCCAGCGACTGCAACTACTGCTGCCGCCACATCAATCAAACGACCATGTAAATCGAACGCGTTTTCTATACCGTATAAGTTAGCAGTAATTTCGTCGCCATCGGCTGCATCCACACGACCTAAACCGCCAGCAGCTTTTGGTGTTTGAATATAATTAGCCAACGCTTCTTGATAAGTAATAGTGAATGGATTGTTTTCAAACAGCACGTTATTTGCTACAAACGGATAAGCATCGCCGCCCGCCGCAGTGAAATCGATGGTGGTAAATGAGAATGTGCGTGTTGTACTCACCACAGCACCGTTATCAATTAATACCGTGCCATCATCTAAAACTACGCGCAAGATTCGATTACCAGTGCCTAATGTCGTGCGTGCTGTGTTATTACTTTTGTAAGTAACTTTCATACCAGAAACTTGCGCATAACGGCCATTTGCCGCGCCAGACGGGCTTGTTGCACCATACGCATGTTCTAATACATCCTTAAGTTGCGTAGCGTTCATGCTTAACGCGACTTTTACCAAGTTGGTAAAAGGTAATACGTTAAATGTGTCGCCGACAGAAACATTGCCAGGGCCTGCGATATTGGTGCGGATACCGCCACCGTTTTGAATCGCCACATCGCTGCCGCCAGCAAAACGCATGGCATCAGCCACCAAATTGCCTAAACCTGTTTCAGCATTGCGCACACCAGCAATGTAGTTACCATTTGTGCCAGCAACGTGCGTTGGGCCATTTAAAGCAACTGCGGTTGTACCGATAATCTGTGCATTCAAAGCCGCAATGTAATCACGCACAGGCACAACCACTTGTGTGTTCAATGTTGCATCACCTGTTACTTTGTCTGCATCTGTTGCGGCACCTGTCACGCGAATCATGCGTGTCGAATCAATACTGGTTAATGCGCCTGTATTGTCATCAATGGTCAGATTCACTTCGCCCACATAACGGTTACCAAAGTGACCAGTTAAAATCGCCACTTGCTTTGCATCTGCGCTGGTTGCATAAATAGGATGCGTATTAAATGATGGTGCAACGCCGCCGTTAATCAATAAATCATCTGGATCAACCATTAACTCGTGACCGCCGCCAGAAATCACTAAATCTACGCCGGTTAAGCCTGGAATCATCAAGCTGCGTTCATTATTGGCGTTTTGCAGATGGCTCATCACAATCACAGTGTTTACATTTTGGTTGTTACGTAAATCGTCAATTTGCGCCTGAATTAACGGCAAAATAGCTTGAATATTTTGCGCTTCAGTATTGGCTGCGTTGTAATTCAGCATGCTATTTGGCGCAGGTGAAGAAATACTTGGCAATAAAGGCGTTGTCGCCCCCACGATGCCGATTTTTTTACCGCTTAAAGTGGTGATTACTTTAGAAGGTGCTACTTTTCCACTAGCCGCTAAGGCAGTGAACTCTGGCGTGGCATTAAAATTAAGGTTAGATGATAAATAAGTCGTGTTAGAAACTTCAGCAAAACGTGCCGCGACAGTAGAACCTAAATCGAACTCATGATTGCCAAAAACCGTGGCATCAAAACCAATCTTACGCATCGCAATCGTATCGTAGAAATCCTGACCGCCATCTGCATGTGCTGTGGCGAGGTTTTTAAAGCTGGCAGTTAAGCGTGGGCCTGGCAAAAAAGCATCGCCAGCATTCAGCGTAATCACTGTTTTACCTGCTGAAGCGGCAGCTGATTTAGCGTTTGCAATCACGGTTGCAAGTCGGTCGATACCGCCATAAAAAGAAATCGCTTGTGTGCTATCGTCGCGCAAATTGCCTTGCGCAGAAAGTAACCAACTTTCTTGGTCACCCACGTGCAAAACGGTTACATTTTCTGCATAAGCTGGTAATGCAAACAGTGCGGCCACCAGCAATGTGACCTGTTTTATTTTTAACATTATCTTTCCCTAAAGTTATTGATTAAATTGAATAAGCGTTACAGCGTGTTTTGCTTTTTTACTAACCCGTACTTTAGTGATGCAATATGGCGTGCCTAGTGTTTTGCATGGCCCATACGGACTAGATTAGCCGGCTTAAATATGACGCTTGAAATGAAAAAACCCTTGCTTTTGGCAAGGGCTTTTAAATATTGCGTTAATCAAATCATTAACACAGTGAATGACTTAAACAGATTGACGGCGACGTGCCATAAAACCGATCAAACCTAAACCTGCTAATAACATGGCAGCTGATTCTGGCTCTGGTACTGCCGCAACTGCTGCACCTGAAACCGTCACTGCATCAAAACGCCATGTACCGCCGGCGTAAGCACTGGTTGAGCGAGATGCTACGTAACTAGTCGTTGTTGGTGCAAATGTTGCCACTACTCGGAAAGCAAAACTGGCATTATTGTCTGCGCCAGCAATGGATGACAAATCAACTGAACGATTGAACCAAGTATCGCCGCCATTGCCATCGAATAATGCAAAGTCAATAAAATTGGTGCCATCTAAAGAATACTGAAATTGCTCATAGCGTGAGCTTGTATTGCTATGACGTAAATCGTAAGTCACGGTGATATCTTGAAAACCTACCGTACTTAAATTGTATTGCACACCTCTTAACTTATCTTGCGCACCTTGTGCAGCATAAGTTTCAGTCTGATAGCCGCTATTATTTGTTGCTAATGATGTATCGCTAGAACCAACGCCACTATTAAAACCTGGATTTGTTACACCATTTAAAAGGCTAATTGTGCCCGCACCGATGTTTGGTGCTGTAGTACCTGTACCAGTAGCAGCATCTGATGGCACAGAGTTAAAATTCCACTGTGTGATCGTGTCTGCGTTTGCAATGCCAGCAGCCATTAATGCTGCCGTTAATACTAATTGTTTCAATAACATTTATTTCTCCCTAATATTAAAATTAACTACTCAAAATTAAAACTAACCAAAACTTATTACCAGGCAAAATCTCTCACTACATCCAATTGATTGACGCTCAGATTTTTTAATAGAGCAATCGGGCGATAGGTTGCTGTTGCTGCACCGCTGCCATCCACATCAATCTGTACACTCACACCACCATTAATATTCACCAATTTGGCGTAACCATCAACAAATGGGTTGCTGCCTGTGTAGCCAACGCCTGCCAGTAAAGTGCTCAAATCGATACGGTCAGCATTTGGCGTAAAGTCATTCACCGTGTCCATCGCATCACGCATACTTTGATACACAATCACATCATTACCCGCACCTGTGGTAATCGTATCTGCGCCTTCACCTGCGTTAATTACATCATCACCAGCGGTGCCTGTAATCGTGTCGCGCGCCGGGCTACCGTTGATGGCTTTTTTCAGACTCAAACCAATGATGACAGGATCATGATCGGAAGCTTTATAAGGGCCATTCGTGTATAGATCTTGCGGTTTGAACTCTGTGTTGTAATCAATCACAAACGGCTCATCCGCATTGATATGCCATTGATTTGCATGAGTGATTTGCGCAGCCATACTTGCATTTGCCAAGGCATGGTCTAAATAACCAGATTCGCCATCAAACACGTACGAATAACCTTCATCACCATTAAAGCGTGCGATTTGGTCACTTAAGCCCTTGTCATTCAGCAAGGCAATCGGGTCTTCTTTACCATAAGAATTTAAATCACCAATCACCAACACGTCTGCATCATTTGCAGCAGCAATCACTTGTGGGATAAAGCCACTAGCTAAACGTATTGCCTGCTCTTGACGTTGTGCGTTGTAGCAACCTTGGCCGTCGTTTTGGTCAGCATCTACCCCACCAGCATCCCCGCAGCTTTTCGATTTAAAGTGATTCACTAGAACAGAGAATTTTTCACCATTCGCTGCAGCAAAAGTCTGCGCTAAAGTTGGGCGATTATTGATGCTGTTGGTATCTGATAATGCCGCGCCCACCAGACTTAGCTTGGCTGGTTTATAAATCATGGCAACTTTAATGGCATCAGTACCGGTGCCTGCAACTGGGTCATTTACACGCGAATATGTGCCTGCGCCCAATTTTGCATTTAAGCCATCAACCAAGTTTTGCACCGCTACTGCGCCATTACTCTGGATTTCCATTAGGCCAACTGCATCGGCATTAATAGCTGCAATCGCGTTAATGATTTTGTCGCGTTGACGCGTGAATTCAAGCGCATTATTCGCACCACGACAATTGCTGGCCGCAACGCTATTGCCCAACGAACAACCTTGGCCAGTTTGGCCGCTTGCCGTACTACCATTCACAAAAGTGGTGAAATAGTTCAGCACGTTAAAACTAGCCACCTTAATATTGCCGCCTACTGCATTTGGTACGGCAGTACGTGGATTTTCGCGACTAAACTCAGGGTTAATAGTTGGGTTAATCTTATAATCACGCGGACCTGTGCTACTGGCAGTGATTAATCCATGCTCAATCACACCTGTGACCGTCTGTACTACATCGCCTGCACGCAAGGTATTACCTTCACCAATAAACGGAATAGGATTTGGGTTTTGCGCACTGCTACCGTCATCTAAAGTAATGCGGCTACGGGCGTTTTGATCTGCTAGTTGCGCAGCTTCAAACGTATTTGGGCGGAAAATATTGCTCGGTTTTTTCAAACGACCACCTGCCGACAAACTAACTTGACCATAGCGACCTTGAAAGTAATTTTGCGAAACGGTTAATGGTGTTGTAATGCGCACCAACATACCTTCATACGCTTCCAAATCGCCTTCAGTCGTTTCTGGCAACGTAATATCAGTCGGTAACACTGGATTATTGCTGCTTAATATTTGAATATTGCTTGGGTTAACCAACTCAGTAATCGTATTAAACTCAGTCACATTGGCGTTTAAACGAATCTTGTCACCAACATTCACGCTGGCTAGCGCGCTGCTACCAAATACAAAAATACCATCTGAAGTTAATGGATTATTATCGCCAATTTCGTCTTGCAGATAGAAACCGCTTAAACCAGCAAACTTAGCTGTTACAACACCTTCAGTCGTCACGCTGCTACCGTTAAGTAGACTCACTGAAGCAACACCTAAATCGCTACCCTGAATCGTATAAATACGCGTAACGGCTGCAGCCGCCTGCACACTCACATTAACTGTGCAGCTAGCATTTTGCGCATCATTATTGGTAAAGTTAACCGTTACCGCATAGTTGCCAGCAGGCACATTTGGCGCAACGGTTAAGTTCAAACTAGCCGGTTGACCGATGGCGGAAGATTGGTTTAAAGCACTTAATTCTAAACCGGCCACTGCTGCGCTGGTCTGTGTCGCGCCATTTACAATGCCATCTGGGTCTGTTGCAGTTAAGGTTGTACTGCCGCCTGCGCCGATACTCACCGCTAAAGCAGGACAACTGGTTGTAATCGCTTGATTAACTGGATTACTACCGCCGCCGCAAACATTCAATGCAGAACTGGTATTGCGCGGCGCTGGTGCTAAAGCTGAAAAATCGCTGGCGTTATTGTTGCTATCGGTACAACCATTATTACTTCTAACCGCTGCTGTGCTGGTAGAAAGCACGCTTGCAGCCGCACCCTCAAAAAAATTCGCGTTGCCAAAGCCGATTAAATCAATGATTTTGGCTTGATCTGTTACTGAACATGCTGCAGAACCGCCATTGCAAGCCAAACCAGCCGTTGTGTTCACCAACACCACTTTGCCGTTGGTGCCAGACATGTTCACTGTGCCGCTGGCATCTGCCGTTGGCAATAAATTACCCGCTGCGCCGCCACTGGCCTGTTGCACCAAGAAATACTGACCGGCTTGCAAAGTGATATTTGGCAAGTTAATAATCGGGTTATTGCCAAAATTGCCTGTGCCTGTCGCGCTGGCATATTGCACGGAGAAGCCATTCAAGCTAATGGCTACATTACTCGCATTAAACAATTCAACGAAATCGTTGCGAAAAGGTGCGCCGGCATTACCGCCACTACCATATACTTGGCTAATCACAAGACCGTTATCAGATGCCGCCGCGGTTGCAGATGCTAACGCAATCGCCAAAGCCCCCAACGATTTATAACTGACCCATTTATATAAGTTTTTCACTATCATTTTTTCACAACGCCTGTTCTTTGATTAAAGTTGAAAAATAAGCAACATGCACAGAATGCACTTTTACGCGGCTACTTTAACAACTAAGAATGGGTGAAAAATTAAGATTAGCGCATGAGGCGTAGTCCGATTAGACTAGTTTGAAAACAGCAATTAACGAAAATTTAAGCAGAGAGTTAACACTTAAAACTAAAGCAAAAAACTTTTTAAACCTGCTTGAGTTACTTTGACTTTACTCGTTCCTGACCCTTAAAAAACTAGCAAATTTAGGCTTGCCATTTTTGGTGGTATCTTTAAAAGTATAAGTCACGGTACTGCCAATTTCGGGTGGATTTTCGCGTTGCGCGTCACTAAAACCTGTGCCCAATTTAAAGCGGATTCCTTGTGGCGTTTCGACTAGCAAGGCACCTAACTTTCCTGCATGTTTGCCTTTACCAGCCGTATGCCCAATCACTTTTGCTTCAGCGTCATATAAGGGCTTTAGTTTTAGTAATACATCACTTCGACCTGTTGTATAAACAGCATCGGCACGGTGCAGCATCAAACCTTCACCGCCATTTTTCACCACTTGTTTTAATCGCAGTTTTAGCGCACTTTCATCGTTTACGCGAAACTGGGCGACTGCATTGAGCTGCGGCAGATTGGCTTGTTTAACGATTTCTACAATCCGTTTGGCACGCGCTTCAAATGGTCCTTTTGCGTTTGGTAGTTCAAAAATTTGATAGCTGATATTTTTCCACTCCGCGTCAATCGGCTTATCTTTTCGCACTGCGCCAGAAAGTGCATCGAATTTGCCGCGCCCCATCCATAATTCGCCATCCAGCTGGATTTTAGGCAAGTCTTTGATAAACCATTCTGGCGCATTAATGATGTTGCCTTGTCGACTAATGAGTTGCTTTCCATCCCAAAAAGCGCGCACACCATCATACTTTTCGCTGATTAAATACTGTTTAACATCAACACCTTGCTGATAATTTTGCGCTAACAATAACGCAGGTATTTCTTGAGAAAACGCGTCATTAGAGAAAAACAGTGCGCATAAGAATAAGCGAAGGAGCAAATACCGACTTATTGTGCCTCGACTTAACACTTAATTTAGGCCAAAAACCGTGTTTGCAAATCTTGCAGATTAAACTCACTTAAAATCGCATTTAAGCGTTCTGTCGCATTTTTGCGTTTCTGACCCGTATATTTGGCGATAATCAACTCATTTTTCATGGAGTGTTCCCAACCAACTAATTCAGTCACCGTCACAGAATAACCTGCTGCTTCCAATTGCAAGCAACGCAGCACATTGGTGATTTGGCTGCCAAACTCGCGTGTATGGATTGGATGTCGCCAAATTTCAGAAAGTGGTGTTTTGCCAAAACTTTCATTTTTATGTTTACGCAACACCTCTGCCACTTCTGCCTGACAACATGGCACTAGCACCATATATTTAGCTTGTTTTTTTAAGCCAAACTGAATCGCATCATCAGTCGCGGTATTACAAGCGTGCAGTGCAGTCACAATATCCACAGTTTCTGGCAAGGCGTCAGAAGTGATGGATTGCTCTACGCTTAAATGCTGAAAATCCATGCGATCAAACCCGCAATCAGCCGCCAGAACTTTTGATTTTTCGACCAAATCGGCGCGCGTTTCTATACCAACCACTTGCCCTGCTGCATGCTGCTTTAACAATAAATCATACAAAATAAAACCTAAATAAGATTTGCCTGCGCCATGATCAACAATGGTGGGATTGGGATTGTTATCCAATATTTCACTCAATAATGGTGCAATAAAATTGATTAAGTGCGTCACTTGCTTGAGCTTGCGGCGACTGTCTTGATTTAGCTTACCGTCAACTGTGAGTATATGCAGCGCTTTTAGCAGCGTGATGGATTGATTAGGCTGCAGCAAGGATTTTAGATTGTCAGGATTTTGCATGCTGTCATTTTAATGCAAATGATTTGAATGACTAAATTAAATACTTAAAATTAGTTTGTTTGTAGACAATGTGTAGCTGACTGCGTTTTGATGAGTAAGGACATTAAAAAGCGCCAGATTAACGAACAATAAAACTAGTTTAATGAATGATAAAACAGATAAATACACGCATTTATGTGTAACTTTATACAATATAATTTTTATTAAATTTGATTAATTGGATTACTATTAGCAAACAATTATCGAGCAGTTGCAAAGCGTGGCCATCATTACAATGCAAACATTTTTAGCCAGTATTGAAGGCCGCGCGTTTTCGATGGCGCAATATGCCACGGGCAACCGCGAAGAAGCGCTGGATATTGTGCAGGATGCCATGATGAAGCTGGTGCAGAAATACGGCACGCATCCCGCAGAGCAATGGAAACCGCTGTTTTATAGCATATTGCAAACGCGTATTTTAGATTGGCACAGACGGCAAAGCGTGCGTAACCGTATGCGTAGCTGGCTGAATTGGGACGATGACGAAGAAGCAGAAGATATGCTGGAGCAGCAACCTGATACGCCAGCGACTTCGCCCGATGTGAAATTGCAGGATGCACAATTTATGCAAAGTTTGAATGTTGAATTAAGCGCGCTACCATTACGACAACAGCAAGTATTTTTGCTACGTGTGTGGGAAGGCATGGATATTGCCGAAACGGCGATTGCGATGCAATGTTCTGAAAGCAGTGTAAAAACACATTACGCGCGTGCGTTGAAAAAATTACGTCAACAATTGGATAATCATCATTAGATGTGAGGTCATTATCATGAATGAAAACAATTTTAATCAAAAAATTAGGCTTAACTTAGATCACAGTGTCGATTCGCTGGATTTAGATACGCGTCAGCAATTGGCTGATAGACGTAGACTTGCGTTAAATAGCCAATCGGTTAAAACAAACTGGATGTCTAGTCAATGGTTAACTAGTCAATCTTGGATGCCTGCAAGCGCATTGGCTTTTTGTGCCTTGGTCGCGGTTTTCGTGGTGATTAACCCGCAACAAACAGATAATACTGTTGGCCTTGCCAGCAATAATGTAGAAAATCCAGCGGCAGTTTTAGAAGTGCTGAATAATGCCGAAGACTTAGATGTGATTAGTGACCCAGATTTTTATGCTTGGGCAGAAGAAACATTGAATGCTGAAAAAGCGCCCAACCACAAAGATTCAGCTGATGCTGTTTAAGCGATATCCACTACTTAACCCTCAAAATTGCCTAAAAATGCCTTCTTTCAAAATTATGTTTAAAAGTTGTTTTGTTTTATGCGGTTTATTATTGAGCTTGATGCCAATAGCGCATGCCGAATCAGAATTTGCTAGATTTGAACGTTATTCGGTAGCTGCAAACGGTATCGGCTGGCAAGATTTAAGCAATGAGCAAAAAGAAACACTGGCACCATTAAGAGATCGCTGGGGCAATCTGCCCGCAGACCGACAAGAACGTTTGAGCAATGGTGCAAACAAGTGGCGTGAAATGGATCCACAACAACGCGAACGCGCGCGCGATAACATTCAACGCTATCAACAATTATCACCCAATGAAAGAGCACAAGCAAAAGACCGTTTACGCGAGTTTAAAAACCGCCCGCCAGAAGAACGAGAACAAGCGCGCGAAAAATGGCAAGAGCGGCAGCAAAATAATCAGCGTTCTAATCGCGGCAGAAATAATGATCGTGGGCGTAATAATTAAGTTTGAAATTTAAGTAAAGCTTAAAGGTGTTAAAATGCCGTTTTAAAGCGCAATTTAATGCCTAGAAAATTAAAAAAGTCTAAGCAAAACAAGGCGCGAAATTATTTTAAGCGCGTAGCATATGGTTTATATGTAAGCGATTAAAATAATTAAGCAACGCAGTGTTGCGACGAATTTTTTGATTTTAAAGGCATTAAATGGCAATTCAGTGGTATCCGGGGCATATGACCCAAGCCCGCAAAAAAGCGGAAGAAACCATGGAATTTACCGACATGGTGATTGAGGTGTTGGACGCACGTGTGCCAGAAGCCAGTCACAATCCTGTTATCAATGAAATGCGCTTGTTTCGCCAGCGGCCTAATCTTAAAATTTTAAATAAAGCGGATTTAGCTGACCCTAAAGCGACAGAAGCTTGGCTAAACTACTTTAACAATCTCCCCAATACCAAAGCCGTGGCTTTAAGCTGTAAAAAAGCCGGTGATGCAAAAAAAATACCTGCCGTTTGTCGCAAACTTACGCCGCATCGCGGTACACATTTAAAACCGTTGCGCGCATTGATTATGGGCATTCCAAACGTGGGAAAATCAACACTGATGAATGCGCTACTGAATCGCCGCGTGGCAAAAGTAGGTGATGAACCAGCAGTCACCAAAAGCCAACAGCGGTTTGAGCTGGATGCGACATTTAGTATCACAGATACGCCGGGCATGATGTGGCCAAAAATCGCTTATGAATCAGATGGCTACATGTTAGCGGCAAGCCATGCAATTGGCCGTAATGCGGTGATTGATGAAGATGTGGCAACTTTTTTAGCAGATAATTTATTGCAGACTTATCCAGACTTAATCAATGCGCGCTACAAATTAGATGCGATGAAAATAGATGTCGCGCAAATCGATGGCGTGGATTTATTAGAGGCAATTGCTAGGCGTCGCAGTTACAAGCGCCATGATGGTTTATGGGATATGGAAAAAACTGCAGTCGCGTTTCTGACAGATTATCGCAGTGGCGCAATTGGCCGTGTTAGTTTGGAAACGCCACAAAGTCGTTTATTGATGATGCAAGAAAACAGCGTGCCGAATAATAGTACGCCAAGCAATGCTGTTTCAGCAGATAGCGATTTAGATAATGCTGCAATCACAAACGAAATAGATAATAGTTAAGCGAATTTAAAGCTAAATACTAAGCGTTATATAAACCGAAACCCAACGCCAATCTCGGTGATTAAATGCTCTGGCTGTGCAGGATCATTTTCCAACTTTTGGCGTAGATGGCTCATGTAGATTCTGAGGTAATGCTCATTTTCCACATAAGCTGGCCCCCAAACTTCTTTCAATAATTGCCTTTGCGTAACCACTCTGCCGGCGTTTTTGACCAATTCAGTGAATAATCTGAATTCAATCGGTGTTAAATGCACGGGCTTACCAGCTTTTGTAACCAAGCGTTTGGGCAAATCGATACTGATATCGCCAAACATATAAACGCCTTCACTACTAGCCTCACTTAACATACTTCTACGGCGCAATTGCGCGCGCACTCTGGCTAACAGTTCAGGTGTACCAAATGGTTTAGATAAAAAATCATCCGCGCCAGCATCTAACGCCGCGACTTTTTCGGCTTCTTGCGTTCTTGCAGACAATACAATAATGGGAATATTGCTCCAAGTTCTGACATCTCGAATCACTACTAAACCATCGATATCGGGCAAGCCTAAATCTAAAATAACCGCATCTGGTTTTCTGGTACCAATCTCAATTAGTCCTTGCTTGCCCGTTTCTGCGCTAAATACTTGAAAATTTTCAATCTCAAGCGCAGCAGTGACGAAGCGCCGAATTTGCTGCTCATCTTCAATCAGTACTATATTAGCAAGTCCCATTAATTAGACGTATCCACTAATGATGCAAATCTTCATCATCAGGCAAGCTTGGTGGCGTGCCTAAAGGTAATGAGAAAGTAAAAATTGCGCCTGAAATATGGCTTTTTGTGGTTTGACTGATATTTTCAACTGCACTAGAACTTAACCTATTGTGCGCACTGATTTTTCCGCCATGCGCTTCAACAATGGCTTTGCAAATAGACAAGCCAAGCCCAACGCCAGCTTTGGCAGATTCTTTTTCACCACGTGTAAATTTTTCAAACATTTGATCTTCCACATTCGCTGGTAAACCTTGGCCTTCATCAGCCACAGAAACCAGCACATCTTGATGATTTGTTCTGGCACTGATAATGATTTTACTGCCTTCTGGCGCGTATTTGGCGGCGTTATCCAATAAATTACACAATACGCGATCGATTAACACCGCATCGAACTGTATTAAAGGTAAATCACCCGTAGAAGCATTCGTTAGATCAATCACAATATGGTGTTTTGCCAATGATTGTTTCATGGTGCGCAAAGCTGTGCCGACCACTTCTTCTATCGTTTGCCATTGTTTATTGAGCTTCACTTTTCCAGATTGTAATCTCGCCATATCCAGCAAGTTAACGACTAGATTTTTCATGCGTATCGATTGCTCATAAAGCATATCAACATATTCATTTCGTTCGCCTTCCTGTTTTTTTTGGTCTGCCGGGTTATTATTAGTTAATGATGGCATATTCAATTGCTGCTTAAGCAGGCCAGCCGTTGCTACAATCGTGGTTAACGGTGTGTTTAAATCATGTGAGATTGCACTTAATACAGAATTTCTTAACCGTTCCGATTCCATTGAAACCAAAGCGTTTTGCGCTATATCCACATAATGTACACGTTCAATCGCGATGGCGATTTGAGAGGCGAATGTATCTAATAATTGCCGTTGTTCTGGTAAAAAAATCAGGCGTTTGGACTTTGCAGAAACATTATCTTTATCGTTTTCGTCATTATTCGGCACAATCGCCAACACGCCTCGTGTGCGCATCGGTGCTTGCAAAGGAATATATAGAACAGGCGATGATGGCAAAGTATTGGTGCCGTAACCCGCTTGTTGTTGATTATCGTAAACCCACTGAGCTATACCTAAATCAACATTAAAACTCTGATCATTTAAAGTTGGCTGTACGATTTTCTCTTGTTTATCGGGCAGCAATATGGCCACTTTTGATTGGAAAATACCGGTTAAGTGATGCGTGCTGATTTCGATGATATGTTCTGCGGTCAATGATGATGCTAGCGACTTACCTAAATCATACAAAGCGCGACTGCGTTTTTCGCGCCGCATTGCAACCACCGCTTGATAACGCAAGTTCGAGGTTAAATTGCTGATCACTAATGCCACCACAAACATCACCGCAAAGGTCAGCAAATATTCGGTATCGGCGATAGAAAAAGAAAATCTTGGTGTGACAAAAAAGAAATCAAAACTAGCCACGCTGATAAAGGATGAAAAAATGCCTGGCCCTCTACCAAATTTGGATGAGACAAGTATGACGCCAAGCAAAAATACCATCACCAAATTGGATAATTCAAAATAAGGCAAAATCAATGCCGCCAATAACGAAGTGCCAGCGCATGCAGTCGCAGCCCAATAATAGCCATGCAGTTTGGGCTCATGATGTAATTGATGTGGATAATCGGCATGCAGACTATTAGATTGAATGTCTTGCGGAGTATCTTTGTGAGCACCTAAAGCTTGTACACCATTTTCTGCCAAGGTTTTTTCGCGTGAAACCACGTGAATATCAATATCAGTCGCCTGACTGGTTAAGTTGTCAATCACGCCAGGCATGATTAAGCGCGCAAATGTCGAACGTGTCGATTTACCTACTACCAACTTCGACACATTACGACTGCGGGCATAACTCAATACAACACTGGCGACATTAGTACCACTTAAAGTCGCCGTTTCTGCGCCTAAGGTTTCGGCTAGTTTTAAGGTTTTTAAAATGCTGTCGCGTGCTGCATTTGATAATCGCTGTAATTGTGGCGTTTCTACATAAACCGCCAACCAATCCGATTTTAAACTTTGCGCCAATCTAGCCGCCACCCTCACTAAACGCTCAGCCTCTGGCCCTGTACCTACACAAACCAACAACCTGTCTTTTGCCTGCCACACTTGTTGGATAGACGAATTAGTCCGGTATTCGCGCATTTGCGAATCGACGCGGTCAGCCGTGCGTCTTAGTGCCATTTCGCGTAGCGCAATTAAATTACCTTTGCGAAAAAAACTTTTGCTGGCGCGCTCTGCTTGTTGAGATTGATACACTTTGCCTTCTTGCAATCGCTGCAACAATTCATCTGCTGGCAAATCCACCAAGGTCACTTCATCCGCATCATCAAATACTTTATCGGGGACAGTTTCACTGACGCGAACACCTGTGATTTGACCAACAATGTCGTTAAGACTTTCTAGATGCTGCACATTCAGCGTGGTAAATACGTCGATTCCTGCGGCTAATAATTCTTCAACATCTTGCCAGCGCTTGGGGTGGCGCGAACCTTCCACATTAGAATGCGCAAGCTCATCCACCAAAATCAAATCGGGCTTGCGCGCTAATGCGGCATCTAAATCAAACTCTTTTAATTCACGCTCACGATAATGAAACGTTTTTAACGGCAATACCGTTAAACCTAACAGTTGTGCGGCCGTGCCAGCGCGACCATGCGTTTCTACAATACCCACAATCACGTCTACACTTTGTGACTGCTGGCTTTGTGATTGCTGGGGTTTTAATTGTAAGCTGTGCGCCGCATTGAGCATGGCGAAAGTTTTACCCACACCCGCGCACGCGCCAAAGAATATCTTTAAACGGCCGCGTTTTTCTTTTTCAGCTTCTTGATTAATCTTTTGCAGCAGCTGGTCTGGATTTGGGCGAAACTCTAAAT
The DNA here is from genome assembly GCF_000384375.1 of Methylotenera versatilis 79. Taxonomy (NCBI): domain Bacteria; kingdom Pseudomonadati; phylum Pseudomonadota; class Betaproteobacteria; order Nitrosomonadales; family Methylophilaceae; genus Methylotenera; species Methylotenera versatilis. The sequence continues at coordinate 1,773,044 of NZ_ARVX01000001.1, read as the reverse complement.
TGGATTCTGATTCAGCCATGTCTATGTCTTATTGTAAGTTTGACTCTAGGGATTAATTAATAGGATTTAATTAAAAATGAATAGCTAAAAACAACATTGCTTACTATGGCTGAATAGCAGTTAATTTGTCCAATGCAATATTCAACTGCAATACATTCACACGTGACTCACCGAACACACCCCATTGCCGTCCCTTGGTGTTTTCTGCGATTAGTTTTTGCACCGTTTCCACCGTTAACTCTCTAGCTTTGGCGATTCTGTTCACTTGGTAATTCGCTGCTGCAGGGCTAATTTCTGGGTCTAATCCACTAGCGGATGCAGTAACTAAATCTACAGGGATTGGTAATGTATTATCTGGATCAGCCGCTTTTAACGCTACAACCCTGCCTTTAACGGCTTCTGCTAATGCAGGATTTAACGGCCCCTGATTTGAACCAGATGAAGCCGCGCCGTTGTTGGGATAAGGCCCAGTAGCAGATGGGCGCCCCCAAAAGTATTTAGCTTCAGTAAAGTTTTGGCCAATCAAGCTTGAGCCAATGACTTGATCGCCCTGCGTAATCAGCGAGCCATTGGCTTGCCCTGGCATGACCGATTGACCTACTGCTGTAGTGAGTAATGGATAAACGATACCTGTAATGATGCTTAGTATCACAAATAAAACCAATGCTGGCCTGACGCTTTGTAATGTTATATTTTTTAAACTATTTTCCATGATGAATCCTTTATTAAAATTCTTAGGCTATTTTTAAGCAAAACCAACGGAAGTCAGTACCAAATCAATTGCCTTGATACCGATAAACGGCACAATCAAACCACCAAGTCCGTAAATCAATAAGTTTCTGCGTAATAACTGTTGTGCGCCAACCGCCTTGTAAGCCACACCTTTTAAGGCCAGTGGTATTAATACAATAATAATCAGCGCATTAAATATCACCGCAGAAAGAATGGCCGAGTTTGGGCTGCCCAAATGCATCACATTTAAGGTGTTTAATGCTGGATAAGTGCTGGCAAATGCGGCGGGGATAATCGCAAAATATTTAGCCACATCATTGGCAATACTGAATGTAGTGAGCGAACCGCGCGTCATCAGCATTTGTTTACCAATCTCCACAATTTCAATCAATTTGGTCGGGTTAGAGTCTAAATCCACCATATTGCCCGCTTCTTTTGCGGCTTGAGTGCCAGTATTCATGGCGACTGCAACATCGGCCTGGGCTAAAGCTGGTGCGTCATTGGTACCGTCACCGGTCATGGCTACCAGTTTACCTTCCGCTTGATGTTCGCGAATCAGCTTTAATTTTGCCTCTGGAGTGGCTTCTGCTAAAAAGTCATCCACACCAGCTTCTGCGGCAATCGCAGCAGCGGTTAATCGGTTATCGCCGGTAATCATAATGGTTGTGATACCCATGCGACGTAGCTCGGCAAAGCGCTCTTTAATACCGCCTTTTACAATATCTTTAAGCTCAACCACGCCAAGCACTTTGTCACCATCTGAAACCACTAACGGCGTACTGCCGCGACGCGCTACTTCATCTACTTTTTGGCTCATTTCAGTTGAAAATACACCACCTAAAGCTTCAATGTGTAACTTGATTGCACTGGCCGCACCTTTACGGATTTGCCGACCGTGCTTATCAGAATCCAGCCCGTCGCCATCTTGCAAATCCACCCCACTCATTCTGGTTTGCGCGGTAAACGCAATAAATTTGGCATGAAGCGATGCAATATCCCGCTCACGAATGTTAAAGCGGTTTTTTGCCAACACCACAATGCTGCGGCCTTCTGGTGTCTCATCGGTCAGCGATGCCAATTGTGCTGCATCTGCCAACGCTTGCTCCGTTACACCATCTGCTGAAATAAACGCAGAAGCTTGGCGATTGCCCAAAGTAATCGTGCCTGTTTTATCCAATAGCAACACGTTTATATCGCCCGCCGCTTCTACTGCACGGCCAGAAGTCGCAATCACATTCGCTTGCATCATACGGCTCATACCCGCTACACCAATCGCAGACAACAAACCTGCAATAGTGGTTGGAATTAAACATACCAATAGTGAAACCAGCACGGTGATACTCGGTGGCGAACCTGCGCCACCTGATGCTGATACGCCAAAGATTGAGAACGGCAACAAAGTCACTGTCACCAATAAAAACACGATGGTTAATGCGACCAAAAGAATCGTTAATGCAATTTCATTGGGTGTTTTTTGGCGTTTTGCGCCTTCCACCATAGCAATCATGCGGTCCAAAAACGCTTCGCCCGGGTTCACTGTCACGCGCACCACTATCCAATCGGATAATACCTGCGTGCCGCCTGTTACTGCACCAAAGTCGCCACCAGATTCACGAATAACCGGTGCAGATTCACCAGTAATCGCCGCCTCATTCACTGAGGCGATACCATCAATCACTTCACCGTCGGCAGGAATCATATCGCCTGCTTCTATCAGTAAAATATCGCCTTTGCGCAAGCTGCTACTATCGGTCAGTGCTATTGCTGAATCGCGTGATGCCGATGCCAGTTTTTTAGCGACTACGTTTTTCTTGGCACTGCGTAATGAAGCCGCTTGTGCTTTGCTGCGCCCTTCTGCCATCGCCTCGGCAAAGTTGGCGAATAGCACAGTAAACCACAGCCATAAAGTCACTAGCGCAATAAAGCCTATTGGTGCATCTGCTTTGCTAAATAAAGCTTGCAGCAATATCAGCGTGGTTAAAATGCTACCCAAATACACCACAAACATGACGGGGTTACGCCACTGTGTTTGCGGCGCCAATTTTTTAAACGAATCGGCAATCGCTGGTTTGACTAAAGCTGGGTCAAACAGTGTTTTTAAACTTAACATTATTTTTTCCTCAATTTTTTCTATTTCGGCGATTAATGAACAGCAACCATCAGCAACTGCTCAACAATCGGCCCAAGTGCCAATGCGGGGATATAAGTCAATGCGCCTACCAGTATCACAGCACCAATCAACAACGTGACAAATAGCGGCCCGTGCGTAGGCATAGTGCCCAAACTCACTGGAATGCGTTTTTTAGCCACCATAGAACCTGCAATTGCCAACACTGGCAGAATGATGCCGAAACGACCTGCAAACATCGCGATGGCTAATAAGATGTTGTAAAACGGTGTATTGGCAGATAAGCCAGCAAATGCGCTACCGTTATTATTGGCAGCAGATGACAGTGCATATAAAATCTCGCTAAAGCCATGCGCGCCAGGATTTGCAATGCCGACAGTGCCAGAGGCGATACTGACTGCAAGCGCAGTGCCGATTAATACGATTAACGGTGTGACTAAGATAATGATCGCCGTCATCTTCATATCGAATATCTCAATCTTTTTGCCTAGATATTCAGGCGTGCGGCCAATCATCAAGCCAGCGATAAATACGGCTAAGACTGCATAAATCAGCATGGTGTAAAGCCCAGAGCCCACGCCGCCAAAAATCACTTCACCCAGTTGCATTAACCACATTGGCACTAAGCCGCCAATTGGCGTAAACGAATCGTGCATAGCGTTAACCGCGCCGCAAGATGCCGCGGTGGTCACGGTGGCAAATAAACTGGACGCTACAATGCCAAAACGCGTTTCTTTGCCTTCCATATTGCCGCCAGATTGCAATGGTGAGCCTGATGTCGAAGCGATGACGGATTGGTCAGCACCGCTATTTGTTAGCGCTGGATTACCTGCCTGTTCTGCCCAAATCGCTACGCCAACCATCACTACAAATACAATCGCCATGGCCGAAAATACTGCCCAACCTTGTCGTTTGTCGCCAACCATCAAGCCAAACGTAAAACATAAGCCTGCAGGGATTAAAAAGATTGCCAACATTTGCAAGAAATTAGAAAGTGGCGTTGGATTTTCAAACGGATGTGCAGAGTTGGCATTGAAAAATCCGCCGCCATTGGTACCGAGCATCTTAATCGCCTCTTGCGAAGCGACTGGGCCCATTGCTAATGTTTGCGTAGTGATAGTTTGAGCAACTTGCTCGCCAACTTCATTTGCGACTGAATAACTAGTTGGTTGCAAAGTCGTCACTTGCTTGTAGGCATCAAAGTTTTGAATCACACCTTGACTCATCAATACGATTGCAAAAATAAAAGACAGCGGTAACAAAATATACAAAGTAGAACGCGTGATATCCACCCAAAAATTACCGATAGTTTTTGCGTTATGGCGTGCGAAACCACGAATAAGCACGATGACTACAGCCAAACCTGTCGCCGCTGATAGAAAATTCTGCACCGTAAGCGCCAGCATTTGCGTCAAATAACTCATGGTCGATTCACCTGCGTAACCTTGCCAATTGGTATTCGTCACAAAGCTAACTGCGGTATTAAATGCTGAATCGACACTCACATTTGCAAATTGTTGTGGATTAAGTGGTAATGAAAATTGCAAGCGTTGTAGCAAATATACAAATGCAATGCCAACAACGTTGAATAGCATTAATGCGACTGCATAATGCTTCCAGTGCATTTCCTGCTCAGGCTTAACACCCAAACCACGGTAAATAAGTCGCTCAACTGGACCGCCAACTTTATTTGCGATAGCCGATTCGCCATGCATTACTTTGTAAATCCAAATACCCATCGGCTTAGTAATCAGCAGTAAAACCGTGAGATACAAACCCACTTGGACGATGACATTAGAAAAAAATCCAGCATTCGATAGCATCAAAAATTCTCCGGTTTAATTAATACATAAAACAAATAAACCAACATAAATAGCGCTAACGCGCCACTTAACCACATCATCACCGTCATTTTTTACCTTCCAGATTCACAAGTAGATCAAGCGTTAAAATGCATATCGCCATATAAGCCAATATCAAACAAATACTGAGAAGATCCATAGTCGCATTCAATTAATATTCGTTATTAACAAACGGCAATGTTAGGCCTAAGCAAATAAAAATGTCGTAATGACTGATACGGTAAGCGTAAAGAAAGTGTAAAAATGCTGTATTTTAGTGAAACGTTTTTGGCTGGGATAAATATCCAGTTAAGTAGATTTTTGAGCTAAATTTAGTGTTAAGTATCGGCAACTAAAATGCCCAATAAAATAGCTAAGTGCTTGCTATTAAATGTATTGTCAGCACGATTGAATCAATGTTATATTGCAGGCATGTTGCGCGTAAAAGCTAATTTTGTTGTGTATTTGATAGTGCTGTGTTTTGCACTACTGCAGGTTTTTACGCCTTTTATTCACGCGCATTTAAATGCTGAGCATCCCATTCAAAACACAGGTTTTCATGTCGGTGATGCACATGAAGAAATGGCGATTGAGCTAACGCATCTGCACTCAACAGATACTAGTTCTGAGCATTTAGATGCTAGTTTCTTATCTTCAATTCCGCATGCAACGCATACCATTTCAGTCGCATCCGGTATTACACAAGGTGTCGATTCAACTTTTTTGGTTGTTGCCAGCTTGCTTGTATTGTTTTTCCTGTGTTTTCCCTTTGCCTTAACCTCTGTTTTAAGGCAATTTTTCCTATTAAGTTTAACCCCTCTCCAACCGCTTAAGCGCCGCCTTCCCGCTTCGCGCGCACCACCGCAACTCTAATTTCAATCCTTTAATTTCCTACGTATGGCAATGCCATATCGCAGGTTTTATTTAAGTTTGTATTAGATTTCTGCAGGAGTGCGTTATGCAATTCCCATCACCAAAATGTCTACGATTCGGCATTCAAAACATATTGATATCGCTATTATTCATCGGCAATTCAACTGTCATTTTTGCTGATTCCTATGCGCCTGTACTGCAGTCAAGCATACCAGCGACGCAGTTAACCTTAAAAGATGCGTTAAATTTAGCCCTTAACGCCAACCCTGAAATTGCTGTCGCCATACGCGAGCGTGAGGCAATCGAAGGCATTAAGGCACAAGCCGCCACTAGGCCAAATCCATCACTATCCACTTCGATTCAAGATACGCGCAGCGCCAACAGGCAAACTTTTTTACAGTTTAACCAAGAGATTGAGCTTGGCAACAAACGGGAAGCGAGAATAGAAGCGGCTGACTCTTTTTATACCAAAGCTGAAGCGGAGTTAGCCAGTAAAAAAGCGGAGATCCACGCCAACGTTATCACGGCCTTTTATACGGTTTTAATCGCGCAGGAACGATTAACCTTGGCAAAGTCCTCACTCGATATTGCTGAACTAGCGCGCGATGCTGCCAGTAAGCGTGTAAAAGCTGGTAAGAGCTCACCAGTAGAAGAAACCAAGTCAAAAATCGCAGAAGCCAGTGCAAAAATTGAATTCAACCAAGCTAATACGCAATTAACCAACTCCCGCAAACGTTTAGCCACATTATGGGGCAGCGCACTGCCTGTATTTGAACGTGTCGAAGGCGATGTCACTTTCATTCCTAAAATGGCCGCTTTTAGTGCATTAACTAGCCAACTGGATAATGCACCAGCCGTAAAATTGGCAAATATTGAAATTGATTCGCGCAGTGCGCTGACAAAAGTTGAGCGTAGCAAAGGCACGCCGAATATCACCATTAGCGCTGGCGTCGTGAACAACCAAGAGCTTGGCGGCATCAATCAAGCTTTATTGGGCTTATCTATTCCTATCCCAGTCTTTGATCGCAACCAAGGCAATTTGCAGGAAGCGGTCAGTCGCCAATACAAGGCGCAAGACGAATTAGTCGCACTCAAAAACCAGCTCGAGGCGAATTTATCAGGCCAATACGAGCGATTAAATGCTGCCAGACAAGCGGCAGAATCACTCAAAGTCGACATATTGCCAAGCGCTCAAAGTGCTTTTGATGCGGCCAATAAAGGTTTTAACGCAGGTAAATTCAATTTTCTGGATGTACTGGACGCACAACGCACACTGGTTCAAGCCAAATCTCAATATATCAATTCACTATTAGATGCCCATGAAGCAGTGGCAGAAATAGAACGCATTTTGGGTGATGTTGTAGATCACCAATCAGAAAAGTCACAGGAGTAATCATGTCATTCAATCTTTATAAATCCAATAAACAATGGTTCGCCATCATTGTAGTTGTCGCTATTGGCATCATTCTGGCTGCATTTATCCTGCTTTCAGATAAGCCAAAACAATCTGAAGATACGCATGGTGAGGCAGAACATAGTGAAATGGAGCGGGCTGATGAACGGCCTAAACATGGCGAACCAGGACATGACCATGCAAAAGATCATTTACCTTCAGCACCTTCGTCTTTAATCAAGGATGCGCACATGGATGAGCACGTGCCGCAAACCAAAGAAATCATCAAAGGCCCGCATGGCGGCAAATTGTTTAGCCAAGATGATTACAGCGTTGAGGTGACTATCTTTGAGCAAAATACACCGCCCGAATTTCGGGTATATACCTATGAAAATAATCAACCGCTTAATCCCAAATTATCTCGCCTCAGTATCCAGTTAGAAAGATTAGGCAGAAAACCGCAATTGATTGATTTTGTACAGGAAAATGATTACTTGAAAGGCAATGCCATTATTGAAGAACCGCATTCATTCAAGGTGAAGATTAATGCTCAATATGCGGATAAAAGCCATCAGTTTGGCTATGAACAAATTGAAGCCAGAGTCAAATTGACCGATAAGCAACTGACAATTAATAGCATTGAAGTGTTAACTGCTGGCCCCGCAAAAATCAAAAGCACACTACTTTTACAAGGTGAGATTAAATTAAATGCCGATAAAAGCGTGCATATCGTACCGCGTGTTAGCGGTATTGTTGAATCGGTTAAAACAAATGCTGGCGACAAGGTACGCAAGGGGCAAGTGCTGGCAACTATTTCCAGCCAGCTAATCGCAGAGATGCGCAGTGATGCATTGGCCGCTCAAAAAAGAGTAGGCTTAGCACGCGCAACTTACCATCGTGAAAAGCAATTATGGGAAGAAAAAATTTCTGCTGAACAAGACTATTTACAAGCGAAATATAATTTGCAAGAAGCAGAAATCAACAGTCAACGCATTCAGCAAAAACTAGGTGCGATTGGTGCTGGTTCTAATACAAATGGCCTATCGCGTTATGAATTGCGTTCACCTATAGATGGCGTGGTGACCAATAAACAAATCAGTCTTGGTCAAATCGTCAGTGAAGCTGACAGCTTGTTTGAAATAGCAGATTTAAGCACCGTTTGGGCAGAAATGACCATTTATGCCAAAGACATTAATACGGTAAAAACGGGGCAAAAAGTCACTATTAAAGCCACGGCGTTTGATGCGCAAGCCATTGGCACAATTGCGTATGTGAGTGCGCTGGTTGGCGAACAGTCTCGCACTGCAATGGCACGAGTGGTGTTAAACAATCCGAATCAATCTTGGCTGCCTGGCTTGCCTGTGAATATTGAGTTGGTTGCAGATGAGGTAGAAGTACCGCTGGCTGTTTCTGCAGAAGGTATTCAAACGCTAAGAGATTGGACGGTGGTATTTGGTCGATATAGTGAATATTTTGAAGCAAGGCCGATTAAATTGGGTCGTCGTGATGCGCAAAATATTGAGGTAATTGAAGGGTTAAGTATTGGTGAAAAATATGCTGCAGGTAATAGCTTTTTAATCAAAGCGGATATTGGCAAGGCAGGAGCAAGTCATGACCATTAAATCTAGTCAGGTTAAATCTACTCAAGCAGAACCAAATCTAGCCAAATCTAAACTGGCTAGAAAATCGTCAAAGGAACAACAGCATGTTTGATCAACTGATTCGATTCTCTATTCATCAGCGTTGGTTGGTGATGTTGATTGTGCTTGGTGTCGCCGTACTTGGTATTTTCAGTTACCAGAAATTACCGATTGATGCCGTGCCAGATATTACTAATATTCAGGTGCAGATTAATACGGCTGCGCCTGGTTATGCGCCGCTGGAAACAGAACAACGTATCACTTACCCGATTGAAGTCGCCATGGCCGGCTTGCCTAAATTGGATCAAACCCGCTCAATCTCGCGCTATGGCTTGTCACAGGTGACCGTCGTTTTCAAAGAAGGGACGGATATTTACTTTGCACGGCAATTGGTGAATGAGCGCATCAATCAAGCAAAAGAACAATTGCCCGCAGGTATTCTGCCGAAACTGGGACCTACTTCTACAGGTTTGGGCGAGATTTTTATGTGGACAGTTGAGGCCAAAGAAGGTGCATTAAAAGCCGACGGCACGCCTTACAGTCCAATGGATTTGCGTGAAGTGCAAGATTGGATTGTCAAACCGCAATTGCGCAATGTGCCTGGTGTGAACGATATTAATACCGTTGGTGGTTACGTTAAGCAATATCAAGTAGCGCCGCAAACCGATAGTTTAATCGCTAGAGGCTTATCTTTAAATGACCTAGTTAATGCATTAGAAAAAAACAATGCCAATATTGGCGCTGGTTATATTGAAAAATCTGGCGAGCAATATTTGATTCGCGTGCCAGGGCAAGTCAACAATCTGGATGATATTGGCAATATTGTCGTCGATGCGAAATCTGGTGTGCCTGTGCGCGTGAAAGATGTAGCGGAAGTGATCATCGGTAATGAATCACGCGATGGTGCCGCCACTGAAAATGGGCAAGAAGTCGTTTTAGGCACGGTGTATATGCTCACAGGCGAAAATAGTCGCACGGTTTCTGCGGCGGTTGAGGCGCAATTACAAAAAATCAACCAGACCTTACCTACTGGCATTGTCGCCAAAACTGTTTATGACCGAACGACTTTAATCGACAAAGCCATCCATACGGTTAAAACCAATTTGCTGGAAGGCGCATTGCTGGTGATTGCCGTATTGTTTATCTTTTTAGGTAATATGCGTGCCGCCATCATTACCATGCTGGTGATTCCACTTTCCATGCTTTTCACGTTTTCTGGCATGTTAACTGGCAAAGTCAGTGCAAATTTAATGAGTTTAGGTGCTTTGGATTTTGGCATTATTATCGATGGCGCCGTTGTGATTGTAGAAAATTGTATGCGTCGCCTTGCACATGCCCAAACAAAACTGGGCCGAACACTGAGCCAATCCGAACGATTTGAGGAAATATTCACCGCTGCGCAGGAAGCGAAAAAACCGCTGATATTTGGGCAATTAATCATTATGGCCGTTTATCTGCCTATTTTTGCGTTAACCGGTGTGGAAGGCAAAATGTTTCACCCGATGGCATTTACTGTGGTGATTGCTTTGGTAGGCGCAATGTTGTTATCGGTGACTTTTATTCCTGCCGCAGTCGCCTTATTCATTAATGGCAAAGTAAAAGAAACAGAACAACCGTTAATAGGATGGGTAAAAAAAGCATACTCACCCATCTTGCAATGGGCAATGACGAATAAGGCATTAGTTATCACAATCGCTATTGTTTCTGTGCTATTAAGCGGTTTATTAGCCAGTCGCATGGGCAGCGAATTTGTGCCAAGCTTAAATGAAGGCGATATTGCGCTGCATGCATTACGAATTCCCGGCACCAGTTTGAGCCAAGCAGTGGAAATGCAAAAAGAGCTGGAACATACGATTAAAGGTTTTCCACAGGTAGACAGGATATTTGCCAAATTGGGCACCGCTGAAATTGCCAGCGACCCGATGCCGCCAAGCGTGGCAGATAATTTTGTGATGCTTAAACCCCGCGCTGAATGGCCGAATCCAAGCTTAACCAAAAATCAATTAGTCGCCCAGATGCAAAAAGCAGTTGCGCATGTGCCAGGCAATAATTACGAGTTTACGCAACCCATTCAAATGCGCTTTAATGAATTGATTTCAGGCGTGCGCAGTGATGTTGCCGTAAAAGTGTTTGGTGACGATATGGCAGTCATGCATGAATCGGCTGAAGAAATTGCAAAAGTGCTGGCTACTATTCAAGGCGGTGAAGACGTTAAGGTAGAACAAACGACTGGCTTGCCAATTTTAACTGTGAATATCGACCGCCAGAAAATAGCACGTTTAGGCGTAAATGTAGCTGATGTGCAAGATGCCATTTCTATCGCCATGAACGGACGCGAAACAGGCACTTTGTTTGAAGGCGACAAACGGTTTGATATCGTGGTGCGCCTGGATGATGAAACCAGAGCCGATATTGAAGCGTTCAAACGCTTGCCGATTAAAATCGCCAGCAATAGCAATGCACCTGTTTATTTACAATTGGGCGAAGTCGCCAGCATAGATATTGCACATGGCGCCAACCAATTTAGCCGCGAAAATGGCAAGCGCAATGTTGTGATTACCGCTAATGTACGCGACCGCGATATTGGCAGCTATGTAGCAGAAGCGCAAAAACGTATCGGCGAGGAAGTCAAAATACCCACTGGTTATTGGATAAATTGGGGCGGCATGTTTGAGCAATTACAATCTGCCAGCCAACGCTTGCAGCTAGTCGTACCATTGGCTTTATTGCTGGTATTTATATTGTTGTATGCCATGTTCAACAATATCAAAGACGGCTTAATTGTTTTTACAGGCATCCCGTTTGCGCTAACAGGTGGCTTGCTGATGTTGTGGCTGCGAGATTTACCTTTGTCGATTTCCGCAGGTGTCGGCTTTATCGCCTTATCTGGCGTGGCGGTGTTGAATGGTTTAGTGATGATCAGCTTTATTCGCCAGTTGATTGCGGATGGCAAGCCCATTGATGCGGCGATTCAGCAAGGCAGTATCAGTCGATTACGCCCTATTTTGATTACTGCGCTTGTGGCATCGTTAGGTTTTGTGCCAATGGCAATCGCTACAGGAACTGGCGCCGAAGTACAACGACCTTTGGCGACAGTGGTAATTGGCGGAATCTGGTCATCGACACTGTTAACTTTACTGGTATTACCAGTTTTATATCGATTGTTTTATCGAACTCAAGATTAGTAGCTCTGAAACTAGTTAACTCACAATTATCTGATGTATCGGATTCGATACATCAGATAAGCAAACGAATGATATTAATCTAATGACATTGATTCATCGTAATTTCTGCCTGCGTGCAAGCACGGTCTTGGCCTTGTTTAACGCTATCAGTAAAGGTTTTCCAGCCTGATTTTTGTGTAGTTGGCGTATCAACTGCGATTTGTGGTGCTGCCGCTTGTGCCACTGTATTGGACTGTTGTGCTTTATTACTATCTGGCGCGCTAAATTCTGAAGGCAATTCGTTCACTGACTTTTTAACTGATTTTTTGCTAGTGGATTTTTTAGCTATTTTTTTATCTGCTTTTTTATTATCCGGCAAAGTTTTATCAAGCTGAATTTCAGTTGGCTGGGTTATATCAATTTTTCTATCAGCAACTTTTTCGTCCAGTGATTTTTCAGCTTTACTTTTATCAACCGCGTAATTAGCTAACTGAATATTGCTATTAACAGGCTTTTTTACAAGCGTTTCATTTGGTGTTAAAAGTGTCGAACTCTGTTGAATTGGCGTTGCCACGGTCTGTGACTGTGCGGTCGATGCCGTAGATTTTTGCAAAGTAATCATTGGCTCTGAAGGCGATGCAGCGGACTTAATCACCAAAACCGAGGTCAATATCGCTGGCAAAGACAATGCCACATATTTCCAATTGATACGCTTGAAAAAATGCTGAATCGGTTCTAGATAACTCGTTGCCTTAAGGCTGACTGCTTTAATTGGTGTTACTTCGATTGGTGCAACTTCTTTCAATAATCGCACCGCATAAATCTCATGCTCTCGCATATGTTTGTCATTTTTAATGCCAGAATAATCAAACATCTGTGAAATTTCTTGCGTGAGACGCGAAGTGACATCGTAATAGGAACGCGAAACCACCACTTGATTAGGCTTGGCAAAGCTCATAATACGTTGCGCTACGTTGATGCCATCACCGATGATATTAGGCTGACCATTGATATCGCTGACCAAACGCACAGGGCCTAAATTAATGCCAAAGCGCACGTATAACGGCATAGAGCTTAAAATATTACTTTTCAAAACCTCATCGCGAATGCTCAGCGATACAAACAAAGCGTCTTCTGGTGAACCCATGTGCGCGATTGCCGCACCATCGCCAGTATCTAAAATAATCCGCTCATTCTCATCCACATCTTTCAGCGAGTGATTAATCAACTGATTAAATTGATTTTTAATGTCAATTTGCTCAGAAACAGACTTTTTTGAATAATCGATAATATCCAAAAAAACAATGCTGCAAATGGTGGTTTTATTCAGCTTTTCAATCATGGCGAGTTTTTAGTCATTAGTGTGAATTAATGATCTATCCTATTTTAGTTAAGCATTTAACGTTAAAGGAATAACAGCAATTTCTATACCAATTATTGTGTTAACTTTGAAAATTCCCCACTTAAAAATCGCTTGATTCTCTACTTAACTAAAGCCGTACTTAACACCTTAAAAAAACCAATTAATGTCGCACAAAAACCATTACAAACTTGAGTGCGAAACGACTCTATTTCTGCCTGCATTTTTAGCCGCATATAAAGACTCATCTGCGCCTGAAAACATGCGTTTAAATTCGCTGCCCAGTTGACTAGAATCGCACACACCCGCGCTGACAGTGCATTTAACCGACTTCCCGTCGAACATAATAGTCATACTCTCATATTTTTGACGGATGCGTTCTGCGACAATCAACGCCTCTTTTTCACTCGAATTTGGCATGATGATGCAGAATTCTTCGCCACCATAACGGCCCAATAAATCTTCATCGCGCATATTATCTTGCGCTAATCGAGCAAACGTTTGAATGACTTCATCGCCAAATAAATGGCCGTAAGTATCGTTAATCACTTTGAAGTGATCCAAATCCATTAACAACATGGCCTGCGTTTGTTTATATTTAACCGTTTTAAGTGTCAATAATTCCGCACATTTCTCTAAATTTCCACGATTCATCACACCAGTCAGCCAATCGTGTCCGGCCGTATGCGCAAGCAATTCTGCCAATTTTGCATTCACCATCGCAATAAAACCAAAGTTAATCGCCAACACACTTAACATACAACCCAAAAATGTCACTTGATTAAGCGTCCATTCAGTTAAATGCTCTACTGGCGCGGCGTTGTTAGCGCACAGTCTATAAAATCGAACCAGTGTAATGGCAGTGAAAATAATAAAGAAAGCGCCTGTGAAGCGATATTCGGCTGAATGATTCTGGCTGGAATATTTCAATAGATACAATGCACTAGCAGCGGTGAGCACCATACAAAGTGCCGTATCAAATACAACTAAGGCATATTCGTTTTGGGATAATAGCGTGATGCAAATTTTGACAAAAATGTAGGCTAATAACGCGTATCGAATGTTGCGCCAAGCGATTGGGCGCTTATCAAAGATGCGAATGGCAATGAAATATAAGCCTAAGCCTGCAACGATGAAAAATCCGCCAATCACCGCGCGAAAATTGAGCGGCAAGATAATAAGCGTGAAAGTGATGATGGCGCCGCCTATCAACAAATTGGCGCAAACCCACTCTTTTAAGCCTGTAAGAATGGCTGTACGCGAGTTGATCGCTAACAACAATAGTGATAATGCGACTGCGAGTAAGCCAGTCATGAATAACATGGTGCGAAATTCTAGCCATGCAAACATCATCGTTTGTCCCCCTTAATAATAGCTATAACAACAATAGCTATATATGCACATTCAAATATTAACTACTTGTAAAAAATTAGCACTTTATGTGCCAATCACTTACACCAGATGTGCTTAGTGCGAATTAATGATGACTGAACGACTGTTCATTAAACTTTTGTTAATGACTTTTACTTCTACTTTTTGCGAGTTGTTGATTAAACGCGACATCTATTTTACTCACGCGCTTGGGCGTTTGCGGGCCATAAGCATTTACAAAAATAACAAAATCATCCATCTGCATCGGCTCACATAAACGGCTTGGTTTATTGTTTGATGCGGCATTTTCAGCTCGATTGGCAACAGCCTCATCTGAGGCAGCAAGCACAAGACTAAATAATCCATTACTAGTCATCGCCATTGAATAATTATCGTTGCCACTGCGGCGTTTTAATCGGTCTATCGCAGCACTGGCTCTGGTTGATCGCATGTTTAGATATCTTCTCTTAAGTAATATTTTTCACACATTTTGTGCGTTAAGTTTTGTAAGTCAAAATGATAGGTAAAGTACAAAAGATATAAGTAAATATCAGCTCACTTGTTTATTACTCAGGTAATGTTGTCTGCGGCAATATTGTCTTTGCCAGCACTATCTCCAGAAACACTTTCTTTAACATGACTTTCTCTGCTAACACTGTCTCTTGTAATAGAGGTAAAACTGACTACTCTATTGCGACCACTATTTTTTGCGGTATATAACGCGCTATCTGCCGCGGCAACTAATCCTTTAAAATCATAGCCTGCACGTACAGAATCTGCCACGCCGATACTGACAGTGCCTTTAATGTTTTTATGGTGAATGGTGTGCAAGGATTTTTCCACACCAATACGAATACGTTCAGCCAAACCGGCGGCATCTTTCTCTGTGGTATTGGGTAAAAACACACAAAACTCTTCGCCGCCGTAGCGACCTAACACATCGCCTGAGCGCAAAATACCAGCAATAATTTTGGTTAACTGTCGCAGTACATCATCACCAAATAAATGCCCGTGTTTGTCGTTCACTTTTTTAAAATGATCCATATCAATCAGCAAAACGCCCATACTGAGATTGATTCGCTTACAGATACCTTGCATTTTTAACGCAGAATCTTCTAAACCGCGACGGTTTAATATGCCCGTTAAACCGTCTATCGTCGCAATGGACTCTAGATTCTGATTCAAGCGATAACTCAACATTAAAACAAATAAGCTGGAGATAAAAAACTGCGAAACCGCACCCAACATAAAGGTGTAGGCATTGACTGGCCAAATTGCATAGTTGTCGAACACCGCAACATCTGCTTTAACCGCAGCAAACGCGCGGCCCAGCATAAATAGCGCCATTAGCAGGAATAAGCTGGAGGCAATCCAAAATAGATTGCCGATAATGCCTTCATCGCGTGAGAAAGTTGAGCGTGCGCTAGCAAAGTAAATGCCTGCAAAAACCAGTGCACCTAATGACACTGCAACGCGTAAATTTTGTTGCAACACCACAAAAAAAACATCAATCACAACCAGTAAAATGAACAATGCTACTGGAATGCGATGATCGGGCGTTTTACCGACAAAAGCTTGAATGCCGTTTAAATAAAGCCCTAAACCCGCTCCTATTAATGCCAAACTAGGCAGGAAAAGTAATTTTGGTGTATCTAACTGAATCAGCACTAGCACCATGCCTAAACCAACGACCAAATTACCTACCGCCCAATAACCTGGGCCGCGTACTTCTTTGTGGTGATTACGTGTAATGGCCAACAACATGGACAACATGAAGGTAAGCAACATTGACATGAAGATAATGGTTTTTAAATCAAATTTAGGCATCAAAGTTAAGGTATTAAAATTATATTTATAGAATTAAACAGCGCTGACTTTTGATTTAACAGTTAAAATATTGTGTTGCGACAATACACACCAGTATAACCCCGCCCAATGCGTTTTTGAGCATTTTAGTCGTCTAAATTCACCTTTAACCCTGTTTAATCATGCTAAATAGTCTAAATTCACCACAACGCGAAGCTGTTAAATATCTTGATGGGCCTTTGCTGGTATTAGCTGGCGCTGGCAGCGGAAAAACCCGCGTCATTACGCAAAAAATCGGCTTTTTGATTGATGAAGCAGGTTATTCGCCTAAAGAAATCGCGGCGATTACTTTTACGAACAAAGCCGCGCGTGAGATGCAGGAGCGTGTGAGTAAATTAATGGCCGGCAAATCTACCAAAGGCTTAACCATTGCGACTTTCCATTCACTCGGACTGCAAATGCTGCGTGCAGAATCTGCGTTGTTGGGCTACAAACCCCAATTTTCTATTTTAGATTCCAGCGATAGTTTTAAAATCGTCGCGGACATTTTAGCCACCACAGACAAACAATTATTACGTAAAACACAATGGCAGATCTCTGCATGGAAAAACGCGTTTATTAATCCAGACCAAGCCGCAGCGACTGCAGATGAAGAACTGACGCACGCTGCCGCAAAGGTGTATCAACTATATCAGCAAACATTACGCGCCTATCAAGCAGTGGATTTTGATGATCTAATCAAACTACCAGTTGAGCTATTTGACCAGCACGAAGAAGCGTTAAACAAATGGCAGCGTAAGTTGCAATATTTATTGGTGGATGAATATCAAGATACCAATGCTTGCCAATATAAACTGGTGAAAATGCTCACTGGCGTGCGCGGACAATTTACTGCAGTGGGTGATGACGACCAGGCGATTTATGGCTGGCGTGGTGCGGATGTAGAAAATCTGCGTCAATTGACTACCGATTTTTCACGCTTAAAAGTGATTAAGTTAGAGCAGAATTATCGCTCTACCGTGCGCATCTTACGTGCCGCAAACCAAGTGATTAGCAACAATCCCAAGCTTTTTGAAAAGAAGCTGTGGAGTGAGCTGGGCACTGGCGACATGATTCAAGTTTCTGCTGCGCAAAGTGAAGAGCATGAAGCCGAATCGGTGATGATGAAACTACAGGCACACAAATTTGAGAACAGAACCAAGTTTCTGGATTACGCGATTTTGTATCGTGGTAATCATCAAGCGCGAATTTTTGAGCAGTATCTGCGCAACCAAAAAATCCCCTACACCATCTCTGGCGGGCAATCATTTTTCGACAAAGCTGAGATCAAAGATTTAGTCAGCTACTTACGCTTGGTCACGAATGAAGATGATGACCCAGCATTTATTCGAGCAGCGACTACGCCCAAGAAAGGTATTGGCAACACCACGCTTGAACGTTTGGGTGAATATGCCAGCGCGCATAAAATGTCACTGTTTGCCGCGGCTTTTGAAGGCGACTTTCAGCGTGACGTTGGTGCAAAACAATTAGATGATCTACTCAACTTCTGCCAATATATTCAAAAAATACAAAGCCGTGCCGTGCGCGACCCAGCCGGTGAAGTGTTAAACGATTTATTAAATACCATTCAATATGAAGCGTTTTTGTACGACACTGAAGAACCACGCGCAGCTGAAAGTAAATGGTCTAACGTAGTGGAATTTGTGGCTTGGTTAACTAAAAAAGGTGAAGCTAATACCGAGTTTGGCAATGAAACTGAAGGCAAAAACTTGCTGGAACTCACACAAATGGTTTCGTTGATCAGTATGCTTGAAGGTCGTGAAGATGGCGAACCAGATGCGGTTAAATTATCTACTTTACATGCAGCCAAAGGCTTGGAGTTTGGTCATGTGTTTTTAATCGGCGTAGAAGAAGGCATTTTGCCGCATCGCGAAAGTATCGATTTAGGCTTAGTTGACCCGACAAAAATCGAAGAAGAACGCCGCCTGATGTATGTAGGCATTACGCGCGCGCAAAAATCGCTGAATATCTCATGGTGCAAAAAACGTAAACGTGCGGGCGAGACTCAAATGTGCGAACCTAGCCGATTTATTGCCGAATTACCGACTGCCGATGTAAAGCATTTTGGTAATCCATTTAACGATCCAGTCGTCAGCAAAGAACACGGGAAATCGCGCTTGGCAAATATTCACGCCATGCTTGGGAAAAAACCTTCTAGCCTAAGTTAACGTAATATTTGATAAATTTCCAACAGCTTTGTAGGCTTTTTCTGACAAAAAAATCATCTTAATTTCGGCTTCGCAAAACCGATAAATTAAGTATAACTACACGTTAATATTGCAATTATTTTCCCTAGTTAATATTCTCCTGATGATTTAAATCAATTGGTTAATCCCACATCATTTAAAACTTTGAATAAATCCTTCACTAGTAAATTTAAACTAGCGAAATTAACTATGACGAAGTTAACGATTAAATTGCATCAAAATCTAAGAATAGCAAAGGTATTCAGTATGGTCGAAGAACCTCAAGCAGAAGCAATTAACCCTCAAACTGACACAACTATTGTGCAGGAAAATATCGCAAAGAAAAAATTCAGTTTCATTAGAGTATTGTTGTTATTACTGAGCATATTTGTAATTGCAATTGCTGTGTGTGAAGCGTTGGGATGGCCTTTTTTAAGAACGCCAGTTGAGCAATTCGCCAGTAAACAATTGGAGCGCACTGTTAGAATTGATGAGCCATTTCATCTTAAATTGATTGGCGGCGTTCAATTAAATGTAGGTGGTTTGTATATCTCAGCCCCTAAAACATTTGATGCCGCGCATTTTATTGAAACCAAAAATATTGCATTAAATCTACGCTACAGCGATTTACTCCAATTCAAAAACACCAACCAATTACGCATTAAGTCTTTGCGCGTCAATCAGATTGATGCCCAATTACTACGCAAACCAGATGGCAGTTCTACTTGGCAATTTAGTGACGACGAGAATAAGCCAGACAGCCCTTTTCCCATTATTGAAACCTTAATCGTACAAAACGGCTCTGCAAAAATAGTAGACCCGCAAAATCAAATCGATTTGGCTACAAAATTTAATACCGATGAAGGCGCTTCCAGTAAGTTAGTCGCATCAGCGATTGAGATTGAAGGGAAATTTACCAAAAAAGCCATTAAAGGCAAACTAACTACAGATGGCTTTTTGCCTATTGCCACGCATGATAAAGATTCTGCGCCAATTGCCTCAACTGCTTGGGTGGAATTTGGCGGGTTACGCGCCGATTTTTCTGGCACGGTTTCCGACTTATTTGGCAAGCATGATGTAAAAGGTAAGTTGTCCGTAAAAGGCCCTTCGCTCGCGGTATTGGGCAAATTAGTCAATGTGGTGTTGCCGACTACTGATAAATTCACGTTGAGTACGATGATTGAAAAATACGATAAAGTGTGGATTGCCAAAGCAGTAAATGCACACGTTGGCAAAAGTGATTTAAACGGAAATTTTACTTATGACCCCAAAACTAATAATACGGGACCCGTAAGACCATTATTAAAAGGCAATGTAGGCGGAAAACGTTTTTTTCTGGCGGATTTAGCCCCTGCATTTGGTACCAAAAACGCGGATGGTGTCGCTGTAACGCCAGCCGGGAATCGCGTGATTCCAGATCGTCCATTAGATTTACCTTCATTGAATAAAATGGATGCGCAAATTGATGTTAACTTAGCTTACGTGGATTTAGGTAACGCATTCTCTCGCCCTATTTCGCCATTAAAAGCCGATTTAGTGTTGGATAGCGGCAAACTATCACTTTCAAAAATTGACGCGCGCACTGCGGATGGAGGCATTTCTGGCATGATTTCCATTGATACGCATTTAGCAAATATTGTAGATAAAAATGTGTTAAGTAAAGAAAGCACTATTAAAACTGAATCTGATACCGCCAAAACTGCGCTTAATTCTGTTAAAGCTGTGCCACCGACTTGGAATATCAATCTACGTTGGAAAGATATTGATGTTGAAAAATGGTTAACTGTTTCTACCGAGCCAAAAAAACAAGCCGCAGCAAAGGGCAAAAAAGAAACGCCACCTTCTTATGTGACCGGCACGCTAAATGGCAAAACCAAACTGACCGGTCGCGGTAATTCAACCGCTGAAATGTTGAGTTCACTAGATGGCGATGTGTCTATTTTTATGCAAAAAGGCACGATTTCGCATCTGATTATAGAAGCCGTTGGTTTAGATATTGCGCAAGGATTGGGCATATTACTCACCAAAGATAATGCGCTACCGATGAACTGCGCAGTAATGGATTTAAGCGCAAAAAATGGTGTCGCAACGCCTAAAATCGCGTTGGTCGATACGCCTGTGACCTTGATTCTGATTGATGGTAATGTGAATATCGCCAAAGAATCGCTGGATTTGCGTATGGCGGCAAAACCTAAAAATATGTCGCCGTTTACCGTACGTTCACCGATTCATGTGAAAGGCTCATTTAAAAATCCCGATGTTTCAATTGAAAAAACACCGATTGTTGCACGCGTGTTGGGCAGTATCGCGTTAGCTTTTATCGCGCCGCCTGCGGCTATTTTGCCATTTTTAGATGTGGGTTCTGGAGATGAGTCGCCATGCAATAAGAGTTACGCTGAATTCAATCAAAAACCATAAAGTTAATCAAAATTAGCTCAATTAAATTAATCTTATCAAACCAATTGACCGCTGACTTAACACTCAAATAGGCCCAATATTTACACGGCGTAGATTTCTGCCGCCGTGTTAAAATAGCGGCTATGCCATATATCACCTTAGACCAAGCCAGCCTCGCTTACGGGCACCATCCATTACTCGACCATGCAGATTTCCAGTTAGATTCCGGAGAGCGCGTTGGTCTTATCGGCCGAAATGGCGCGGGTAAATCCAGCTTATTAAAAGCCATCGCTGGCGCCATTAAATTAGACGAAGGCAGTGTTTGGCGTGCACCGAATGTGCGCGTCGTCTATGTTCCACAAGAACCTGAGTTGGACACGACTCACACCGTATTTGAAGCAGTGGCGGAAGGTTTAGGCACGCTGCAACAAACGATTATCGACTATCACGCGGTTACGCATGATATGGGCATGCCAGATGCAGATATTGATGCGCTGATGACCAAGATGCAGGCTTTGCAACATGACTTAGATACGCAAAATGGCTGGGCAGCACAATCGCGGGTTGAAACGGTGTTAAGTCGTTTGAAACTGGATGCAGATGCATTGGTTTCTACACTATCTGGCGGCTGGCGCAAACGAGTGGCATTAGGCCGCGCTTTAGTCGCCGAACCAGAAGTTTTATTATTGGACGAACCGACCAACCATTTGGATTTAGAAGCGATTGAATGGCTAGAAGATTTACTATTAAGCTTTCAAGGCAGCGTATTATTTATTACCCATGATCGCCGCTTTTTAGACCGTTTAGCGACGCGCATCACGGAATTAGACCGTGGAAAACTGACCGACTTTATCGGCAATTTCACACAATATCAAATTAAAAAAGAAGAATTAATCGCGGTGGAAGAAACGCATGCGGCTAAATTCGATAAATTCTTAGCGCAAGAAGAAGTGTGGATTCGCCAAGGAATAAAAGCGCGCCGCACACGTAACGAAGGCCGCGTACGCAGATTAGAAGCGTTACGTTTAGACCGCGCTGCAAGACGCGAACGCCAAGGCAATGTGAAACTGAATCTGGATGCGGGCGAACGTAGTGGTAAGTTAGTGGCTGAACTAGAAAACGTCGTCAAAGCCTACGGTGGCAGAACGCTGATTAACGGTTTTAGCACACGTATTTTACGTGGCGACAAGATTGGTTTGCTTGGCCCTAACGGCATTGGAAAAACGACATTATTAAAATTAATCTTAGGTGATATTGAAGCAGACAGCGGCGATATTCAACGCGGCACAAAAATCAACGTGGCGTATTTCGACCAGATGCGCGAACAATTAGATGAAGAAGCAACGCTGGCCGACACGATTAGTCCAGGTTCTGATTTTATCGAAATCGGCAATGAACGTAAGCATGTCATCAGTTATTTGGAAGACTTTTTGTTTCCACCACAACGTTCACGCTCACCCGTCAAATCACTCTCTGGTGGCGAACGTAACCGTTTGTTATTGGCAAGACTATTTGCCCGCCCTGCCAATGTTTTAGTGCTAGATGAGCCAACGAACGACTTGGATATCGATACATTAGAACTATTAGAAAGTCTGTTGCAAGAATTTGCTGGTACGCTATTCTTGGTCAGTCATGATCGCGCATTTTTAGAAAACACCGTGACACAAGTAATTGCGTTTGAAGGCAACGCGGTGTTGACCGAGTTTGGCGGCGGTTATGATGACTGGCAACGCTTTACACAACAGCGTTTAGACGATAAAAAAGCCGATTTAGCGAGTGCGACAAAAGCAAACAATAAACAAAACACTGTCAGCACCAAACAAAGTAAACCGACCAATAAATTAAGCTTTAAGGAACAACAAGAGCTAGACGGCATTCCAGCGCAAATTGAGCAACTGGAAACTGAACAAAGCAACATCAACACGCAACTCGCGGATGGCGAACTGTATGTCACGCAAGCAGCGTTGGTCAAAACCCTGCAAGCGAGATTAAGCGAAATTGAAAGCTCACTAGAAAAGCTGTTAGCACGCTGGGAAACGTTAGATAGCAAAACGCTGGATAGTAAGTAAATTGATTTAGTTTATCTGACCAAATCTCTAATAACTACAATTAAACATGCTTTCTCGTGAACAAAAAAGCCAAAACCAGCAAAGGCACTATTTAAGAATTGCTATCCGGTTTTTTACCTATTTACTGGGGTTTACTTTAGCGGCTATTGCTTATTGGGTGACTTCTAACTTTGGTCAAGCATCATTAGAGCAAGTGTTGTATCACGCGCAATTTGGCATGGAAGGCTTAGTAACGACTGATGTCGGCATTGTCAGAAGCTTTATTCTGACCTGCATAGCATTGCCGATAAGTATTACTTTGTTGCTACTGTTTGTTGAATATTCGACTGCCATGTATGTGATTTACAACTCTAAACATTGGTTTGCAAAACCCATGCAAATCTTCAATGTGCATGGGTTAAAAGTCATTTATTGGTTCATTAGTCATCGCGCACCGGTATATACACTAATTGCCTGTTCAATCTACTTTGCCTTTCAATTTTCAATCAGCGCATTCGTGCACAATCAATTTGGACAGGATTACTTTGGCAAACATTATGTTTATCCAAGTACAGTTAAGATTGAGCCAGTAAAAGCTAACGTAAAACCTAAGAATTTAGTGCTTATTTATGTGGAATCTTTAGAGGACACTTATAAAGATAAAACCAAATTCGGCAGAAATCTACTTCACAGTTTAGATGAGATAAAAGGTGTTAGTTTTAACCATTATCAACAAGTAATGGGTACACATTGGACGATTGCAGGCATCACCGCAACACAATGCGGTTTACCGCTCAAAAATGTCAGCTTGTACGGCGGTAATGACCAAGGTGAAAAAATTAAATCTTTTTTACCCAATGCGGTTTGTTTGGGTGATATTTTGCACGATGCTGGTTATCACAACGTTTATATGGGTGGTGATGCGCTAACATTCTCAGGTAAAGGTAAGTTTTTCCAAGATCATCATTACGACGAAGTGTATGGCAGAGAAGAGCTTAAAAAAAATCTAACGGCCAACCAAATGAATTTCTGGGGACTTTATGATGACGATTTATTTGTCTTGGTTAAGGCAAAACTCAAAGCCTTACATGCGCAATCACAGCCATTTAATCTCACATTTACCACCATAGACACGCATGGACCTGATGGTTATTTTTCAGCATACTGTAAACGTATTGGCGTTAAAGAGTTTAAGGGCCTTGTGGAATGCACTGCGAATCAAGTGTCTGATTTTATAAAGTTTATGAAGGCGAATGGCTATCTTAAAGATACCAATGTCGTCATTATCGGCGACCATCTTGCGATGTATAATCCAATGTATAAAGCGTTAGATAGCACTAAAAAACGCTATATTTATAATCGGTTTATCTCAGATAAACCAATCACTAAAAATCGTGAAAATATTCTGCATTTTGATTTATTTCCGACCATATTAGACTTCATCGGATTTCAGGTACAAGGCGGCAAACTCGCTTTAGGTTTCGATGCTATCTCAGCAAATACGCCGTTGCCACCTGTAACCGTTTATGAAGATATGCAAGAAGACTTATTGAATAACTCAGACAAATATCTAGCGCTCTGGCATGAAAAAAACCAGTTAAGCAAATAACTAGTTAGCAAATATTAGTTAACCATATAAAAAACTTAAAATTTGCAGCTTTAAAAGCTGCAAATCTCAGTACCTATCTGACTTAACCACTTACAACCCCCAATAAATCAAACGTTTAATATAGCCTTATCTTGAACGTCTGAACTCTCTTTCTCCGTCGTTTGCGCCAGAATCTGACAAGCAAGCGCGCTAAAGTAAGGCAACGATTGTAAAGCCAATAACGCTACCCACAGTTGAGCATCAAGGTTTTGTATGCCTCTTGTTACAATCATCGCAACTGCAGAAATCACCAAGGCTGATAACAAAAAGACTTCTTCCATAATCGGGTTTAAAACGGATAGTTTTTTAGTGTTAACTTTGCCTTTGGATGTCACTTTAAATACGCCATTTTTTTGAATAATACCCGCGATAATGCCGCGCGCGATGGCATGAGATAAACCTAAACTTGCGAGTGATGCGCCAAAAATATCCCTCCATTTGCAGCTCATGGTTTTGCGATACAAGATTGGGCCAAGCGCCGCTTTAATAAACAAAAAGCACACAATTGGCGCAATCATAATACTCACTGGCAATGAGAATTCTTTAGGAAAAGCAATCATCGCGACACTCCAACCAATAGAACCAATGGTAAAAATCAGCTGTAATGCATCACCCAACCAGCTGAACCATCCGGTTAAAAAGTGGTAACGCTGCCCAAAAGTTAATGTCGATTTTCCCAGTAATTTTGGCATATGATGTTTTAAAATCTGCATCGCACCAAATGCCCATCTTGAGCGTTGTGATTTAAGCGCTTTAAAATCAGATGGTGTTAAACCACGGCCAAAGGTGTCATCTACATAGCGCAACTCATATCCATCTTCCAGCAGCCTTAAACCTAATTCTGTGTCCTCACAAATACACCATTCAGACCACGAACCACTTTTTACTAAAGCCTCATGGCGTATTAACGTCATCGTACCGTGTTGAATGAGCGCATTACGTTCGTGCCGATGATGCATGCCTATACGGAAAAATCCTTCAAACTCCCAATTGCTCATGCGACGGAAAAAGTTGTTTTCCCATTCTCTGTGCGCTTGTGGCGCCTGCACAACGGCAACACCCGTTTCTTTAAAATGCGGCACTAAGTCTGATAGCCAATCGGTTGTGACGACATAATCGGCATCCACCACACCAACTACTTCTGCGGCAGGATTTGTTTTGCTCAACGCAAAATTGAGCGCACCGGCTTTAAAACCTGGCCATGTTGGCAAATGGTAAAAATGGAAATTGCTTGGCATGGTGGCCATATATTGCTCAATTGGCCTCCACTTAGCTTCGTCTTTGGTATTGTTATCGACAACGATAACTTCGAATTTTGTGTAGTTTAATTTCAGTAAACTTTCAATGGTTTGAATCACCATCTCTGGCGGCTCGTTGTAGCAAGCCAGATGAATCGAAACAAATAACTCTTCATCACTGCTTAACGGCTTGGCGCGGCTATAGATTTTCCAACCACGTTTTTTAAACATCACCTCGCTAAACTCTACGCCATAAATCATTAATACGGCGGAGGTCATAAACATGCCCATGATCAACGCGATCAATATATTAAAGTCCGTCAACGTATAGTAATAATCCCCTGGCAGATTCCAGGCGATGACTAAAATAGTCACACAGGCTTGCAATAAAACTGCCATTGAGATTCTTCCGCCCAATCCCCAATTTCTAAATCGATAAGCAATAAATAAAATTGGGAAAAAAGCGATCAATGTCGCCCAAGTGGCTTTGGTTATCCAACGCACATCTTTAGGCACTGCACCTTGTAATGAGTATTTAAGCGTACGGTCTGCACTGAACATCCCCCAATAAGCGCCCGCCCAGCCTTCCAGATTTTTCTTCCACGGTTGGTCAAATGCTTCCATCAAATAGTAGTCGTAATTTTTGTAGGCAGTTTTGGCGATAAACTCGCGTACAAAATGCGCCTGATTGATTTTTGAAGCGACCGAAGAACCAATTGCTGGGCCTTCGCTAGGCCAGCCAATCTCTGTAATCACGATTTTTTTTCTGGGAAAAGCGGTCATCAACTCTTGATATTTCAATAAAGAATAATCAACTGCCTGCTCTACATTCAAACCTTCGTGATAAGGCAATAAGTGAACCGCAATGTAATCGACATGCTTAACTAAATCTGGATTTTTTAACCAAACATGCCACGGTTCCGCGGTAGAAATCGGCAAATCAGTGGTTTCGCGTACATCGTCAAGGTAATCAAACAATGCTTGATTAGTCATGTCTTTACGCAATAAAACCTCATTGCCAACTATTGCACGTTCAATATTAGAATAAGTTCTGATTTGCGCTTTTAATGCACTAATCTCGCGCGCATTGGCATTTCTATCGGCACCCAGCCAAGCACCTGCGGAAATTTTAAATCCTAAACTAGACGCAAGCGGCGTCACTTCACTATTCTCTAGTGCGCCATAGATACGAATATGATTAGTTAACGACTTAAGTAGCTTTAAATCTGCCAATAATTCGGCCGTGCTAGGATAGTTTTTTTCTAATGGACTTTGACCTTGTTGGAAGCCACTATAAGCAAATCCATTCACAACTTGCGGCGCATTAATTAAGGTTATTGTGCGATTAAATAATGCCCAAGCGCCAAAATGAATAGCTGCAACAATCAGCGTGAACAATAATGGGGTAAAAATACGTTTGTTAAAAAAATTCATTCAATCCATGCTTTTTCAAAATGATTAGTAGAATACAGACGCTAGTTAACGCTATTTTTAAAGTAAAAAAATTCAGATCTAAAGAAGTAAGTGTGTTTAAAACAAAATAGATTCAAACTAAATTCAATAGTTATTTCTAAAATCGTCAGCATCAAGTTACAATCTAAACCGCTTAACACTGATCATTTAATATGAAAAAAATACTCTTCACACTGCTTTTCGCCGCCACAACTAATGTCTTATGTACAACAAATGCCATTGCTGCAAAACCAGCCACAGCCGCAAAATTCACTGGAACAGATTATAGTGGAGTCTACTCATGCACGGGAAACAATGCAAAAATAGGCAGCTATAAACTGTTAGTCACTTTCTTAATGAACAAATCGCATAGCCATGGCAAATTAGGTCGATATGATTTAACCATAGAAACAGAAAACGCAACGACTTACGGTGGTCAAGCCATCGTCAATGGTAATAACATGGCGTTAACCATTGAAATCGTCGATGGCAACGCCATCATTTTTAGCACTGGTATCGCGCAGCTAAAACAGCTTAAAAACAAGCGTTACAGCTATATCAATCATTATTACGAATCTAAGCAGATTACTAATACTTCAGGCGCCAATAATACGGGCAATGATGGATCTGAAGATTGTGTGATGCAAAAGTTAACACCTAAAACTAGTTAAGTTTAAGTTAGCTATTCGGCTTGTTCATTAATAAAATGGCAAGCGCGGAAAAGCGCTAAGCGCTATACAAAACCCCGTCAATTGGCGCCCCCGACACGAATCGAACGTGTGACCCTCCCCTTAGGAGGGGGATGCTCTATCCACTGAGCTACGGGGGCGAATCTGCAAGTTAGCATTTTCTCACAATTCAATCCTTATCGTGCACTGGTAACATAAAGTTATTCCAGTGTTAACATAAACTTATTGTCGATTTTGCACACAAACACTTATTAAATATTCAAACAAATACCATGATGCTTAAATTACTCTTTTATACGGCAGTGTTGATATTGGCATTTTTTGGCTATCGCCATTATTCAAACGCATCTAACAATTTGAAAGTTGGTGACACTGCGCCTAGCTTCACCTTAAATGATGCAGAGGGTAAAACGCATCATTTATCTGATTACGCCGGGCAATATTTAGTGCTGTATTTTTATCCTAAAGATGACACCCCAGGTTGCACCAAAGAGGCTTGTGAATTTAGAGATGATTTACCTAAACTAGAAAAACTAGGGGCAAAAGTGGTCGGCATTAGCGTTGATGATGGTCGTAGCCACGCAGAGTTTGCAAAAAAATATCACCTGCCATTTCCGCTACTGAGCGATGAAAATGGCAATGTAGCCGAAGCCTACAATGCACTCACCAATTTAGGATTTATTAAAATTGCCAAACGCTATACCTTTCTAATTAATCCAGCTGGAAAATTAGAAAAAATCTATTTAAACGTTGATACCTCAAAACACTCTCAAGAAATTATTGATGATTTAACGAAACTAAAATAACTTAAATCTAAAATAGATTAAATAACGTATAACTTTATATTGAGCTATATTTTTTGGATATTTTAGGAGCAACAAAGATGATAAGAAAAAATTTAGTAAATGCTAGCTTAGTAGCTGTAGGATTGTTATTGCTGGCAGGCTGCGCGCAAAATCCTAAAGTAGCTAATTTAGACTCTTACGAATGGACAACGCTCACCTGTAGTGGATTTTCTACTTGGAATGAATGTAGACAAGAAGCGCTGGCAATTTGTCCAAAAGGATTCTACATATCTGACCAATTAGAAAATTATACGATTCAACGCCGCGAAGTCAGCGTGGCTTGCAAAGCTTAAAGATAATTTTTATGTGAGATTATCGACTTAAGTTAATGCCCTAAAAACGGGGAAATTTAAATCGAAATTTGTTGTGAATTTAAAGCTGGTGCCCGGAGCCGGAATCGAACCGGCACGACCGTAAAGTCGAGAGATTTTAAGTCTCTTGTGTCTACCAATTTCACCACCCGGGCGGATGATTACTACTGAATTTGTTGCGGAGCGTATTCTAACATCGTTAGGCTAATTTTGACTAAACTTTGTCAAAATAATTTGAATATAATCGCTTCAAATCCAGTTAAATCTATACAAAACCGGGTTGGTTAAAAACTGCTGCCTACTTGCAGCCAAAGTTGATGCTTGCTGTCTTCACCTTCAGTGTCGTTTCCATTGCTATCTAAACCACGATTACCTGTAATTTGACGGCCATAACTTAATTTTGCATCAAGATATTGGTTGGTGTAGCCGAACCCGAAACCCACACTTGCCAATTGATAGCAATTTTTAAATTTTGGATTGCCTGCATCAAAACCTGCGAAAGTATTTTTAAACTGACAGACACCACCAGCATCACCCAATAAACTGGCGCTAAATTGCGGTGTAATTGCATACTTGGTTTCTAGATTAACCATCCAACCTTGGTCTGCTGCTGCTTCACCCACTGTAAATCCAGCCAAGCCCACTGGGCCACCGAGTGAGAACTTCTCATATCCACCCAAATTAGCATCGGCTAGTTGACCAGAAAATAACGCTTTTGCAGTGAGCTTTTCACCCAATATTTGCTGACGGCCAAGATAGAAATTAAATTTATTGTAATGTCCGTCCGATTTTCGGGTTAATCTGTCCGCAGCTAATTCAGCGCGATTGCCTGATAAATCTAAATCACCTGCGGTCAAACTTACGCCGCCCCAAAACGTACCACCCAAGCCGAAGCTATCGCTGTGATCACCTCTTAAACCAACTGTAAGTGCACGATAGTCTTTATCAGAAACCTCTAAACCCAGTACATCATCTTTACTGCTAAAGGATTCTGCAGTGCCTTGAATAGCGAGATTGCTGTAGCGGCTGCGAAGCAATGGATGTTTGACCGTTGCGCGATAAGAGTAAGACTCGCCTTCTGGGCTAAGTGCGCTTAAACCGCCACCACTCACTTCATAGTTAGAAACCGAACCCGCTAATTGAACGCGCGTACCTGCATAACCCACTGGAAATTCATATGCGCCTTGAACGTATTCAACGCCCTTGCTCGCTAGGGCATTCACCATTAATTGATCACCCCAACCAGTTAAGTTGTTAAAACTGACCAAACCGTTTAGACGTGCTTTACCTAATAATCTTGAACCGTAATTATCTGCCCAAACACGTGCGTTAAATAGTGGCGTATCTACCAAGTTAACTGTCACATCGGTTTCACTCGTTTGTGCGCCTGATGATAATGTCGCTTGTGCGCTAAACCCTGGCGTGTCGTTAATCAACAACAAGGCACGCTCTAACGCCTGACTACTTAAGGGCTCACCTTTTCGCTGAACGTTTGCTACCATGCCAGTAGCCAATTTTGGGTTTAAGCGTGATGTAGCATCGCTATTAGTACGCACTTCGCCCAGCTTAGCTTCATTAATCTCAATAGTCACCAAGCCGTTTTGAATATCTTGCGGTGGTAAATATACTTTAGCCAACCAACCATTTTGCTGATACAACTGACTGATTCTTTGTGCGACTTTGGTTAATGCGTCGTAGTCTAAAGTTTGTCCAATATACGATTGCACTTCCGCTTGCAAAACGCTATCTGGCAACAGCTTAGCACCCACGAATTGAAAGCCAGTCACTTTTACTGAAATTGCAGTATCAGATTTTGGTGTAGCCTGGATTGGCTCCGCAGTTGGTGGCGGTGGCGGCAAATTTGGGCTATTTAAATTTTTAATATCACGTTGTATGCTGCCAGAGTCAATCGCTGGTGCAGCATACAGCTGATTTGTTTGAAAAATAGTTAATAATAAAGCACTTAAAATGAGCGGTTTAAATGATGCTTTGTGACTTTTAGTTATATTTTTCATAAATTAGAACTATGAGCATGATGACCCCACTAGTGCATTTGCCACCACGCCACCTACTGTAGGTTGGCTGATTGATGGCTGGTAGTCTACCTCATCTACACCAAAGGCATCAAGCCCGTTTATCATTGCTGTGCCACCGCCAGTTTGACCGCAAATTTGTACGACTTGCTCTGGGCGAGTGGTAGCATTATTGAACACGCTGATATTGCCACTAAAAGCCTCTGAAATAACAGGCTCCGCAAACGCAGTAACCACTAATACGCCATCCACAAAGCTGATACTATAATTATCAGCAGTCACTCCAAATGGTGTAACAGCGTAAGTTCCAGTTGGAAAAGCAGCGTCTGCAAGTGTTGTATAGTCTAATGTTCCATTCAACACCGCACTTGTTTCGCCCCCCACAAAACCTGCAAAGCTACTACTAAAGGCGGGATTAATATCACCTTGTACTTTGGTCGAATTATTGGCTGTAATACTCAAAGCCGCTGGTGTAATCGTGCCTTGTTCAGCGCTAGTGGTGATGCTGTAATTATTGCCGTTATTTCCATCGTTAACAGTGTAGCCTGCATTTATACTGAGAGTGCTACCGTTAATGCCCAACACGTTTTTACTTGAGAAACTTTGAGTTAGGCCAGTTACAGCATCGCCAGTCACCAAGCCATTTATAGTCACTGCCCCACCAGAAGCTGTATTTCCATCATAGATTTTTGTATCGGTTACGGCATTCAGGCTAAGTGTAGCTGCCGTGATGGTTCCAGTAGCTGTGGCAACAACCACTTCATAATTACCGCCGTTATTACCATCATCAATTACATAACTTGCATTCACATTTAACGTGCTGCCGCCTGAGCCCAATACATTTTTACTGGCATAACTTTGACTTAAACTGGCAATCGTATCACCTCCTACTAAGCCAACAGTCGCTACCGATCCACTTGAGTAAGTATTACCATCATAAGTTTTGGCATCTGTTACTGCATTAAGGTTAAGTGCAGCCTTGGTAATTGTGCCCGTGTGTGTGCCTGTTACTAAGGTGTAGTTTGAAGCCAGACCATTACTACTATCAGCAAGTGCTAGACTATCTAAATCCAATGTCTGGACTCCGACATTTTTACTGGCGACAGAGCCTGTGCCAGTTAAATTCAGCGTTTCCCCATTAACTCCATTCAATGTGCCAAATGCGCTAACATCAAAATCTGTCGTGGCATCATAAACACGCGTGCCAGCTAAGTTGATCACAGCTGCATTTACCGTTAAATTACCCGTGCTCGACTTAACCAGCGTGTATCCATTTGTGGCCGTAATCGGTGTAACATTAATTGCAGAAACACCCACATTGCTTTCAATTGCTGAACCTGCAGAAGTAGCGGAACCGGTGAGCGAATTAGCCACAGTATCTTGCGTGAACACATTGCCATAAGCTGCTGCATCAATAAAACCAGCGGTTGTATAAGCATTAGCAACTAAGGCTGCAGCATCTTGGCCATAAGTTTTAGTTTGATCTGTTGAGGTAATATCTAAAGTTGGGCTTTGTACGAACACATAGCGATTACCAGTTTCAGCGGTCGCCACTCCCAACGTACGCCCATATATTGCTTGATTACCACTATTTAATGAACCGAAAGTATTATTATCAAGCGCGCTTGTATGAACAACCCAGCGACCTGCTATTGCCGTTAGTGCGTTTGCACCAGCACCATTAGTGAATGTATCACTGGTTAATAGAATATCACCCGTTGTACTAGTAATCGTGCCATTTACGGTAATATTATTAGCAGCAGTCGCTGTTAGGTTGCCTGTCAAATTAGATCCTACAGCTGAAAAACTCATACTATTTACATCGCGCAAAGTCACATCTTTTGCGCTGGTGATTTTGACGATATCCAAATCATTGGTTGCATTAGTTGCAAGCACACTGCCTGCTCCAATAACTTCCAATGTGTTATTAACGGCTGAAGTTAATACGCCATTGATGGTTAAAGTGGACGCAGCAGATGTTGTGCCAATTTTGCTATTGTTGCCTGCAGACACATTGCCAGTAACTATTGCTGCATCAGTGCCTGTCAATGCCGCTGTATTGGCTAAAGTAATTGCTTCTGCCGCTAAAGTCACATTATTCACATTAAGTACTGCGCCACTGGCAACACTGGTGCCGCCTGTTGTAGCACCCAACGCGTTTGCGTGCGCTGCAGTCAAAGTACCACCTTGCACATTGGTCACGCCAGTGTAAGTATTATTGCCGCTTAAGGTTAGTGTGCCTGTGCCTGTTTTATTAAAATTACCAGCCGTGCCGCTTATTACGCCAGAAAATGTAGTAGATGTATTATTGCCGCCAGAGGTTAAGGTGGCGGTACCCATCACAATATTGCCCATACCTGCAATTGCTCCCACAATTTCGCTTTGATTATTTAAATCTAAGGTTGCGCCAGATGAAATATTCACCGTGCTAACATTACTGATAGCGCTACTACTCTTTAATGTACCCGCCTTAATATTAGTGTCACCTTCATTGGTATTGCTACCAGTCAATGAAAATACACCAGTACCATCTTTTTCTACAGCACCAGTACCACTAATGACACCGCCATAACTATGTACGTCAGTCCGGTTAAATACTACAGTCGCATTATTGACAATACCGCCATCAGTCACTAGAGACCCACTCGTTGCGCCATTACCTACTTGAAAAATACCTGCATTAACAACTGTGCCACCTGTGTAAGTATTATCTCCAGCGTATATTAGTGTCCCAGCGCCCGCTTTAGTCACTGAGGTACCTGTGCCAGAAATTACACCGCTGACAGTTAGTGTGTCCGTATTATTGATAGTGATTGCGCCAAGATTGTTTGCGTTGATTGATGCAACAGTTGAGTTACCACTACCTATTGTGTTGATATTGACATTGCCACCCGCACCATTCGTGCCAGGTGAAGTATCTATAGCGGCTGTAGTTATACTAGTTCCGCCCAAAGTGATACTACCTGCCAAGCCACCAGCGCCGGTACCAGTTGCATTGCCTGTGTGCGCACTTATAGCTGCAGTAGCAAGTGTTCCTGTTCCGGTAATAGAAACAACACCGGCATTACCACCTGCTTGATTTGAACCAACTGACAAACTTCCATTCGCTGTTATTGCACCACTAACAACACGATTTACCCCTACAATCGTGATATTACCTGCATTGCTGCCCGGCTTTGTGCCTGGAGAGTTCGCTGGACTGGTATCAATAGTGCCATTTACCGTGACATCCCCCGCAGAGGCGATATTGATATTGCCACTATTGGTTGTTTGAAGTCCTTTAGTATCTAAATTTACAGTAGTAATACTTCCTAGATTTGCTTGATTACTGATTGAGATATTACTAGCGTTTCCACCAATACCTGAGCCAGAAGCCCTGCCTGCACTAATCTTTAATGTACCATCTATCGATATATTATTAGTAGCCGCACTTGCTCCATTTTGATTGGCAATAACAATCGTACCTGAGCGACCTCCATTGCCATTCGTGTTAGATGCATCTCCACCAATAGCAGTGATAGATTTAGTCGTTATGCCTTTATTGGCGACAATATTGACAATGCCAGCATTACCACCGTTTTGATTGGCAGCACCGCCATTGCTACCATTGGCTGTAATAGCATCTACAGTAACAGTATTGCCAGCAGTCAGCGTCACATTACCCGCACTGCCCCCTGCAACGCCTGCCAATGGTGCACCACCTGAAGTGGTAATAGCGCCTAAAAGATTAATCGCAGCTGTTGCGGCGATGCTAACATTGCCGCCATTTCCACCTGCAACGCCAGTTGTATTAATCGTGCCCGCTGCTGTACTGCTAACATTTGCACCAGACAAACTTACGCCGCCACTATTGGTCATAATTGCCGCATTTATGGCTAAATTACCTACACCACTATTATCCGCATCGGCTCTTAAAGTTAATGCGCCTGTGCCATCTAAAGTTAACGCCGCATTTACATTAATATTATTGTTGGCTTCTAACACTAGGCTATTATTAGCTGAACCTGTAGCTGTAGCGACATTAAAAACATCTGCAACAGTAATATCATTGGTGGCTTGCAAGGTAATCGTGCTACCCGCTGTGATGCCTGAAAAGCTACCATTTGCGCGGACATCAAAAATGCTATTTAAGCCATTATCGTCAGCGAAAGCTTCTGTATTGTCGACGTTTGGATTGAAACCCGCTGTATTTTCAAAGTCAGCATTGCTAAGCGTAATGTTAGTTGGGTCTAGCAACAAATTGCCACCCACGCCATTCGCAGCACTTAAATCCACATTACCGAAAAAGTTAAGCAAACGTTTGCCAGAAATTTCAACGAAACCGCCGCTGCCTGAAACCACACCGCCTTTTGCCGAAACGCTACCGTAGTAACGGGTAATGTCATTTGCCCATACAATCACTTTGCCGCCATCACCGTTTTCGGTGGCATCAGCGATTAATTGCGCATCTTTATGCACAAACGTTTTAGTCGCATTTTGGATATTGGCGTTTTTACCTTGGTAATCGCCGCCCACTAAAATCGTACCGCCGCCTGTTTTACCTGAGACATTCACGCTGCTTGTGTTAAACATACCAACATTGTCACCCAGCAAATGTACTGTACCGCCTTTTTGAGTAGCAGAAGTTGCCGAAATCTCGCCACTATTGATGACAGTTTTAGCGCCCGTTAAACGAATCACACCGCCATCGCTTACCATGCTATTCGCTTCAATTTTGCCGGTATTGTTAATCACTGAGGTGATTAACCCATCGGCCGCTTTTGTGCTCATCAGCACCTGTCCGTTGCCCACTTGAATCAAATGCTTATTCTCAACCAGTGTATTCACACTGGCGCTATCCACTTGCACATTAATCAAACCATTACCGTTAAAATCTAGCGTTATTGCATTACCGGCGGCCATTGCAACCGTGCCTTGCATGGCTGAGATGACACCTTCATTGCGTACTTCTGGCGCTAGCATAGCCACGTAACCGCCACTGTTGGCAACGATATTGCCCATATTGATGATGCTGCCAGCATTACCGGTAAACTGATATTTGCCATTTAAAAAATCATCATCCGCAATATTTAAAGTGGTTGCGACAATACCGCCCACATTCACTTGCGCATTTTTGCCAAATAGCACGCCGTTAGGGTTAATCAACCATACTTGACCATTGGCATTTAACTTACCAAAAATCTCACTTGGATTATTTGATACGACACGATTCAATGAAATAGCGTTGGCATTTGGCTGCACATAAGTCACTTGCGCATTGGCGCCAATGTTATAAGTATTCCAATTGATAATCGATTTTTGCGTACCTTGTACAATGTTTAATTGATTACCGTTTAGCGTAATCGCAGATTGCCCTGAAATCACCTGCCCACCAGTCGGCAACGCGTTTAATGCTGGGTCGGCCCAAGCGCTCATATTCGGCAATAAACTGAATAGTGGCAACAACACAACAGCGGCTGATTTGCTGTGTGACTTGGCAATTTCAGATACTACTTGCCATACTTGAGATGACTTATTAAACACTAAACGATAGCAATGATTCATAGCAAAAACCTCAATAAAATTCTTATTAACAACAAAAAACAAACAGTTAACTGTCTGAAAACTGTCACTCTGCTGGCATATATGCAAATTACATGCCACTGCTGATCAATACTTAACCAATAAAAAAAGCACATTACCTTGATAGGTAATGTGCTTTTTTAAACAGACGAATAATTATGTATTAATTTTAATCAAGTTACTTAATTCACCAGCTCACGCACAATTTGATATTGACTACCCACTTTTTCAAATTGCAGCTCTTTATTCACTTTGTCGCTAAAGCTTTTATTTGCTATCCGTTTTGCATCGCAAACCTGGCAACTTGAGCTACTTTTTGGTTTTTGTAATTGATAAGTTGTCACGCTGTAATCTTGATCAAACTTGGCAACGGCTTTATCGCCATCACAACTCACTTGCACATTAGTCAAATCAAGATTGATTTTGCCTAGAATCGATAAGCGCTCTTTGCGTTGTTTAGCCCATTCATCCCGAGTTAACGGTGGTTCTGGTGCAAACTTATCTGCATAGAATTTGCTATAACGATCATAATCTTTCTGACGCCAAGATTTGGCCCAATCATTCACGCGGCCAGTAATCACCTCGGTGCTACAGCTTAATGCTGATTTCGATATTACTGGCTTAATCAACTGCGCGCTGACTGTCAAAGGTTTCGCATCAGCCAGCAACGCCACTTTATCCACCGTTACTTGTGCTGGCGCAATGGCTTCACAAATATTGGCAGCATCCATATAAGCTTCGCGCGTCACCTCTGGTAAACCTTGGCGTGCTGAACCAATCTTATTCAACAACTCACCTTGGCTGGCATACAAACGCGCATAAGCGGTTTGCACGTCATAATCGGCATTCGCATAACTGCGTCTGGCTTGAAAATATTCATTTTCTGTATCTAGCAAATCCAGCAAAGTGCGTTGACCAATATCAAACTGTTTACGATAGGCTTCGCGCGCCATTTCAATCGATTTCTGATGTATATCGCGATAAGTTAACTGCTCTTTTAGTTGATTAATATCGTTATAAGCAATCGTCACTAATTGACGTGTATCCACACAGGCTTTATCGCGAAAATCATTTGCGGTATTGAGTTTTTCAATAGTTTGACTAACCGATGCTTTATCTGAAAAACCATTAAATAAGTTAAAGTTCATGGTTAATTCCAGCACATCTGCTGCGTTCGTACTATTACGACCATCCGAACTGGTGCCTAAATTTTTACGCGCTTGTAAATCTAAACGCGGCAAAAATTTACCTTCTTTAGTTTTTACTTCATCTTTGGTCGCTTGAATATCTTCAATCGTTGAAAGTAGGTTGGGATTCTGCAAATAAGCAACACGCAGCGCTTCAACTGGTGTTGCCTGTTTACCCGTCGAATAAAAATCTGGCTGCTCTAATGTTTCAGGTGGCAATTCGCCCAACAAGCGTTGTACGCGTGCAGTCACATCATGTAAATTCGTCATTTCTGTCAGCAAATTGGCTTCTGCTAATGCTAAACGACCCGTTGCCTGCTCTAAATCGACACGACGCGCCACACCTGCATCGACACGTTCTTTAATCTTGTCAAACAACTGCTTATGCGTCACATAATTGGTTTTGGCATATTCAGCTAACTGGCGAAAACGTAAAGTATCAATGTAAGCACGCATAAATTCCAGCGTCGTATCTTGCATTGAAGCTTGTAACTCATAATAGCGCACACGTTTTGCATGGCCCAAACGATTCACTTCACTTGGCGTAGCAAATCCGTCAAAAATCATTTGACGCAATACTAACTCATTGTTCCAACGGGGAATTTCAGTACCAGTTGCACTACGGATACTATTGATATCTTCTTGCCTGCGATAAGTCGATTGAATATCCACCTTAGGTAGAAAGCCGCCTTTTACCACATCAGTTTCGTAGCCTGCGCCAAGATAAGCGTGATATCTAGATTGTACTTCTGGGTTAGATGAAATGGTTTTCTCAACCATTTGCTTTAACGTACCGACTTGCTCTGTACCTGTTGCTGAAGATATGAGTAAGGTATTAACTACTGTAACCATCAACAAACTTTTTAATAACATCTTGTTTTTTACTATTATTTTACCTACATGCGAGCCTGCTTGCATGCTCAAAGCATTGGTCGTATTCAAAATTCAAGCCTTTAAGTCAATTTGTTATTGTTATATTTAAAAAATTTCATAAAGTTACATGATATTAAGTTACGAAATTGTAACAAAAATGTAACTACCAAGCCATACATTAATATGCGTCGCTACGTTGTCAGGATTATAGGCAAAAAATAAGCCAAGTCCGCAGGACTGGCTTATTCAAGCTTTATATATTTACATTTATTTACAACCAACTGTTGATTTAATGATCACCACTCATAACATTAACCGTATTTTTATACTGAAAAATAGATAACAACTATTTGTAATATATGCAATAGATCTTAATAACCTAGAATCTAAATCCAATCAAAATCGCCGACTACTCAACACTATGTACACAAAATCAACAAAAAAGCCTCTTGCTACATCAGCAAGAGGCTTCAATTGACATAACTTTTAGATTTAAGAATTAGCTCATTTTAATTAATCCGTAACAAGCTTCTGCTTAGAGAGCAGGTCAGCGATAACTTGCTGATCGTTAGTGAATGAGCCAATCAGGTCGACATTCTGCAATGTGACTATCTGAACGTCGTTAGCACTATTAAAGCCTCCGGCATAAGCCCCACTGTCGCTAATATGCACGATGGTATTGGCGCCGGATTTTTCAAAGTGCAGGTAATTCGTCAAGTTTCCAGTACCTGTCGTATGGTTCTCTCCCGTCAGGATATCTCGCAAATCCAATACATCGCCACCTGCAATCCTAGACGCCACATCAAAATCAGTCACGATATCAGCTGCTGGAGTACCAACTGCACCTTTGTCGGCCAACTCCCACTTGAAGACATCCGCACCTAAGCCACCTGTCATGGTATCGTTACCGGCGCCACCAATTAGCGTATCGTTGCCAGCACCTCCGTTTAACGTATCGTTACCTGACCCGCCCATTAGGAGGTCGTTACCAAGACCTCCACTCAAATTATCGTTGCCAGCACCGCCAGACAGTATGTCGTTTCCGCTACCTCCGTCTATAGTATCATTGCCGCCCAGACCGTCTATCAGGTCATTAGCGGCACTGCCAGTCAAAGTATTACCAGTCTGCGTACCCATAATATTTATAGTTGTTGCAGCAACTTCAATAGATATATTTTGTGTAGCAGTAGCATCTATGCCATTTTCTGTTCCAACCGCTGAAACAGTGAGGTTCATCGTTCCAACATAATCTGGCGGTGTTAATAATTGCAGACTGCTCAGCTGAGACTCAGTAAAGCTCCATGAGCCACCTCCCAGATTAGTTCCAACAGCATCGCCATTTGAGCCAATGAAACTGAACCCTACACCGCTCAATGGCAGGCCGGAGATAGTAATCAGGCCGATAGTTTCGTCGCCCACAGGCAACACATTAATTGGGAATGTGATTGGTGCACCATAACTGTTCCCATTATAGGAAATTTTAGGTGCCCCAACTGAAAGCTGAGAGTCATTATTACCATCAATCGCATTAAGTACCAGCCACGAGAATTGATACTGCCCCGTAATTGCAGGAGTGTAATTAACTGTGCCGGTCGCATCTACTGTGGCGCCGTTCACATTGATACCGGTCTGCTCTGATGATGAGAGTAGCTGATAGGTAACCACACCATTTGGATCAGTAATGACCAGTACCGCGACATCGTTATATCCATTATTAATCTCACTAAGCACAAGCTCGCCATTGAAGAAGCTCCAGTCGAATGCAACTTGAGTACCCGCAGCAAGGGTGATTGCGTAATTAGTATAGGCGCCATCAAATACATCTACGGTTCCCGGGTCATTCGCTCCACCAACTGGTGGATCAAAACGGTTATCCAGAGAACCGGCTGGCAATCCCAATGCAGCCTCTATATTGGCTTGTGTAATTGCAGTAGTTGTATTGATAGCCGCAGTTGGTGTGCCAGCGTGGATACTGAACAACGATGTTGGCATGATTATTTGCGGCGCATCAGTCACTGATGTAATTGTAATATTGACAGTATCT
This sequence comes from Methylotenera versatilis 79, assembly GCF_000384375.1. Taxonomy (NCBI): domain Bacteria; kingdom Pseudomonadati; phylum Pseudomonadota; class Betaproteobacteria; order Nitrosomonadales; family Methylophilaceae; genus Methylotenera; species Methylotenera versatilis. Next base: position 1,732,163 of record NZ_ARVX01000001.1, on the reverse strand, counting down.
ACATCGATGAGTGCACCACCAGTACCCGTATTACCATTGTCGCTGGTCGTCATGGTGAGAGTATCATTACCGTAATAGTTAGGTGCTGACAGATAAGTCACATTCGATGCCAAAGTCGCATTAATTGCTGCCACAGCTCCTGTCAAGGTAACTGTTCCCGTACCGCTACCCGTAATGGTGGCACTGCCGCCAGTGACAGTCAGCGTACCGTTAGTAACCGACAGAGTCACTGTCATGCTGCTGCTACTAGCATCCACATCGCTGATACTAAGGCCGACAATGGCCTTGCTAATATCCTCGGCGGTAGTTTGTGCACTTGGAACGGTGTTAACTGGCGCATCATTCACGGCTGTCACCGCAATCGTTGTGATAGCGGTATTGCTGTTACTTGTTCCATCGGTCACTACCACATTAATAATACGCGGGGTGGTATTTGGGTTTTCGGTAGAGTTTGCATAGGTAATAGCTCGTATCGCAACTTGATAGTTCGCAAGTGAGCTTACACCACTTAAAGTCACTACATTACCAACAACGCTTGAGCTAATACCACCAGGCAGTATGCCAGCAGACAATACATCCCCTGCTTGTGCGTTAGTGAGTGTAATGGTGGCACCAGTAACATTGGCTGAGTCAACATCGGTAATGCTGATATCCGTATCAGCAATCGATACTGCTGCACCATTCTCAGTGTAAGTCGTAGTAAAACCAGTACCAGCGTTGGATGCATCCAAATCAATCACTGGTGCATTCAGCAAAGACACTGCTACAGTAGTAGTCGCCGTATTGCTATTATTTGCGCCATCAGTCACCACTACATCAATGCTACGCGATGCCGTATTTGTGCTAGTTGTACTGAATGTAATCGCACGAATTGCCGTTTGGTAATTGGCAAGGGTAGCCGAACCTGTCAAGGTCACTACATTGCCGACAATAGAGGCAGTAATACCACCGGGCAGCGTACCGGCGGCCAATACATCGCCGGCTTGTGCATTGGTCAATGTAATAGTGGCCTTGGTAATATTGGCAGAGTCAGCATCAGTAATACTGATATCGGTATCCGCAATCGATACTGCTGCCCCACCTTGCGTAAATGCAGTAGCAAAACCATTACCTACGCCTGAAGCATCAAGGTCGATCACTGGTGCAATGCCAGGATTAATTGTCAATGTTGCGGATGAAGTACTACCATCGGCATCAGTAAGCGTGTAGATAAAGATGTTGGACGTGGTCATAGCAACTGGTGTAACAGTGAGACCATCAATACGGAAATTACTTCCCGTAGAAGACAGTACCAAATATGCAAAAGGAGACGTTGTTGTAATTGTCGCGCTCACAATAGTGTTAAGAAGAGGGCCACCATTAATCGTACCCGTAGCGCCGCTGATAAAACTGCCATCAGCTGCATAAGCTCGCCATGTGGCAGTTTCAAGAAGAGCTAGGTCAGTCAAAGTTATTGTTGCTGACTGTGAAGATAAACCTATATCTATAAGTAGATGCTCATTACTCTCAATTTTGTTGTTGGCAGAATTCCCGACCACACTTTCTACACCGAGACCATCATCACCAGTACCGCCATTATTTCGATACCGAACATACCCAGCTTGGATAGCAGTCATTGAAGTAAAGTTAATGCCATTTGCAGGAGTGCCACCAACGAACGGGCTGTTATATATCCCGGCAGCGACAGGGGTATCGTAACCATAAGTATTAAATCCGGCCGCAGTCCAGACTGATTGAGTAGCAGTATTTGTTCCGGCAGCTACACTTTTATCCGTCGCTTTAGTATAAGTATAACTACCATCATCCTGATCAATGACCAATGTGCCATTAGTAGTGACTATAGTGCGGACATTACCTGCACCAACAGTATTGGAAACCACAGTACCTTGCGTCACACTTACATTGGTTATCGAAACCGCGTCAGCACCCAACACATCCGCCCCACCGACAGCTATGTTACCAGTGCCCGTGATTACATTGCCAGAAATAGAGCCACCACCACTCAGGCTAGCGGTGTCACTATAAGCTACAGGTCCTGTATCTGTCAGATTGATTGAAACAGTCGTCCAGTCAGATGTTGCCGTCCCATCAGAAGCGCGATATACAAAGCTATCAGTATCAGGGGTTGCATCACTGTGATTTCTGAATGCAGGCGCAGTATAGGTAAAGGTACCATTTGCATTCATTACTACAGTGCCGCCAAGAGTGGTAGTGATGGAATTTATGCCATTAGCAGCCTGTGCCCCAGTGCCGGAAACGTTAATAGCAAACTGTCCTACAGTCAGGGATGGGCTATCAACATCCGTATCGTTGGCTAATACATTACCTAATATAGCCGTGGCACCCTCGGTCACAACAAAGCTTTCTACAACGCCTACCGGTGCATCGTTCACTGAGGCGATGTTGATAATACTGGTGTCGGTGTCGCTTAAGGCACCGCCGCTACCGGTGTTGCCGCCATCGTTGGTGACCATGGTTAAGGTGACCGGACCATTAGCATTGAGGACCGGGTTATAGGTCGGTTGGTTGGCAACAGTTATCAGGTAGGTGTTTATGTTGGCGACTGTGCCGGCCAAGACGATGCTGCCGGTACCAGTGCCGGTGACAGTGACGCCGCCTGCATTGGCCGCGGTTAAGGTACCGCTGGCAACACCTAAGGTGACCGTTACCGGTGAAGCTGCCGCATCGACGTCACTGATGCTTAAGCCGCTGAGTTTAAGTGCGGTGTCTTCAGTGGCTGCATAGCTGGCCGGGAGTGTGTTGACTGGCGCGTCGTTGACCGGGGTCACGGTTAAGGTGATGGTGTTCGGGCTTGGGTCTAGATCAATTCCGCTATTAGCCGTACCGCCGTTGTCGCGGACTTGGAAGGTGAAGCTGGTACTGGCGGTGCTGTTGGCCGCCGGGGTGTACACCAAGTTAGGGATGTTGGCTAGGCTGATCTCTTGTCCAGCGGTGACGGCGACGCCGCTTAATCTTAAGCTGCTGCCAGCCGGTATGCTGGTGATCACCACCGATTGCAGGCTGTTGGCTGGATTGTCTGTCGGGTCCGTGAAGCCAAAGTCGCCGGCGCTAAAGCTGTAGCCTGTGTCTTCTAAGGTGCTGATGGTTTTATCCGTGCCAGCCGGCGCGTCGTTGACCGAATTGACTGTCACGTTAACTGTCGCCGTCTCTGTCGCGCCACCTGAAGTTACAGTATAAGTAAAACTGTCGCCGCCAAAATAATCTGGATTAGGCGTATAAGTTATATTACCGTTTGCTAGAAAGCTGACTGTACCATTAGTGCCTTGAGTAACACTGGTAATGGCACGAGCTGAATTTTCAAATGTATCAGGCGTTGCGCCATTAGTGCCTGTAATTGCATTAAATGTAATGGGTGTATCTTCATAGGTTGTCACCGTGTCGTTGGTAATATCGGTCACTGCAGTTACATTTAATGTGAACGTATTAGGTGTGGCATCGAACCCTCCAGCATTATCTTGTACACTAAATGTAAAGCTGGCATAAGACGCGCCGTTGGCATCGCTCACAGGCACAAATCTAAGCTGTCCTGCGTTTAATTGAATAATACTGATTACAGCACCAGTACTAATCGGGGAACCATTCAACATTAATGTGCCATTTAGTGGCAAGGCATCAATACGAATACCATTAAAACTCTGTCCGGCATCAACATCATTAAATCCAAAATCATTCGCCTGAAATATATAAAGCGCATCTTCATTGATAGTGACCACATTATCTGCTCCAGTAGGAGGCGTATTATTACCAACGTTGACAGTAAGCGTTGCTGTATCGCTCAAGCCTGCTGGATCAGTTAATGTGTAGGTAATTTCAACAGAACCAAATACATTAAACGCTGGCTCGAAATGAAGCGTGCCATCGAGATTAACTGAAACCGTGCCTTGTGCGGAATTAGTCAAAATTGGATTCGATACAGTCAATTGAGCAGTTGTATTGTCAACATCAATATCATTCGCTTTAACATTAATATCAATTGGGGTATTAATACTGGTCGTTGCAACATCATCCATTGCAACTGGCGCATCGTTAATGGGATTAACAGTGATACTCAGAGTACCGATGTCAGTCAATGTGCCGTCGGTGACGGTGTAGTTTACCGTGTCGACACCATTAAAGTTAAGTAGTGGCGTGTAAGTATAACTACCGTCCGCAGCAATGGTGATGCTGCCACCTTGTGTAGTTGCATAAGTGCCAGCCACTGCAGTCAATATCGGATTATCGACATCGGTATCATTGGCAATCAAACTCACCGCGCTGGTGTAAGGCGTATCTTCGTCAATCGTGATGCTGTCATTTACCGCAATCGGTGCATCGTTAACTGGATTGACTGTAATGCTCAGAGTACCGATATCAGTCAATGTGCCGCCGGTGACGGTGTAGTTTACCGTGTCGATACCATTAAAGTTAAGTAGTGGCGTGTAGGTATAACTGCCGTCCGCGGCAATCGTAATGCTGCCACCTTGTGTCGTTGTATAAGTGCCAGCCACTGCAGTTAATACCGGATGATCTACATCGGTATCATTGGCAATCAAACTCACCACACTAGTGTAAGATGTATCTTCGTCAATTGTGATGCTGTCATTTACCGCAATCGGTGCATCGTTAACTGGTGTAATCGGGCCTAAATTCAAACTACCTGTAGCAGTTAAACTGCCATCTGAAACCGTGTAAATAACTGGTGGAACTGGTCCGGCATAATTAGGTGCTGGCGTAAAAGTGAAGTCGCCATTCGCGTTAATGACAATAGTACCAACACCAATAATCGTCGCAGTGGTGCCAGTCACAAAAACTTCTGGAGAACCATTGCCATCGATATCAACGGTAAATTGTGTGACAGATAATGGATTACCATCGACATCAGTATCATTCGCTAACACATTGCCCGTCGCTGGCGTATCTTCAGTTACGCCAATATTTTCATCATTGATTGCAGGCGCATCATTGACTGCTGCAACGGCAATCGTTGCCGTAGCGGTGGCACTATTCAAACCTAAATTGTCTGTGACAATATAGGCAAAACTCGCGTTGCCATTAGAGTTGGCATCTGGTACAAAATAGAAAGTGGCAGAACTGCCTAAATAAGTAGCACCCGCAACAACAAGCGTGGCCAGTGCCGCATCCACATAAAGTAACCCATTGGCAGGCAAGGTATTCACCGTGATGCTGGCAATCGTGCCGTCAACATCAGTGCCGCTTAAAGTGATGGCGATTGAAGTAGCATCCTCTAAACCATTTGCTGTCACATTTACGGCTGTTGGCGCATTGTTCACAGGCGAAATAACACCTGGCGTTTGCGGATTGTCAATGAGCAATCCTGAATAGGTAATATCGTCGCCGTCTACCACTGGACTAGTGTCAACTCTTTGGCCTATCTGATAATCGAACGCAAAATTGAAAGCATTTAAGATGTCTGTGATTTTAAATAAATCCACAAAATTAAAGCCATAACTATTGTATTGACCCGATTGACCTGCGGCTGTTTCTTCTAACACCGCATTAATATCTTTGCCCTCTTCAATGGCTTTAATAACCGTTTCAATCGTCGCAAGATTCACAGCACTATCAACATTGCTCGGCTCAATAGCCGCTGTCAGTTCCTCAGTAAATTGAACCAACTGTTCAGAATGAATATTGATCAATCGACCAGTAGTGAGTTCTAATTCAACCTCCACACCGCGTGGTGTTTGAATGGCATCGCCTGTTTGCACTTGGTCACCCAACTTTAACTCACGTCTCTCGCCATTTTCTGCTACCAGATATGCGATGCCCGTAATTGATACAACTGTGCCGACTAATGCCATGATCGTTTCCTAAAATTCATCTATTAATAGTGCGCTTGTCATAATACGTTTGAAATCGCGCATTAAAGCTTTTTTCACAGCCACATTAAATACTTATATTCGCAACAAATATACTGTACCAAAGGACAATATAGAAGCTTAAATCTTCCACTTTTACGCTAAGAAAAAACTGACTTAACCCTTAAAAAACCAGTATTTAAATTTAAAAATAAAACGCCTAAATGTTTAAGTGACAACACTATCAGTTATGATGACTGTCAATACGGCAATCAATAGTTTGCGTATCTTTGCCATGCTACAAGATCAAGCTTTGGAGCAAAGATGATTTTGAGACTAAAAAAATACAAATAACTGTCAAACAAGTCAATAAACTCATTCCTGCACTTTTGCTGGTCGTCGTTGGGCTGTCTAGCATTTACGCATCTGATTATGATTTCAGCAAACTAGTCACGCTTGCCAGTGAAAGATATGGGCCAGAAGCGCGTCAAGATGTTGTAGAACTGAATCAGTTAATTCAAAAATTACGTTCAGCTTCAGAACTTGAAAAATTAAAACAAGTTAACGATTTTTTTAACCATAAAATTAGTTTCACAGATGATTTTCCCCTATGGGGACAATCCGATTATTGGGCTACGCCTTTAGAATCCCTTGGACGACAGGCTGGCGATTGCGAAGACTTTAGTATCGCAAAATATGTATTCTTAAAAGTGTTAAACGTTGATAACAATCGCCTACGGCTCACTTATGTCAGAGCTGAAATCATTCACGATGGCATAAGGTCTTTGCAAGCGCACATGGTGCTTAGTTATTATGAGACACCGCAATCTGAACCATTAATCTTAGATAATCTAATATCCGAAATCCTGCCCGCCTCTAGCAGAAAAGATTTATCTCCCATTTTTAGCTTTAACGATAAAGGTTTGTGGGTAGGCTCAAGCAGTAAACCAAAGGGAGAAGCGCAATCTAATTTATCTAGATGGCGAGATGTTTTATCCCGAATTCGAGCAGATGGAATAAAATAATTAAAGTGAGGAATAGAAAGTGTCACTGAATAAAAAACTTTGGTTAGCGATTATCTACATACTGATTTTGTCATCAGGTGGTAGTTTTGTGCTGAGTACGTTATTCAGCAAATACTATCTTGAAGAGCAATTACAGGTCAAAAATATTGATAATGCCAACTCGCTAGCACTGTCAATGTCGCAGCTGCCAAAAGATTCAGCTACGATAGATTTGTTGATTTCAGCTCAATTTGATGCGGGCCATTATGAATATATTGGCTTGTTTAATCCATTGGGCGAATTATTGACTGAGCGCGTCAATACACAAAGTCAAACTAAAGCACCCGCATGGTTTACACGTATTTTCACCATTAAAATCCAAACTGGTGTTGCCGAAGTACAAGACGGTTGGTCGCAATATGGAACGCTGAAAGTAAGAAGTAATTTAAATTTTGCGTACGATAAACTTTGGGAATCTACGCTATTCATCGCACTTTGGTCTCTGGTCATCGGCTTGTTCAGTTGTTATGTTGGCAGCCAAACGCTGCGAAAAATCCTTGATCCACTTAAAGATATTGTGAATCAGGCCACCGCAATCGGTGAAAACCGTTTCATTACAATTGAAGAGCCAAAAACGACTGAATTTAAAGCCGTTGTCAGTGCGATGAATACGCTTTCCAATCGTATCAAAAACAATGTTCAAGATGAATCATTGCGATTGGAAAAATTGCGTTATCAAGCCAATTTTGACCAAATTACTGGGTTAATGAATCACCATTATTTTATTAAAAGTATGGATTCGAATATTGCTCATGAGGAACATTTCAATCAAGGCGTGCTAATCATATCAAGGCTAACCAATCTGCATTTGATCGATCAAAGTATGGGCTATGAAGAAACCAATGCTTTTCTTAAATTGATTGGCGAGACATTAGAAAACGCCTGTAAAAGCCAGCCATCGCTATTTGCAGGACGCCTTAACGGAACAGATTTTGCACTATTCTCGACGACTGCGCTCGACCCGTATGCGCTTGGCAATCAGATAAAAAGTCTTTTAGAAAAATTACATATCCCTAGCCATAGTGAATTAGATGCACGTTTTATTTCAGCAGCGACTCAAGTCACAAAATCAGATATCGCCACAAAATTAGTAGCGCGCTTAGATAGCGCGCTGGATGAAATTGATGTAAGCGTAAGTGAACATATTTTGCATATAATCAATGAAGACGCCATTCCAAGCGATCTAGAGCTAAGCCGAATTGAATGGGAAATTTTACTGAATAGTGCGTTCACCAATAAACGCATCAAATTTCAGCATTACCCAGTCGTTAATCAAATGGGTGAACTGATTCATTTCGAGAGTCCGGTCAGGCTTCAATTGCAGAAAAATGCAAATTGGTTATGCGCAGGCGAGTTTCTTGTGTGGGCGCATCAACTTAATTTAATGAGCCGTCTAGATGAGTTAGTGGTTGAAACCGCCATAGAATCACTGTCAATTGGCGCACATCCCATTGGTTTGAATGTATCTGCAGAAGCCTTATGCGATGCAAATTTCACTGAAAAAGTGGTTAAGTTGATCGAACCCAATTTAAGTATTGCGCATCTACTCTATTTTGAAGTGCCAGAAAAAGGCGTTTTTGATCATTTTTCAGCGTTTAAGCGTTTTTGCACCACACTAAAAAGTTTAGGTTGCAAAATAGGCATTGAGCATGTCGGCTCTCGCATTTCCAGTCTAGGTGAATTGCATGATGTCGGTTTAGATTACATCAAAATCGATGCGTCACTCATCCGTGATATTCATCAAAATGAAGCCAATAAAACTTTATTAGGCGGCTTATGCATGATCGCCCACTCGATTGGTGTGCTTGCGATTGCGGAAGGTGTGCAAACAATCAGCGAAATAGAAGCATTAAAACTAATCGGCATTGATGGTATGACTGGACCGGGAATTAAGTTTAGCTAACATTACTTAACCTAATATTTATAGCAAAAAATAATGTGCCTGATTAAAGCTAAGACTTTTTAAAATTCCCGTTCAGCATTAACGCTAACTGAAGCCTGTCTTTTGCCCCCAAGCGCTCAAATATCGCGGCTAAATGTGCCTTAATCGTGCGTTCAGTGATACTTAACACTCTGGCAATCTCTTTATTACTTAACCCTTTTGCTGCTTCAGCCGCCACTTCTTTTTCACGTTTTGTCAGCTTTGCTAATAAGCTTTCAACGTATTCTGGCTGATTTTCAACTAACTTGATTGAAGCTTCGATTAAGCGCTGTAGAAATTCTTGCCCTAACCAAATGCCGCCATTCACAATCACGGTTTTAATTTCGTTCAATACATTAGGTGCTGAAAAAGCATGGCAATATCCTCTCGCACCTAAATTCAATGCATAAAGCGATTCAGTGTGATTTGGCTTGTTCGCTAAAATGACAATCTTGGCATTTTTATAATCTTGCAGAATAGTCGCAATGGTCTTTGTCATCCAATGCTGTCTATCTTCATCTATATGCAGCCAAAAAATAGTTTCTTGGTCTTTTTTTCTGGTGGAGTTTGGTAAATCGGCTGAAATAGAAGCAGATGGAAACGCTTCAGACCAGCTGCTCATCGCCACTGGTAATGGACTAATAAAGATATGTTGCATTCCCTACGATTATCTTTCGGTAAGCGCGTACGATTTTGCTTTAAGCACAGGTTTAAGTAAGTAAGAAAGAATGGTTTTTTTGCCAGTCAAAATATCCACTTGCGCGATCATGCCAGGAATAATCGGCAAACCTTTACCTAAGCTGGTTTTATCTGTACGCACACGCACCACATAATACGCATTGCCTTTTTCATCGACAGTTGAGTTGGCAGCGATACTTTCCACTTTCGCATCCAGCGTGCCGTAAATGGTGTAATCGTAAGCGGTTAACTTAACAATTGCTGGTTGATTAGGGCGCAAAAATGCAATATCTTTGATTTCAACTTTGGTTTCTAATACTAACGCATCATCGCTTGGTACAACCTCTAATACTTCTTTACCTGGCTGAATCACACCACCAACCGTATTATAAAATAATCGGCTTATCCTGCCGTTAACTGGCGACTTCAATGTGGCTTGTTTCACCCTATCGGTTAAGCCGACACCCGTTTCAGAGATACTGTTCAACTTGGCGCTGGTTTCATTTAGCTCTGTGCGTACTTTGCTGCGAAAATTTTGTTCTGCCTCAGTTATCTTGCGTCTGGCTTCAGAAATAGATACTTGAATACGGCTAATTTGCGCGCCTGATTGATCAATTTCACCACGCGCACGCGTTGCTTCACGCTCTAATTTTAAAATATCAATTTCTGAAACCGCACCGCTGGCTAATAATGGTCTATTAGCAGCCAATTCTTTAGCGGCTGATTCATAAGTTTTTTCAGCAACGTCACGTTTATATTGCACTTCAATCAACTCTTTTTCACGTTGTGACATTTGATCTCGCGCAATATTCACAATCGAATTTAACTCATCTTGGCTGGCATTGTATAAAGATTTTTCTTGTTCATATACTTGCGGATCTGCCGCTTTCACTTCTGGTGGCGGATTAAAAGCAATGCCGTTTGCCAGCGCTTCTAATCGCGACTCTTTAGCCAACAGCGCTAAATACTGGCCTTTATTTTCACGCAAAGAGGATACCGCACGCGTTTCATCAATCTTAATCAAAGCCATTCCTGCTTTAACTAAATCACCTTCCCTCACCAAAATTTCAGACACAATCCCGCCATCTAAAGATTGAATCACTTGTACTTGGCGTGATGGAATCACCCTGCCCTCGCCACGCGTTACTTCATCTACTTTGGCAAAAAAAGCCCAAGTGATGACGACAAATAGAATAGCCAAAATGCCATAAAGTAGCTTTCGGGCTTTAAGCGGTTTTTGTTCCATAATCGCTAGTTCGGCTTCTTCTTCCCAAGCCAAATTATCCCGTGTTTCGGTAGGCACAACGCGATTCACCATCCAATAGATGGGTGCAGTTATCCAGGATTGTTTGTTTAAAAATGCGTTAAGCGCACCGATGATTCTAAATAATCCCTGACTCATCGAATCGTCCTAAATAATAGATACTTAGGTACGTGATTTTTAACTATAGGACTTAAAATCAGCATACTTAACACCTGACTTAACCTTATTTTTAAGGGCATATTAATTGTCATATCGTGTTTCAAAGCGCCTTACCAATCTTACCAGCACGCAAGGCTTCGATGATTTGCGCTTTAGCGCCATCTGCCACCACACGGCCAGAATCAATCACGATAATGCGGTCAGCTAAATCAAACAAACCAGTACGATGAGAAATCAATAATAAGGTTTTGCCAACCGCCGCATCCATCAAGCGTTTTTTTACGGCATCTTCCGCAGAATGATCCATCGCGCTGGTCGGCTCATCCAACAAAATAATAGACGGCTTACCGATTAACGCCCGCGCAATGCCAACACCTTGTTTTTGCCCGCCAGAAAGCGTTTCACCACGTTCGCCCACACTTAGATCAAAGCCTTTAGGATGCGCGTTGATAAACTCATCAATACCGCCGGCATGCGCCGCCGCTAAAACAGTTGCATCATCGGCATGCGGCATCGTGACAGTTAAGTTGTCACGCATAGTACCGTAAAATAAATGCGTTTCTTGCTGCACATATCCCACACAACGGCGTAGTTCAGCCGGGTCTATTTGGCGCGCATCGATACCATCAATCAAAATAGCGCCTTCAGTCGGTTGATATAAACCCAAAATTAACTTATGAATAGTCGTTTTGCCAGAACCCATGCGGCCCAATAAAGCCACACGTTCACCGGCTTTTATTTTGAACGAAACTTTGGTCAGCGCGCTTTCTTCAGCACCAGGATAATCAAAACTCACTTCTCTAAATTCAATATCACCTTTAAAACTTTTGCGCGATAAGAAATTAGAATCCAGCGGACGTTCCACTGGCTTATTCATAATGTCATCTAACGATTGCAAAGAGGTGGACGCGGTATGGTATTGCGTCAGCAAGCCTGCTGTTTGCGAAATCGGCACTAAAGCGCGTGATGCCAGCATGGTCGAAGCAATTAAACCGCCCATGGTTAAATCGCCTTTGGTCACCAAATACACGCCCAATAACATCAAACTGACCGTAATTAATTGCTGGATGGCACTAGAGCCATTTTGGATTGACGAAGATAATAAGCGTAATTTGCTACCCACTTCGGTTAAGTAAGTCGCGCTATGTTCCCATTTGCGCTGCATGCCGCCTTCTACCCCTAACGCTTTGATGGTTTCTAAACCCACCAAACTTTCGATTAACGTGGCATTGCGCAAAGCACTCGCGCGGTACATGGTTTCAGAAAGTGCTTGCATTTTACTTTGTACACTAAACGCATAAACCAGCATGACGATTGCGCCAACAATCACCGGAACCACCATTAATGGCGCAATCCAAGCCATCACGATGATAAAAATAATACCAAAAGGCACATCAATTAAGGTGGTAATCGTGGCAGAAGTAATAAAATCGCGCACACTTTCAAACGAGCGTAAATTACTGGCGAATGAACCAACAGAATTAGGCCGTTGCTCCATACGCAAACCAAGCACCTGCTCCATAATGCGCGAACTGAGTTTGATATCGATACGCGTGCTGGCCCAATCTAAAAAATAGCCGCGCATGGTGCGTAAAATAAAATCACCCAGCACAATCACTGAAACACCAATTGCTAACACCCACAAAGTTTCTATTGAACGATTCGGCACAACGCGATCGTAAACATTCATGGTGAAAAGCGGCATGGCTAATGCAAAAATATTCACTACAAATGCCGCCACCATCACATCGCGGTAAATGTTCTTATTTTCAGCCAAAGTGCCCCAAAACCAATGCCTTAAACGCACTATGCCGACAATCGGCGCACGTTTATCAAACACGTATTTAGGCTTAGTGACGATGCAATACCCAGAATATTGGGCAGCAATTTCATCTAAAGCAACCAGCACCTCAGCGTCGCCAAGTTCCGGATAAATCACACGTACTTGATTGGTTTTTGCATCAAAACCAATCAACTTGCACGCTTCATCGTTTTGCAATAAAAGTGTGACTGGTAAAAACTCAGTACGGATTTTGTTGACTGGTTTTTTTAGAATAGTGACCGATAAATTAACGCGCTCTGCTGCGCGCTTAAATAAAGCAGGCGTCATTTTGCCGTTACGCAACGGCAATCCTGCGATTAAAGCGTCTTTAGTTGTGACTATTTGGTGTGCGCGGCAAGCCAATAGCAAACAATTCAGCAGCGAATCGCTACCGTTCACTTGGTCCTGTATCAAAGCATCCAAGTTAACATCTACAGATTGTTTAACGCTAGCTGGCTCAGCCGAATTGCTTTGCAGGCTGATTGATTTTGCGGCGGGCTGATTTGCATCGCTTGGATTGACAACGTTTGGATTATTTGTGTCCTGACTTTTGTTGTCTAGACTCATCATTTCAACCCGTTAAATTATGTACTTAAAGTAATGTATCAACATTTGCATAATACTACAATTGTACAAAGTATTAATCTTTGATTATCTGCAACGAGTGCGCAAGATTTAATACAATTTAACAAATTTATTAACGTTTATAGAGATTGTTGGGGATGTTGGAGGGCGAGCCTCTGTCGAATCATGGCTTGTAAGATAATAGAATATAGGACTTATAAATTACCAATATAATTTATACCCCTATTTGTACCCCCAAATAAGTTTGCTTAATGTAAGTGAATTGCATTCTTGAAAATTGAGATTACTTTAAATTTTCACTGGCACGCCTATTGGCAGTTTCTGAGTAATCCAATTAGTAGCCGCTAGTAATCTTTGACCTTCGTTATAAACATTAGGATTATCATTTAATGATCTTAAAGTGATTATGATATTGACCCTAAGTGGAGTTGCTAGTGTGGGTTCATTTGCACGTCGCAACATCGTTGCTTGCAATGCCCAATTATCAGCTTTAACTCCTTTAGGCATTGACCTCCGGTAAATTTTAATTGGTGACCATTTTCCTCCGTATTCAATTTGGGCTTGCTCAAATCCGGTGGTACCTATTTCTCCATCCGCAGGTACCTGGCCAGTAAATTTGACTTTACCATCATCGGTTGTTTGCAAAAACCCAAACCCAACATCAACATTTACTCTGACATATTCAGTCCCTGCAGAAGAATCAATAGGCGGGGCATAAGCAGCAGTAATAATAATTTCACACGATAATTTTCCATCAATTATCAAAGAAGGAGGAATTGGAAATGGTGATTTTCGCCATTTAACTCCATCTGCAAGATCAACTTCGAACATTGCTGTAAAACTAGATTCAGAGTCAAAGAGTACAGACATGGGATCTACTGGCAATCCAGAACCATAATATCTACGTTCATTTGAGTCACGTTCTGGGGAAGAAATAGCAGCACTATGGACTAATAAAGCTTTGACCATCGAAGGTGTAACAACTAATGGAATATTTCGGTTCGGTATGTCCAGAGATTGCCAAGTATGTGCAGCAAGTGCAGCAGCGATAGGAGCAGCAAAGCTGGTGCCACACGAACAAACTAAAGTGCCATCAGGAATCATTACATTAATTCCAATAGCTTTAGATTTTAGGCTTCCATCCGCATTACCTCCAAGATGTACGATGTCTGGCTTAGGGGTAAATACTGGTCCGGGGCCTCTTCTAGAATATGGTGCTGGTTCGCCTATTTTAACTAAACTGTTCTCATCTTCTAAATGTGCTATAGAGCCAATAGTTATCGCACGTATTGAATCACCAGGTTCAGATATTCTATCTGGAAATAATCCAGCTCCGACCGGCCAACCCCTTCTGGGCTCCCCTATATAATTTCCTGCAGCTACTACAAACAATACATTATATGCATCACTTAGTTGATCCAACTCTTTACCAAATTCACTAAATTCGTCGTCAGATATTTCAGCACCCCCCAAAGACAAATTCCAGACTTTAATTTTATTATTTTTTGCTAGAGCAGCTCGTAACCTTATTATTAAATCCCCAATTCCAGACCCAGAAGATTCAAGTGCGCATACGTCATAAATATTACAAGGTAGGTTTGGAATTTGTGTGTGATTCGCATTCAGCCCATGCGCATTTATTAATAAAGAACTTACTTGTGTACCATGAACAAAATTTGTGTCTGGCGGGAGTACATAAATATCTCTTCCAACTACCCAAGGATTGATTTGTAAGTTACCTGGATCAACTCCTGTGTCAAATACAGCAACTGTGGGATAGTTTTCTGAAGGAAAACTGAATTGTGGAGCCATTTCTTCATTATCAGCATGCATTAATTGATCTGTTGTTACTTGAGGCTCTGGCATTAGATATTTCAAGCCAGGAAAATTTACTATTTTTGAAAATACTTCTAGTGACAATCCTTTATTTTCTAGCAGAATGATTGCACCCCCCGTTTTTTGCTCTAAAACAGTAAAGTGAAGTTGTCCCCTTTTCAAAAGATCTATAAATGAATTGAAAATTAAATTTGATACACTTTTTGTACGATGTGTAAAAAGCCTTAAAAATAATCGATCGCCCATCAATTCTAGAAGGTTAAAAATTTGTGCTACATCTATTCCTCTTAAATATTTTGGCAGCCTTTTGTTTAATCCCCATGCTTCGAATTTTTCAACTGTGCTTAGATTAGCCCTAATCTTCAAAATATTTCGTTCATTAACCACTCTTTCCAATTCTGCCAAGCCATCTAAACTGGCAGAAACTAGCATTTCGTTCGCAGTACCATGTCCGGCTGTAGACATTCCCGCCTCATAAATCATTTCAAGGGGTCTATGACTTTTTGCAATTGCGTTTTCTCTCAAATTGACAACTAAAACGCTTGGAATTTCAGGATATTGATTAGTTTCTAGAGCAACAATTTGAACGACTTCTCTCAAATCTTCAGTCAATTTTTGCCGTAACTCTTGTGTTACAGGAACAAATTCAGTGTTGCCACCACCACCTCCTTCGATTCCAGATAAATCACGTGCTTCAAAAACTACATGCGCAATAGGATTTCCACTATTTGGAACTCTATTAGCTGGCTGCCCCTTTTTCATCAATGTCCCCTTTAATAAATTGCGTTATTTTTCTTGTCGAAATTCCATATAGGCGCGACAGCTCTCTAATTGAAAACTGTTTTTCATCCCACTCTCTTAGCCATTTAACTTCCTGATTCACTGTAGAAAATACGAGGCGATTTAAAATGGCATATGATAATGAAAGACGTCTGTAAAGTTCTGAAATATCCACTTTAGCGCTGCCTTGCATAATGGCTGAACGCTTTGCATCTAAAGAAACTTGTTCTATTAAAGAACCTGAAATAGCGTTTGAACGGGCGGCTAAATATTTCCAGTCGAGATTATCAGGGGCATAAGAGCCTAACATTGCTTTCCAAAGTTCAATTCTAAGAACTACATCTGGAAGGGGTAATGGGACCAAAAATGGAAATCTTCTCCAAATTGCTGGATCAAGTAATTTTTCGTGATTTGAAGCCGCAACAATAATTGTGTTTTCTCCTAAGGCATCAATATTTTGCAACAAGGATATAACTACCCTCTGCAATTCACCTACATCACGCTCGTTACCTCTAGCTGTTGCTAATGCATCCATTTCATCCAAGAATAATATGCATGGACGTTGCTCAACATAATCAAATACTTTTCGAATGTTTTTGCTTGTTTGGCCTAATAAGCTACTTATTAAAGTATCGCAACGAACTGTTAAGAGTGGAAGATCTAATTCCTGCGATATCCACTTTGCTGTTTGTGTTTTACCTGTACCTGGTGGACCATATAAAAATACCCGCAATGGACTTGAAGCATTGGCTAATTTAAGAGCATCATAATTCTGGCAAGATTTGATGAACTCTTCGATACGGATCCTTGTAGCACTTGGCAAATATAATTGAATAGGAGTAGTTGAAGGAATGTTCACATCTATCGTATTCAATCTACTTTCATTGTCAATTGGAAGGCCTTCTGAAAGTCTTGATGAATCTTGAGCATGAGCGATTGCAGATGAAACTCTAGATAGTCTCTCTCTAATTCTTACAGAAACTTCTCTTTGGCCATCCTTTTCCAGCTTGTCAGCCAGTAGACCGGCGTAATTTATTGCCATGGAAGAATTTGATTTTAATGCACCGTCCAAAATCTTCAAAACTTCAGACAAATGGGGAAAGCTCATGTTACGTTTAATCCTAAAATTGATACAAAATTTTAGATATCGTAACGGAAAACAAATAATTTGTGTCGTTTAAATTAAATTTTGAGCTAATAATTGAATTTGTTTATACATATACTAGAAAATAACAACATTTTAATTTCGTAGCGAAGTTATTTATTATTAATCATAGCAATAATTTTTAACACTGCTTTTCGACCCCCCCCCTTTCTAAATTTTCCTCTCAGGGTAAATTCCACGAAGCAGACGGTCTAGATATGTTTTGCTGTGAACTTTTGACCCGCCCCCATCCATGTAGCAACGAGAATTTTTATAGCATTTCGTTTTCTTTAGCCATCAACTTCATAAATAAAACATCCGAAATTAATTCGCTGATGGCCTTTTGTAAACCCTATTTACACGCTTTTAAATTTAACTAATGATTTTTTGAGTTCAGACAGTTAAGACAGTTCAGACACGGCTTATCTATTGACTTGAAGCTGTCTTAACCTTTTTATACAAGTTAAGACAGTTCAGACAAGTCGTCCTAAGCCATCCTATACAGTCAGCTTTATGCATCATTTTCAGCTAACAAGCCAAAAACTTTCACGTTGATTTTATAAATATCCTGTTTACCTTCGCCTGGTAATCGCTCGTTGCGAGTGTACGCCTTGCCCGTTTTCGGTCTAACTAGCGCACCGTGTTTGTCTAATAATTTTTGCACAACTTTATAATCGTAACCAGCACATATTTCAGATCGAAACGTCTCGGTAAATACATAATATTCTGTATCGTGGGCTTTCTTTTCATCGCCTTGGGCGTATGTTTCACCTGTGTAAATAGGCTCGCCAGCATCATCTTTAGCATCGATGTGTTTGCGATAGCCTGCTTTATTCAGCGTTTTGGGCGCGTGTTGCGATGTATCGCTGGCTGGCCTATCCCAATCTGCAAAGCGGCTTTCACCATGTTGCTCAAAGAATCGTTGCACTTGGGCGAGCATTGCCCTTTCTTCGGCATTGCCTGTACCGCCACGTTGATGCAGCCACGCCTTGAAACATGTATCAGCAGATTGTATAGCCTCTCCACTAGCCCAGCCTGTAATGCCCCACACGGTAGCAATCTCACCCGCTGCAGCGATCAACGCAAAGCGTAAAGCTGCCCTGCTTGCCTGACCACCTGAATCACTAGCCAAGTGCTTTTCGGTGAACTGTTTTTGCAGAGCCTTAACATGTGTACTGATTTTATCCAGGTTAAGCACTAGCTTATTTAAGAATGCGATCGATGCAACGCCATAGTTTTTAGCGACTGCATCATTTAATGCTTTACTAAACGCCGCACCGCCAATGTGATCATTCAGCGTGTCGAATATACCGAAGCCCTTGCCCGCGTCCGCAGGTATATCAAGTAAACGGATCTCTTGCCCCGCTTTTGGTTTACGACCTGCAATCGCCATATGTTCAGTAAGCCCAGCCTCGCCACTTGATAAAAACAATAGTCGCCATGTTGAAGTTTTGCTATTGCCTCCTGTTTTAGAGCCTCTTATCTTACCGCTACCATTAGCCAGCATATAAGCAACCTCGCCAGCTGATTTAGGATCTACTTGTGATAATTCATCAAGCACTAGCAAACAATCTGAATGCTGTGATGAAAGGCCTTCTAAGCCATTATCTGTAGCACGCCAGCGCTGCATGTAATCCAGCCCGCCCCATACCGATGATGCAACACGTAAAGCAGTCGTTTTTCCAGTGCTAGAATCACCGCGGAAATGCACGCCCCCGCTTTCCATACCAGTCACTTCAAGTAACGGACTGGCAAAGGCGGCGCTAATCGCAAATACCAAGCGTGAGTTACCTGCACAAGGTTTAGCAATAGCCTCTTGCCAGGCGGCTAATGATCCCTTTTGTTTGAACGTGCTTTGAGCGTTGCTGGCTGATTGAAAAATGATCTTTTCTTGTTGGCTACCAATCGTTTTATTCGGCATGACAAAGATGCCATCATGCCAGCCTGTACGCTCCACACAACGCGCCCTTGCCTCGATCTTTACAGTCTGAATATATTGCGTTAACAAGTTACGTGCTTTTGGCATGGTGGATAACTGCAAGCCCATCGCTAGCAGCGTACTGCGATACTCGTTGCCCATGCCACTTAATAGATCCATTGGCATTGCCCATGCATGATGCACACCATCTAAATCATCAAATTCAAGTAATCGTCCCCATGCCTCGTTTTTAGCATCTCGCGTCACGGCTGTGACTTCAAGTTTTGAGCATATCCACAAAGGTGGCGCATCATTGCCAGCGTCGCTTTTACCAAAATAATATAAGCCACCATCATTCAAATGAAAGCGGCTTTCTTGATTATGGCTGTGATCATTATCGCTAGTAGCTTCTATCGTATCAGTGACCTTTTGCACTGCGAAAAAATCATCACGATTGCTTAACTCATCCATTGCATGATCAGTCAAGCCACTAGCTAACAGATCTGCAGCATCGCCTTTATCAGGCAAACCGCTAAATGCTTTAAGATTGATTGTTTTAACGCTCGCAGCTGCAGCTATCTTCAACAGATTTGCAATGGCGATCATGCACTTTTTACCAGCATCGTCATTGTCTGGCCATAACCAAACATTACGGCCTTTCAATACAGCCCAATTCGATTTATTCGGGCTTTGAGCACCGTTAAGCATGGTGGTAATAATTGCGTTCGGTAGCAGAATGGCTGCAGCATCGGCGGCTTTTTCACCCTCGCAAACCACCACTAGCAGATTAGGCTGATTAATAATCTTATCAAGGTTGTAAAGCGGCCTAGGATCAGCCAAACCCTGCCAGCGCCATTCACGCTTTTTGCTAGTGGTATGTTCGCAATATGTCAGGGGTGCAAACTGCTTACGTTCCCCTTCGGTTTTCGCATCGAAACGGTACACATAACAAGCTATGCCATCAGGCAAACTATAAGTCCATTGCATCGATGGCTTGCCGTTTTTAAAATGCGCTGCAGGCGGTGCTGGTGCTTTAGCGGGAACAGGCAAGACTGCTACCCACGCGCTAACGTCTTTTTGGGTTGATGAACTAGCCTTGCCCGCTTTGTTTTGCGAGCTTGTAGCGCTTTTCTGTGTATCATTATTTTGGTAGGGCATGCCAATAAACGCGCCTAGCTGTTTTGCTGCTTCAAATTGGGTTAAGTCATCTAAATATGCAACTAAAGCAACAAGATCGCCTCCGCTTTTATCCACTGCAAAATCAGACCAAGCACCAGTATTGAGATTAACTTTAAAGCTGCCTAACGTGCTATCGGCGCGTTTATGGTTAAGCGCCACATACTCATGACTTTCACGTTTACCACCTGGGCACCAATGCCTTAATACGCTATCGATTGAAGCTAGCGCAGCGGCCGCAACTTGCTTAATGTAGTTGGCCATCAAACGCCCTTTTTAAGTTTTAGAGAAATTGCATATCGCAGATCCTCTAAGGTCTTACCATACGTTGAAATACCCAACTCTTTCGCCTTATCCATAGCGGCATCTTGACTTTGCATCCAAAAATCATCATCAGAACTAGCTTCATAATTGTCAGTATTTTTAGGCTTCATAATGTAGCCTCTTTACGCTGCTTAACTAGATCTGCAACGAGCTCACGTATTTCATCATTAGATTTACCCGCTAGGCGTGCACGGTTGATCGCGTCAATTTCATGAAGTGGATAGGCAACTGAGTTTTCGCCTAGTATTACTGGGGGCGGCAAAATGCCATCTTTAATTCTTAGATGGAAGGTTGAATGTGAAGTGGCCGTTAATTTCAATGCTTCGGGCTTTTTAATAAGCCTGATGATTTCAGGAAGTGGCATTTATTGGAATCCTTTCGTATGTTATGAAAGACTAAGTTTGTCTTTTATGACACTTTAGGATTGCCACTTCCTGTCAGTCACCACTCTTGACAGGGATTTTTATATTTAACCTTTCAAAGGAACGCCTGATCGTTGATTCTTTGGCGGTAATTTTCTTCAAATCTTTGTCGATCACATTATTTTTATCAAAATATTGCGTTGTCTTTTTTAACGTCTTAACTTGAGTGTGGCATTCTTTAAGGCATTCGTAATACTTATCAACAATTATGCGTGCTCTACAAATCGCATTTTCAGACTGTTTCTTTGCATTTAGCTTTACTGCCGTGCTGGTTTTATGGGCTGATTCTAAATATGGAAGAAGAGGTGAAAATTTGCTTGAGTACTTATTAAAATTTATGTTTTCTACGATTACCATCGCCCGCAGCGACTCAATTTTCAACTCAGGCAAAACCTTTTTTAGCTGCCTTGAATTGGTTATTTGAGATAGTATTTGATGCAAATCCTGAATAATATAAAGATACTGATCTAATGTAGTGAAGGTGCTGACTGTCACTCCATTCAAACGGTTTTGTTCGGCTCTTTGATTTTCCAGCAAGTGAATAATTTTGTCACATCTAGATAAAAATTGATGAGTGAAGTTTTTAACAGAATTGTTGTCACGCTCACTTAATAAGCCATCAAAACAAAAAAATGCAAACTCTTGTTCAGTAAAGTTTTCAAACACCTCGCACCTTTCATGCACTCTTAAAGGAGTTACACCAGCATAGTTAAGAGTCCTATGTTTTTGCATGGGATATTTATGCCCTGCTAGGCGCAGCGTAACGATTAATACTTAACTTAAAACTTAATATAACCTAATTTTTGCTAGTGAAGAATCGGCAGCGTGAAGTGGCCTAGCGAAAATATTTGCTATTATGCGAACGGCTATGCACGCCTTAGGACGACTTGTCAGAACTGTCTTAACTTGTATAAAAAACGTTAAGACAGCTACAAGCCAATAAATATGCCATGTCTGAACTGTCTTAACTGTCTGAACTCAAAAAAATCATTAGTGAAATTAAATTTTAAAAATGACTTACCGCTTCAATGTAATTTATTTTTTCGGTTTCAACTAAATTCATTAAGTTTTTAGCCTTGGTCATCCCTGCAATAAAAGCAAAGTTGAATCGCATTGCTTTATCTGTAATTTCTTTAGGATATCCCTTATATTCCTGCATGTTGATTCGCATTGTTCTCAATAACGTTATTTTGCAGTGGTGATAATCCAGTCTACCAAAATACAACCAATCGACTGAAACATTGAGGGTAATACAGGCCTCTATGCCTCGCCTTAATATTGTCCTGTGATTACCCTCAAGCATTCGTTTAGCAATAGGCGCAGAAACTCCCATTAGTTTAGCCAGGTGAAAGTGCATTTCATTCTCAGCTACACCGTCATAAAAAAGCACGGCTTTAAGTCTTTTTTGTATGGAAGCAATGCCTACTGAATCTATCATGTGTTAACCAACTTATTAACGCGAACAAGCTTAAGAGGTAAAATGTTAATAACCATGATTAAAACTCCTTTTTAGTTTTGATAGTGGTCAGGCCACGCTGCTAGCTTTTCGAAGGGATACTAGTGTTGCCGCTTTACTCACGAAGCATGAGTGACGGTAAAACTCTTTTTTTTTATGCTTGCTTGATATTCACAATCTTTGCACCAGCTTTAATTTCATCTAGATAATCAGCCCAGGACTGCATCATTTCCTTACGTTTTGGCAAATGCTCGGCATAGTTATAGGCAGCACTCACTTTATTCCGTTCGGCATGCGCAAGTTGCCTTTCAATTGCTTCATGCGGCCAGCCTTGTTCATGTAAGATCGTGCTGGCCATACTTCTAAAACCGTGCCCAGTCATTTCGCCTTTTTCGTATCCAAGCTTTCTAAGTGCAGCATTCACAGTGTTTTCACTCATAGGCCGATCTGCAGATCGAAGGCCAGGGAAAACATACTTCCCATCACCAGTATAGGTATGCAGTACACGGAAAATTTGGATTGCCTGGTTAGAAAGCGGCACGAGATGCACAGCTTTCATTTTCATTTTGTACGCAGCAATACGCCACTCTGCTTTATCAAAATCAATTTCAGACCATTCAGCATTTCGCAGCTCGCCAGGGCGAACAAATACTAATGGCGCAAGTTTGAGTGCTTGAGCTGTTAAAACAGATCCTTGATACACTTCTAATGAACGTAATAAATCAGCAACGCCTTTAGGATCGGTGATACTTGCATGATGTTTTTCTTGAATGGGTGCTAGTGCACCCTTTAACACCAAACTTAAATCAGCCTGTGCCCTTTCTGTTGCGATGGCATAACGGAATATTTCACCACATAGTTGCAAAGCCCTATGAGCGCTATCGATCTTGCCCCTTTTTTCAATCTTTTGCAGCGCAGCTAATAAATCTTTTGGTTTAACCAACTCAATGGGAATTTTGCCAATTTCAGGGAATATATTGATTTCTAGAATACGCAGATTGCGGATCAGCGTTTTTTTTACTAGCTTGAGGGATTTTTTTAGATGCCATTCACGTGCGACTAATTCGAATGTATTTGCTGCTTGGTGTTTAGCTTCTGCTTTTAAACTCTGCTTCACTTCATTTGGATCTTTACCACTAGCAAGCAATTTTTTTGCTGCATCGCGGCTTGATCTAGCTTCAGATAATGTTACTTGGGGATAAATGCCAATAGCCAGCACTTTCTCTTTACCCAAAAAGCGGTATTTCTGTCGCCAATACTTAGATCCATTAGGGTGAATTAATAAGTAAAGGCCTCCAGCATCAGAAAGCTTTTGGACTTTGTCTGTTGGCTTTGCATTTCTTGCAGCAATATCACTTAGCGCCATGTGGGGGTATCCAAATTCGTAAGAATCAAATATCCCCTCATTTATACCACCTAATTATATTGGATGCAATAGGATTGGTTAAGACTGATTAACACATGTAAACCCTGTATTTACTTGCGTTACAAGGTTAGTTTGGACTTGTTAGGACGGGGTAAAATAAGAGGGTGGAGGCGCGAGCCGGAGTCGAACCGGCCTAAACGGCTTTGCAGGCCGCGGCATAACCGCTTTGCTATCGCGCCATTATTGTTTAACTCAACAAAGAACTTGTTCAATTAAATATATCATTTTCAATTCTGACCAAACTAAATAGTTAACAACTTTAAAACACTTAAAAAGATAGTTAAAACTTTAGTACTTGAAACTTAAAAATGACCACTTAAAACCAAAACGGCGAAAGCATGCATGCATTCGCCGTATCAGTTATTATTTGGAGCGGGAAACGAGACTCGAACTCGCGACCTATACCTTGGCAAGGTATCGCTCTACCAGCTGAGCTATTCCCGCGTCGTTAAGACAGCCAGCATTATAGCGGTTTTCGGCCTTAGGTCAACACTCAAATCGCTATTTTATAATTAAATTGCGTGATTAATTTTCCAGACGCAAAGCTTAATGAATAGACTTTTTAAGTTGCGGCCATGCAGCTTTTATATAATAAGCCATTGATAATAATGTTAAAAAAGCCGCAAAAATAATCAATATTTGCCCTGCAAATTTGGTATTAAAATGCCCCAAAAATCCCAGATTTAAGTTGTCATAATAAAGTAATAATAATATTGCGATCATTTGTGCCGCAGTTTTTACTTTACCAATGGTCGCAACGGCCACATTACCATTACTGCCAGTGCCCGCCATCCATTCACGCAACGCACTAATTGCAATCTCGCGGCCAATGATAATCAAGGCAATCACCGCACCGATACGCTCAAATTCCACCAGTACAATTAATGCGGCAGCCACCATCAGCTTATCGGCAACTGGGTCTAAAAAAGCGCCAAATTTTGAAGTTTGATTAAACTTGCGCGCCCAAAAACCATCCAGCCAGTCAGTAAATGCTGCCAGCGCAAAAACCCATGCGGCGGTCACGTTAACCCAATGTGCGGGAATCGCCCCCAAGCTGGCTTGGTCATTTGGCAAATAAAAAATCCCCACAAATACAGGGATCAGCGCGATGCGCAACACGGTTAAGATATTGGGGATTGTCCACAACATATGTTTTTATAACACTTTATTTTTTATAAAAATTTGGGTTAATGAAGTTGTTCGTAAATCTTTTCTGCAAGCGATTGGCTAATTCCTTCAACCAGTGCCAATTCATCCATACTAGCACTTTTCACCCCGTCTAATCCACCAAAGCGCGTTAACAAAGCTTTGCGGCGTTTTGCGCCAACGCCTTCAATATCTTCTAAACTTGAGGTGATACGCGCTTTCGCACGTTTGGCGCGATGACCCGTAATCGCAAAACGGTGCGCTTCATCGCGAATTTGTTGCAGCAAATGCAAACCTTGATTATCTTTTTCCAGATTCAGCATCTCACCTGTATCAGAAAATATCATCGTTTCCAAACCTGGTCTGCGCTCTTCACCTTTGGCAATACCGATTAGCAAAATGTCTTCCAAACCGACTTCCTGCATTACTTCTATCGCAATACCCAATTGACCTTTGCCACCATCGATAAATACTAAATCAGGTCGTACACCCTCACCTGCCGCCACTTTTTTGTAACGCCGCGTCAGCACATCGCGCATCGCCGCATAATCATCGCCTGGCGTAATGCCAGTGACGTTATAGCGCCTATATTCACTATTCTGCAAATTACCTTTATCAAAAACCACGCAGCTCCCCACTGTCGCCTCACCCATGGTGTGGCTGATATCAAAACATTCAATGCGCTCTGTGGATTCTGGCAGATTCAACGCCTCACGCAGCGCAATCAAACGCGCCTCCTGATTGCTTGCTGCTGCTTGTTTTTGTGTTAATGCCAACTCTGCGTTGGTTTGTGCCATTTTTAACCACACGCGCTTATCGCCGATGGCGTTGGTGATGATTTTTATTTTGCGTTCTGATTGTTCGCTAAAGGCCAATTCAAAGGTTTTGGTATCCACTTCCACACCACACACAATCATTGGCGGCGTATTCTGCGCCACATAATGTTGGGTTAAAAAGGCCTCTACTGTTTCCACCACATCTGCATCTTGCGCATTTTTTGGCATAAAACTTTTATCACCCAAATGACGCCCGCCACGAATCATCACCAAGTTAATGCAATGCTGACCTTGAACATTCGCACAAGCAATCACATCGGCATCAGAAACACTGAAATCGCTGACGAATTGCTTGGCCTGCACTTGGCGCAAAGCCTGCATACGGTCACGAAAAATCACCGCCATTTCATATTCCTGATTCGCCGCCGCCGTATTCATTTTGTCGCCCAAGGCATTAATCACTTCGTTAGTTTTTCCCTCTAAAAACAACGCAGCCATATTCACATCATTGGCATAGTTTTCAGGCGCGATGTAATCGACACAGGGCGCTGTACAGCGCTCGATTTGATATTGCAAACACGGGCGGCTACGATTAGCAAATACCGTATTTTCACAAGTGCGCAACTTAAAGACTTTTTGCAAAAGCTGAATACTTTCGCGAACTGCGACCGAGTTTGGGAACGGCCCGAAATAACGACTACCTTTACGCTGCGCACCACGATGAAAAGCCAAACGCGAAAACTTGTCACCTGTCAGCGTGATGTATGGATAAGACTTATCATCGCGAAACAGTACGTTGTAACGCGGCATTAAGCCTTTAATCAGGTTGTTCTCTAACAGTAACGCTTCGGCTTCACTACGCGTGACAGTGGTTTCTATTTTGACAATATTACTCACCATCAAACGCGTGCGTGGACTGACTAAGTTTTTATTAAAATAGCTAGAAACCCGCTTTTTTATGTCCTTGGCTTTGCCGACATAAATCACTTCATCTGCAACGTTAATCATGCGATACACGCCAGGCAGATTAGGCAGGTTTTTTAAGATGGGTTTGGGGTCGAACATACTACTATTTTAACATTACTGTTGTGATTCATTAGCAGGCTAAGATTTAACTATTCATCAAACTTTACACTGTACTATTGCAGCAAAATAACGACAGGCTTAGATTGCTTATTTTAAGGGCTATTCATCCAACAATTGTCCACCAATTGCCCAATCTTCATAAGCGACTTCTTCAAACGTAATGTAAGTATAAGACTTTGGCTTATGCGCAACGCGCTCTAAGGTTTCGGTAATTTCTTTGGCGATTTGTGCTTTTTGCTCGCGGGTCACTTCGCCTGCTAATTTAATATTCACATAAGGCATTCAAATACTCCTTTAAATTAAGTGTTAACTACTTAAGTCTGACATTATTTAATGATGATGATCATGTGACGAGTTACTTTTAGCAACGCCATACTTTAATGTGAGGCGAATATCATTCGCCAATTTCAATGTCACCGCAAATATCAATGCGGAAATAAATAGCGATAAAATAGGATCTGCCGCTAACCAACCTGTGAAATAAATCACCGCACCAGCCAGTAGCGCGGCGACTGAACCTAGCAAATCGCCCAACACGTGCAATAAAGCGGCGCGATGATTTAAATTATCTTTACCGCCATGATGATTCGCTTGGTGGTGCAATCGCTGCGCGACCACGACGTTTACTACCAAACCAACAAATGCAATCAGCATGACGTAACCGCCAGCAATACTAGGTGGA
The DNA here is from genome assembly GCF_000384375.1 of Methylotenera versatilis 79. Lineage (NCBI taxonomy): Bacteria > Pseudomonadati > Pseudomonadota > Betaproteobacteria > Nitrosomonadales > Methylophilaceae > Methylotenera > Methylotenera versatilis. The sequence goes on along the minus strand of NZ_ARVX01000001.1, from coordinate 1,704,679 downwards.
TTTTTTAAGCGCTGAATAGCCTCAAATACAATCCAAATAACTACCGCAAACATCAGCGCCACATTAATAATGGACGCGCGAATCTCAATATGACTTTGCCCAGAAGCATGTTTTTTTGACTGGATTTTTTGCGCTTGTGTTGAGGCATACCAGGCCAGCGCCAACGCAAACACATCAGAAAACATATGCCACGCATCGCCCAAAAGCGCTAATGATTGCGTCCAAACTCCACCGGCAAATTCAATGACGGCAAAAGCTAGAATCAAAAAAAATGGAATGGCGAATGGATTGCCGTGAGAATGATTGTGGTCGTCTGGTTGCGGATTATTCAATTCATTACCTTTAGTTATGTACAGTTAACGCGTTAAATTAGCTTAAATATTTTATGGAATCATACAAGAAATCGCCGCTTTGCCTCTATAATTTTGGCATGCAAAATACAGCAATATTTAGTCGCTTAAATTTTCAAATAAATTTATGTTAAGTTACCGCCACGCCTTTCACGCAGGCAATCATGCCGATGTATTGAAACACTATGTTTTAAGCCTTGTACTGGAATATTTTAATCAAAAATCTGCGCCCTATTCATATATTGATACGCACGCAGGCGCAGGTTTGTATGGCTTAAAAGATACATTTGCACAAAAAAATGGTGAATTTGAAACAGGTATTGCACGATTAATCGATATAAAAAACTTGCCACTAACATTAAGTCATTTTATTGAATGCATTCAATCGTTTAATGCGAAAAACTCTCTAGATTTTTACCCAGGCTCACCCAAAATAGCAGCACAATATTTGCGCGCAGATGACAAAATGCGATTATTTGAATTGCATCCAAAAGATTATCAATTGTTGCTTGAAAATTTTGGCGAATCTAAAAGTAGGCAAACTAAAGTTTCCATGCAAAATGGTTTTGATGGCATTAAAGCCTCTTTGCCGCCACCATCGCGGCGCGCGGTTGTGTTAATCGATCCGCCTTATGAAATTAAAGATGATTACGCATTTGTCGTTGATTGTATTAAAGATAGTTTAAAGCGCTTTGCTACTGGCACTTATCTGATTTGGTATCCACTTTTAAAGCGCCCAGAACCAGCACAAATGTGTCAAGAATTGGCAGAACTTAACCCTCAAAATTGGTTAAATATTCAATTAACGGTACAAGCGCCCAGCGAAAATGGTTACGGCATGCATGGTAGCGGCGTATTTGTTATCAATCCACCCTATGTTTTACCAGCCTTGCTCAATGAATCGATGCCGCTTTTAACTGATTTATTAAGCTTAGATGAAACAGCAAATTATCAACTCACAAGCCGCATCACATAAGGTAAAATACGGCCTGTTATTTTAAGTCAAATCGTTTTTAAGTCTAACTCCGAGAATTCCATGCAAAGTAAAATCAAACCTACGTCCGGCGAATACAAACAAGGCAATATCATGTCGAATATTTTATTTGGCAGCCGCTGGCTACAATTACCACTTTATTTAGGATTAATTATCGCGCAGGCGGTTTACGTATTTTTCTTTGGTGTGGAGCTAGTGCATTTAGTACAAAAAGCCACGCACCTTGTAGAAGCCGATATCATGTTGATTGTATTAGGTTTAATTGACGTGGTGATGATTTCGAACTTGCTGATTATGGTGATTGTGGGCGGCTACGAAACCTTTGTATCGCGTTTGAATTTGGCTGGCCATCCGGACGAACCAGATTGGCTTTCTCACGTAAATGCTAATTTGCTTAAAGTAAAACTGGCAACTGCGATTATTGGTATTTCATCGATTCATTTGCTTAAAACGTTTATCAATGCAGAAAACCTAACGGATAAAGTGTTGATTTGGCAGACCATTATTCACATGACTTTTGTATTGTCTGCAGTTGCAATTGCCTATATTGATAAACTAATGGCACATAGCGACGTTAAGCATTAAGACTTACATATCTAAATTTAAACATTTAGACTTAACCATTAAAAACGCGCAATAATTAAACTGCTACTCATTAAATGGCTAATATAGCAGCAGAATAGTTGGCGCGTTTTCTGTGTTAAGTTTGACTGAAAAGTTATGCACCGCAATGGTTTTTTCATTCTCAGTCTTAATAATCACGCGCCAATCACCCGCAACAGGGTTACTTTTATAGGTGTAACCTCTAAAGCCATTGTAACGACCGCCACTCACTATAAAACTGGCGCGCGACTGTAAAACCCAGCCGTTTTTTGTATGTAACTGCCAATCGTGAAACAGCTTGGTTTTTAAGCCTGCTGGCGCGAAAATCGTAGAAAAACAATATATTCTTTGCCCATTAGTTATTTCCAAATCATCGCTGGTTTTACGCCAAAATTTCCACAATGGCGATTTAGCCTGACTTAACTGATACTTTCCGTCCACTTTCTCGATTGCATACGCCATGGCAATATCGCGTTTTACCAGCGGCACTGGCGGAATCATATCCGCCGCATAAGCCAACATGAGTAAACCTGCAATGACTGGAACGGGCCAAATATTGCCTAAATGATTCGGCGTTTCTATGTACAACCAATAGGCAAGAATTGCACCTAATAATGTACTTAAGTAAAACCAGATACTCAGCACACTGCCCAGCAAAAACGGTAGCGCAAAGTTAAATAGCAACATGGCGCACAAACCAAACAGTGCCCAGCTAATGGTATAACGCCGATATTGATTTTCTAAAAACTCATTAGCGATTAATAAGCCAGCCAATAATAAAGACATCAGCCAAGCCAGCCAATGGCTAGAACTTTTAAAATACAAGATAAACAGCGCGCTTAACAAACTGCCAAATAAGAATTGCAGTAAAAAATATGGTAAGCGCGAAGTAACGATTGCATATAAGCGCGTCGGCACTTTTGCTGTATCTTGAACTTCATCCTGGGCTTCATTTGGCGAAATAAAATTTGGGCGGCTGATACAAAAAAGAATCAATGCGGCAGCCAATAAATAGCCCGCAAATATGATTAAGTCAGTCGCAGCTACATTGCGGCCGATAGTGAGCGCGTCCCAAACGAATCCCGCAAAAAAGAAAACCGCTGGCAGATAACTGCTAGCGGTTTTTGATGCTTGTTTGACGCGCTCTAACAATTGAACGGTGACTTAAAGTTTACGGCGACTTAAATTTTAAAGTGCAACTTCAGCAATCGGAATCACTTTTTTGCCGCTGCTTAAAGTGTCTAATGCGGCTTTGTACTCCGTCATTTGATCAAAATTTAAATATTTATAAATTTCAGCCGTATTTTGTAATTTACTACCAATCGTTTCCATATATTCAGCATGGCTTGGCATACGACCTAATTTAGCACACACAGCAGCCAATTCAGCTGAACCCAAATAAACGCGGGCATCGCGACCCATACGATTATCAAAGTTGCGCGTAGATGTTGAAAATACCGTTGCTTTATCCGCCACGCGGGCTTGGTTGCCCATGCACAAACTGCAACCTGGTATTTCAGTGCGCGCGCCGGCAATACCAAACACAGAATAAACGCCTTCGTCACGTAATTGTGCTTCATCCATGCGGGTTGGTGGCGCAATCCATAAGCGCGTAGGAATGTTACCTGTGCCTTCTAGCACTTTGGCCGCAGCGCGATAATGGCCGATATTGGTCATGCAACTGCCGATAAATACTTCATCGATTTTATCGCCAACCACCGCTGACATTGGTTTGATGTCATCAGGATCATTCGGACAAGCAACTAATGGCTCTTTAATCGTCGCTAAATCGATTTCAATCACATGCGCATATTCCGCATCGGCATCTGGCTGCAACAACTCTGGTTTTGCTAACCAAGCTTGCATATTCTCAATGCGGCGTTGCAAGGTGCGTGCATCTTCGTAGCCGTTTTCAATCATATTTTGCATCAGCACAATGTTGGATTTTAAAAACTCAATCACTGGTGCTTCAGATAGTAATACCGTACAGCCGTTGGCAGAACGCTCTGCAGAAGCATCGGCAAACTCAAATGCTTGCTCAACTTTTAAATCCGGCAAGCCTTCAATTTCTAAAATACGACCATTAAATACGTTCTGTTTATTGGTTTTTCCAACGGTTAATGTGCCTTCTTGAATCGCCGCGTAAGGAATCGCATTCACCAAATCGCGCAAGGTAATACCAGGTTGCATTTCACCTTTAAAGCGCACCAATACTGATTCTGGCATATCCAGCGGCATTGCACCTGTGGCAGCAGCAAATGCGACCAAACCAGAACCTGCAGGGAATGAGATGCCAATTGGAAAACGCGTATGTGAGTCGCCGCCCGTACCAACAGTATCGGGCAAAATCAAACGATTTAACCATGAGTGAATCACACCGTCACCGGGACGCAACGAAACACCACCGCGGCTACTCATAAATTCTGGCAAACTGTGTTGTAGCTTAATATCCACTGGTTTTGGATAAGCAGCTGTGTGACAAAAACTTTGCATGACTAAATCACTGCTAAAACCCAAACAAGCCAACTCTTTTAGCTCATCACGCGTCATACCGCCAGTGGTGTCTTGCGAACCAACAGTAGTCGCTTTCGGCTCGCAATAAGTATTCGGGCGTACGCCAATACCTTCTGGCAAACCGCAAGCACGGCCGACCATTTTTTGCGCCAATGTATAGCCTTTGGTTGAAACTATCGCTGGCGTTGCTTTAATGAAAATTTCCGTTTCTGGTAAATTTAAAGCTTTACGCGCATTGGCAGTTAAACCGCGGCCAATAATCAATGGAATACGGCCACCCGCGCGCACTTCGTCTGGCAACGTGACTGGATTCAGCTCAAACGTAGAAATCACCTCACCTGTTTCATTCAGCACTTTTCCTTCATACGGAAAAATAGTGATTTCATCGCCAGTTTGCATTTTTGATACATCGCACTGAATCGGCAACGCGCCAGAATCTTCTGCTGTGTTGAAGAAAATAGGCGCGATTTTTGCACCTAAAATCACGCCGCCTGTGCGCTTGTTCGGAATATTCGGGATATCGTTACCCATAAACCATTGCACAGAGTTAATGGCTGATTTGCGTGAAGACCCTGTACCGACTACATCGCCGACATAAACCAGCGGCAAGCCTTTTTGTTTTAAGCTTTCAATCTTGTTTAAGCCATCTGGCATTTTATTCACTAGCATCGCTTTGGCATGCAAAGGAATGTCCGGGCGACTCCAAGCGTCTTGGGCTGGACTCAAATCATCGGTATTGGTTTCGCCATCCACTTTAAAAACAACCATTTTCAGTTGGTCTGCTAATACAGGTTTACTGGTAAACCATTCGGCATTTGCCCAAGATTCCATCAGTTTTTTGGCGTGCGCATTACCATTTTTCATCAACAGATCAACATCATGAAATGCATCAAACATTAGAATAGTATTTCTTAAAGCCGTTACTGCATGCGCGGCCATAGGCGTAGAAAGAAGCTCAACCAACGCTTGCACGTTATAACCACCTAACATCGTGCCCAATAATTGCACCGCTTTTTCTGGCGTAATAAGGGGCGAAGTTGCAACACCTTTGGCAATATCGGCCAAAAATGCGGCTTTAACATAGGCAGCAGTATCCACACCAGCGGGCGTTTGATTTTCAAGTAAATCTAACAATAAAGCTTCATCAGATTTTGCAGGATTTTTTAACAGTTCGACCAACGTAGCAACTTGCTCTGCAGATAATGGCAATGGTGGAAGTTGGATGGCCGCACGTTCTAACACATGCGCTTGATAGGCTTTTAACATAATAATTTAAGGCTCGTTTTAGTCAATAATCGTATTATAAACCAGCCCAAACCTACAGTCGTTTCACATTTGTAAAACGCTAAAAATTTAAGCCTAGTTTGTTTTATTCGTGTAATTTTTATCAGTCACTAATTCTTTAGCGAATGGCGTACTGCAACTTTTACCGCTGGCAGATGCTTCCCATTTGTCTAATAAATCTTTTTGGTAATCTTTACCGTGTTTTAACACTAAAAAAGCGCGCACTTCAAATACATCTGCAAAGCCATTTTTATCGCTGTCCATCGCCAATATATTGTCTTCGACCGTTGGCCCAGTGTATTTACCATCTTTATCGGTTAGATAATCCAATACGCTAGCGTTTTCAGTGCTGATATTATCTGCACTCTTCAATAGCTCGGCCGCATTTGCAACTGGCGTGACAATCAGTAGGCTCGCAAATAAAAAACCAATAGCTGTAGTAGCTTGCAGCAATTTTCCTAACGGCTTACCTAGCAATTTAGTCATCGTCATTTTGTGCACTCTCATCATTAAAACCTTGATTATTATGACCCATAATAATCAGAAAGTTTAATGCAAAAATCGCATTGCAATCTGTGACTAATGGCACTGAACTGAACTTACATGCTTAACCTATATTCTTAACCCATATTTAAGGTTAAGTTAATGCGCTTTTTTAAGTTAACGCCATTATTTCAATGACTTTATGCTTCGCAATTTTATCTTGCCAAATCGCTGGCCCTGTTTGATGTACAGATTCGCCTGTTGCGCTCACGGCAACGGTTACAGGCATATCAACCACATCAAACTCATAAATCGCTTCCATGCCTAAATCGGCAAAAGCCACCACACGCGATTTCTTAATCGCTTTGCTTACTAAAAAAGCGGCGCCGCCGACGGCCATTAAATACACAGATTTATATTTTTTAATCACACTTAGCGCTTCATCGCCGCGCTCTGCCTTACCAATGGAACCCAATAAATTGAGTTTGCCCAACATTAGCTCGGTATAATCATCCATACGCGTGGCCGTGGTTGGGCCTGCTGGGCCAACCGCTTCATCACCCACCGCATCTACTGGACCAACGTAATAAATAAAACGATTGGTAAAGTCCACTGGCAATGTTTCATTTTTTGCCAGCATCGCTGCGATGCGTTTATGTGCAGCATCGCGCCCTGTTAAGATTTTTCCTGTTAACAACAGCGTTTCGCCAGCCTGCCAATCAGCAATATCTGCTTTAGTTAAGGTATCAACATTCACTCTTTTTGCTTGCGCGCTTGGCGCCCAATGTACGTCTGGATAACTGCTCAAATCGGGCGGAGTCAGTTCTGCCGCACCGCTACCATCCAGCACAAAATGTACATGTCGCGTAGCTGCGCAGTTTGGAATAATCGCCACAGGCAAGCTGGCTGCGTGCGTTGGATAATCCAGAATCTTCACATCTAACACAGTCGCTAAGCCACCCAAACCTTGAGCGCCAATACCTAAATTGTTTACTTTTTCAAAAATCTCTAAACGCAACGCTTCAATCCTACTAAGACTTTGCTTATCTGTTAAATTTAATGCGCGCAATTTCAGCTCATGCATATCAATTGGCGACATCAGTGACTCTTTTGCCAACAACACTGCTTTTTCTGCACTGCCGCCAATACCAATGCCCAACATGCCCGGCGGGCACCAACCAGCACCCATTTGGGGCACAACTTCTAATATCCAGTCTACAATTGAATCATTCGGATTCAACATGGCAAGCTTGGCTTTATTCTCTGAACCACCGCCTTTTGCGGCGATACTTACTTCAACTTTATCGCCAGCTACCAATGAAACATGCACGACTGCAGGCGTATTATCTTTAGTATTGACACGCTTTCCAGCGGGGTCAGTCACTATCGAAGCACGTAATTTATTTTTTGGCAGCAAGTACGCGCGGCGCACACCTTCGTTTACCATTTGTTCAATATCTAGCTGCTCTATTTCGCCTTGGGCATCCCATTTCACCTGCATACCTACTTTAACAAAAGCAACAACAATGCCAGTATCTTGGCAAATTGGGCGTTTGCCTTCTGCACACATTCTGGAATTAGTGAGTATCTGCGCAATCGCATCTTTAGCCGCAGGCGATTCTTCTAACTTATACGCTGCTCCCAACGCCTGAATATAGTCAGTCGGATGGTAGTACGAAATATATTGCAGAGCATCAGCGATGCTTTGAATAAAATCGGCTTGTTTAATAATGGTCATTTAATAAGGCTACTATCTTGATGATTTTGCAGTGGCAATCATTGGGCGAATGTCTTTACGCAAGATTTTACCATTTTTGGTGCGTGGGAAATCGTTAGCCAAATATACTGTTTTAGGTGTTTTATAAGCAGCCAGATGTTGTTTACCAAACGCCACTAATTCATCTGGGCTGCTAACCGCATCAGGTTTTAAGATCACATAAATCACTACCAATAGTTTATCTTTTTCAATTTCCTCACCCACCGCTGCGCAATCCGCTACGTCTGGATGACCTTTGTACACTCGTTCTATTTCGTAAGGTGAAACGCGGTAACCGAAGCTTTTAATGATGTCATCTTTACGACCTAAGAACCAAATATAACCATCCGCATCATATTTTGCATAATCTCCTGTGAAAAAGTAGCCATCATGCTTATATTTTGCCGTTTCTTCAGCCAAATTCCAATAGTTTAAAAACACACCTGGATCATCTAATGGCACGCAAATCATGCCCTCTTCACCTGTTGGCACTTCCTCTAACGTTTCTGGATTCAACAACTTGATATGGTGACCTGGTTGTGGAAATCCAGCTGAACCAGGACGAATCGACCTAAATTGACTTTGACTTAAGTAATAAGAAAACTCACTCATACCAACAGCTTCATAAATATCTAAACCAAATCGTGCATGCCATTGACTAAGCACTTCATCAGACAAATGCTCACCGGCACTCATGTAATGGCGCAAATTGGGTAAATCGTCTTTTGTCGCCGTGGTTTTTTGCAGAATTTGTCTGTATATCGTTGGCACGCCAATAAAAATCGTGGCTTGATGTTTTTGAATCAGATTTAACCACACCAATGCATCATTTTTGCCTTCATGCACGATGACGGTTTTGCCTAAATATAGCGGATCCATTAACCCGGAGCCTAATACATAAGTCCAATTAAACTTGCCGGAATGCATGATGCGGTCATTCAAATTGCCATCAGAATCTTGCGCATAATTAAACCAATACTGCGCCGCTGGCTGGCGGCCAAGCAACGCGCGGTGCGCATGCAATACGCCTTTTGGATAACCAGTCGTGCCAGAGGTATAAACTAAATAAGCTGCATCATCTGCTTTGGTTTGATAAGCTGGCTCGCAATCTTGCACTGCGTTTAAACCAGCTTCTAAACTCAATACATTTAATTTGGCATGCAGATGATGTTCAGCCGTTTGTGAAAGCAACACATGCGCGAGATTCGGCATGCTTTTTAAATCAGCCGCTAATTGCGACTCCATCGAGCGCCAAGCTTGCGCATCAGTCACCAGCACTGCCGCACCTGAATCTTTAGCTAAATAGGCAATTTCTTCTGCTGTTAATAAAGTGGAAGTGGGCACTGAAATCGCCCCTATTTTCATAGCACCTAAAAATGCGATGGGGTATTCCAAACTGTTGGGCAAACGAATCAACACGCGATCACCCGCTTTTACGCCTAGACTTCTTAACAGCTGGGCAAATTGATCCGTTTTACGCGCCAGTTCAGCAAAGGTGATCGTCGCTGTTCCTAACAAATCGTCTTCTACGATCATGGCAATATTGTCGGCTTGCGGCGTACCCAAATGCTGATCTGTGCAAGCAACACCAATATTAAAATAGCTGGGGATTTGCCATTGCCATTCTGGAAACTGTTCAAACGCCATCTTAAATAGCCTTAAAAAAATGTAAATTATTCAATACTTAACACTCAAAATAGCTCAATATTTACAGCAATACACCATACGGCCAGTTTTGACGTACCACTTGCGCGGGTAACTGTTCTAACACGTGAATAGCAAATTCTTTGTCTGATGTTTTCAATGCGCGTAAGGCATGCGCGCGCAACAGTGTTTGCAATGCTTTACCAAACATCGGCGGATCCAGCATTTCGCCTTCAAACTTAATCGCGCCACCCAGCAAAGCATCGGCATCAATTGCTGCTTTTAAAATTGCCACTTTTTGCGCAACATCGGTAGGCGATGGCGTGTAGGCGGTTTTACAGAGATGAATATGGCCAGGATGTATGACCTGCTTGCCTGTCAGCCCCATCGCCGCTTCTTGGCATGCATGTTTGTAGACAATGCGTGATTCATTATCGCCATGTAAATCCAGCCAGCGGCGTACATCGTGCGGTTCTAAGAACTTTTCTGGCATGATATTTTGACCAATTAATGTTTCAACGCCGCCAATCACACCTTTACCGGCAATCCGCGCCTCAAACATCAATTGATTCATGTAAAACTGCAGCTCTTCTATCCAGCCTTCTGGCGTGATGTGAATACCCATAGCTTTTGAAAAGTCATGGATACCGAATACCACATGCTTAACCGTGTTGTACTGCATTAAGTCTGGCGCAATTTTAAGCGATTTCGGGTGTTCGATAATCGGCTGAATCGTCATATGAGGATTCACATTCAAGAGCAAACTGGATAAGTCACGCACTTCTGCCGCGCCATAAACCTCGCCCGCTTTAGCCAGCATGACGACATCGATATAATCGCCCATATCGCGTACCAACTGCATATCCTGCTCATATTCGTCGGTACGAAATGAATTGCAACGAATAGCAATCGTGACGCGTTCATTCACTTTGCGCAGTGCTGGTAATTCTTTGCGCAATAAATCTCGACTCATTTCTTTTTGACGGCAACCATCTTCCAAGTCAAAAACCAAGGTATGCGCAATGGTGTTGTGCGCATGTTTTTTCATGCGCGCCGCGGCCTGATCCATATCCTCATAAATACCCAAACTTGGGGCATATTTTACAGGTGGATAGTACAACTGAATGCCCGGCCAATAATCGCCTAATGGGTTACATGCTTGTGTTGTTTCAGTCATCGCTTTGCTTTCTAATTTTGTTCGCTGCTGATTTTGCTATCTGTCGACTTTTCTAACTGCCGATTTTTCTAACTCTTAGTGGTTTGAATCTTTATAGCGTTTTGTTTAACGCTCTGATTTTATTCACAACATTTACTGTATCTATATTTTTTGGTTTGATATTATCGCTGGAAACCAAAGCCCAAAAATCATTATCGGGCAGCTCAAGCAGATCATCAAACGCCTTTAATTGCGCCAATGTTAAGCCATCAAAATACTGCGTAATAAAACGTTGCAATATGATATCCAGCTCTAGCATGCCGCGCCTGCAACGCCATGCCAAACGACGTAACTCTGCATCTTTCATGTTTTCTGCATTTAACATTTCGGCTTAACCTTATAGAGTTAACTTGGTAGTTCTAGCCCAGCGTAATACCAAATATTTTTTTAGCTGGCTTGCTGTCTGACTTCTTATTACTCTGGTCTTTCGCCCGTTCGATTTTTAAATCTTTAATATTTGCGATCGCCGCGTTTGGATTTAATTTTTTAGGGCAAACTTCCACGCAGTTCATGATGTTATGGCAACGATACAAACGATATGGGTCTTCCAGATTTTCTAAACGCTCTTCTGTCGCTTGGTCGCGGCTATCCATAATAAAACGGTTGGCTTGCATCAATCCTGCTGGGCCAACGAACTTATCAGGATTCCACCAAAAGCTAGGGCAAGATGTGGTACAAGCGCCACACAAAATACATTCATACATACCATCTAATTTGGCGCGGTCCGCAGGCGATTGCAAACGCTCAGTTTCGGGTAAGGGGTCATCATTAATCAAGTAAGGTTTAACCGAGTTGTAATGCTCAAAAAATTGCGTCATGTCGACGACCAAATCACGTATCACAGGCAATCCCGGCATAGGACGCAGCACAATCGGTTGCTCTAAATCACTTAACTTGGTGATGCAGGCAAGTCCATTTTTGCCATTGATATTCATGCTGTCACTGCCGCAAACGCCTTCACGACACGATTTACGTAAACTTAGTGTATCGTCATGCTGCTTGATGCGAATCAGCGCATCCAATAACATCTGGTCTTCATCCTCCAGCGCGATATCGTAATCCTGCATATAAGGCTTTTTATCCACATCTGGATTGTAGCGATACACCGAAAATTTCATTTGTTTAGCCATGAGTAATCAACCTTAATACACGCGTGCTTTGGGCTCAAAAGATGCAACAGTCTGTGGTTTTAAGCGCACTGGTTTGTAACTTAACACTTTATTTTTCTTAAAAAACAGTGAATGTTTCAGCCAACTTTCATCATCACGTGCGGCAAAATCCTCACGCGCATGTGCGCCACGGCTCTCTGTGCGATTATTCGCCGCATGCATAGTCGCTACAGCCACTTCAATCAAGTTATCCAGCTCTAACGCTTCCACTCTTGCGGTATTGAATACTTGGCTTTTATCTTTAATCGTCAGATTCGGTATACGTTTTTCGACCACGTCAATTTCGCGCACACCTTCTGCCAATAAATCAGGAAAGCGGAATACGCCGCAATGCGTTTGCATGGTCTTGCGCATCGCATCGCCTACTTCGGTCACATTTTCGCCTTGTGTATTTTCTAGGCGATTGACGCGCTGCAAAGTCTTATCTGCTGCATCTGCTGGCAAGGTTTTATGCGTATTGTTTGATTTGATAGTGGCGGTCATATGGTCACCAGCGGCTTTACCAAACACTACTAAATCCAGTAAAGAGTTAGAGCCCAAACGATTGGCACCATGCACAGAAACACAGGCGCATTCACCGACGGCATAAAGACCGTTCACCACTTTTTCACCTGACTTTTCATCAGCCACAACCACTTGACCATCTAAATTGGTGGGGATACCACCCATCATGTAATGGCAGGTCGGCACTATTGGGATTGGGTCTTTAATTGGGTCAACATTGGCAAACGTTTTAGCGATTTCGCGTATACCTGGCAGGCTTTTGTTGATGCGCTCTTCGCCCAAATGGTCTAGCTTTAGGTACACCGCATCTTTATTTTTGCCAACGCCACGGCCTTGTTTAATCTCCGTTGAAATCGCACGCGAAATCACATCGCGGCTGGCTAAATCTTTGGCATGTGGCGCGTAACGTTCCATAAAACGTTCGCCCTCAGAATTCACCAAATAACCGCCCTCGCCGCGAACACCTTCGGTAATCAATACACCCGCATGCAATACGCCGGTGGGGTGAAATTGCCAGAATTCCATATCCTGCAAAGGCAATCCAGCGCGTGCTGCCATCCCTAAGCCATCGCCTGTATTAATAAAGGCATTGGTGCTGGCCTGGAATATACGGCCTGCACCACCTGTGGCCAGCAATGTAGTTTTGGCTTGCATGATATGAATCTGACCGGTTTCAATTTCCAGCGCAATCACGCCCAGCACATCACCTTCGCTATCGCGAATCAAATCTAGCGCAAACCATTCCACAAAAAACTTTGTGTTGGCGCGGATATTGCGCTGATAAAGCGTGTGCAGCATGGCATGGCCAGTTCTGTCGGCCACCGCACAGGTGCGCGAAATTGGACTTTCCCCAAAATTTTGCGTCATGCCGCCAAATGGGCGTTGGTATATTTTGCCAGACTCTAATCGGTCAAACGGCATGCCAAAATGTTCCAGCTCAATAATGGCTTTTGCGGCGTTTTTGCACATAAATTCAATGGCATCTTGATCACCCAAATAATCAGAGCCCTTGATGGTGTCGTACATATGCCACAGCCATTTGTCTTCAGCCACATTGCCCAACGCCGCCGCAATGCCGCCTTGCGCTGCAACTGTGTGTGAGCGGGTTGGGAAGACTTTTGACAGCACAGCGACCTTAACGCCTGATTCCGCCAACTGCAAAGCTGCGCGCAAACCTGCACCGCCGCCGCCAACGATGACTGCGTCAAATTGATGTCTGCCGATATTATTTGTGTCTATTGCCATTCTTTACACATTCCACAAAATATAAACCAACCAAAATAAGTAAACCACCAGCGCAATATCCACCGCCATTTGCATGTAAGCGCGTAGCGTTTTATTAAATACGTAATCTTTCAGCACATCTGCTACGCCCAGCCATGCGTGCATTAACAAACACATAAAAAATACTAATGTCGATAACCTAAACCAAACTGGTGATGCAAATGCATACCAAGCAGCATAGCTTTCTTGCCAAGTTGCATATCCGAAAGGCTGTGTTATTAATAGCAAAATTATCAGCGAAACAATATAAATCGCCATGACCACCGCAGTTAAACGCTGCGATAACCATAAGCGCATGCCAGGATATTTATGGGTTAATAGTTGTATAAACATACTGAACGACCTATTAACCTACCAAATAATCCATGCAAAAACACACACCGAAAATCCCACCAACCACAACACAAAACGGCTTGAAAAACGCGCTTTTTGTAAACTCGTCATCCAATGAATATCCTGCAATAAATGTCTGATACCTGCAAAAAAGTGATGAAAAAAAGCCCAAGAAAGTGCAATTAACATTAATTTTATGTACCAAGTATTCAATATATTCGACAATAAAAAATAATGGTTTGGTGAATCCAGCGAAGTTTTAAACGCCAATATAAACAGCGGCAAAGCCAAAAACAAACCCACGCCAGAAGCGCGATGCAAAATAGACACCACGGCGTTAATCGGCAAACGGATGGTGAATAAGTTTAGGTTCTTCGGCCTAAGCTTCTTTTTATCGCCCAGTTTTTTATCACCAAGTTTTATCATGTAGGTTTCTTATTATTAAGTCGATTATTAGGCGTTATTTTTTGCATGTTTTGAAGTGTTAACTTTATTCCCGCGCAGCTTTTGCTACCGCACCTGAAACACGCTCTAACAGGCGTGCATCAAATGGTTTAGGGATAATGTACTCTTTGCCAAATTTCAGTTCAGTCAAGTTGTAAGCTTTTAAAACTTCAGCTGGCACTGGCTCGCGCGCCAACTCACTTAATGCTTTTGCCGCGGCAATTTTCATATTTTCGGTAATTTTGGTGGCTTTTGCATCCAGCGCACCGCGAAACAAATAAGGAAAACACAGCGCGTTATTCACTTGATTCGGAAAATCGCTACGTCCAGTCGCCATCAAAATATCATCACGTACCGCATGCGCGATGCTAGGCAATATTTCCGGATCTGGATTCGCTAAAGCAAAGATAATCGGATTCTTTGCCATGCCTTTAATCAACTCGGCATCCAATGCATTTTTGGCAGAAACGCCAATAAACACATCCGCTTGTGGCATCACATCGGCTAAAGCCGAGGCGCCTGTAGGTGCAATGGCTAAATCGCGATTGTTATCATGCAAATCTTCACGATTCGTATCCAATACGCCGCTTCTATCTACCATTGTAATATTGGTAGCGCCCATTAATTTAAGCAATTTCGCACAAGAACAGCCTGCAGCACCTGCGCCTAAAAATACGATTTTTGCGGTTGGTAAAGTTTTGCCTTGTAGTTCTAAAGCATTCAACAAAGCAGCCGCCACAATCACCGCTGTGCCATGTTGGTCATCATGAAAAACCGGGATATCTAAACGCCGTTTAAGCTCATTTTCAATATAAAAACAGTGTGGCGCAGCAATATCTTCTAAGTTGATACCACCAAATGTCGGTGAAATATTCACCACTGTTTGAATAAATTCATCAGGCGTCGCTGCATTAATCTCGATATCAAACACATCAATACCCGCAAAACGTTTGAACAATACCGCTTTCCCTTCCATGACCGGCTTGCTAGCCAACGCGCCCATATTGCCCAAACCTAAAACCGCCGTGCCATCAGTGATCACCGCAATCAAATTACCTTTGTTGGTATATTTATAAGCATTTGCAGGGTCAGCATGAATTTCGCGCACGGGCTCGGCCACACCTGGCGTGTAGGCAAGCGATAAATCATCTTGCGTGGCACAAGGTTTGGATGAATCGACACTCAATTTTCCTGGTTTTGGAAATTGGTGATAATCCAGCGCGCGTTTTTTCAAGTCATCCATTTATTCTAACTCGCTCATATAGTGATGATCATCAGTGAGGCAAAGGCCTAATCGCCATTCCATCGGCTTATCGCCATAGGTATAAGAAACTCGCTCAATACTTAATAAAGGCGAACCCAACTGTAGATTCAAGGCTTCTGCAACATCTTTATTCGCCGCCACAGCCGTCAGCCGCTCTTCTGCGCGAATCATCCGAATACCATATTCAGTTTCATACATGCTGTACATAGAACCTTGATTTTCCTCTACCCGCGTTGCATTAAGCCCTTTAAAAGGCGCGGCGGGAATCACGATATGATCATAAATGAGTGGTCTGCCGGAAAAAGTTAACAACCTTTTTACTTCAATTAATGCAGCGCCCGCTTTAATTTCTAAAATACTCGCCATGCGGTTATCTGCTTTGGTTTTGCTGCAATTTAACAGTTCATTTTGCAGCGCTTCCTTTTGACCATTTGCGGCAGTTAAGCGCAAAAATCGTAACTTGATGCCTTCTTCATTATGCGTCGCTACAAACGTGCCTTTGCCTTGGCGGCGGATTAGAATATTTTCGCCTGCAAGCGTATCAATGGCTTTTCGTACCGTGCCTTGAGATACTTTATAACGCGAAGCCAAATCGATTTCGCTAGGAATCATTTCGCCCGGTCGCCATTCTCCGCCGATTAAACTTTGCGTCAGCAGCACTTTAATTTGGTCATACAAAGGTTTGTAGCTAGGTGAATTGCTGGCTTTATCTATCATAACAAGCTCAAATGAATGAAGTTGCTACAATTAAATCATACACATTCAAAATAGTCTACTGTTTTATATCTTATATAAGACATAAGATATTTGTTGACATTAAAACTAAGCACTCTATATAATCAATTTAATTATTATCCATCAGCTAAAAACGGGCTATTAATTTGACCTGCAACCCCTGATGGAATCTATACCAAATATATGGAGCACCCTAATAATGGAACCAACTATATGGAATTAGGCTTCCGTCCTCGCCGCTCAATGCTATATGTGCCAGGCTGTAACCTGCACTATTTAGATCGCGCACGCACGTTAGCGGCCGACTCTGTCATTCTGGATTTAGGCGATCCGATATTGGTCGACTGTAAAATCCAATCGCGTGAAAATATTGTAGCCGCTGTAAAACAAGGCGGTTATGGCTCACGCGAAGTGGTTGTACGTGTGAATAACTTAGACTCTATTTGGGGTCACGATGACATTAAAGCGGTTGCAAACATTGGCGCAGACGCCATTCTTTTCCCGAATATAGAGTCTGCTGACGATGTACATACCGCTTTAAAATGGCTGGACGAAGCTGGTGGTAGCCATATGCCGATTATGGTAATGATAGAAAGCCCGATAGCCGTATTAAATGCCAAAGAAATTGCAGCAGCGAGCGATCGTATCGCTTGCATTGTGATGGCAACATCCGATTTGATTTCACAACTGCATGCACGTGTCACGCATGAGCGCAGTGCAATATTAACCTCACTTTCGCTGGTGATTTTAGCCGCACGCGCCTATGGCCGCTGTGTGGTGGATGGCATCTCAAGTGACTTTAAAAATATGCACTCATTTGAATACGCCTGTCGATTAGGTCGCGATATGGGATTTGATGGCAAATCGCTAGTACATCCTGCTCAAATTGCCTATAGCAACGATGCTTACACGCCGAAATCGAGTGAAATACAAAATGCACGCACGATTATTCAAGCCTTAAAAGAAGCCAATGATTCCGGTCGTGGCACTGTGGTGGTGGATGATAAGTTGGTTGAACATCATCATGTTAAAGCTGCGCAAAGACTATTAAAACTGCACGAGATGATTGCCGAATTAGAAGAAGAATTTATTTAAAAAGTGATGAGCATGCAATCTACCAAAACCCATAACGGCCGATTTTTTGAAGACTTCACATTGAATGAAGTGATTCAACACGCCACACCACGCACGATTTCAGCGGGCGATTGCTCAATCTATATTGCACTTTATGGTTCACGCAATCCCTTGTTTTGTAGCGAACCGTTTGCTCAAAGCTTGGGCTACAAAACCGCACCTGTAGATGACTTACTAGCTTTTCATATTGCTTTTGGCAAAACAGTGCCTGATATTTCCGTGAATGCGGTAGCCAACTTAGGCTATGCCGATGTGCGCTTTATTCAACCCGTTTTTGTAGGCGATACGCTTTCAACATCCAGTCAGGTGATTGGCTTAAAACAAAACTCCAATGGAAAAAGCGGCGTAGTTTGGGTGCGTTCTACCGCACATAATCAACATAACCATCCCGTTTTAAGCTGGGTGCGCTGGGTGATGGTGCATAAAAATAATCTAGATTTACCTGCGCCTGAAACGACAACTCCAGAATTACCGACCTTTGTCGCGCCTGAAAATTTAAGCTTACCTAGCAGAGTTTCAGCCAAAAACTTTGATTCAAAAATCACTGGTGGGCAATATTATTGGGAAGATTATCAAGTAGGCGAACGCATTAACCATGCGGCTGGCTTAACAATTAATGATAGCGACCACTCGCTTGCGACGCATCTTTATCAAAATAATGCGCGTCTACATTTTGATGACTTTCTAATGAAAAATTCAAACTATGGCAAACGCTTGGTTTATGGCGGCGTGGCGATTTCAATGTGTCGCTCTTTAAGTTTTGATGGACTTGAAAATGCAATATCGGTGCTAGCAATTAATGCGGGCACTCACGCAAATCCCACATTTGCTGGCGACACTATTTACTGCGCAACCGAAGTATTGGATACATGGCAATTAACCAGTAGCGATTTTGGTGCATTAAGGCTGCGCATGGTTGGCATTAAAAACATGTCGGCAAGTGATGTAACAGAGATTAAAACAGATAAAGGCTACCACCCAAATGTGGTGCTCGATTTAGATTACACGGTCGCGATACCTAAAAAAGGAAATCATTAACATGGCAGCAGTACATCCAAATGAAGCTTTATTCGGCGGTGAAAAATCGTTTCCGCTGATTCCTGCTTGTGAACATTTTGCTGGTAGCGAAAAACTTATTTTAAAAGCACTTGGCCTGCAAGACAGCATTGGTCCATTATTTGATATTACTTGCGATTGTGAAGATGGCGCGGCTAGCGGACAAGAGCGCGAACATGCCGAAATGATTGTACGTGTGCTGAATTCTGAAGCGAATAAACACAAAATGGCGGGTGTACGCATTCATGATTACACGCACCCAGCCTGGAAATTAGATATTGATATTCTGGTTGCTGGCGCTGGTAAGCTATTGAGTTATATCACTATTCCGAAGTGCACCAGCTTGTCGCAAGCCAATGAAATGATCGTATATATTCAAAAAACGGCTACTTTTAATGGCATCGAACGTTTGATTCCAGTACATCTTCTGATTGAAACGCATGGCGCGTTAAACCAAGTGCATGAAATCGCCAAATTACCTTGGATTCAAGTGCTGGATTTCGGCTTAATGGATTTTGTCAGCGCGCATCATGGCGCCATTCCAGCCAGTGCGATGCGTAGCCCGGGGCAATTTGAGCATCGCTTATTAGCGCGCGCAAAAGTAGAGGTCGTTTCAGCCGCTTTAGCAAACGGAATCGTGCCGGCACATAACGTGACGCTGGATTTAAAAAATGTAGAAACCACTTATTCTGATGCCAGTCGTGCCCGTAATGAGTTTGGATTTATGCGCATGTGGAGTATTTATCCCACGCAAATTGAAGCGATTGTAGATGCAATGAAACCCAACTTTGATGAGGTGTCGGATGCGGCCAATATTCTGCTGACTGCGCAAGCCGCCAATTGGGGGCCGATTCAATATGCGGGCGAGTTGCATGACAGAGCGACTTATCGTTATTTCTGGGAAGTGTTGCAAAAGGCCAAATTGACCGGCGTGGCGATTTCAGATGAATCGAATCAAGCTTTTTTTAGTTAAGCTGCTAATTTAATCAAAAAATTAGCTAACAAGTTAAATAGTTAACCCATAAATTAGAGTAAAAAATGACTCAACCAACCACTGCAGGTGCGCGTTTTCGTGCTGCATTAAAAGCCGAAAAACCATTACAAATTATTGGCGCAATCAGCGCCTATCACGCCATGCTCGCTACTCAAAGCGGCTTTAAAGCCATTTATTTATCGGGTGGCGGTGTTGCCGCTGGCTCATTGGGTTTGCCAGATTTAGGCATTTCTACTTTAGAAGATGTATTAATTGATGTGCGCCGTATTACCGATGCTGTAGATACGCCATTACTGGTGGATATCGATACTGGCTGGGGCGGCGCTTTTAATATTGCACGTTCTGTGAAATCAATCGCAAAAGCAGGTGCAGCGGCAGTGCATATTGAGGATCAGGTTTCGGCTAAACGTTGCGGCCATCGCCCCAATAAAGCCATTGTCAGCTTGGATGAAATGGTTGACCGCATAAAAGCCGCCGTTGATGCAAAACCCTATGATGACTTTGTTATTATGGCGCGCACCGATGCACTGGCGGTTGAAGGTTTGCAATCTGCCATCGACCGCGCCAGCGCATGTGTTGAAGCAGGCGCAGACATGATCTTTCCTGAAGCGATTACGGAATTAAGTATGTATAAACAGTTCGCGGCGGCCGTAAATGTGCCCGTATTAGCCAATATTACTGAATTTGGCAGCACGCCATTATTCACTGTGGATGAATTACGGTCAGCAGATGTGAGCATGGTTTTATATCCGCTTTCCGCTTTCCGCGCCATGAATCAAGCGGCACTTAACGTGTATCAAGCGGTAAAAAATGATGGGACGCAGGCAAATGTGGTCAACTTAATGCAAACGCGCGCAGATTTATATGAACACTTGGGCTATCACGCGTTTGAACAAAAATTAGACGCATTATTTAAACAAGAAAAATAATCCACACCAAAAGTAAACAAAAAAATTGGCATAGGTAAAAATTGGGGAGATTGATGCATGGAAACAGTAACCGAACCTAAAAAGAAAAAAGGTGTAGCGCTTGCAGGCGTGAATGCTGGCAGTACAGCAATCTGTACCGTCGGCCATACTGGCAACGATTTACACTATCGCGGTTACGATATTATCGAGCTAGCCAAACAAGCAACGTTTGAAGAAGTCGCCTACTTATTAATACACGGCGAACTGCCGAATCAAACGCAACTTACTGCTTATCATGCAAAACTAAAAAAATTACGCACATTGCCAGCAGCACTTAAAACGGTGCTTGAGCAAATTCCACAACATGCACACCCGATGGATGTGATGCGCACGGCTTGCGCGATGCTAGGCACGCTAGAGCCAGAGGCGGCTGATCGAAACACGCAAGCTGCGCAAGATTTAGGCGACAGACTGATTGCCTGCTTTGGTTCAATTCTGCTGTATTGGTATCACTTTAGCCACAACGGCAAACGCGTTGATGTGAATACAGATGATGATAGTATTGCTGCGCACTTTTTACATGTGCTGCATGGTAAAGCGCCTGACCAATTGCACATCGACGCCATGAATACGTCTCTGGTGCTTTACGCAGAACATGAATTTAACGCCTCCACTTTCACAGCCCGCGTTATTGCCGGCACGCTATCTGATATGTATAGCTGTGTCACCGGCGCAATCGGCGCGTTGCGCGGTGCTAAACATGGCGGCGCCAATGAGGCCGCAATGGAAATCATTGAGCGTTATAAAAATGCCGATGAAGCCGAAGCCGATATTTTGGCACGCATGGCGCGTAAAGAAATCATCATTGGTTTTGGGCATCCGGTTTACACAATCGCCGACCCAAGAAATGAATCAATCAAAGAAGTTAGCCGCAAGTTATGTGAAAATAACGGCAATATGACGTTATTTGATGTTTCTTCACGCATTGAAGAAGTGATGTGGCGCGAAAAGAAAATGTTCCCAAACTTGGATTGGTATAGCGCATCCAGCTATCACATGATGGGCATTCCAACTGGTATGTTCACACCAATATTTGTGATTTCCCGCACGACTGGCTGGGTAGCGCACGTGATTGAGCAACGTATTGATAACAAAATCATTCGACCTAATGCTGAATATATAGGGCCTGATAATCGGCCTTATGTTCCTCTAAAAAATCGTTAATTAGCAAAGTTATTTTATTTAGAAAGTACTAAATGTCTGCCCATATTTCAAACGTTCGCCCTGCCCCTGACCAAGTTATTGTAGATATTGCCAACTATGTTGCTGATTTTGAGATTAAATCTGATGAAGCATTTGATACCGCCCGTAATTGTTTAATGGATACGCTAGGCTGCGGCTTTGAAGCATTGGACTACCCAGCTTGTACTAAATTATTAGGTCCAGTAATTGCTGGCACCGTGGTACCAAATGGCGCAAAAGTACCAGGCACATCATATCAATTAGACCCAATTTTGGCGGCATTCAATATCGGCGCGATGATTCGCTGGCTAGATTTTAATGATACGTGGCTGGCTGCGGAATGGGGCCATCCTTCTGACAACTTGGGCGGAATTTTAGCCGTAGCTGATTATATTTCACGCAAAAATATCAATGAAGGCAAAGCACCGTTAACAGTTAAAGACGTATTGACTGCCATGATTAAGGCGCATGAAATTCAAGGTGTTCTAGCACTTGAAAATAGCTTCAATCGCGTCGGTTTAGACCATGTAATTTTAGTCAAAATCGCCTCAACTGCGGTAGTAACCAAATTACTAGGCGGCAATAAAGAAGACATTATCAATGCAGTTTCTAATGCGTTTGTGGATGGTCAAAGCTTACGGACTTACAGACACAGCCCCAATACTGGCTCACGCAAATCATGGGCCGCAGGCGATGCAACAAGCCGCGCAGTGAGACTGGCGTGGATGACGATGCAAGGCGAAATGGGCTACCCAAGTGCATTAACTGCAAAAACTTGGGGCTTTTACGATGTGCTTTTTAATGGCAATGCCTTTAAATTTCAGCGTGACTATGGCTCTTATGTGATGGAACAAGTGCTATTTAAAATCTCTTTCCCTGCCGAGTTCCATGCACAAACAGCAGTGGAATGCGCGATTCAATTAAATACGCAAGTAGGCAAAGAGTTGCAAACTTTAGAACAAATCGCGCAAATCGATAAGATCGTCATCACAACCCATGAATCAGCGATTCGCATTATTGATAAAACAGGGCCGCTAGACAACCCTGCAGACCGTGACCATTGCATTCAATATATGGCTGCTATTGGCCTGCTTAAAGGCAATTTAACCGCGCAAGATTATGAAGATACCGCCGCAGCTGACCCACGCATTGATGCGATTCGCAGCAAAATGGTTTGCGTAGAAAAATCAGAATACACAAAGGATTATCATGATCCAGAAAAACGCTCAATCGCTAACGCGCTTCAAGTGTTTTTTAAAGATGGGACGCAATCTGACAACATCGCGGTGGAATACCCAATCGGCCATCGCCGCCGCCGTAGTGAAGGAATTCCAGAGTTAGTGAAGAAATTTCAAGTGAATTTAGCACGCCGATTTAATGTTAAAAAACAGGCGGATATTCTTGCGCTTTGTTTAGACCAAGCTAAATTAGAAGCAACTTCAGTCAATGCTTTTGTAGATATGTTGGTTGTTTAAATAGATTCTAAAAGTAAGCGGCTCAGCAGCTCCCAAAATTAACTAGGGCAAAATTAGGGTAAAATAGCGGTTTATTGAACCGCCGTTTGAAAGCTTAGACCTATGTTAGAAAAGCAGTCGCTTACCACCCTCAATGCGCTATCTCCACTTGATGGCCGCTACCAAACCAAACTAGACGCTTTACGCCCTTACTTTAGCGAATTTGCACTGATTAAACATCGCGCATGGGTAGAAGTAGAATGGCTTAAAGCGCTATCAGCCGCCAAAGAATTGACTGAAATTGCTGCTTTTAGTGCAGAAACAATTCAAGAGCTAGATGCAGCAATCATCAACTTTTCTGAGGCCGATGCTGCACAGGTAAAAGCGATTGAAGCGCGTACCAATCACGATGTAAAAGCGCTGGAATACTGGCTTAAAGAAAAGTTCGACATTAATCCAGAGATTAAAAAAGCCAGTGAGTTTATTCACTTCGCTTGTACTTCGGAAGATATCAACAACTTATCGCATGGCTTAATGCTAAAAAGTGCGCGCGATGCTGTGATGTTGCCATTTTTGGCTGATTTAATTGCGCGATTAAGTGAGTTATCACATAAACTTGCTAATCAACCGATGTTGTCACGCACGCACGGCCAAACGGCTTCGCCAACCACTATGGGTAAAGAGTTAGCCAATGTTGTGTATCGCTTACAACGTCAACAAAAACAATTAGTTAACAACGAAATTCTAGGGAAAATCAACGGTGCAGTTGGCAACTTTAATGCACATTTATCCGCTTACCCAACATTTGATTGGGAAAGTTTTGCGCAAAAATTTGTACAAAATTTAGGGTTAACTTACAATCCAATGACCATTCAGATTGAGCCGCATGATTATATGGCCGAACTTTATGACACTTTAGCGCGTATTAACACGATTTTAATCGACTTAAATCGCGACATTTGGGGCTACATTTCAGTTGGCTATTTCAAACAAAAAGTAAAAGCAGGCGAAATCGGCTCCTCTACCATGCCGCATAAAGTCAACCCGATTGACTTTGAAAATTCAGAAGGCAACTTGGGCTTAGCCAATGCCGTGTTGCGCCACATGGCTGAAAAGCTACCGATTTCTCGCTGGCAACGTGATTTAACCGATTCAACCGTGCTCAGAAATATGGGCGTGGCATTCGGCTACACA
The DNA here is from genome assembly GCF_000384375.1 of Methylotenera versatilis 79. NCBI lineage: Bacteria > Pseudomonadati > Pseudomonadota > Betaproteobacteria > Nitrosomonadales > Methylophilaceae > Methylotenera > Methylotenera versatilis. The sequence goes on along the minus strand of NZ_ARVX01000001.1, from coordinate 1,680,120 downwards.
TTATTGGGTTACGATTCTTGTTTGCGCGGCTTGAATAAACTAGAAATCAACGCCGCAAAATTGGCGGAAGATTTAGATAATAGCTGGGAGGTATTAGCAGAGCCAATCCAAACCGTGATGCGTCGCTACGGCATTGAAAACCCGTATGAACAATTGAAAGAATTAACACGCGGCAAAGGCGGTATCAATAAAGTTTCATTGCATACGTTTATTGGTGGCTTAAATATTCCTGCAGAAGCGAAACAATTACTGCTTGAAATGACACCAGCTAGCTATATTGGTAAAGCAACCGAATTGGTAAAGCATATCTAAAATGGCTATCAACGCTGAAAGCAATTCCTCTCTTGCAGTGCTCATTGATGCTGACAATGCACAGGCATCCATCATAGAAGGATTGCTTTCTGAAGTCGCGAAATTTGGTGTCGCTAGTGTTAAAAGAATCTACGGTGACTGGACGACACCCAATCTAGGTCAATGGAAAACAGTGCTTTTAGAACACTCCATTCAACCTATTCAACAGTTTCGCTATACCACTGGCAAAAATGCGACTGATAGCGCGATGATCATTGACGCGATGGATTTACTCTATACTGGGACTTTCGATGGCTTCTGTATCGTTTCTAGTGATAGTGATTTCACTAGATTGGCATCTCGTATTCGTGAGTCTGGTAAACGCGTATATGGATTTGGTGAGAAAAAAACTCCGCAGCCATTTGTAGCAGCATGTGACCGTTTTGTATATACGGAAATATTCTCGCTTAAAGCCGATACGCAGGAAGCGCAACTGAAAGTACCTCCAAATAAACTAAGGCAAGACACAAAACTCATTAATCTTTTTAGGTCAGCAGTTGAAGCTGCTTCAAATGAAGATGGATGGGCGAATCTAGGTGGCGTTGGCAGTAATCTTATTAAAAATGCACCGGACTTTGACCCTCGTAATTATGGCTATGCAAAACTAGGTGATTTAGCGATTGCTACCGATTTATTTGATGTTGAAAAACATCAAACCCACTTATTACTCAGAATCAAACAAAAGAAATGAGCGAAATCTTAGTCCTTTACTATTCTCAAGGTGGCGCCGTACGCAAAATGGCGCAACTAATTGCGCGTGGAGTTGAATCAGTTAGCGGTGCAAAGGCGCGCGTACGCACTGTGCCAAAAGTATCTGCAAATTGCGAAGCAACGGAATCAGATATTCCTAGCAGTGGCGACCCGTATGTTGAATTGAGCGATTTAGAAGAATGTATCGGCTTAGCGCTCGGCAGCCCTACTCGCTTTGGCAATATGGCGGCGCCAATGAAGTATTTTTTGGATAGCACAGCGGGTTTATGGTTAAAAGGCACGCTAATTGGTAAACCCGCGGCAGTATTTACCAGCACTGGTTCACTGCACGGCGGCAACGAAACTACGTTATTAACTATGATGTTGCCACTCATGCATCACGGCATGCTAATGGTCGGCTTGCCTTATTCTGAGCCTGAATTATCTAGCACACAATCGGGCGGCACACCTTATGGTGCAAGCCATATTGGCGGCACGATGGATGATAAAAAAATCACCGAAGACGAAAAAAAACTCTGCTTGGCATTAGGTAAACGCTTAGCTGAAACCGCGTTAAAGTTGGCTAGTTAATATGCTTTCAACATTAAGAATTGGCGCTGGCATTAGCCTGATTGCTTTGATTTTTTTGTGTTTGGCATGGGAAAGCGTACTTGCGCCATTGAAACCGGGTGGCTCTTTGCTGATGTTAAAAGCCTTGCCTTTATTATTACCACTTTTTGGCATATTAAAAGGTCGCCGCTACACTTACCAATGGGCTGGCATGCTGATTTTGCTGTATTTTACTGAGGGCGCAGTACGGGCATGGTCTGACAGTGGTGTTTCTAGCCAATTAGCGCTGATTGAAGTGCTGTTATCGCTGATATTTTTTCTGTGCGCAATATTTTATGCAAAACTCACGCGAAACAGTGCATTAAAAGCGCCTGCGTAATTTATAATTAAAGCCTTAAGCTATACTTAACACTAAAAATAGCGCAATAAATTGTGCCGCTTTATAAAGTTAAGCACACAAAAGCAGGCTTTTAACCACCGATGAAAATACGCACTATTAATCACACTGTCAGCCACGAATGAAAATACTCATATCAAATGACGATGGCTATTTTGCGCCAGGCCTAAACATTCTAGCCGGTCATCTCGCAAAATTTGCGGATATTACCGTTGTTGCGCCTGAGCGTAATCGCAGTGGCGCAAGTAATTCGCTCACTTTAGATAGACCACTTAGCGTTAAAAAGGCGGCAAATGGCTTTTTTTACGTCAACGGCACGCCGACAGATTGCGTACATATCGCGCTGACTGGTTTAATGGACACGATGCCAGATATGGTAATCTCGGGCATTAATGATGGCGCGAACATGGGTGATGACACTATTTATTCTGGCACGGTTGCTGCCGCAACAGAAGGTTTTTTGCTCGGCATTCCTTCTATCGCTATTTCCATGTCGCAACACAACCCTACACATTTTGAAACTGCTGCGCGGGTAGCAGTAGAGTTGATTCAACAGCATATCAAACATGGTTTTACGTCAGCTACTTTGCTCAATGTGAACGTGCCGGATGTTCCTTATGAAGAATTAGCTGGCAGAACGGTGACACGCTTAGGCAAACGCCATAAGGCCGAACCAGTGATTCAGCTTAAAACACCTAGAAATGAAACCGTGTATTGGGTTGGTGCTGCTGGCACACCAAATGACGGCGGCGAAGGAACAGATTTTTATGCAGTCGCTAATAATCAAGTGTCGATTTCGCCGATTCAAGTGGATTTAACCAAACATTCACAGCTGGCAGAACTACAAACCTGGCTGAATAAATAACAGATATGGCTTTATTAAAATCTACTACAAAAACTGGCATCGGCATGACCTCACTGCGCACGCGCGATCGTATGTTAGTGCGTTTGCGCGAGCAAGGCATTCAAGATGAAGTCGTGCTATCTGCAATCGGTGAGATTCCACGGCATATTTTTGTCGATGAAGCTTTAAGTATTCGTGCATATGAAGATGTTTCGTTGCCAATCGGTTTTGGACAAACGATTTCGCAACCGTATATTGTCGCTCGTATGACAGAGATTTTGCGCAACGGCGCTCAGTTAAATAAAGTATTAGAGATTGGCACAGGCTGCGGTTATCAAACAGCGGTGTTATCAAAAGTATGCAAAGAAGTATTATCGGTAGAGCGTATTCGCCCATTGGTGATGAAAGCCAGAAGCCATTTGCGCACGCTTAAATGCAACAATGTGAAGCTGGACCATGCAGATGGCAGCGTTGGATTAGAGTCATTTGCACCGTTTGATGGCATTATCGTCACCGCCGCTGCCAGCCACGTGCCGCAAGAGTTATTGGCGCAATTAGCTATTGGCGGACGTATGATTATTCCAATCGGTACATCGACACAAACTTTAGTATTAATTGAACGAAAAGCCAAAGAATACGTACAAACCAAGCTGGAAGCAGTGAAATTTGTACCTTTGTTAGGCGGGATTAGTTAATGTTTCAACTCGTATTAATCACATTATTTGCACTTTTTTTAACTGCTTGTGAAAGCAATCCACCCGCCCCCGTTGTTGATCGCTTACCGCAATCGTCTAAACCAGCGACAGTTACTAAAGGTGGCGCTAAACCAAATCAAGTTAGCAATAGCACAACTAGAAATGATGGGCGACCGAATAGTCACACTGTTAAAAAAGGTGATACTTTATTTAGTATTGGTTTGGAATATGGGCTTGAATACAAAGAAATTGCCGCCGCCAACAACATAACTCCGCCCTACACGATTGAAATTGGTCAAAAACTAAATTTGCCTATCGTAGAAGCAAAGTCTGATGCCGCGAACAGCAACGCATCAGCACAAGTGACAACAGAAGATGGCGTCGTTATTACGCCGATTAAAACTGACTCTACGGCAATTGAAACAACTGTGTCAGAAACCAAAGCCTCGCCGACTACTGAAACTAAGCCAGCGCAATCGGCTGCATCTGGATTATTAAATGAGCCAAAAGCCATGCGCGAACCTTATAGCTTAGAAGCTTTTAACAGAACCACGCCAGTTAAAACAACCGAAACCAAAGTAGCTGTGGGCAAAACCGTTGGAACTACGGTTGAAACCAAAGTTAACGATGTTAAAGCTGGCGAAATTAAGCCCGCTGAAAACAAAACTGCTGATCCCAAATCAAGCCAAACTCAGCCGCCTGATGATGAAGCCATTAAATGGAGCTGGCCAACACAAGGTAAAGTGGTGGCGAGTTTTAATGAAGCCACGAATAAAGGGATTGATATTGCTGGCAGCACTGGGCAAGCCATTAATGCAGCCAGTAGCGGCAAAGTGATTTACAGCGGCTCAGATTTACGCGGCTATGGTAAATTAGTGATTATTAAACACAATAAAACCTATTTATCGGTCTATGCGCACAACAGCAAAATAATCGTCAAAGAAGGTCAAGTGGTCGGTGTAGGACAAAAAATTGCCGAGATGGGTAATACCGATTCTAATTCAGTAAAATTACATTTTGAAATCCGGCGTTTGGGTAAATCAGTTGATCCTGCCAAATATTTAAACCAGAATTAGCCTGATATTTAAACAAAATTAACCACAAAAATTAGCCAACTTTTCAATCGCACTTACAATCATACTCGTCCGTTTTAGGAGATTATCGTGGCCGCACCGCAGAAAAAAGATCCCAATAAATATAGCAAAAATGCGGACATTAAAGCCGATACCTTACTTAAGACGCTCATGTCTTTGGGCGGCATCCTTTTAGTTATTATCGGATTAATCGGCATTGCAATGGAGTTTTTTAAAGATGGCGGCTGGTTAAAAACAGCGTTCAGTTGGCTCTTCGATTCCACCACGCACATGATGTTTATTCCGGTGATTATTTTTGTATTGTGGTTATTGAACCGTTGGATGTCATCTGCCGCGAAAAGCGAAAAGAAAAAGAGCGGCGATTTGCCCATGTATATCATGATGGCAATGGGTGCTTTTTATATCTTTCGATTAGCCACAACAGGTAGTTTTTAATCGCAGGATTGGTGAAGCTTTATCTATAAGTTAACACTTTTTTAATGCAATTTCTACGTTAACATTTAAACTTAAACTAACAAAAAAGCCGACAACTAGTCGGCTTTTTTGTTAGTTAATTTCTGTTAGCTCACTCCACTAATGAGGCTTAACTAAATTTTAGCATTAGTGCTTTGCTGGCTTTTTAACCGCTTGTTGCGCCGCTTCATTGTTGTAATATTCATGCACGGTAGACATATCATAATCGCGCGCCCATTTGATGATTTCATCAAATGCTGGTGCGCCGATTTCACCGACTTGCGCATGAATACCTGCTTGGTCACGAATCACCAAAATACCTGGAATTTGATTGACTTGAAAATAGTCCCCGATTTCAGGATCCGTTTCAGTGTTGACCAAGCCAAAGACAATGTCGGCATTTTTTGCTGCAGCCGCTTCAAACGTTGGCGTAAAAGCCACACATGGTTCACACCAAGGCGCCCAAAAATCCACAATCACGAATGGATTGCTTTCAATCGTTTGTTTAAAGTTTGCTTTAGTTAATTTGACTACTGCCATCATTTTGCCTTAAATTTTATAAACTGCTGTCGAATAAACCAGCAGTTTAGCAGACCATCTACGTTAAGTTAAGCTACATGTAAAAGCGGCTTAAAAACTTAAATTAAAACACTTAAACTAAATCGATTTATTCCAAGCAGAATCAAAAAACAATTCCGCCAATGGCTTGCGTTTACGCTCTGCGATTTCGCGCGTTAATGCTTCGCCAATCACGGTTTTAATATCCGCGGCATAACCAACCGCAACCATTGCCATTAACGTAAATTGTTCTGGAATATCAAATGCACTGCGCGCAGCATCCGCATTAAAACCGCCCATTTGGTGCGCCATTAGTCCTAAATCTTGTGCTTGTAAGCATAAATTTTCAGCCGCTGCACCACTATCATATTGTGCAAAGCGATTCGGTTTTTGATTATGCCCAAACAGAGTATCCGCACAAACCAGCAATAATAATGGCGCATCTTTCACCCATTCTTGATTGCCTGGTACTAAACAATCAAAAGCCTGCTGCCAACTGGCTTTATTGGTGTTTTTATTCCACACAATAAAACGCCACGGCTCATCACCAAAGCAAGATGGTGCCCAACGCGCAGCTTCACACAAGCTAATAATCTGCGCGTTTGAAACCGCTTTATTGGCATCATAAGCCCTACCACTCCAGCGATTAGCAATCACTTCATTAATGGGCACTTGGGTTGTGGCAGGTTTTTGCATCGTTCAATCCTTAGAGTTAATTTAAACAGTTAATCTGAAAACTTAAGCGGATAAAGTTGGGTAATCAGTGTAGCCTTTTTCTGATCCGCCGTAGAATGTTTCACTGTCCGCTTTATTCAATGGCGCATCAGTTTTATAACGCTCAACTAAATCTGGATTAGCGAGAAACGGCACGCCATAAGCAATCACATCAGCATGCCCGCTTGCAATCGCCGCATTGCCGCGCGCTTTGTCGTAACCAAAATTGGCCATATAGCTGCCTTTAAATTGCTTACGTAACTCTGCAAAATCAAAGTTTTCTGTATCGCCGCCCATGCCACCTTCTACCACATGCAAATAAGCTAAGTTAAATTGATTAAGTGCATCTGCCACATAATTGAATAACGCTTGCGGATTGCTATCTTGCATATCGTTAAATGGATTTACCGGTGATAAACGCAAACCTGTTTTATCTGCGCCTGCAACGGCTATCACTGCCTTGGTCACTTCTAACAATAAGCGTGTGCGATTTTCAAAACTACCGCCATAATTATCAGTACGTTTGTTGCTGCCATCACGTAAAAACTGGTCCAACAAATACCCATTAGCGGCGTGAATCTCTACGCCATCAAAACCTGCTGCTAATGCGCATTTAGTCGCATGTACATATTCTTGTACGATTGCGGGCAATTCGCTAGCCTCTAAGGCGCGTGGTTCTACAAAATCCACTAAACCTTCATAGGTATAAGCTTGACCAGCAGGTTTAATTGCCGAAGGCGCAACGGGAAGCGCACCATTTAATAAGCTTGGGTGAGAAATACGACCTACATGCCATAATTGCAACACGATTTTTCCGCCTTTTGCATGCACCGCTTCAGTCACTTTTTTCCAACCAGCCACTTGCGCATCGGTATAAATACCTGGCAATAGAATATAGCCATGACCCATCGCTGAAATCGGCGTCGCTTCCGTCACAATCAGACCAGCGGTTGCGCGTTGTTCATAATAAGCAACGTTTAATGCTTGTGGTACACCAGTGCCTTTTGGTGCGCGACTTCTGGTTAATGGTGCCATTACCATACGATTTTTTAAAGCAATTGAACCCAGTTTTGCTGGGCTAAATAAATCTAATGCCATTTGTTGCTCCGTCTCAATATTGATGTTTATTAGGTGTTAAGTGATTGGATTGTTTATTGTGATGAATAAGCTATTTAATCGGTTTTTCGGCAGGTAATTTAACGCCTTCGATTAACAGTGTGATTTCAATATCGTCGCCCACTGGCGCATTGGCTTTAAGTGGCCAGGTAAAACCAAAATCACTAGCTTTTAATGTGGTGTGTGCTTCTAAACCTAAACGATAGCCGCCCCAAGGATCTGTGCCAAAACCTAACACTTTAAATGGAATGCTAAGTTTTTTTGCCACGCCGTGCAGGGTAAATGTGCCAGTAATCACGCCTTCGGTATTATTTTTTGCTTCGATTTTGCTGCTGACAAAAGTGATCTCACTGAATTTTCCAGCATCTAGATATTCTTCTTTTTTGATATGTTCATCACGTTTTGCGTTGCTACTATTAATGCTTAATACATTAATTTTGGCATCGACTGAAGAGTTCGCCAGATTATCGCGATCAATCAGAATATTGCCTTTTATATCGCTAAAAGTACCGGATGTTTTTGAAGCCACATGGCGGATGCTCCAATTGGCAAAGCTGTGGCTGTCATCGATGCGATAAGCTTCCTGATCCGCCATCACTAAGCCAGATGTCAAGCTTAAGGCAACTGCCGCAGCGAACGTCTTTAATGTAGTGAAAGTGTTTAGTTTGTTATTAATCATGTTCAATTCCTTTTATTATGTTGTGCTTAAATTCAATTTCTAAAGGGTTAACCTTAAAATATGTTTAAAAATATTTAGTATTCCAAATTTTATAATCACTTAACCGCGTAAGCGTTTAGCGATCGTCGCAACGCGTTCACCTAAATGTTCAGCTGTTAGCAAATCACTCTGTAACGGCGCGACATCTGGACCTTGGTCGCTATTAGCTTGTGCCATTGCACCCAAAAATCCACCTAGGCGATTCAAATCATTGACAGATCCTGTGCTGCTGTTATTGCCCGGCAATAAATCTTGCCCTACCCAAATCATGCCATGTTGCGCTGCAAATACGGCTAGTTGAATTAGCGTATTGAGTTTGTCACCACTCTGGCTGGCGGAAGTTGTAAATCCCGCAGCGACTTTATCTTTCCAATCGCGCGTGTACCACAACGTAGAGCTCGCTTCCATAAATGCTTTTAATTGCGCCGATGCGCTGCCCATGTAAGTCGGGCTGCCGAAAATAATGGCATCCGCATCTGCTAAAAGTTCCCATTTTTGGGCTTCATCTGCGGTTAACAATGTCACTTCTGTATCAGCAACCTTGCCTGCTCCGCGTGCTACAGCTTGTGCTTGCGCGCCAGTATGGCCATACCCACTGTGATAAACCACTGCGATTTTTGTCATGTCAATACTCCTAAATTAAATTTAAAATTTAAACCTTTGTTATGACCTTAATATTAAGCTTACTGCTTAGTAAGTGGCTTGTCTGCTGGCAAATCAATCGTTTGCTGAATGTTGTATTGATAGCCGATCCTCTTCAAAATATATTCAATAAAGTTGAATCCACTTTTTTGCTTACATTGCTATGTTATGCTGATTAATTACGCACTAATAGCAAATTAATTTGCATCATTCATTCAATAATTTTGATGTAATATTGCTTTTAAAATACTTAACCTAAAAAAATGAGCATAAAACTTTCTTTAGAATCGCTTGAAGTACTGGATGCTATTGCGCGAAAAGGCAGTTTTGCAGCTGCGGCAGAATCCTTATTTCGCGTGCCTTCCGCGCTGACTTACACGGTGCGCAAGCTGGAAGAAGATTTGGGTGTGAGCTTATTCAACCGTAGCGGCCATCGTGCAGAGTTAACTGAAGCAGGTGCCGAATTGTTGCGTGAAGGCAGAAACTTACTCAACGCCGCTTCTGAACTTGAAAACCGCGTTAAGCGCATTGCCAGCGGCGTTGAAACCGAACTCACCATTGCGGTAAGCGACCTTTTTAATATCTCGGCTATTTACCCGCTACTCAATCGATTTTACGCGCAGAATTTTGGCACACGCTTAAGAATATTACGCGAAGTTTACGGCGGCAGCTGGGATGCGCTGATTAGCGGCCGCGCGGATATTTCCTTAGGCGCTCCCGGTGATGGCCCGTCCGGCGGCGGTTACACCACAAAACGCATGGGCGCATTAGAATTTCATTATGCAGTGGCGGCGCATCATCCGCTTGCTAAGTTGCCAGAGCCATTGCAAAATCTGGATATCATGCGTTATCGTGCGATTTCCGGCGCAGACAGCTCGCGTAATCTGCCGCCACGCACTTCTGGTATTTTAACTGGGCAAGATGTGTTAACCGTGCCCGATATACACAGCAAATTAAAAGCACAAATCGCTGGGCTTGGCGTCGGTTATTTGCCAAAAAAACTTGCTGAAAAACATGCCGCCACGGGCGAATTGGTGATTAAATTAGTGGCTGAACCAAAACCTGAAACAGCCATCTTTTTAGCTTGGTGCACAAAAGGCGGCAAAGCCCAACAGTGGTTATTGAAAGAACTACAATTGCTCGAACTAGATGAGTTACTTAACTAGACGAATTGCTCAATTAAACGGGTGACTAAATTAAATAGCTCACTGAATATAAATTAAAAAAGGCATCAAAAATGACTCAAGACCAACTGCCAGAAGAGTTTGCACCGCTGAATAGATTCGCCATCAGAGCCATGCTTTGGCTCAATGGCTTTGCACATATTGTGATTGGATTGGCGTTGGCCACTTCAGTCATTATGTTCACTTGGCTATTTTTCAATGATGTGAAAGAAGCCGCTTATGCACATAATCTGGTACATGGATTTTTGCATGCGCTTGGCACGCTGATGTTGCTGTGGTCAATCTCTGCGCTCATTTCGGCAGAGATACGCTATTTAAATGGCAGCAAATTGTTAGTCGAAACGTTCGTCGAAGTGGTGCTGGTGTTATTTTTGCGCAAACTCATCGTCATGCCAGTGCAAGATGCTTCGCCAACCATGCAAGAAGTAGGCATGTGGGTAGGCGGCGCATTTGTGCTTGGGCTGATTTACATCATGATTATGTGGGGCCAAAGGCAACAACAAGAATAGATTACCCTCATACTTAACACTCAAAATCACTTAAAAAAATAATATGCAAAACGCCACCAATAGCATCACCAACGCCATCATCGCAAAAACCAGCGAAGTCATTCTGGGTAAAGAACAGCAAATCAAATTAGCACTCGCCTGTATATTGGCGCGTGGTCATCTGTTGATCGAAGACTTGCCGGGTATGGGAAAAACTACACTTGCGCATACATTGGCGCAGGTGCTTGGTTTGGGGTTTGGGCGTACACAATTTACCAGCGATTTGTTGCCAGTCGATATTATCGGTGTCTCGGTTTTTGATCGCAACACCTCTAATTTTCAGTTTCATGCTGGCCCGATTTTTACCAATGTGTTGCTGGCAGACGAGATTAATCGCGCCACACCTAAAACACAAAGTGCATTGTTGGAAGCAATGGAAGAGCACCAAGTGACAGTGGATGGCAACACGCATATTTTGCCTAATCCTTTTTTTGTGATTGCGACGCAAAATCCAAAACATCATATCGGCACCTTTGCGCTGCCAGAATCACAACTCGACCGTTTTTTGATGCGCATCACGTTAGGTTATCCTGATAGTCAATCCGAACGCAGCTTGCTTAAAAATCAAGGTGGGCGCGCTAATTCACACAATATTCAAGCAGTCTGTGATGCTGAAGCATTATTAAAACTGCAGCAAAATGTCAACCTTGTACATGTGTCAGACGCGCTTTTGGATTATTTACAAGCGTTAATCCAATTCACACGCACGCAATTTAGCACTGGCTTATCGCCTAGAGCCGGCTTGGGTTTGCGCCAGTGTGCACAAGCTTGGGCAATGTGCGAAGGTCGCGACTTTGTCATTCCAGAAGATATTCAGGCGGTATTACCAAGCGTAGTTGGGCATCGTATAGCGATAGATGGTAATGCCCATGTTGCTAAGCAAATACTGGACGGCGTGGCGATTTAGCGTGCTTACTATTCATTTCTTAGTATTCACTTTTTAATCCACCCATTTCCAATCAAAAAATTTAGCAGACAGATTTAAACCTATGCCCGCAAAGATTTGGCCGCTGATTTTTTGGAAACTCAACTGGTGGCAGCAATGGTTTCGTGTATCCAAAAGCACGCAAAACATTGCCACACTTAACCCGCGCCAAATCTACATTTTGCCTACACGCTGGGGTTTGCTATATGCGGTGATGCTAATCGGACTACTGATTGGTTCGATTAACTATTCACTTAGCTTGGGCTTTTATGTCACTTTTTTACTCGCATCTTTGGGCAATATCGCCATGTTGCATACTTGGCGAAATTTAGTGCATCTGCAAGTTGCGGTACTAAAAGCCAGCCCCGTTTTTGTGGGTGATGATGCAGAAATCACGCTAAAAGTAAGTGATATAAAAAATCGCCCACGTTACTCGGTTGCTGCTTATTTTGCAGAAAATGCGCAGCAGTCCGTCGTTCACAATATTGCCGCTAATGATGCACAATTATTCCAAGTGCCACTCAACACATCAACTCGCGGTTTACACACATTGCCGCGCCTCACACTTAACACGCAATTTCCACTCAATTTATTACATGCTTGGGCTGTTATTGAAAATCCGTTTCAAGTATTGATTTACGCGAAACCCAGTGATTTAGCTGTTCCGCAAGCATTAACTATTGATGCGAATGTGCAAGGTAGTAGTCAGTTTAATAAAGGCGATGAGGATTTTAATGGTCATAAAAACTATCAACTTGGCGATTCGCCCAGCCGTATCGATTGGAAAGCTTCCAGCCGCAGTATTGGCATGTTTACCAAGCTTTATAGCGGCACTGGTAGCAGCGCATTGTGGTTAGATTGGGAAGCGACCGATGGCGAATTAGAAACGCGTATCTCGCAATTAACGCGCTGGGTGATGGATGCGCATGCCAGCCAGCAAATGTATGGCGTAAAACTACCTAATATTACTTTGCCGCCCAGCAACACTGAATCACATTATCACCAAGCGCTAACTGCGCTAGCTTTGCTGTAATTGATGACTTTGATTTATAAGCCATGATTCGTTATTTAAATACACAACAATTAACATGGCTGCTGACGTCACTGGCGGTCGTGCTTGCGACGCACTCGCCCAATCTACCAATTTGGGTTATCGCAACAAGCGTGTTTTTTGGCGCTTGGCGCTACTTAATCAATAAAAATCAATGGTCACTACCAAAATTTTGGCAGTTATTACCAATTACCATATTGATCTGTCTTGGTATTATTTTCAGCTTTAAAGGCTTTTTTGGTCGCGATGCATCGTTAAGTTTGTTGGTGGTGATGTGCTCGCTCAAGTTTTTAGAAACCAAAACTTTGCGCGATTACATGCTGGTGATCGTGTTGGGTTATTTCTTGGTCGGCAATTTATTTTTGTTCAACCAAAATATTGTCACTTTTTTGCTTAGCATTCCGCCGCTGATTTTGCTTACCGCAACCTTAATCAATACCAGCTTGCATAACAGTCAGCCAATCCAGTTTTCACTTAAATTAGCGGGTCAATTGTTACTGCAAGCTATTCCTGTAATGTTGATCTTATTTGTATTGTTTCCACGTATTCCAGGGCCAATATGGGGTTTGCCGCAAGATGCGAATAGCGGCATGTCTGGTTTGGGCGATAGTTTGAGCTTTGGCAATATCAGCAATCTGACCCAAAACAGCTCAATTGCATTTCGTGTGCAATTTAAAGACGCAATACCTGCCAACAATCAGCTGTATTGGCGTGGCCCAGTGTTGTGGCATCAAGAAAATGAAAACTGGACCATGAGCAGCCCTAAGATTGATTTGTCATTGGAAAAGTTAACCACACAAGGCACGCCGACTCATTACACCATCACGCTTGAGCCGCATAATCGCTTATGGCTGTTGATGCTGGATATGCCAACTATGATTCCGCGCGATGCAAAACTGAGCCATGATTACTCAGCGATAGCCGAAAAGCCCGTGCGCACGCGTATTCGTTATGACGCGATATCGTTTAATGAATATCAACTCGGTATGGATTTAAATGAACGCGAAAAGATATTAAGTCTACAAATCAATGCAGGTGAAAATCCCAAAACCATTCAACTCGCCAAAACTTGGGCAAATTTGAATACGCAAGACAAAGTGAATCGTGCTCTAGATTTATATCGCCAGCAAGATTTTTATTACACACTAAGGCCGCCGCGCTTAGGTAAAAACCCAGTCGATGATTTTTTGTTTAATACAAAACGCGGATTTTGCGAGCATTACGCCACCAGCTTTGTTTATTTGATGCGAGCAGCTGGCGTGCCAGCACGTATCGTTACCGGCTATCAAGGTGGTGAATTCAACCCAAACGGTGACTATTTAATCGTGCGTCAATCTGATGCGCATGCATGGGCAGAAGTTTGGTTAGTCGATAAAGGCTGGGTGCGAATCGACCCGACCGCAGCCGTATCGCCCGAGCGCATAGAATTTGGCATTAGCGAAGCGTTAAGTAATTCGGATGAATTACCGTTAATGGCGCGTAAAGATTACCCTTGGTTAAAAAAAGCTTATCTCAGCTGGGATGGCGTAAATAACGGTTGGAACCAGTGGGTACTGGGTTATGACGATAAAAAACAGCTCGATTTCCTAAAAAAACTCAGTGGAAAAAACCTTAACTTACAAGATATGCTGATTTGGATGATGGGCATTATCGCTTTAATAATGGCGGCTACAACCTATTTTTTATTGAAACAAAATAACGTTAAATTAAAACCCGCACAGCGTTTATATGCACAATATTTAAATCAATTGAAACGTGTTGGATTAACACCGTATCCAGCTGAGGCGGCGCTGGATTTTGCGCAACGCGCGGCAACCGATTTGACTAACCATAAACAATTAATCATTGAAATTGCTCAACGGTATAATGTTTTAATGTATAGCGCTTCGCCAAAACCTGAATTACTGAGTGAACTGGCACAATGTGTTAAACAACTACAGATTAAAAAACGATCATAGCCTAATGACAAGCGACTTAATAAATAACGACGTTGAATTTATGCAGATTGCGCTAAGTTTGGCGCAACAAGCGGCATTAATGGGTGAAGTACCAGTAGGTGCAATTGTGGTTAAAGACGGCGTTATTATTGGGCGCGGCAATAACGCACCGATTGGCTTGCATGATCCAACCGCGCATGCTGAAATCATGGCGATGCGCGAGGCAGCAACTTATTTGGGTAATTATCGCTTAGTTGATTGCACCTTATATGTGACGCTTGAGCCCTGCGCGATGTGTAGCGGCGCCATGCAACATGCCCGTATTGCAAAGTTAGTTTACGGTGCTAATGACCCAAAAACCGGCGCTTGCGGCAGCGTGGTTAACCTGATGACTGAACCAAAATTGAATCACCACACAGAAGTACTTGGCGGAATTTTAGCTGTAGAATGCGGTGCGGTGCTGTCTGATTTTTTCAAGCAACGCAGGCTAAACAAAAAGCTATTGTAAAAATAAATCCTGAACGACAGACAATAAAAAACCCGAACCATCAAACAAAAAACCCGCCGAAGCGGGTTTTTTACTTACTCATAATACTTAATCATTGCTACCCATTAAGCCCATCAATAGATGTAACAGGCTAGTAAACAAGTTATAAATACTCATATACAAACCTAATGTTGCCATCACATAATTGGTTTCGCCACCAGTTACAATGCGGCTTACATCATACAAAATAAATCCAGAGAATAACAGCACACCAACGCCAGATAAGGCTAATTGCATGGCTGGAATTTGTAAGAAGATATTAGCAAGCGACGCTACGATTAACAAAACAATACCGACCAATAAGAATTTACCCATAAAGCTAAAGTCTTTTTTAGTGGTCGTTGCGATACCTGCCATCGTCATCAAAATAACGCCTGTACCACCAGCCGCTAAACCAACAATTTGTCCGCCATTATTTAGGTTAAGCGCATGCTGTAGAATTGGGCCTAACATTAGGCCTAATAGAAACGTTAAGCCTAGTAATAAAACAACACCTATGCTGCTATTGCGATTTGCGTTAATCGCTGCAAATAAGCCATAAATCACAGCCATTGCGCCGATTGCAAATATAAACGGATGCGCCGCCGCATAAGCAAAATTCATTTTCATGCCAACCAACGCGCCAATTACCGTTGGAATCATGGTTAAGCCAAGTAAGGCATAAGTATTACGTAATACCTTATTTTGTGTGGCTAGCTTTTGATCAAGAGCGCCTTCACGGCCTAATACTTGCATATCATCTAACATATTTGTTTCCTTATAAAAGTTGCCAAAAGGCAATACACCTAAGATAACGATTATTAACTAAAGTTTCAAGTGACAAATTGTTAAATAAATCATTTCAGCAGGTTTAGTAAGTCAGTAAATTAAAGCTCAATTGGATTTTTTAATTCACCGATAAGTCAAAGTAATATAAAATATACCTATATACATTTAGATACTATTAACTAAGCACAATATTCCATAAAACACAATACGTACTAATGCGTATATTGAAAACTCTCAATTAGTGTTTAACTTCTTCCTAAGAATATTTAATTTACAGCTAAGTTAGTTAGCGCACAGATTGCAACTGCTTTGCACGCATAGTATACAAATACCTGATAACGAATTATCTACTTTCTGAAAGGTTTATCATGAACAAAAACAAACTAGCTACTATTGCAACAATTACGTTTGCAACATCATTACTATTAACATCTGGCGTTACTCAAGCAAGTGGTCTGAGCATCTTAGGAAGCTCGCCGCTGACATTTACTGGTTATAACGGTCAACCATCCACTGCTACAGGCGTATACACAAGTGGCTTCTTAGGTACTCTTGCAGCAAGTAGCGCTGGTACTATTACTTTTACTTATTTAGGTAATGAGAGCGGCTACAGCAACTCATTTTCATTCTCTGGTATTACTTTTACTGAAGCGAATTCTGTTGGCACTACCGCTTCTGCATCTGTTAATGCAGGTACGCTTGATTTCAGTTTTAGCGATAGTCAAGGCGCGTCAGCTAGTAATGGCACAACAGCAACTCCAGTACTCGGCTTTGCGATTTTAAATGGTAACTTAACGCCTATCAGTGGTCCAAATTACGGCCCATTTGATTATGTGTTAGGTTTTAATGATAGCTCTGCTGGTGATGCAGATTACGATGACTTCGTGGTTGGTGTAAATTTCACGCCGATTAGCGCTGTTCCACTACCAGCCTCACTGCCTTTGCTAGCAGCAGCATTAGGTTTCTTTACTTTTGCTCGCCGCAAAATATAAGCACTTTATTTCATGAAATAAAGTTAGCAGCGTTATTGGATTAGGTAAACAATTCACCTTCTTGTTTACCTACCAAGCCAACACGTTTCACCGCTGCTACAAATTCAGCACTTTCATGGAGGTCATTAGTATCAGCAGGATGATGGCCGCCATGCATGCGTGCAAGCCTTAATATACTTAACGCAGACATTTTCCATTCCAGTTTTTCAAGCAGTTCATCCGCCAAGTCAGGGCGATTACACAGCAACACCATATCGCAACCCGCATTCAGCGCAGCTAGGCTACGCGTCGTTACATCGCCGCCTACGCTAGCACCTTCCATGCTTAAGTCATCGCTAAAAATCACGCCATTAAAACCCAGCCGTTCACGCAATACCTTTTGTAACCACTTTGATGAAAAGCCAGCCGGCTTGTCATCCACCTTAGGGTAAATCACATGCGCCGGCATAATCGCTGCCAAACCTTCATCAATCATTTGTTTGAAAGGTTGCATATCATTAGCGGCAATTTCATCAAAGCTGCGTTCATCAATTGGAATGCTCACATGCGAATCGGCCACCACAAAGCCATGACCAGGAAAATGCTTGCCGACTGCCGACATACCGCCTTTTTTCAGGCCTTGCATCAAACTAAACGCCAATTCATTAATAGCCGTTGCGTCCTGATGAAACGCCCTGTCGCCAATCACCAAGCTATCGCCGTAATCCATATCTAGCACGGGTGTAAAACTGAAATCAATACCATGTGCGCGTAATTCTGCCGCCAAAATCCAACCAGTTTCAATAGCTAACTCACGTGCTTTTTTAGGGTTTTTATCCCAAATCTTGCCAAACTCGCGCATGGGTGGGATTTTAGTAAACCCGCCTCTAAACCTCTGTACACGGCCACCTTCATGGTCTACCGCAATCAGCAAAGGCGGCTGACGCACCGCATGAATACTCGCAGTCAGTGCTTTAAGTTGTGTGCAGCTTTCAAAATTACGCGCAAATAAAATCACTCCGCCCACAAGCGGATGTTGTAATCGTTTAATGTCGTCAGCACTTAACTCAGTGCCAACCACATCCAGCATAACGGGACCTAAACTCATTTAATATCTCAAACTATCTAATAGAATAATTTTAACGAATGGTTTATTTTAATCGATACAAAGAGGTGATCTCTTTTACTCGCGCAGCATACAGCGGATCAGATTGATCGCTGGATTTAGCATGTTTAGGTGCAATATCCAGTTTTTCTACGACACTTAATCCAGCATCTGCAATCCACTTTTGCAACTCTTCATTTGTACGCAAACCTAAATGTTCCGCTAGGTCCGACAAAATCAGCCACGCTTCACCGTCATCATTCAAATGCGCTTTTACGCCGTTTAAAAAACCTTTTAACATCGCACTATTGGTATCATAAATCGCATGTTCAATTAGCGCATTAGCTTTGGCTGGCAGCCACGGCGGGTTACAAACGATTAAATCGGCTTTTTTGTGTCCACTTGGAAATAAATTTGCCTGTTCAATCGTAATGTATTGTTTTAAATTCAGTTTTTCTACATTATCAGCCGCGCAATTCAGTGCGCGCATGCTGTTATCGGTCGCGATCACGGCTTTGATGCCGCGTGTGACTAAAATTGCGGCAATCACGCCAGTACCTGTACCAATATCAAATGCGGTTTTAGCATTGCCAAGTGACGTCGTGTTAATCAAATCCAAATACTCACCACGAATCGGGGAATACACACCGTAATGTGCGTGGATATTGGCTTGCAGCGCATCGACAAATACGCCTTTTTTGCGCCATTCTTGTGCACCGTTCATACCTAACAATTCGCGTAGCGATAACACCATTTTCATTGGTACTTTGTCTAGCTTTGCATTAACAATTAATGCGCCGGCAACCGCTTCTTTTACGTCAGGTGCGCGTTTTAAATCGCAACTACCGTGATTTAACTCGATTAAGATTTTGTTAGTAATATTGGCACGCTGAATTTGCCGCGCTCTATGTTGATGAAAAGCTTCCAACATGGTCGCCGCTGGTTTAATCGGTTTGCGATCTACGCGTTTTGTGACGGCTTGCAATAATTGTTTAGCATTCTGAAAATCGCCTTTATACAAAAATCCTGTGCCTTCACAAGCCAATCTATAGGCTTCATCCGCTTTCATGGTGTCATCTGCCACCACAATATTTTTAGGTGGCGCGGCATTCGCCTCGCTTTGCCAAACCGCTTGTTGCGGCTTGCCTTTTTCTTGCCAAGTAATAGTTAAATTACTGCTTAAATTCTCAGTCAATACGTACTCAATTATAGTTAATGGTTAAAATGCTTAAAATTTAAAAGGGTTAAAGTTAGTATTTTTATCGTAGTAATCTTCATTTTCAGCGCGTTTTAAAAACGCCACAATTTTATAAACAGCGGGTGTAAAAACCACTTCCACACCAATTTTAGCGATAATCTGTGCGCCAATCACTAATGGAATCTTATCGTTAGGGATAATACCCGTATTCCAAAATGCCAGCGGTACAAACATCACTGTATCAATGGTTTCGCCAAAAATAGTGCTGGTAATTGTGCGCTGCCACAGATGCTTACCTGCAGAAACCAACTTCATCTTCGCCATTATAAAGCTATTCACAAATTCACCCACTGCAAACGCAATTAATCCCGCCAAAGAAATACGCCAAGTGCTGCCAAAAGCCACTTCATATTCATGCTGATTGTTCCAAAATGGCGCGGGTGGCAGAGCAACAATCATCCAAGCCATCAAGCTTGCAAATGCCAAACCTGCAAAACCTGCCCAAATTACTCGGCGTGAGGCAGAATAGCCATAGACTTCGGTGAGAATATCGCCAAAGATAAACGAAATCGGGAAAAATAAAACGCCTGCGCCAAAAGTGAGTGTGCCAAGCAATGGCGCATCAATCTGTGTGACTTTGGCAGGCCCAATCAAGTTGGAACACACCAGTACGCACACGAAAGCAGCCATCATGAAATCGTAGTATTTGTATTGCTTTCGCACGTTAAGTCCCTAGAAATAAGCCCTCACGAATACAGTAGTTAACGCTAATTTACTAACAAGATTATTCTACGCGAACGTCCAGCTTGTCACGCAGGTAATCACCGCCTAAGTTAATCGCTAATATCAGACTCATCAGACTGAGGCCTACTACCAACACATAATGCGGCGCCACTAACATATAACGCACGCCATCGCGCAACATCGCACCCCACGAAGCATTTGGCGCTTGAATGCCTAAACCTAAAAATGACAAACTCGCTTCTGCAATCATCACGCTGGCTAGGCTATAAGTCGCTTCTACAACCAATATTGAACTTAACAATGGCAGAACATGTTTCAGCAGCAAGCGCGGCACCGTTGCGCCCAGTGATTCTGCAGCAAGCACATGCTGGCGATTGCGTAAACTTAACGCTTGTCCACGCGTCAATCTAGCATAACTCACCCAACCGGTGATGCACAATGCCAGTATTAAATTACCCAAACCTGCTCCCAATACAGCGGCGAATGCGATTGCCAATAGAATGCCGGGGAAAGCTAAAAAAATGTCCGTTATTTTCATCAAAATACGGTCGATTTTTCCACCGTAAAATCCTGCGATTAACCCTATAAACACACCGATTATCATCGTAATCACCGTTACGATAATTGCCACAAAGAATGAGACTTGCACGCCAGTTAAGATACGCGCCAAAATATCACGGCCCAAATCGTCTGCGCCTAGTAAATGCTGCCAACTTGGGCCCGACAATATGGCGTCTAATTCAATGTGATTGCCTTGTAGCCCGAAAATATAGCCTGCCAATACGGCCAGAACCCAAAACAACAATATGCTGATGGCAAATATTTTCACGCTTACGCCCCAAACTTCACTCTTGGGTCTGCCAAGCGGTATAAAACATCGGTAAACAAATTCACCACAACATAGCTTAACGCCACTACCAGCACACAGGCTTGCGTCACTGGGTAATCGCGTTTTTCAATACTTTCCACCAGCAAGCGCCCTATGCCATCCCAACTAAAAATTGTTTCGGTGATGACTGTACCCGCCAACAAACTGCCCATTTGTAAACCCACAATCGTGATGATTGGTAACAAAGCTGCACGCAATGCGTGGCGGATAATCACGGTATTTTCGTTTAAACCCTTTGCACGTGCGGTACGAATAAAATCGTCATTCAACACCTCCAGCAAACTGGTACGTGTCATGCGCGTTAGGATCGCGCTTAAACCAAATCCTAAAGTCATCGCGGGCAAGATGATTGAAGTGCTGTCATCCATGCCACTAACAGGCAACCAACCCAGCCAAACAGCAAATAACAACATTAATAACGGCCCTAACCAAAACGCGGGCATGGCGGATAAGCGCACTGAAACGATTGTGACGACAAAATCTTGCCAATGATTGGCCTTTAAAGCGGCAAACACACCTAACGGAATGCCAATAGTTAACCCAATAAAAAGTGATAAAACCGCAAGCCTAAGCGTTGCGGGATAGTGCGTTTTAATCAACTCAATAATCGGCGTTTTGGTGTGGATTGAAAAACCTAAATCACCTTGTGATAGCTTAATTAAATAGCTACCAAATTGTTGCGTAAGTGGTTTATTTAAGCCTAAATCTGTACGTAAAGCGGCTCTGTCTGTCACACTTGCCGATTCACCCAACATCACTTCTACCGGATCGCCAGGGACAAGGTGAATCAATAAAAACGTCAGCAGTAATACGCCGAAAACGACGGTAACAAAGTCAACGAAATGCTTAATCATTGTGAATCAAAACAGGAGTGCCTGGCTCTACCGAATCAAATAATTCCACCATATCGTTATTACGCATGCGCACGCAGCCGTGTGAACCAATTTTGCCCATTTCAGTACTATCTGGTGATCCATGAATATAGATATAGCGCTGCATGGTATCGACATTTCCCAGCCGATTAAAGCCTACTTCCAACCCACTTAACCACAAAATTCGCGTCAAAATCCAATCACGATTCGGAAATGCTGCCATTAATTCTGGCGTACAAATTTCACCCGTTGGCCTGCGCCCAACAAATACCGTATTGGGCGCGGCATTTGCACCTATTTTTGCGCGGACAATATGATGGCCCAATGGCGTGCAGCCGCTACTTTTCTCACAGCCAACGCCATTGGCCGCAGTCGACACACTGTAATTGGCTTTTATGCCGCCGAAATCATCGAACAGCGTTAAGCTTTGGTTTTTAATAGAGATTTCAATGCGCATATTGTTTATTGTAGCTGAGCTTTTGTTGCTGGGTTTGCAATGATTGCCTGGTAATCGTGATTAAATCATCCCAATTACCGTCAGGCTTAGGGGCGTAATTTTGAATACCTTTACGCATTGCAGCAAACTGACCTTCATACCACAAGGGAATATAAGGCAGTTGCTTATAGATACGCTGCGTTGCGACTGGCCAATCTTCATTTGCGAGTAATGCATCTAATTCTGCATCGGCATAATGTCCACGGTTAAAACCATTGGGTGGAAAACTTTGCGAACCTAGTGCTTTTACATAGATATCGGGTGTTTTAATGCCTACCCAAGTAAGGCCGAATAATTGAAAATTGCCTTGTTTCACATCTTCAAAAAACGTACCCCAATCCAAGCTTTTGATTTCCAATTGAATGCCAGCTGGCTGCATTTGCGCTTGCATGATTGTGGCAAAACGCACACGCTGTGCATCGGTGGAGGTTTTGTATACCAGCTTTAGCGGCAATTGAACGCCTGCTTCAACCAGTAATTTTCTGGATAATGCAGGATTATAAGCATAAGGCTGTAAAGCTTCACTGGCTACATTGGTGTAATGCTCTGGTGGCAAAATCACCCCCGCAACGCGCGTATTGGAAACCATGACCTTTTGAATAATCGCATCAGAATCAATGGCATGTGCGATAGCTTGCCTGACCTTAATATTTTTTAAAACCGGGTCTTGCATATTTAAGCCAAGGTAAGAGAAATTAGCGCCAGCTACAGTTTTGATAACCACTTTTGGTTTGGTTTGCAGATACTTCACTAATTCTGGCGGCAAATCACCTTGCAATAAATCTACTTCACCGCGTAGCAGTTTTAGCACACGCACAGTTGGATCTTTCACCTCAATCAAGCTAATTTGCTGATTATCTTTTACGCGGCTTAAAGTGAGTTTGTTTTGCCATGAAACAAACTTTAGCGCGCCATTACCAACTGGATGATGCGAAAAATCATGTTTTTTAGTGATTAAGTCTTGCGGCAAAATACCGATAATCAACTTGGCTGGAAAGTTCTTATCTGCTTGATTTAAGTTAAATAAAATCGTTTCACTATTTAAGACCTGTATATCTTTAATATTCGAAAACTCTGCCGCCTGCGCTGAATCTTTTAACATGATTAAAGAATCGTAAGTGGCTTTAACATCCTGCGCGGTTAACATCTTTTGGTGATGAAATATTGCGCGTTTTTGATTTAAGACGAATCGATATTGGGTTGGATTAATCTGTATCCAAGTGGCTAAATTGGGAACTGGTTTAGCGTTTACATCAAAATCCACCAAGCTTTGGTAAATTAATCGGTTGACGCGCGCGGATGCGGCATCGGTTGCATAGCGTGGATCAAGATTAAGTGGCGCTTGCGCAATGGCGAAGTTGATTGCCGTGTTTGACGAACGCTGATCACTACATGCGCCAACTAAAATTAACAAAAAAACGACCGAAAGTCTCAACCCCATCATGTCGCTCATTTTACGCGATTGCTCACTGGTGCAATATGCCCTTGTTCAACTTTATTGTGAATGACTAACTATTTAGCATGCGTCATTAACACTTAAATAATGACGAAATAAACCCAGCGATTAATAACTTTAAAAATGGCATTGTACTTGCTTAGTACACTTGTGGATTTTAATTCCAATTATAAGAAGACATATTGATATTCTGAAAGCAAGCACCTAGCTATGTTGAAAAAATCTGACGTTGATTTACCTCACTCCCAACAAACACAGCAAGAGGCGATTTATGCTGGACTCATGCATATTTTTAGCGAAGCTGAAGCAACCATCGCGCTTAAAAAATTGAATAGCTATATCAGCGAAACAGGCTCGGTTTTCAATGGCCTCAATAATTTTGCCCGCGATATCTGTATTGATTTTGATAAAAAAGATCAGCAACGCGATTTAATTCGCGTATTAAACCGCGCTTTGATTATTAAAGACAAACCGATAACAGGACAATTAGCGACTCATGGGCATAAAAAACCAGCGTCAAAAACTATCCTTAATCAGCCTGTAGCCCAGCTAATAATGGATGATTTTATTAACTTAGCAGAACCTGTTGCTTATGTTAACCAACCAATAAGCACACCCGATTTTGAAACATTTAAGATTTTATTTACTAATATAATCAATGAGGTAGAGACAAATAAGCCATCTATCAGTATTACATTAAAACATTTTTTGAATGAATTAACCCAAAGTATGCCTTGGTCGGATGCGCAACAAGAGCAGCTACAGACATTGATTGATACTGGCAGCACGAATCAAGTACGCAGTTATGGAGCTGACCAGCTAAAAACATATTTAGCACACGTGCGAACGTGGATGGACGATGAAATTGGCACGACAGACGCCATGCTTATTTTTAATCAAGCACTTAAAGATACTGAAAAAATGCCTGTGAGTTCAAAATATTCACCTAAGAATTTAATGTAATTTGACTGTAATTCAATCATTAAATGTTTTCACTTGCTTAAATTGACTGACCTAAATTAAGGAATAGTAAATGCGTACTCTAAGAGCAAATTCTTATGCTGTGATGTTGTTTGTTATGCTTTGTGCAATTTCTTCGGTAGCCTTTTCTGCCGCTGATGACATTTCTAATGGATCGGCTTTACAGTCGCCTGTAACCGAACAGCCAGCAAGTACAGATGCAGCTACTGCTGCAACAGATCAACTAACCACAGAACCGATAGAGAATATTCCAGCAGAAATACCTGTTGTTTTACCTGCCTCAGTGCCACCTCCCCCTATAATCGAACCAGCGCCAACTAAGCCTTTTTTAACAGGTTTTGATGCCATCAGCTCTGGTGATACTGCCTGGATGCTATCTGCAACCGCTTTAGTATTACTGATGACTATTCCTGGTTTGGTGCTGTTTTATACGGGAATGGTGCGTAGAAAAAACGTATTGTCGACCGCTTTGCAAAGCTTTGCCATTTGCTGTTTAGTGACGGTTATTTGGATTGCAATCGGTTACAGCATTGCGTTTACACCAGGAGATACGCCCTATTTGGGCAGTTTTGATCGAGTGATGTTATCGGGTTTAAGCTATATCAAAGCCAGTAGCCAGTTAACAGTTAGCCATCTTGCACCCAGCATTCCAGAGTCAGTATTCGTGGTATTTCAAATGACTTTTGCGATTATTACGCCTGCACTCATCGTTGGCGCATTTGCAGAGCGGATGCGGTTTAGCGCGATGTTATTGTTTATCACATTATGGTCAATTTTAGTTTATGCCCCAGTTGCACATTGGGTGTGGGAACCCACTGGTTTTTTTGCCTCTAAAGGTGTGCTTGATTTTGCAGGCGGCACAGTCGTGCATATCAATGCAGGCGCTGCTGGGCTGGTGTGCGCTTACATGCTTGGCCCTAGAACAGGTTATGGCAAAGTGCCGTTTATGCCTTATAACTTAGTTTATACGTTAACTGGCGCAGCGTTACTTTGGGTTGGTTGGTTTGGTTTTAATGCGGGTTCTGCTGTATCTGCAGATGGTCGTGCTGGCATGGCAATGCTAGTGACTCAAGCAGCCGCAGCAATGGCAGCACTTACTTGGGTAGGTATCGAGTATTACATGAAGTCACGCATTACGATGCTAGGCTTTGCATCAGGTGCGGTGGCTGGCCTTGTTGCTATTACACCAGCATCGGGCTTTGTTAACGTAGGTGGCGCACTGACTATTGGCCTAGCCGCCGGGGTATTGTGCTATTTAGGCGCAACTAGCTTAAAACGATTTTTAGGTGCAGATGATGCCTTAGATGTATTTGGTATTCACGGCATTGGCGGCTTGGTGGGGGCGATTCTGACTGGCGTGCTTGCCGATAAAACGATTAGCGGGTTAGATGCAAATGTATGGATGCAAACGCTAGCGGCTTTCGGCACGCTTATTTATAGCGGCATTGTAACGCTGATTATTTTAGTCATTGTAAATATATTCATTAGCTTGCGTGTAGATGCAGAGCAAGAGCACGATGGCTTGGACTTAACGCAGCATGCAGAAAGAGTAATGTAAATGGCTAACTCTGACAAAGTATCTTTAGCGGCACTTATTAGCGTCATACTTAGGCGCAAAATTAATCGTACGATAGATGTAGTATGGTTAATTTCAAATGAAGTGTATGCACGAGAAATCATTCAGCTGTGTCATGCGCAAGGTTTAACTGAATTATCCGAATATGCAGACCACCTAAACAAAGTCATGTTTGGAGTTGATGTACCAGCTGCATCTAATTTAGTAAACAATACTGCAGCACAACCTGCAAAAGAAGTGACAGAGCAAAATACTTTACTACGCGATTCGGATAGTTATTTTGATGAAACCGAAGAAGATGTAGACGAAAGCATCAATAAAGTATCATCCAATAAATATGTGGGCGGCTTGCGATAAAGCTATCCATCTTGAGTAGAAACAAGACCTATTCTTTATAACGATTAAGGCTAAAACAAGCATTTATTAGCTATAAATAAGGGTTAACTTTCTAATTACTCAGTCACATTTTGGTGCAAATTCTACCAATTAGCTTATTCATGGTGCATCAGTAATTCGCGGCACAATTATTTAAGGTGCATAAGTAATTCATGGCGTACAAACAAATAGCGCTATTGATTCCACATGCGCTGTGTGTGAGAACATATTAATCACACCTGCCGATTTAAGAATATAACCTTTTTCGTTGATTAGCACGCAAGCATCGCGTGCCAAAGTTGCAGGATTACATGAAACATAAACAATCGTTTGCGGTTTATTGCTGCCATCCAGCGACTTAATCAACTCAAACGCACCATCACGCGGCGGATCAACTAGCCATTTGTCAAAACGCCCTAAACCTGTTAATGCCTCTGGCGTCATTTTAAATAAATCTGCCACGCCGAATGTTGCGTTTTGAATATGGTTAAGTGCAGCGCTTTCATTTGCACGTTCAACCAAGTTTGCCAAACCTTCTAAACCCAACACAGATGCGCCACTGCGTGCGATTGGCAAAGTAAAATTGCCAATGCCACAAAAGAAATCGGCAATTTTTTCACCTTTTTGTGGTGTTAACAACTGCATCGCACGGCGAATCATCACTTGGTTGATTTGCGGATTCACTTGCGTAAACTCATTTGGCTTAAATGGATAAATCAAGTCAAACTCAGGCAGGCTATATTGCAACTGAGGGATTGGCGATTCCGCAGTACTCAATGGCCAAAACGGTTTAATCGTGTCAGGGCCTTTGGTTTGCGTCCACACTTGCACATGATGTTCATCTGCAAAAGCTTTGAATAATGTTTCATCAGCAGGAGTTAACACATCCATAATGCGGAAAATCAGCACGATAACTTTTTGATTGCTATTATCCGTTTCTAGCGAATGCTTAGTGTCAGCCTCTCCGACAGCCAACTCAATTTGCGGTAATTTATCGCGTATGCTTAACTGCTCAATCATTTGTTGCAACGGAATAATTAATGCCGAAACCTCTGGCACCAAGACTTCGCAGCTATTCATATCGGCCACATAACGCGTGCCTTTTTCATTAAAACCGACTAACACGCGCTGCTTTTTCTCTACATATTTCACACTTAAGCGCGCCTTATGGCGATAACCCCAAGTTGGACCGTATAAAGGCGGCAGCATATTCTCAGGCTTCACTTTGCCAATATGCCATAAGTCATTTTCCAGCAAACGCTGTTTGGCTGCCACTTGGGCATTAATCTCCAAATGCTGCAATTTGCATCCGCCACACAAACCAAAATGCGGACATTTTGGTATCACGCGCTGATTGCTTTGCTTGTTAACAGAAATGGTATTTGCGACTTCGTAACTCGGTTTGATGTGTTGCGATTGGTAAGTGACGCGTTCATTCGGCAACGCACCATCAATAAAAATAGTCTTGCCATCAACGTGCGCAACGCCACGACCTTCCTGGTCTAGCGATTCGATTACAGCTTGTAAAATAGGATTTTCTGCGGGATTTTTATAGGATTTTTGGCGATTTCTTCTCATAGGCGCCATTTTAACTTAATGGCTAGATTAGAGGAAATTGAACATGCAGACGATAACTGCGACGTATCAATATAAAAGATGCCAGAAAATGAAAAAGCGCGATTAAATGAAAAGTTTAGTCAGTTAAGTCTTCCAGGCAGCTAAAAACTCTGACCAATGCGGCACTTTATTTTCAGTTGCATAAGCTGTTAAGGTTTCGCGCACCAATTTTATTTCCGCCTCATATTCCGACTTGCTTAAATGGCCGCGCATCAGTTGAAAGCGCAAATAAACCAAATGCGTATTAGCAACATCCGTTTCGCAATAGTTGCGAATCTCTTCGATTTTTCCTGCCTTGAACGCGTCCCAAACCTTGCTGCCATCCATGCCCAATTTACCTGGAAAGCCACATAATTTAGCCAAATCATCCAATGGCGCGTTGGCGCGTGCATTGTAAAGCGCCAGCAAATCCATCAAATCCAAGTGTCGCGTGTGGTAGCGGCTAATGTAGTTGTTCCACTTAAAGTCTTTATTGTCGTCGCCCAAATCCCAATAGCGCGGTGCGACCACGTTGTTAATCATGGCGCGATAATGCAAAACGGGCAAATCAAAACCGCTGCCATTCCAAGAGATAATCTGTGGCATATATTTCTCAACGCCATCAAAAAATCGTTGGATGATCTCAGCTTCAGACGAATCTGCATCGCCCAATGTCCATACTTTAAAGTTGTTACCTTCACGCAACGCGCAAGAAATCGCACACACTTTATGCTGGTGCAAAGGCAAAAATTCACTGCCGTTATGCTGGCGGCGTTGATGCAAGGCAACATTGGCGACATCTTCATCTGAAACGTCTGCGGGCAGATCATACAAGGCACGCAAACCAGCTGTATCTGGAATGGTTTCGATATCAAAAACTAATGTTGGAATCATATTAAGCGAGTGTTGGAATCATATATAAATACTTTTTTTACCTGCTAGTGTTACAAGCCGGTTGCTGAACTGCGGTGCATCTTTTTACACCTTCTTCATTAATACCACCACGAACATTTCTGTATCGCGCAAAGCAATCTTGGCTTTCTTTATATTGCTGCATTTGCACTTCACAACTCTCATCCGTTAAATTGTTTGGTGCGGGTGCCTCTAATACAACAGGCTTTGCTTGCTCAGGATTATCCGCTTGATTCTTATTGGCATTATTCACTTTCGGCACAATTGGCGCGGCGATTACATTTTCCTTAATCTCAATCGTGTTTGCTTTATGTTTATACTTTGCGGGCACAGAATCACCATAGTTTTTGACGCCTTTATCATCTACCCATTCATACGTTTCTGCTTGGCTAACAACGGTGTAAACCAAGCTAAAAGCTAACAATAAAAACTGTTTGATATGCATTTTTATGCCTCGCACTTTGGTTAAAAGATTATGACGAAATTCCAGCTAGTTTATTTTTTCACCCAACCACCCGCACTTTGATAATACCAACCACTTTGCGCTTTATCTACCCAGCGGCTGGCAAAAGTGCTGCGAATCTCGCCCGCCCATTCTGGGTGACCATTGCCAGCGGCGATTTCTTTATACAAAGCATTGCGGTCACCATTTTCTGCGGCGACCAAACTGTTAATACCGCCACGATCTTTCAATGGCACAGCGGTTGTATCGCGCACCGCGATCAATCCATCCGCCGTTAAGCCAATCGCACCACTATTGTAATGCGGGTTTAATTGCGCATGGCGTGTTTGCATGCTGTTTTTAATCGCTGAAATAGCCGGCGTATTCACGTCTAAATCGGCAGCGGCGTTTACCCAGCTACTGCTCAAAAGTGTGATGCATATTAAGCTTAAAATACTGATGAATTTTTTCATATTATTTCCTTAAGATTTAGTACTTTCTTTCGCATTCAAATACTAGTAGCAACTATTTTTCAGGCAAGGCAGATGGCTTAACTGGCATTGTTTCACCTGGCTTAAGTTGCCACACGTCATCAATGATTTTATCCGCCGCTTTTTCTGCAGCAGCGGCAGGAAAATAAATATTAATAGTGACGCAGGCGGGAATTAATACGATTAACGCCGCGATAGTTAACATACTAGTCATGCCAATTTTCTTCATTGTTTTAACCTCAGTTTATTGCTCAATTTATTCTTAAAAACATACACTATTTATTGCTGAATATTTAACAATTTTTCTTGTTAATCATATGGTTAAATCAATTTTCAACAGTCGCTAATCAACGATTACTTTGGTATTAGTATCGGTAATACGTTTAATTCTACTCAATAAATCTTTCAAACTGACTTTTTGCGTGTAACCGTTTACGTTTACTGCTGGTATGCCTTGACCTTTAACGATGATGTACCCAGTTGGCGTTGACTCAACCCCGCCCATTTCACAAACATCTTGCCTTAATTTACAGCTTAAGCCTATTTTTTCGTAATTAAACTCTTTAAAGAAACGCAAAAAAGTGCGCTGCAAAGCCGCTGCGGTGCCTTCGCCGCCCAAAGCAGTAATATTTTCTACTGCGCGTTGCGATATTTTTTTAACTTGTTTGCCTTCACTGGTTTGAATCGACGCATCTAAATGTACCGGCTTCCAATTTTCTAGCAACATATTTTTCACGTCACCATCCAGCTTGCCTTCAATCGCGCCAAAACTAAACGTGCGCGTTAAATTGCCCATATCCAAATTACGCATCTGCAAATCTGCATGCAAGCGCGGCACAACGCCAAGCGGATCATCAATCTGTAAATTATCCATACTAATCACGCCGTTAAAAGCGTTAAATTTCATCGCGCCATCCATATTCAATTGCCTGTTGGCGTAAGTGACTAGCGGCACTTCACCAGAAATTTGCCCAGTCATCACCGGCCAATCAAGCGCTTTGCTGAACTCACTTAACGTAATGGGAATTAAATCCATGCGCAAATGCCAAGCCCAACCTTCCGCCAAACGCACCGCTGACACATCAGATAAATTCAACGCGCCATCTAAAATGGGTAAATTTAATTGCGGCGCGGTGAGTGAAAATCGATTGATTTCTGCGGTTAACTTGGTCTCGCGCAAAGGCAACTTCAACAGATATCCACTTTTGTAGCTTAACTGCAGATTTTTAGGCTCATCGTAATCCCAAGGAATATGCGCATTGACATCACTAAAAGAAAATTTGCCATTTTTGTCTTCCATATTCGCATCGCGCAGATTCAACTCAAAACTGGTTGGCGCCAGGTTTTTAATCTCAAACTGCCAATCGGCTTTGCCAGAAACATCCATATTGCCAAACGCCGATTTTTGCGCCATTGGCTTTAAAAAAACCGCATACAAGCCTGCGAAATCCACATCGTTCGCAGTTACTTGCACATCTTCTACAATCTTAGTTTTGGTATTAATTGTGGCAGTTGCGCGCATTTTGCCGACTTCATTCACCAACAAACTAGCGTTTTGAATAGTCAGAATATCTTGTTTAAACGTACCATTAATTTCAAACGCATTACCCGCTTTGCCAAAGTAAAACGGCTCCCAAAACAACTCACCCGCAGTCCAGCTAATTAAGCCATTCCACAACCAAGTTTGATTTGAATTATTTTTTTTAGCCGCCATCTTAATTTCGCCAGTGAGCTTTTCACCTGCATGCAAACCGGATTCATCACTAAAATCAGCACCGTTAAAAGCGATGTTTAGCGCAAAATCCGAAGGATAACTAACAAAGTTAACCGAAAAAGGTGCGTTAATTTCTTTAGATGAAAACTGACCATTCAAACATTTTGCTTGACCAATTTTCTCGTTTAAAAATTGACCACATTTCAAATCAAAATGCGCAAAGTCTTTTTCATTCGTGGGTTTTAGGTCGGCATTCAATAGTAGCGTTGGTTCTGTGCCTTTTAAATCGACTTGAAATTTGGCGTTTTCAAGCTGACCCGCAGGCGCATCAACCGCTTCTACCGTAATTTGAATGCTTGAAACTGCATAAGCTGGAATAGAAAAAAAAACAAAAAACAGAAGTATGCCGAATAAACGAACAATACAGATTTCTAAAGAGTGCAAATGACGATTTGATATGCCATAAAGCAAAAAATCGGCCGCAGCATATGATGGAATATGTAAGGACGTATTTTTTGCTTTACAACGCGGCACCATGACGAAATGTGCGTTTTTAGGCGGGGAAAACGCCTGCAGAAAGATAACGGTCGCCTCTATCGCACACAATGGAAACAATCACTGCGTTTGCCACTTCTTTTGAAATTTGTAGCGCAGTATAAAGCCCGCCGCCACTGGATACTCCAGCAAATATGCCTTCTTCTGCTGCTAGTTTTCGCGTGATATTTTCAGCATTTTTTTGGCTGACATAACGCAATTCATCCACACGTTTTGCATCAAAAATAGTCGGCATATATTCCACTGGCCATTTACGAATGCCTGGAATCTGCGCGCCATCTTCTGGTTGCACACCGATAATTTGAATATTGGGATTTTGCTCTTTTAAGTAACGCGAAACGCCCATAATCGTGCCAGTGGTACCCATGCTGGAGACAAAATGGGTGATTTTTCCTGCGGTATCGCGCCAGATTTCTGGCCCAGTCGTTTCATAATGCGCCAGCGGATTATCTTGATTGCCGAACTGATCCAGCACAATGCCCTCGCCTTCCAACTGCATTTTCATGGCGACATCGCGCGCCAATTCCATGCTGCCATCTTTGGGCGTTAATACCAGCTCTGCACCATAGGCTTTCATGCTTTGACGACGCTCAATCGTTTGATTATCAGGCATCACCAACACCATTTTATAGCCGCGCATGGCAGCTACCATTGCCAACGCGATGCCTGTGTTACCACTGGTTGCCTCAATTAACGTGTCGCCTGGCTTAATGTCGCCACGCGCTTCCGCGCGCATAATCATATTGTACGCAGGCCTATCTTTGACTGAACCAGCAGGATTATTACCTTCTAGTTTTAACAAAATAGTGTTGCTGGGGATTGGGTTCATGCGCTGTAACTTAACCAGCGGCGTGTTGCCGATAAAATTGTCTAACGTACTATCTAAGCTATTAATATTCATATGATTCAATCTGTTAACTTTTATTCAATCTTTTCATTTGGGTTTTGTTTGAATTATTGATTCTTTAAATTTTTCACAGTCATCGTTGTAAATGCCACCAATAAAATGATGATTGGCCCAGCAAACACGCCATAATAAATCATGTAAGCGATGCCTGATTGTGTGCCTGCATGTGCGAAAGCATGCCAAAAAATGAAGTCATTAAATAAGCCATATACAAATAATGCGGCCAAAAAAATGACAAATGCAGTTAACCCAGTTTTTAAGCCAACTTTCCAATAATTTAACATAGGTTGTTTTAGGCTTTTCTAGCGACTAGATAAATCGCATAAAGTGCAAAACTTAAAAATGAGATCAAACCTAATTGTGGCAAGGTTAAACCTAAGAAGGTCCAGTCGATTGCCGCGCAATCTCCGGTGCCACGGAACAATAATTTAAAGGCTTTTTGCAGCGGAAAATTATCGAACATATAATCAAAACCCACGCCGCAATCTGCAACCATACTTTCACGATTCGCCTGCAAATACCAATGCCGAATCGCCACGCCCGCGCCGCCTAACGCAGTTAACACTTGTAAAGCGGCAAATATTTTTTTAAGCATATTCGCAGGCGGAATAAATGCGGCAATTAAAAACAGCACGCCTAAACTCATGAATATAATGCGCTGCGAAATACATAATGGGCAAGGTTCTAAATGGTAAGTAGTTTGAATGACTAACGCTAATGCAACGATACAAAAGCACAAAATAAAGCCGAGCAAATAGCCATTTTTGCCTGTTAAAAAGGTGTTAAATATTTTTCGTATCATATTGAGTTAACCTATAATTCACTTAATAAATGATTGTAATTGATAAAGCCGCATGACTGAACCCACAAGCCACACCGATTCGCAAATATTACCTGCCAACATACTGACCGTAAGCGAGCTAAATCGTTTAGCGCGCGAGGTGTTGGAGCAATCTTTTCCGCTATTTTGGGTGTCTGGCGAAATATCTAATTTTACCCGCGCCGCTTCAGGCCATTGGTATTTTTCGTTGAAAGACCAAACCGCACAAGTTAAATGTGTGATGTTTAAAGGGCGCAATAGTTATGTCGATTTTACGCCGCGCGAAGGCGATAAAATCGAAGCGCGCGCCACCGTTACTCTGTATGAAGCGCGTGGCGATTTTCAGTTAACGGTTGAATTTGTGCAAAAAGCCGGTTTGGGTGCGCTGTTTGAAGCGTTTGAAAAACTCAAAGCCAAGCTCGCACATGAAGGTTTGTTTGATGCAGCATTTAAAAAGCCAATACCTTCCAATCCGCTGACGATTGGCATTGTGACTTCGCCCGATGCAGCCGCTTTGCGCGATGTATTAACTACGCTTAGACGCCGAAATCCCAATATCAAAGTCATTATTTACCCAACGCCCGTGCAAGGTAAAGGCGCTGCAGCGCTGATTGCTAAAGCAATTCGCACAGCCAGTGAACGTGCCGAAGTCGATACGCTGATTATTTGCCGTGGTGGCGGTAGTATGGAAGATTTGTGGCAATTTAACGAAGAAGTCGTTGCGCGTGCAATAGACGATTGTCCGATTCCAACCATTTCTGGCGTAGGCCACGAAACGGATTTTACTATTTGTGATTTTGTAGCAGATATGCGCGCCGCAACGCCTACAGCGGCGGCAGAATTGGCTTGTGCGGATATTAGAGTATTGCAGAATCAACTACTTAACCTACAAAATAGACTGAATAAACAGGTTAACTTTTTGCTCAATCAAACCGCACAAAAGCTGGATTTTTTAGCGCGCAGGCTGATTTCACCCAAACAACAAATTGAGAATCGCGCTACACAAATTAAACAATTGCAGCATCGTTTAAATTTATCCTTACAACAAAATCTGCAAAACTATCAGCACCGATTATTACGTTTATCGAGCAGCTTAGAGCAGCTAAGCCCAAATGCGGTATTGGCAAGAGGTTATGCGATTGTGCATAGTGAAGTAAGTCAAAATGATCTGCTCAATCCAAAGTCCGCCGAATTGATTATCGATGCTCAACAAATCACGCCAGAATCGCGTCTGAATATTACTTTTTACAAGGGCAGTGCAAAAGCCAAAGTCATTTCCATTGAAAAAGCCATTAGTAACAAAAAAGACCATTAACCTTAAAAAAGGTTTGAATTTGTGTTAATTAATATTGGTTTGCCCATTTAATTGGTTGATAATGCTAAATCGTAACAGTGCGCATTAACATGGATAATCAAACCCCTCGTAAAGCAACTCTACCAACCATGGCGCTTGCCGCTCTGGGCGTCGTATTCGGCGATATTGGCACAAGCCCTTTGTATACCATGAAAGAAGTTTTTTCCACTGGTCATCACTTGTTGCCGCTTAATCCATTAAATGTTTACGGCATTTTGTCGCTCATCACATGGGCCTTAATCTTAATCGTTTCGCTCAAATACGTCGCGTTTATTATGCGTGCTGATAACCGTGGCGAAGGCGGCATTATGGCTTTGCTGGCGCTGGCTTCCCGTAACGCGCATGGCAATAGTAGAAAACAACGTTACATTATGCTGCTGGGCATTTTAGGTGCCTGTATGTTTTATGCAGACGGCATGATTACGCCAGCTATTTCCGTATTATCCGCGGTTGAAGGTTTAGAGATTGCCGCGCCGAGTTTGCATACACTCATTGTGCCGATTACGTTGGTGGTGTTGTTCTTGTTATTTTGGGCGCAAAGCAAAGGCACTGCGAT
Source organism: Methylotenera versatilis 79 (assembly GCF_000384375.1). Classification (NCBI taxonomy): domain Bacteria; kingdom Pseudomonadati; phylum Pseudomonadota; class Betaproteobacteria; order Nitrosomonadales; family Methylophilaceae; genus Methylotenera; species Methylotenera versatilis. The sequence continues at coordinate 1,644,308 of NZ_ARVX01000001.1, read as the reverse complement.
TGTTGGCGCGTTTTTTGGCCCAGTGATGGTGTTGTGGTTTGGCACTTTAGGTTTATTGGGCATCATCAACATTCTGCATGATCCAACTATATTGAACGCACTTAACCCGATTTATGCGATCAAATTTTTTACTACACAGCCGTGGGTCGCCTTTGTGGCACTGGGTGCAGTGGTGTTGGCAGTAACGGGCGCAGAAGCACTTTATGCGGATATGGGACATTTTGGCCGCTACCCGATTCGCCTAGCTTGGTTTGGATTTGTGTTGCCAGCTTTGCTATTGAATTACTTTGGACAAGGCGCGTTGATATTGCACAACGCCACATCGATTAAAAATCCCTTTTATTTATTAGCGCCAGAATGGGCTGTTATTCCGCTGATTATTTTGGCTACATTAGCGACTGTTATCGCGTCGCAAGCCGTCATCACTGGCGCATTTTCTGTATCGCGCCAAGCCTTACAATTAGGCTACTTACCGCGCATGCACATTCAACACACTTCTGAAAGCGAACAAGGCCAAGTCTACATGCCGCGCGTCAATTGGGGGTTGATGATCGGCGTAATGGCGCTGGTAGTTGGCTTTGGTAGCTCTGGCGATTTAGCCGCAGCTTATGGTATCGCGGTGACAGGTGATATGGTTATCACTACTTTATTAGCATCCATCGTATTCACAGAAATTTGGCGCTGGAGCAAATTAAAAACTGGCTTGCTCATTGTCTTATTCTTAACCATCGATTTAGCTTTTTTCGGCGCAAACGTATTAAAAGTAGCAGATGGCGGCTGGGTGCCTTTGGTTATCGGCGCGGTAATTTTTGTATTGATGCTCACTTGGAAAAATGGCCGATTTTTGGTTTATGAGCGCTTAAAATCCGAATCAATGGCGATTGAACCATTTATTGAAGCCGTTGGTGCACACCCGCCACAACGCGTGCCAGGCATTGCAGTGTTTATGACACCAAATCCAGAAGGTGTGCCGCATGCCATGTTGCATAACTTAAAACACAACAAAGTGCTGCATGAAAAAGTGATGATTTTAACCGTTAAGTTTTTAGATGTGCCGCATACTAATGACGAAGAACGCGTGACAGTGGAAGCGATGCTGCATGAGTTTTATCGCGTGACAGTGCGTTATGGTTTTAAAGATGAGCCTGATTTGCCGCGCGATTTAGTCTTATGCGCCGCTCGAGGCATTACAGTCGAGCCGATGGAAACATCCTTTTTTATCGGCAAAGAAATTCTGATTCCCTCTGAAAAAACGGGCATGGCGATTTGGCGTAAGAAAATCTTTATTGGCTTATTCCGCACCGCGGAAACGATTACCAATCAATTTAAATTGCCACCTAATCGCGTTGTTGAGTTGGGTGCTCAGGTTAAAATTTAAAGGCGCCGAATTTAAACGCTTAGATTTACAATACAGTTAATTTAAAAGATATTAAAATTAGGCGTTACTGATAGATATATTAAAAGTTTAGATTGATAAATTTATTCAACCATTTTCGTCATTGAACCGTTAATAGTGTGGTCTGAAACGTTAACCATTTGTTCGTTATTTTGATAAGAAAGAAACGCCAATGAAAAAAATTACAGCTATTGTATTCACCGCACTTTCCATGCAGCTTGCTGGATGTGCCACCACAACCAACAGCAGTGTTTCTGGCGTCAGTCGCTCGCAATTTATGTTATTGCCATCCAGCGAAGTCGACACAATGTCTGCGCAAGCTTACACACAAACGCTAAAAGAAGCGCAGACGAAAAAAACGCTCAATGCTAACCCAGCCATGTTGGCGCGCGTGCGCGGCATATCGAATAGATTGATTGCGCAAGTTGGCGTGTTTCGCCCAGATGCCGTTAATTGGAAATGGGAAGTGAACGTAGAGCAAAATGATGAACTGAATGCGTATTGCATGCCAGGTGGAAAAATCATGGTGTTATCTGGCTTGGTTGACAAATTAAAGGCAACCGATGACGAACTTGCTGCAGTGATTGGCCATGAGATCGCACACGCATTGCGCGAACACGGCCGCGAACGTATGTCGCAAGCTTATGTACAACAATTTGGTCTGCAAGCATTAGCGGCTTTTGCCACTGGCACAGCAGGCGCCGTCGCAACACAAGCCGCAGGCGCTGGTTCTCAATTGTTTTTCGCATTGCCGAATGGTCGTGAACAAGAACGTGAAGCGGATAAAATGGGCTTGGAATTAGCAGCCCGCGCAGGTTTCAACCCAGATGCAGCCGTGACTTTATGGCAGAAAATGGGTGCACAAAGCAAAAGCGCGCCACCTGAATTTTTCAGCACGCATCCGGCCAGTGAAAATCGCATTGCTGAATTAAAAGCCTTAGCGCCAAAAGTAAGACCGTTGTATGAAGCGGCTAAAAAGAAAAATGGTTAATTAAAAATTGAGCAAAAAAATAGGTTAACTCAATTAAAACGCGTTGTTTATCACAACGCGTTTTTTATTTAGCTAAATTAATTGATTGTTAAGTCACGTTTGCTGCAGGCCACTTTTATTTAAATCGCATTATTTTTGGCTAAATGTTGATATAGGTTAAAATAACGCCTTTGCTTAATTAACTACCTCTGAGAACAATATGGACCCACGTCAAAGTATTATCGAAGCTGCGTTTGAAGACCGCGCCAATATTAACCCTAGCAATGCAACGCCAGAACTAAAAGTACATGTTGAATCTGTGCTGAAAGATTTAGATGCAGGCACTTTGCGCGTGGCTAGCCGTATTGGCGATACACAAACTTGGGAAACACATCAATGGCTAAAAAAAGCCGTGTTGTTATCTTTTAGATTAGAAGACAACAAATTATTAGATGACGGTGTGACTAAATACTTTGACAAAGTGCCACCAAAATTTGCCGATTACACAGAAGAAGATTTCAAAGCAGGCGGCTTCCGCGTAGTGCCAAATGCAATCGTGCGTCGTGGCTCATTTATTGGTAAAAATGCGGTGTTAATGCCGTCATATGTCAACATTGGCGCTTATGTAGGTGAAGGCACAATGGTGGATACATGGGCAACTGTGGGTTCATGCGCACAAATCGGTAAAAACGTGCATTTATCTGGCGGCGTAGGTATTGGTGGCGTATTAGAGCCAGTACAAGCAGGCCCAACCATTATTGGTGACAATTGTTTTGTCGGCGCACGCAGTGAAGTGGTTGAAGGCGTAATCGTAGAAGATAACTGCGTCATCTCAATGGGCGTGTATATTGGCCAAAGTACTAAAATTTACGATCGCGAAACAGGCGAAGTATTTTATGGCCGCGTTCCTGCTGGCTCTGTAGTGGTTTCAGGCAACCTACCTTCTAAAGATGGCAGTTACAGCTTGTATTGTGCAGTGATTGTTAAAAAAGTAGATGCAAAAACATTAGGTAAAGTAGGCATTAACGAATTGTTACGTGGCATTTAATTAGCTACTTATTGAAGTATCGATAAATGAAACGCAACGCAAAGTTGCGTTTCATTAATTACCTAGTTAGTCATTAAAAACCAATATCACCAGATTTTTGTGAGTTATTTAGTTACTTTAACTCCTTCATTTTATTAATCGCATCTTGATGACTCAGCTGACTTTGGCGCAAGTTCACATACCATTGACAATAACTGCCATAATCGCCCTCAACGCCAACGCGTGCCACTTCTATCATCCCATCTAGTAAATTAATTACGCTTCCTTGCATATTATTTTGCACCAATAAATCCCGCGTTTGCACTGTGCGGTTGGCGATAATGCGTCTATCTTCTTTTAGCTGTTTGGCTAATAACTGAATACGTGTTTCATATTGCGCAATATTGGCTGGCGTTGGCTGATAATTGGCTTGGTTACGGCTATTTTGCAAACGATGGTCTTGCAAACTCAACCATGCCGCAGCAATTGGGTCATCATGCACCGCCAAAAATGGCATCAATCGTAGCGCATCTAATTCGTAATCTAGTTCAGATTTATTTTCGGCATTATTTTCAATTTGCGCTGCCGCGTCATCATTGGAACGTTCAACTTCCCGTTGCTCGCAAGCAGATAAAGTCGTGATTAATAAGACCAGTTTTAACAGTTTATTTTTCATAAATCCTCTGTTTAATACTGCATTTAATGAATATTGAATACGCTTTTAAATCAAACTTTAATGCCTGACTTTGTTTGCTTAATCTATTGTGGTTGCCACTCTGCTGCTTGCAGTGAGTTCTTATCCAACAGCTGAATCACTTGCTTTTTTTGTTTAGCTATTCGATTCGCATCCGTATCTACACGGCTGATTACTTCAATCAATTCATGGGTTAAGTCAGTAGGTTTTAAGTCAGCGGGCTTATCGCCATTTGGTAAAATAATTCCACTATTTAACTGGTTAAGTTTGATACTGGTTATTTCTATATTGCGCGCGGCATTGTATAAATTTTGTGGATTAATCTCGCCAGAAAAATCATATTCGGTTTTCCCACCGTAGGCTTTAGCGAGCATGGTCTGCAGCCCAGCGACCAACGCTAAAACGCGATCACCCGGAAAGTTTGCATCACTTGTAAGCTTAAGTGCATCAGTGCCTTGTAATCGCCTGACGCCATCGAATTTCCAGCCAAATGGACCTTCAAATGTCCATTGAACCATTTCTTCGGCGCTTACTTGCGTGCTTTTTTTAAGTTGTTTTGGATTGTATTGATATAACGTCAACATTAATTTTTGCAATGTTTCGCTATGCAAAGCCATTGATTGCTTTGCCATTTCTGCACTGTTAGCATTTTTTGTTCGAGCAGACTTCTTTTGAGCAGATTCGGCGTGAATGGCAGGCATAAATAATATTAAAACCAACAGTGAAAACAATAAAATAAAACCGCGAATTTTTAATAACTTTAACGGTTTTGCACTAAATTTATTCATTTCGCTAGTACGCCTTTATGAAGGGTTTAACGTCGACTTTAAGCGCTCAATTTGGCATCAAAATGTTTGTTAACTTCGGTGTTATCAAAAGCGCGCCACATTTGAATCATCTCGGTAAATTTTTTCTGTGTCATTTCACCCACTTGACCATCGATGATCACTTGATCACGAATGGCAAAAATACATGGTACTTGTTTCACATCAAAATAAGCAGCAATATCGGGATAATCATCCGTGTTCAGTTTGCCGAAAACGATATCTGGTGTTTGATTGGCGACGGTTGTGTAAACATCTAAAAATTTCATGCACGGCGCGCACCATTCCGCCCAAAAATCCACAATCACAAAAGCATTTGCTTCTATCACTTTTTTAAAATTAGCGGCAGTCAACTCAATCACAGGCATGGTCTTTCCTCTTTGTTTGTCAATTATTGGTTTGCGCACTTCAATAAATGTGCATGTGAATAAAATCATCCTTAACAAAATAAGCAACACCAAAGGCATTGCTTATAATGCTTTTTATAAAAGTTTAAATACTGAAATCAGTCGCTGCCACCAACTTTTAGTGGGCGACTGTTTTTCAGATTTTGCTACTTTTTTGCAGATACATGCTCCAAACCTTCTAATGCCGCTTTCACATAAGCATTCACGGCTTTTTGTGCGGATTCGTCATCTAAACCTTTTGGCGGTTCATTGGTTGTATCGGCGCGATAATAACGCGCAAGCCAACTGACGCGTGAGCCAGCACCTTCTGCGACGACTTTAATACGACCTGTAAGTGAGCTAACTGGTAACGCTTTAATATCCATATCGCCACCTAATCGATACGAAATGGTCATTTCTGCCGGCAAAATCTCATCGATTTCTTCATTAATCTTGCCGCCATTTTTTAATGTTAGTGTGCGTTTTAATGCAGTAGACGATTCACAATTACTCACTTCGCTATGCCAAGTCGCAATCGCACAAGCTTCGCTTAATTTTTTCCACACGACGGCGGGTGCTGCGTTAATCAACGCAGATTGATCAGTCTTTTGTGGTGTTGGGCCATGTGCGTAAGCTGGGAAAATTACTCCCGATAACAAAACTGCTGTTAAATAAAAACTACTAGTGAACTTCATTTATTTCTCCTGAATTTGAAGTATTGAAAAAATCGTTGTTTATACGAGTTAGGTAGAAAATATAAAGTGAGCAATAAAACGGCAAAAAATCCCAATACTGGACGTAAATCGGTATCGGCTTTCTGCCAGATCAGCATGTTTTTGGCATTCATTGAATCGGCGATACTATGCGTGGTTGTCAGCGCTTGATATTCAAGCCCAGTCGCTTTTGCCAACGTTTGCAGGTTAACTTCATCCAGCCCGGACAGATTCGCATTGGCAATCGCTTCTGAATTTGCTCCAAAACCCGCATTGCGACCATGTTGATTTTCAATTTGCTGATGCTCCATCTCCAACGCCGATTGCACGCGCGCCATGCCAAACGTGGCGTAACGTTGTACATCTTCTAACTCCCAATAGCCCGTGATATTGTCTTGATCGTCCAACTTAGGAATCGGGCTTTTTTCCACATTACCCGCACCTAAAATAGCGCCCTTCACTTCGCCGTGCTTACCTGCAAAAGCAGGCATATAAGCGGGATTTCCTGGCGGTGCTTGTTGACCATCAGTAATAAATAACACACGCATATTCGGATCTATTTTCTTGGTCTGCGCAATCGCATCAAACAAGCCGTGCGATATAAACGAATCTGCCGCCCAAGCCATGCGCCAGTCCAGTCCTGCCACGGTTTCATCTAATGCGCCGAAGTGACTACATACTTCCAATGGTCTTACGATATTGGTGACATTGCGTTCGGTAAATAAAGCTAGCGCAACTTTAGATCCGCAAGGCATGAGGCGCAACGCGGCGCGAATACCTTGTTTCGCATACGCCAAACGGCTCATCGAATTCGCATCCATTTTGTAATCGCGCACGTTCATGCTTTGGGTAATATCCAGCACAATCATCCAGTGATAAACCGGCTTTGGTAGTTGCATATGCGGCTTAAGCAAACAGCCCAATAAAACAAGCGCGGTGATTAACAATAACCAGCCGTTAACATCTAGCTTGCCTAAGTACTTTTTAGCAATCACGGCATGCCTCTAGGAAAGCCTGGAATACTTGGCCAACCATTCACCGCCAAACCTTCTTCAGGCTCCTCTTCTTTCACAACTTTTTTTGTCGCACTTTCAATGTTGGGCGCAAAACGTAAAGCCAGCTCAAAATTGTATTTCGCTTCCAACCAATCTGGGCGGTCACGCAAAGCACTGCGATAATGCTCTTTCGACATCGAAAGCAATGGCGTCACTTCATCCCACGCGCCTAAACCTTTCTCTTCCAACAAAGTTAACGCTTGTTTTTGATACAAATTTGCTGCGTTGTAGTGTGCAACAGCGTGCAAATTGCGTTGCTTACTGGCCGCGATTTTGGTGTAAAGCTGCCAAGCTTTTTGATAGTCTTTTTGCTGTGTCAGCTTCCACGCATCCAGCAACATGTCATCTGGATTACTTTTTCCGCTTAAAGCTTTTGATGCAAGTGATTGGTTATATTGATTATCTTGAAAGATTTGATAACCTTGCCAATTGATTCCAACACATAACGCGATTAAAGCTATCGCCACTACTGGCATCATTCTGAAGCGTAACGCCATTTTTTTACCTCCATAAAAGCCAGCACCAATAAACCCAATACGCTAATCAATGCGATGCTGTAAAAAATATGGCTTAAATCATGGCGTGGTGCAGCTTGTTTGTAATACACAGGCTTGTTTTTCAAGCGCGCGATTGTTTTCATCGCGCTTTGCACCGCCTGCGGATTTTCAGCTTCAAATGCCTGATAAGGCATGCCCAAGGTTTGAAAATAAGCATGTAGTTCATATTCTGGAAACGATTGCTCTTCACCTTCAGGCGGTCTGTCGCTTAAACTGGTGCCATTTTTTGAGCGTAAATAAATCCAATATAACGATGCCTGTTGTCGCTGAAACATATTGCGCAATAATTCGCGCGTTTTCACATCCAAATGTGCTGCGCCATCTGAAACCAGCAATATCACGCGCGAACCTGTCATCGGCTTGCCTTCAAAATAATCCAAGCCCATGCCTAAGCCGCGCGCCACTGCGGTAAAACCCATGCCGCCCGCTTCAGTTGCGTTGAGCGCAGCTTGTACCGCCTCTCTATCACCACTCAATGGCGCGACTAAAATGGGCGACGTACTAAACGAAACCATGCCGATTAAATCTTCACGGCTTTGCTTAATAAAGGTTTCCAGCACTCTGCGCGCTGCAGCCATTTTTGAAGCATCGGGTTTTAAATCTCCATCTTGGCTGGTCGGCTTATCGGTAAAATCGTCATTCATACTTGCACTTCGATCTAATACGATCATGACGTGCGCACCACGACCTAAACGTTCAATATTCAACTCACCCCAATAAGGCCCAGCCATGGCAAACGCCGTGCTGATAATCGCAACTGCGCCTAAAACGCGCCAAGTTCTGTGCAAATAAACAGATAGCGCATCGACTGGCAAACTGCTGATGGATGGATGCGAAAATACTTGGTAGCTTTTGCCAAACAGCGGCAACCACGCCAACAACATGAGAAATAATGGCCAGATTGTATTTACACCAAAATCAGACATGCCTATATCAAACATTAGCTGTGTTCTTTTTTGTTTTTAAAGTAGCTGCCGATTCAAGCTGCATTAAGTACTGGCTTAGCTTGCGCAATTGTTGCAAGGTTTGTGTCGATTGTTTGCCAGCAAAAAACACCCGTTCTGAGTCTGCAAAGAAATCTTCAATTTCTTTTTTGGCAGGTGTTAACCAAGCTTTGGCACTGAAAATTAGTGGCAGGTTTTCAGCAGAAACCGCAGAGCCGACAATGCCATCAAAGCCACGCCTTAAGGCACGGATTGCTACTGGTAAATGAATATCTTGATTTTGATTACTTAGCTGGCGAATTTCCCTGTAAGCCTTGCGGAAAGGTCTTAATCGCGTAAGCCGCCAATTAAACCAATCGAAATACCAAGCCATATAGGCCAAACAAGTAGCGGCACAGCTTGCCAATAGTGCCAATAATATATAGTGCTGTGTCAGATTCTTTTTTTCTGGTTTAACATCTGGGCGCAGATTTTTATAGGAGTCACCTGAAATCACGGTTGGAATGATTGGTGCGACCAAAATCTGCCCTGCAGCTATAGTAATCGCAAGCGGCTTTTTATCTTCGTGCGTAAATTTAAGGTTAAGCGGCATCAATGGGTAATAGCGAATTTCTGGCATTGACCTGAAATGCTGCCAGCGCAAATGTACGATATGCTGCGTTGTTTTGTGACTATCTTTCTCTTTCACATCAACGCTCACCAGCTCAACCGGAGAGGAATTTGCGCCAATAGTCGGCAACGAACCTTTATCAAACACATAGCCTAATGGCGTTTTAATCGTCAAGGTTTGCTCAGCAATATCGCCGATGGTATAGCCCAATTCACGCAACTGAGAACTGATTTGTAGCTTGGTTTGTGTTTGATTGCTGACTTTAATTACAGCGTCATCTGCAATGCTAAATTGTGCAAACATAATGCCAATAGTTAACACTAAAAACTGAGCAAAAAATCTTTTAAAAGAATTAGTCATATTCAAGCTATTCATTTTTAAGCCACCCATCTTTCACCCTAACCCAAGTAAATGTTGACTTAACTGTGTGGCGTTAAAGCTTTTTCCTACAAAAAAAGGTTTGCGCACGCCTGATTTTCTGCATAATTGAATCAATGCACTGCGTCTTAACGAGTAGCTATCTCTAATTTTTTGCAATAATTTTGGGCGTAAAAATAATGATGCATCAGCACCCGTTTCCATATCTCGTACCCTCGACCAACCCCATGCTGGAATGTTTTCATATTCAGCAGCGTCCCACAGCACAATCGGTACAACATCGTGAATAGCCATACTTTGCAAAGTTGTTTTTAGCGTTTCCATATCTAGATGAAAATCAGATATCAAAAAAACCAGTGACTTTTTACTGCTTAATTGCGCAGCCAATTTAGGCAATGCGCTGGCGGAAGCCTGTGGTTTAAGCTGTGCGGAATGGATTTTTTGATAAACCTGTTGCGCCATACCACGCCTGCTAGATACTGATTCAGACAAATCAGGTCTTAATGCATCGTCAGCAGTCAACAAACCAAAAGCATCGCCTTGGCGTGCAGCAGACCATGCAATCGCGCTGGCAATTTCTGCAACCATTTGCCATTTCTCCGCATCGCCAGCAAAAGCCATGGATGAAGATGCATCAATCATGGCGCACACCGTAATTGCGTTACGTTCATTAAAAATGCGCACCATCAGTGTCTGCGGCACCATCATTAAACTTCTGCATACATCGATACGCTTTGGGTCTGGATGACTTAAGAAATGGCTAAAACCCCTGAAGTCTGCATTGCCGCCTAACGTCTTGCTGGCATGGGCCCCCGGGCGTACACCATGCGTACGCCAATCAAGACGATAGTGGAATTCTTGGGGAATAAAATGGCTCAATACAAGCTCAACCATATGATTTAAATAAGAAACTTAAAAAACACTCAAGGCGCAGATATTTTATTCAGCACACCATGTATCAACTGCGGCGCAATCTCGTCGCGTCTAAGCTCATAAGCTGGCGTAAAAAATATGCGATGCGCAGCACTGTCATGAAACACTGCACGAATATCATCAGGCGTTAAATAGTCGCGCCCTTCAAGCCAAGCACGACAACGTGCAGCACGCATCAGCATGCCCATTCCTCTGGGACTGGCACCGCCGGCGATTAAACGTGCCGTATCTACATCTTCAATCTCTAAACCAATTTCAGTTGGATTACGTAGCGCACTCCACAGATTCAAAGCGTAATCTTGCAAAGGCAATTCTGCGCGAATACTATTTTGTACTGCGGTCGCTAAATCATTGAGCTCGTCATAAGCAACGACACTCGTCGGTAAACTGTTGATGAGTTCATCGGTATTTTGAAAGCGCATATTGAACATTAAATCGCGCTGCAATTCGCGTTCATTCGGCGCATCGATACTAATTTCCATAAAGAAACGATCGCGCGCGGCGGCCGGCAATTCAAATGTTTCTTCACGCTCTAGGCGATTTCGGTCTGCAAATACCGTTAAGTGTGGAAACGTGTATTCCCGATTAAACGCATTAACACTGCGTTCTGCCATTAACCTGAGCAAAAGTGAATGCGCTTGTGGGCGCGCACGATTGATTTCATTAAAGAAAAATACGGCCAGTTTTTCTTCCGATTGCAACAAAGGGCCCGGCGCAACGGCAGGTTGACCTTGTTCGTTGATGTATGCGTGATATAAAAAATCGGAAGGCATTAGATCGACCGCGCCTTCAATACGCTGATAAGCGCCGCCTAACAATCGGGCAGCAGCTCTTAATAATGTAGTTTTGCCAACACCGACATCGCCTTCAAGCAAGACATGCCCACGCGAAAAAATTGCGATTGTCAGTGACCTGACCGGTTGAGCTTGTCCAATGACGGCTGAATTCAGTAATTGCTCAAAGTGCAGCGCTTTTTCACGCCCAGCATTTAAATCAATGTTATTTTTTTGCGTCATGGAAATCAAAAATCCTAGTGAGTATGCGAAGCCTCTAAGCTTTCAAACTAAAGCAGCCTGTTAATTAGGTTTATCGTTTATTTAAAAAGAAAGGTCGATGCAGAAAGCACCGACCTTGTTACTACAATGAATTACTCAAGATCAAAAACAAACTTGCCCGTTGCTTTCGCATTAGCAATGCGTTTTGCGTTACGTGCGTCCATTGCTTTGATTGAGGCTTCTTGTTTACCCACTTCTTTTGGATCATGTTTTGGATCGTATTTAGAGCCAGCAATTTTTTCTGGGTAGCCAGGTTTAGCTTCCCAGCAGTTGCCTGGCTCTTTACAATTACCACCATCGTATGCAAAAGCAGCGCCAGAAACGCCCATCACACCTGCTACTGCCAACACTGTTAAAATAGCTTTCATTCAAATCTCCTTATTTATAAACTTGGTTGCTGGTGATACTAAACATCGACTGAACGCTACCAGTGCGCGATTCAGAAGAACTCCCTTTAAACTTTCTAGTCTTTTTTCAGCCATTTGGCTTTTTTAGGGTCGCCGCTGTAAATACTGCGTACCCAACTCATCACCTGTAACATTTCATCCTGCGAAATCAAGCCTCTTTGCGGGCCCATCATGCCTTGGCCACCACCGTATAAAGTCTCAAATAAACCTTTATCGGTCACATTATTGGGATATGTCCAATAATCATCCGCTAGCGCTGGCCCTAATTTTCCCTCCGCCAAATGGCCGTGACAGCCAGAACAAGCGGTTGCAAAGATGGTGTAACCACGATTAATCACTTCTTTATCACCGTTATAAGGATTACGGCCAGTAATCTTAAATTTCTTTACCGCTGGACTATCTGGACCTTTGCCATCATTAAAATCTAATGGATCGCCAGAAATCGTTCCACGAAACTCTAATGGCGTACCGGTGACTTCTTCTATTTCTGCCGCTTTTGCAGTCACTGTTGTTGAAGCTTTATCCGCTTCTGCCGCTGGCGTTTGTGTTGCAGCATTACAGCCTGACAAATAGCTCATCATTAATAATGCAGCCAACAATGACGACACATTTGCACTTTTAAAACCGTTAAACATTACGCACCTTCCTTAGTATTAGTCACTGCCATTAAAGGAATGCCTTCCTGTTTTAAAATGGCGTCAATTTCAGATTTCTTTTCATGAATCACGCGGTTCAACGCATCTTTAAGCGCGCTATCGTCTTTGCGCACACCCATGACGATTTGATAATGCATGGGTACTTTTTCACCGTTAGATTTCACAGCGTCATCGTTCACAATTTGCATTTTGAGCGGCGTTTTTGATGCGCGTACATAACGTGCAGCTTCTGGGGCCCACAACATAGCGGAATGGATATATTTAGTTTCAACATCTTTTACCAAACGATCTGGATACACCTTAACGAATTTATTACGGGTAGATTGATAGTGTTGAAGCTCGGCAAAATAGTCGAACATGTCGTCAAAACGATTGATTTGCAGCAACATCACTTTGCCTGGACTATCGGGCAAAACGCCAATGCGGAAGTTGCGCTCTTTGAGCAAATCATCATTCCAGGAAGAAATATCAATGCCGCGATCTTCTTTAGTGATAAAGACATAACCCGTTTTGTAATAAGGGTCTGTCTTTAACATGCGTGGATCCGTTTCATCTGCGCCCAACACCACGTCACATTTTTTCTTATCCAGATAATCACGCACCACATAACGCGGATCATTCCAAAAAACAAAGTTAACTTTGCGATTCATGGCTTTGCCTACAACTTCAGCCAGCGCATTCTCAAAACCTTCTTTATTTTTGTTCGAAAAAGGCATCTCATCTTGACCTGCACATACATTCAAATCTTCTGCTTGTGCGCTAATTGAACCAGCGCTTAGCAAACCGAATAAAGCTGCGCTTAATCCTAATTTGCATAATTGATATTTATTACTGTGCATATTTAAATTACTTCCTTTCAAACTTTCAAATGAGCTTCGAACTTTCACGGGGTGTTTCCAAATAAACGTTCAGCGTTTTTAATTAAATCGTTTTTAATCAAAACGTCTTTTAAAAATCTTTCAAAAAAATGTCTATTTGCAAAAACCTTGCACGCCTACTTTTTGCAGAAACCAGAGCAGCTTTTGCTGCCCTGGCTATCTGTTTTACGCTTTAAAACTTTGCTGTTATAACCTTAAATTACAGGCTGAACACCATTAAACCGCCACCCATGTTTGTGTGGTGTTGCAGTTCTTTAAACGCACCAACTGCACCTAAACCTGCGCTTGGGTCAGTCAAGTCGAACACTAGACCAACACCAGGCCAACCACCTACGCCATACATACTTGCAACGTATTGTTTGCCTTTGAAAGCGTATGTCATTGGAGATCCGATACCGCCCGAAGGCATTTTGAATTTCCACAACTCATTACCGTTGTTTTTATCCAAAGCTTTGATATGGCCATCTAAAGTGTTGTACCAAACTAAGCCACCTTTGGTGTAAAGCGTACCGCCCCAAGCTGCGAATTTCTCCCATTTGGACCATTTAACTTTACCTGTAACAGTGTCAAACGCACGCACTGTACCCATTTCTTTCTTAGTTGGTCCGCTTGGGCCAGGATACATCGCGAGTGTTGCGCCCACGAAGAATTGACCTGCACGGTATGGCAACATGAACGGCTCCCAATCCATACAAATGTGGTTTAAGCCAGCATATAAAGTACGGCTTTCAGGATCGTATGAGTCAACACCTTGGTTATGGAAGCCCATCGCTGAAGGACAAATGTTGGTACCTTTATGGTCCATACGTGTTGAGAACTCTGGATCACGTACTGGTAAACCAGTTTTTAGATCCACTTTTTTGAACACGTTAACTGCTGGATCTACTTTGTCTGCCAAGATCAATGCACCAGTGTCACGATTAAGCGTATACATGATGCCGTTACGGTCAATGTGCGTTAATAGCGGCGTCATTTTGCCTTTAACTGGTTGATCAGTTAGCACCATTTGGTTCACACCAGCAAAATCCCACTCATCATGTGGTGTTTTTTGGTAGCCCCATTTAGCTTCGCCTGTATCAACATCACGTGCCCAAATAGTCATCGTCCATTTGTTGTCACCAGGACGCATTGTTTCATTCCAAGGTGCAGGATTGCCTGAACCGTAATAGAACAAGTTTAATTTTGGATCATATGCATACCAACCCCAGTTAGTGCCGCCGCCGATTTTCCAAGCGTCGCCTTCCCAAGTTTTAGTACCTAAGCCAAATTGACCGTAGTGTGGATTGTCTTTGTTGAAGTCTTTTGCAAGCTTGATCTCATTGTCTGGACCTGTTGCAAACGTACGCCATTTCAATGCACCTGTTTTTAAATCAACCGCGTTTACAGCACCACGAACACCCAGCTCAGCACCAGAACAGCCGATCAACACAGTGTCTTTAACTACATACGGTGCTTGAGTTAATGTCATGCCGACTTTAGGATCGCACAGCTCAACTTTCCAGTTTTCTTTACCTGTTTTAGCATCTAACGCCATCAAGATACCGTCTGCTTGCTTTTTAATGATTTGACCAGCGCCATAAGCCACACCACGATCCACAATATCGCAACACATCACGGCTTTTGTCGAAGCATCTTGTTTTGGCTTATGCGCCCAAACAATCACGCCAGGATCATTTAAATTAACGGCATAAGTATTGTTTGGAAATGCAGAGTGAATGTACATCATGTCACCGATGACTAGCGGCGCACCTTCATGACCGTGCAAAACGCCAGTTGAGAATGACCAAGCGGCTTTTACATTCTTCACATTGCCTTTATTGATTTGGTTTAATTCACTGTTATGTTGACTGGTGTAATTACCTGTTTGTGTCGCCCATTGGTTTGGGTCTTGTACTCTTTTATCTAAATCAGCATCAGCATATGCAGTTTGTACGACTGCAAGTGCAAGAAGCGCGCCGATTGCGGCACTAACACTGGCGTTAGCCTGTTTGCGTTCCATATCCATAGTCTCCCATTGGTAGTTAATACTAAAAAGCCACAATCAAGATCAATTTGGCTGAACGCATTCTGCACTTTCACTCTTTGCTGAATAAGATGAATCTTTCCCGTTTTTATATGAAAGTTCTCACGGGTGGATTACCCATAATCTTGCACATACTTAAAGCTAAGCATGAGTGATGGGAAAGTTTCCCCTATTCATGCGATTTCTTTTACTGCAAGATACCGCGATGAAAATTTTTGATTTACTGGGTTTCTTTAGTCTGGGTCGCTTTAGTGTTGTTAAACGTGATGCCTTATGGCTTACGCTTATCATTCTTTTCACTTACGCATTCATTATTAGTATCGATTTAGCAGAAACAGTGACTGCGAAATTTGCAAAATATGAAAACCTGCAACTAGATGAATTACCATTTTTATTATTGTTAATGGCATTTGGACTAACTTGGTTCACGTATCGCAGAGTGCGCGAGCGTGACCAGGAGATTGTTTTGCGCATGCAGGCGGAGGACAAAATAATGCGTTTACTCACCGAAAATAAGGCGCTGACGCAACATTTAATTAAGGTGCAAGAAGCGGAACGCCAGCAGCTTGCCATCGATTTACATGATGATATTGGTCAGTATTTATTGGCCATTCGGCTGGATGCTTCTGCGCTTAATCTATCCATGAACAATGCGCCCGTTTCTACAACGGTTAACCTGCACGCCAGACGAATTTTGTCGAATGCACAACATATTCAAGAGATGACGCGCACCTTGATGCGCCGTTTAAGGCCAGCGCCAACGGACACCAAAGGCTTATTTGATAGTATTCAGCAGTTAACGTTGGAATGGCATCAACAGCATCCGCATATTGAGCTGGATAGTAATATTGACCGGCTTTCAGTCGTATTCACGCAGCAAATGAGCATCACGATTTACCGTTTAATTCAAGAAACACTGACGAATATCTCTAAATATGCCAACGCGACCAGTGTGTGGATTACGCTGACTTTACAGCGCAGTGAGGCTAAGCGTTATATCCATTTAGAGATTAAAGATAATGGCAACGGTTATGCCAGTGATACCGCTCAAGGCATGGGCATGATTGGTATGAGAGAGCGTGTAACTTCACTGATGGGCGAGTTTCACATTACCAGCCACGTCAATCATGGCGTGACAGTGGTTGCAAAAATTCCATTAATGTCGCTTTAACAGCGTATGCCCATCATGTATTCAAATAGCCAATCTTTTAACGCATCACGAGAAAACAAGCTGCAAACAAAAATGAACAAATCCATACTAATTGTTGATGATCATGTTGTGGTCAGACAAGGCTTAAAAAGCCTGCTGACACAATGGGGCTATAAAGTCGTCGCCGAAGCCACTAGTGGTGAAAACGCTATTTCTCTTTGGCAAGATCATCAACCACATTTGATTTTGATGGACTTAGACATGCCAGGACTTGGCGGTTTGGAGGCGATGCAACGTATTTTACTGCGTGATAAAAATGCAAAGATTTTGGTTTACAGCATGCATGAAGGTAACGCGTTTGCCATACGCGCCATTCAAGCTGGCGCTAAAGGTTATGTCGTCAAAACCGATGACGTCAGCATCTTGCTGGAAGCCGTGGACAAAGTATTACGTGGCGGCAAATATATCGGGCAAAAGTTAGCGCAGCATTTGGCGATGGAATTAATCACCGAACTAGATAACCCGCTTGGCAAGTTAACGCCCAGAGAGTTTGAAGTATTCAGGCAATTGGCCAATGGCAATGCATTAGGCTTTATTTCAGATAGTTTAAATATCAGTTACAAAACCGTCGCCAATATCCAAACCCAAGTGAAACAAAAGCTGAATGTGAAAACCACCGCAAACTTGGTGCATTTGGCGATTCAGCTCGGCATTACGCAAAACAAATCTTAATGCATCACTTTTATACATAACTTAACAACTCATTTACCTTTTAACAAACCATTCACATAAGGACTGCAAAATGAAACATTTCCAACTTATATTTATCTCGATTGCACTATTTTTTGCTTCAAATGCACTGCAAGCGAAAGATAGCCCAGCCAAAACCACTTATAAAGAGATGGATTTCATTCAATTGGTAAATGGCAAAAGCCGGGAAGATGTGGCAAAAATCCTTGGCAATCCGGCTAGAAAGACCACGCCAGTGATGCCAACCAACGCCGCGCAGATTGTGCAAGAAAATGCGAAAATCGATACACCGCGCAAAAAAGATTCGATTGAAATGTGGCACTACAATAACTTGGTCACGTACAATTCAAAAAATACTTACAAGCGCACAGAGCTAACGTTTATCAATGATAAGTGCTCAAATATCACTTACATCAATAACTAGCATTAACAGCCAGTTATCAACAATTAATAAACCTTAATAATTAAAACCAATATTAGTTAATACTTAATTTTACTCAATTAAATTTTAACTAGATTTAAGTGTTAACTAAGAAAAACCATCCAAAACCAGTATGAACATAAGCGCTGTTTTCTCGTCATTTTTTTAGAAAAAATAACTGTTTTAAAAAAAATTGTCCAAATTTAATGCGTTAAGTTAACCATATTACAACTTTAATAAAATCACCAAACCATACTGTTTATGCGCCTTTGCATACAGTATGGTTTTTTTGCATGATAGATTTCAACCGTAAAATTAGCCAACAAATATTCTGTGGCATAACAATTGCTTATCTTTAACAAAACAGTATCAATTACCAACAGGATAAGACGATAACAATGAATCTTAATTATAATATTTGGCTGATAGTGCTCTCGCTTACCGCGAGTAGCTTTGCCATGTATATTATTTTTGGATTTATCGATCACCTTTACC
Organism: Methylotenera versatilis 79; assembly: GCF_000384375.1. Lineage (NCBI taxonomy): Bacteria > Pseudomonadati > Pseudomonadota > Betaproteobacteria > Nitrosomonadales > Methylophilaceae > Methylotenera > Methylotenera versatilis. Next base: position 1,625,986 of record NZ_ARVX01000001.1, on the reverse strand, counting down.
GCACCACCACGCGTTATAGAAACATTTTATTTAGCGTTTATTCAGTGGCAGTGGGCACAGGTTTGTGGGCGATTCATTTTATCAATCTATTAATATTTCACGGCAACTCATCTTTTACCATCTTCTCAGTAGACATGTTCGCCGCGTGGTTAGTCGCTTTAATCATCAGCTTTACTTTATGTTATGTGGCCAGCAAAAAAGTAATTGTGCTCGGTAAACTTATATTAGGCGGCGGCATTATTGGCGTAGGTAGTTATGCGATGTTTTATTTAGCGCTCAATGGCTTAAATGAAATGAATAAAGTTTCTAATGGCGCTGCATTCATCACTTTTGAGCCGCTATCCCTATTAGTAGCCATCTCAGTCGCTTTCATTGCAGCAGTCATTTCGTTGGCATCCACCTCTTGGATGAAAGATTATGCGGGCGAAAACAAAGTATTAATCAAACTGATTTTTTCATTCCTCACTGGCATCACCATCTTAGCGATACATGCCACGTTTAACACATCAATCAATGTGCATACACATATAACACAAGCTGGCGTAACTTCCGATAAAACCATGTTAGCTTTGGTGATTACACTGGGTTTAGTTTGCTTATTTTTGCTGGCATTCGTTGTGGCGCTGTATTACGAAAAGTTTGGCGTCAGCACTTTTCAAATCAGCATAATGGATAAAAAAACTATTCCAGACACTGCGAATACTGGCTATAAAGATCCGTTAACACACCTGCCAAACAGACGCGCGTTTCAACGCGAATTAGAAACAGCGGTTAAGCGCAGCACACGCGCCAGCAATACCATTGCCTTAGCCTATATTGATTTAGATCACTTTAAGCCAATCAATGATAATTATGGTCATCATGTGGGCGATGCAGTTTTATTAATGGTCGCACAACGCTTAGATGCCGCAGTTAGGGCTTGCGATACAGTTGCGCGTATTGGTGGCGATGAGTTTGTAGCGTTAATTGATGAGATCAAAACGGATGAGGATATTATTCCGATTGTCGAACGTATCGTGCAATCGATTAAAGAGCCATTTTTAGTCGGCGATCAACAGATCGAGATTTCTTGCTCTGTTGGCATTGCCGTGTATCCACGCGATGGTGATATCGACAAACTGATGGTTTGTGCAGATGCCGCCATGTATAAAGCCAAAGAAAGTGGTAAAAATCAATTCAGATTTTTTGACTCTGAAATTGAATCGGCATCAGACCAAATGCTGGAAATGCAACGTGATTTACGTTTGGCGATTGAAAACAATGAATTTAGCTTAGTGTTTCAACCAAAAGTACATTGCAAAACCCAATCACCCATTGGTGCGGAAGCATTAATTCGTTGGAATCACCCGACTAAAGGTGTGCTTTTACCAACTGCTTTTATTCCTGCAGCCGAACGTTTTGGCCTTATCAACCAAATTAATGATTGGGTAGTAGAAGAAGGTTGTCGTGCGATTCATCGTGCAAAAGAGGACGGAATTGATTTAAATGTGTCAATCAACCTTGCACGCCAACAATTTAGAAACCCGAATCTAGTCGAAGAAATATTGCAATTGCGCAAACGCTATAGCATTCCTGCCGATAACTTGATGTTTGAAATCAAAGAAACGACCGCTATTCGTAATGAAGAGCAATTTAAACACTTGTTACGTCAATTTAAAGCGGCCGATATCAAAGTCGCGCTGGACGATTTTGGCTCTCATCAATTTAGCTTAAGCTATTTACAGCATTTAAATATTGATGAAATTAAGCTTGATAAAGTTTTTATCGCGCAAATTAACGAAAACAAAGCATCACGTGCAGTAGTCGATGCGGTGATTCGATTAGCACATGCATTAGATTTAAATGTGGTGGCCGAAGGCGTAGAAACCAAAGCGCAACGTGACGCTTTAGTGGATTTGAATTGCAATCACATGCAAGGATATTTCTTCTCTAAACCACTTTCTGAAGAGAAATTACTGAAATTGTTCAAACAATTAAACGTCAATTTTGAATCAACTGGTCAATTTTCAATCTCAGATTATCAATCAGAAGCAGCATAAAATCGCATAAGCACGGGTTAAGCACAGCTAATTGTCATCAATAGTGCTGGCTAGATGTTAAAATAAGGCTTAATTTAGTTAAACTTTATGCAAAAACATCATCATGAAACTTTATGGCATCCCAAACTGCAACACAGTCAAAAAAGCCCGCGATTGGCTTGCTGCACACGATATTGCAGTCGAATTTCATGACTTTAAAAAACAAGGCGTTTCCGAAGCAGATTTAAATAACTGGCTGAAACAAATACCACAAGAAAAACTGATTAATCGCGCCGGCCTTACCTGGCGTGGTTTAGACCAAGACACCAAAAACAGCATTACAGATAACACTTCTGCGATCGCTTTAATGCAATCCAAAACCAGCTTGATTAAGCGTCCACTTTTGATTCAAAACGATGTCATCTTGTGCACAGGTTTTGATGAGGCTCGTTATGCAGAAATTTTTAATATCTAATTTTCGTAACTGAATTTATTGCATCAAAAAAAGTGTTAAGTCGCTATTATTTAGTCACGTTATTTGCTATTAAATCAATGTACTGAACAAAAATGAAATGAAAGTTTTAAACCATGAATAAAGCTTCTCCATCTACCACGCTTGAGCTTGCGATTGATTTGCTCAAACGCCAATCCAACACGCCTGAAGATGCCGGCTGCCAAGAAACCATGATTGCGCGGCTTGAACCTTTAGGTTTCAAAATCGAACGCATGCGTTTTGGTGATGTTGATAATTTTTATGCGCGTCGCGGCACAGCGTCGCCTTTACTGGTTTTTGCTGGCCATACCGATGTCGTGCCAACTGGCCCAATCGACAAGTGGCATACGCCGCCTTTTGAGCCAACGATTGTCGATGGTATGTTATATGCGCGTGGTGCGGCGGATATGAAAACTTCGCTGGCCGCATTTATCACTAGCATTGAAGAGTTCGTCGCAGAAAATCCAGATCACAAAGGTTCTATTGGTTTACTGATTACTTCGGATGAAGAAGGTATTGCAGTAAACGGTACGATTAAAGTGATCGAAGTATTAAAAAATCGTGGCGAATTGATTGATTACTGTATCGTTGGCGAGCCGACCAGCAATAAAGTCGTCGGTGATATGATTAAAAATGGCAGACGCGGCTCATTATCCGGGAAGCTGACTGTTAAAGGCATACAAGGCCATATTGCCTATCCGCATCTGGTTAAGAATCCCATCCATCTGGTCGCACCCGCGATTAAAGACATGGTAGAAACGGTCTGGGACAAGGGTAACGAATATTTCCCGCCAACCTCTTGGCAGATTTCAAATATGAATGGTGGCACAGGCGCTACCAATGTTGTGCCAGGCGAAGTTGAGATTTTATTTAACTTTAGATTTTGCCCAGAATTAGCTGGTACTGATGGTATTAAAAACGGCAGTACCGACGCCAATTTAAGACAACGTGTGCATGCTATTTTAGATAAACATACGCTTGATTACGATCTGGAATGGGAGTATTCACCGCCTTACATCACGCCACGCGGTAATTTGGTTGAGACGATTTCTGAAGCGATTGTTGAAAGTTACGGTGTTTCGCCTGAGTTATCCACCACGGGCGGCACGTCTGACGGACGCTTTATTGCTGATATTTGCAAACAAGTGATTGAGTTTGGCCCGTTAAATAAAACTATTCATAAGTTGAATGAGTGTGTTGGCGTGGCAGATATTGAACCGCTAAAACAAACATACAAGCTAACGCTTGAAAAATTAATTAAATAATATTAATTCAATCATAAAACTGATTAAGTAGAAAAAATCCAATGACGCATTTCCCAAGATTAACAGAAGAGTTATTTACGATTCGCGACTGGTTACGCTTTACGGTGAGCCAGTTTGAAAAAGCTGAAGTTTTCTTTGGTCATGGCACCGATAATAGTTATGACGAGGCAGTTTGGCTGGTGATGAGCGCGCTGCATCTACCGCACGACACACTGAATAATTTTTTAGATGCGGTAATTACCGAACAAGAGCGCAAACACTTAGCGCATTTAATTGAGCAACGCATTACCAAGCGTACGCCAACTGCATACTTAGTGCGTGAGGCTTGGCTGCGAGGCTTTAAGTTTTATGTCGATGAGCGTGTCATTGTGCCGCGTAGTTTTATTGCCGAATTGTTAGACTTTAACGAGGAAGGCGAGCATGGCTTGCAGCCGTGGATTGAGCATCCTGAACTCATTAACTCTGCCGCGGATATTTGTACTGGCAGCGGCTGCTTAGGCATTTTGCTGGCTAACGCTTTTCCTGATGCAACAATTGATGTGGTAGATATTTCAACCGACGCGATTGCGGTGGCTAATATCAACATCTCTAATTACGGATTACAAGATCAAATCACCGCGATTCAATCGGATATGTTTACCGCATTACAAGGTAAAACTTACGATTTAATTATCAGCAATCCACCTTACGTTGATGCGCCTAGCATGGCGGCCTTGCCGCTTGAATATCAAAATGAACCGCAATTAGCGTTGGGTAGCGGCGCAGATGGCTTAGACCACACTCACACGATTTTGCGCGAGGCAGCCAATTACTTAAATGATGATGGACTATTAATCGTAGAGATTGGTCACAACCGCGACGCATTGCTTGATGCCTACCCAGATTTAGCTTTTACATGGTTAACGGTCGAATCAGGCAATCAATATGTGTTTTTGCTAACTAAAGAGCAGTTAACTACTATATGAAAAATTTGCGCCCCATTGTTGCAATAGTATTATCAACCGCTCTATTCGCTTGCGTAAAATCCATTCCAACACAGCCAGTCGCTGACGACAAACAAGTGATGTGCACGCAAGATGTCACACAATGCCCAGATGGTAGCTGGGTCGGAAGAACAGGCAATACGTGTGCATTTGTCTGCCCAGCACAAAAATAACTAAGCCTACTTATTAAAACTGCACTGACGGCAATCCGTAAACATTCAAGCCGATTGAATAGAAATTATGATCTTGATCCACGGCTAAATCTCTGCCGCCAGTAATATTCAGATTGAGCTTGTTGGGAATTAGCGCAATATTAAGTCCAGTATGAATGATGGGGCGAACAACATCATCACCAAACGCTTCCGCAAAAACTGAAACACGATTTACCAAACTATACTCAGCTCCCAAACCCCAAGTTGTTCGATTAAAACTAGAAGCACGATTTTTAATCCATCCTAGATTGGCATGAACAATCAAGGTATCATCTGCAAATGACATGCTATACGGCACATAGATAAAGTCCGCACCTGCATCACCATGTCTTGGACGAATGATGCCAAACGCCACACCCGCTCCCCAGCTATTGGTTTGCAATTCACGAAACAGCGTTTTACCTTGCAGCATGTAACTATCCACGTTGTTATTTGCGTGAGTTTGCAACTGATTAATACCAAGAGTTACTTCAAAATTGCCCGTGGGATTACAAGCAGGCAACGCCCATAAATCGCGATCATGATTCGCATTAAATTGCATCCATGTTTCGATTTGACAAGTTTGAGGTGTGGTTAACGCTGCATCATCGGTGAAAAATGGGCGCCCTGCCCAAGCAGCATGAGAGACTAAACACAATAAACAGACTACGAACCGAATCAAATAAATCACCATGATGATTGAATGAAAGCCTGACTAAGCTAATTCCTACTTTAGCGTGTGGATTTTTTTGTGCTTGCTTGTGGGATGTCGCTAGTTTGGCGCACGCGTCTGTTAGCCGTTCTTCTCGGTGCAGATTTTTTAGCCTCTGTATTTTTAGCCACACGCCCACGCTGAACAGGTTTACCATCTTCACCGATTTCACGCACTGGTCTATCCAAAGCGCTCATTCTTTGTTTGCGTACTTTTGGCACAAATACAGCGGTAGCTTTGTCTTTTTCACGCTGATTTAATTGTCTTAATGGCGCTCTTGGCACTTCTAATCCCGCCCATTCCAACAACTCCACTACTGTTTTTTGTTCCAGTTTTAACATAGTGCCGCGTTTTACCCTTGGTGGTAGATTCACTGGTCCAAAACGTACACGCATCAAGCGGCTAACCGGCAATTGAAACGCTTCGAACAAACGGCGCACTTCGCGGTTTCTGCCCTCACGAATAATCACTTGGTACCAATGATTTGCGCCTTCACCGCCTTGTGCACTAATGCTGTCAAAACTCGCAGGGCCATCTTCAAGCTCAATCCCTTGGGTGAGCATGGTCATTTGCTCATCTGTTAACTCACCAAAAATTCGCACGGCATATTCACGCTCTACTTCATAACGCGGATGCATAAAACGATTGGCCAAATCACCAGAGTTTGTGAATATCAACAAACCACTGGTGTTCATATCCAATCGACCGATCGCTATCCATTTACCTTGTTTGATTTTTGGCAGCTTATCAAAAACCGTTGCACGCCCTTCTGGATCATCTTGACTGACGATTTCACCTTCCGGCTTGTGGTAAATTAATACTTGCGGCAACTCTGCTTCAAATGATAAACGTACAGGTCGGCTATCAATACGCACCACATCATACTGGGTAACGCCTGCCCCCACTTTGGCAACTTCGCCATTAATCGTCACACGGCCGCTGGCAATCAGCTCTTCCATATCGCGGCGCGAACCTAAACCTTGCGTGGCTAACAATTTATGTAAGCGCTGTGTTGGCTCTGGTGCTGCGTTAGAATCGTTTTCTAATTTAGTAAAATTAGTTTTAGGACGGCGAATTTGCGCTTGCGGGTCGCGTTGTTGCTTGAAAGGACGTGCCATGATGAGCTTACTTTTATTTGCTAAGCCATGATTTTACAGTAGTTATTGCTAAATCCAGCATAAATTAGCGAGGATGGCGATTATTACTTAACCATTTATTTTGAGTAATTTTTGATGGTTAACTTTTTGGCACTTAACCTTCTAACGGTATTTCGCTTTGTGCAAAATCTTCAAATGGCGGCAACTCACTTAAAGAGCGCAAATTCAGGTCATCCAAAAAGTGTTTGGTGGTTGCATAAAGTGATGGCCGGCCTGGCACTTCACGCTGCCCAACCACATCAATCCAATCGCGCTCTTGTAATTGGCGCATCACATTTGGGTTAACCGCCACACCGCGAATCTGCTCAATATCACCACGCGTCACAGGCTGTTTGTACGCAATAATAGCTAATGTTTCCATCACCGCGCGTGAATATTTTGACTGTTTTTCAGGGTTAAGTCGCGCGATAAATTCGCTGTATTGTGGCTTGGCTTGAAAGCGATAGCCAGTTGCTACTTGCACTAAATCTAGCGTTTTAGCTGCGTTTTCCTGCGCCCAATCTTGCTTTAATTCATCTAACAACATGCGCAAAGTAGTGCGTTCCATGCGCCCTAAAAACAATTTCAGCAAATCATCCAAGCTCAACGGCTGTCCAGCAGTTAGCAACGCAGCTTCTAACACTTGCTTCATTTCGATGATATTTTCAGGTTCTTTCATACAATCGCCAATATCAATCTGTTGAGCTATTTGCCTGCAGGTAAATCGGCGAAAACGCTTCTTGTTGCGTGATGCGGATTAAGCCTTCTTTTGCCAATTCTAAAATCGCCAAAAAATGCACCACTAACTTGGCTAAACCTTCTATCGCCATATCAAATAGTGCAGAAAATTCCACCATGCCATCAGCTTTTAATCGCCGTAAAATAATGCTCATGTGCTCTCGCACTGAAAGTTCAGATTTGCCGATTTTATGATGCGTGGTCAATTTGGCACGCTTTAACACGTTGCGCCATGCATCTACCAGTTCATCCAAGCTAACTTCTGGCGGTTTAATATCGGCAATATGTTGATAGTAAGCAGCCGCAACGCTAATATCCACACCCACTTGCGGCATCGCATCCAAACGTTGTGCCGCCAACTTAATCGCTTCATATTCCATCAAACGCCGCACTAGTTCTGCGCGCGGATCATCTTCCTCAGCCACTTCTTCAGGTTTTGGCAACAACATGCGCGATTTAATCTCAATTAACATCGCCGACATTAGCAAATAATCCGCCGCTAATTCCAGCTTAATCACTTTCATTTTTTCCACATACACCATATATTGCGCAGTCAATTGCGCCATGGGAATATCCAGAATATCTAAATTATGTTTGCGGATTAGATAAAGCAATAAATCCAGCGGACCTTCGAACGCTTCTAAATACACTTCCAGCGCATCTGGCGGAATGTATAAATCCTGCGGTAACTCAGCTAATTTTTCACCGTGAACACGTATGTTTAAAGTGAGCTGTGTTTGCATTTGCTAGTTAATGCCCGACAGATTTTGAGAACAGGTTAATCACGATTACGCCTGAAATAATCAGGCCCATACCAATCATAGATGGCAAATCTAACACCTGCTTATAAACCAGCCAACCGATAATCGAAACCAGCACAATGCCCATACCAGACCAAATCGCATACATAATGCCGACTGGCAACACGCGCATACTGATTGCCATAAAATAAAATGCGATACCGTAGCCAATCACCACAATAATAGATGGCACCAAACGCGTAAATTCATTTGAGGCTTTAAGTGCAGTTGTAGCGGTAACTTCACCACATATGGCGATTGCTAATGCTAACCAGTGATTCAAAATAAATAATCTTTCAAAAGTTGGATGAATCTTGTAACAACTAACAACTGAAAATCAACTGTAATTCAAACCCATCGCATCACGCACATCACGCATGGTCTCACGCGCCAATTTACGCGCTTTTTCACAGCCTTCTGCAACGATATTTTTAACTAAAGTTAAATCTTCTGCATATTCTGCTGCGCGTTCTTGAATGGGTTTCAGTTCTTTCAACACGCTTTCTATCACAGGTGTTTTACATTCTATACAACCAATAGCGGCCGTTTTGCAGCCATTTTGCACCCAATCTTGCGTGGATTTATCCGAATAAATTTCGTGTAACTGCCAGACTGGGCATTTGGCGGGATCGCCTGGATCGGTGCGGCGAATACGCGCTGGATCAGTAGGCATGGTTTTGATTTTTTTGGCAACAACGTCTTTATCTTCGCGCAATGAAATAGTGTTGTTATACGATTTAGACATTTTCTGGCCATCTAAACCCGGCATTTTAGAAGCTGGCATCAGCTTGTAATCTGGCTCGATCAAAATCATTTTTCCGCCGCCTTCAAGGTAACCAAGCAATCGTTCCTTATCGCCCATGCTCATACCTTGTTGCTCTTCAATCAAGGCGCGTGCAGATTCTAACGCTTCCTCATCGCCGGCTTGCTGATACGCACTACGCATTTCTTCATACAAGGCGCTTCTTTTGCTGCCTAATTTTTTAATGGCAGCTTTGGCTTTTTCTTCAAAACCCGTTTCTTTGCCATAGATATGATTAAAGCGGCGCGCGATTTCACGCGTGAATTCAATATGCGGAATCTGGTCTTCACCGACTGGCACCTGAGTGGCTTTGTAGATGAGAATATCGGCACTTTGCAGCAATGGATAACCTAAAAAACCGTATGTAGATAGATCTTTGCTGGCTAATTTCTCTTGCTGGTCTTTATAAGTGGGCACACGCTCTAACCAACTTAACGGTGTAATCATGCTCAATAATGTGTGTAATTCGGCATGTTCTGGCACGCGCGATTGGATGAATATAGTCGCATTTGCTGGGTCAACACCCGCTGCCAGCCAATCGATGACCATTTCCCAAACTGATTCTTCGATGATTTCTGGCGTATCGTAATGCGTGGTTAATGCATGCCAATCGGCCACAAAAAACAAGCATTCGTGTTCATGCTGTAGTTTAATCCAATTTTTAAGCACACCGTTATAGTGACCTAAATGTAAGTTCCCCGTAGGGCGCATGCCCGATAAAACGCGTTCTAACGCCATAGTTAACCCTGTAAATAACTTATTATAATTATCTGAAACTAATCAAACTAAAAAAACACCGCTGAAATACCCTGCAAAGTGAACATCACAAACGGCCACATAATTTTATCAAGAATATGCGTCACCAATAAAACTATTAAAATAATAAAGCCATAACGCTCAATTTGCGCATATTTAATCGCCAGATTATTCGGTAATAAACTCACCGCAATGCGCCCGCCATCTAGCGGCGGTATGGGCAACAAATTTAGCACCATTAAAATGGTATTGACTAATATGCCTGCTGCGCCCATTAATGCAAATGGCAATGCCGCATATTCTGGTAAAAAATGAGCGAATTGAATTGCAATTGCCCATAAAATCGCCATCCCTAAATTAGCACCCGGCCCAGCAGCCGCTACCCACAACATATCGCGTTTAGGATTACGCAGCTTCATAAAGTTAACTGGCACAGGTTTGGCCCAGCCAAAAAATATACCGCCAACCAGCATGGTGATACTCGGCACAATAACTGTGCCAACCAAATCGATATGGCGAATCGGGTTTAGCGAAATGCGACCTAAGTTATGCGCTGTCATATCGCCATAATAGCGCGCCGCGTAGCCATGCGCGGCTTCATGCACAGTAATGGCTAAAATCATGGGAATAGCGGTAACGGCAATGCGTTGAATGGTGGTGAGTGATTGCAGCGCGTTTAAAAGATTAAAAAAATCCATATTTCTTTCTGAGTATTAATACATTGCTTAATATGATTAACTTGCTTGCAAACCAAACGGCGCGGCATCGGCCACACCTTGGCGAATTAATGCGGGTTCTGCATTGGTTAAGTCGACAACCGTCGTCAAACCAGCAAAACTCACCGCAGAATCAATCACCAAGTCTACTTGGCTTTCTAAGCGTTCGCGTATTTCCCACGCTTCATTCAGCGGTGCATCGTCGTTTGGCAACTGCAAAGTCATGCTTAACATCGGTTCTGCCAGCTCATCTAACAGCGCTTGCACAACTAAATGGTCTGGCACGCGAATGCCAACCGTGCTGCGTTTTGCGTGTTGCAAACGGCGCGGCACTTCTCTGGTGGCTTTAAGTACAAACGTGTAAGCCGCCGGCGTATTGGCTTTAAGCAACCTAAATTGGCTATTATCCACTTGCGCATACACACTTAACTCACTGAGATTGCGGCAAACCAAGGTAAATAAATGGTCTGCATTTAGCCCACGAATTTGGCGAATTCTATCTTGCGCATCTTTAAAACCCATCATGCAACCCAGCGCGTAGCTAGAATCAGTCGGGTAAGCAATCACACCGCCAGCGCGCAAAATCTCAACCGCATGTTTTATCAGACGTGCTTGCGGATTATCGGCATTAATGACAAAGAATTGCGCCATATTGAAGAGTTAAGTTAACTTATTTTTTTGAATGAAATATGAATAAAAAGCAATTTGAATGGTTAGTTTAAAAAGCTAATTTAAATACTGTGCTTCTGGCCAATCCGCCCAAACAGGGTCGCAACCAGCAGGCAAATCGGGCACGCAACCCATCGCCATATAAGACAATCCTGGCCCGTGATAATCTGAACCTAATGAAGCTTTTAAGCTGAATCGATGCGCGATTTTGGCAAATTGTTGATATTGCGGCGGATTATGGCTGCCAGTGACCACTTCAATCGCCGCGCCACCGTAGCCTCTAAATTCGTGCATCAGCAACATCATATTAATTGTGCCCAAATCATAACGACCTGGATGCGCGATGACAGCTTGACCGCCAGCATTGGTAATCAAATTCACCGCCGATTCAAGATCCATCCATTGATGATCGACAAAACCAGGTTTGCCTTTGACTAGAAACTTTTTAAACACAGCTTTGGCATCTTTAGCATGGCCATTTTTGACCAAAAACTGCGCAAAATGGCTACGCGTCATAATGCTTTGTTTGGATATTTCTTTTGCGCCTTCATACGCATTTGCAATACCTACTTTCGCCAAACCTTCTGACATTTGCCTGGCGCGCTCATCGCGCCCGATGCGCACCGCAGCAAGCGCATTTTTCAAAGTCTCATTTTCCGCATCAAACCTTAAACCCACAATATGCAAAGTGCGTCTTTTCCAAGTGACCGAAATCTCCACACCATTCACAAAATGAATGCCATGCTGTTCAGCCGCAGCACGCGCAATCGCCAAGCCAGTAATATCGTCATGGTCGGTTAGCGCCATCACTTTAATGCCACTTTTTGCCGCCAACGCAACGATATCTTGCGGCGCTAATAAGCCATCTGAAATAGTGGAATGACAATGTAAGTCTATCTGTGCAGGCATAAATTATTTTTAGACAATCGAATGTTTTGCAAACAAGTCTAAATCATAGCAAAATACAACCTTTACAGATAGTTAAGCTTTTATTTAAGCCTAGCCATTTATCTGTAATAGGCCGTATTTAGCCAAAATAACGCACGTTTAACTGAAAGAATGCATGAAATTTTTATTTGATTTAATCCCTGTGATTTTATTTTTTATCGGCTTTAAGTTATACGATATTTTTACCGCAACGGCGATTGCAATTGGCGCCACCGTTGCGCTGATTATTTATGCCAAAGTGCGTCATGGAAAAGTAGAAAAAATGTTGCTGGTGAATGGCGCGATTATCAGCGTATTGGGCGGCGTGACTTTATTACTGCACGATAAAACTTTTATCATGTGGAAGCCGACTGTGTTGTATTGGCTGCTGGCGGCGGTTTTATTGATTGCGAATCTATTTTTTAAGAAAAACTTTATTCAACAAATGATGGGGAAAATGCTCAATGCACCTGTATCTGTTTGGAATAAACTCAATTTAGCTTGGGTGATTTTTTTGGTGATTTTAGGTTTTGTAAATCTTTATATTGCGTTTAATTATTCAGAAAATACATGGGTTAACTTTAAATTGTTTGGTGTGACCAGCATCATGTTTATCTTTATCATCGCGCAAACCCTATTGCTTAAACAATATTTGATTGAGCCTGTTGATGAGAAAAAGGAATAGTATGCTGTACGCGATTGTTACAGAAGACACGCCCAATAGTCTGGAAAAGCGCATCGCGCATCGTCCAGCGCATTTTGCCCGCATCACAGAATTGCATAACCAAGGTCGCTTAGTCTTAGCTGGCCCATTGCCAGCCATTGATAGCATAGACCCAGGCCCAGCCGGTTTTACTGGCAGCTTGATTGTGGCGGAGTTTAGCGATTTAGATACTGCGAAAGCATGGGCAAATGATGACCCATTTGTACATGCTGGCGTTTATGCGAACGTGATTGTGAAACCTTTTAGACAATCGCTACCCTAAGTTAAAGTAAAACGATATGAAATTAACTGAAGTTATTCAAAATAGACTTGCCCAACTGAACCCCGTTAGCGTGGAGTTAAAAGACGATAGCGCTTTACACGCAGGGCATGCGGGCAATACTGGCGGCGGACATTTCAGCTTAAAAATAGTAAGCTCGCAATTCTCACAAAAATCACAGATAATACGACATCGTTTAATTTATCAAGCACTTACAGACTTAATGCCGCAACAAATACATGCTATAAGCATACTTGCAATTTCGCCTGACGACCCAACTAACTAATTAATACACTCTAACAACTCTAAAATAACTCATTTTCAAACTTAAGGATTTTTATGAAGATTACCCAAATTTTCGTTGCAATCGCTGCATTATCAGCACTTTCAATTGCACCTTCCGTATATGCAGCCGATTCAGTCGCTACTGTAAACGGCAAGCCCATCAAGCAATCTTGGGTCGATTACATCATGAAAGATGCGCAAGCGCGCGGTCAAAAACCATCTGATGGCATGAAAAACGCCATTATCAATGAGTTAGTTGGTTCAGAGTTAGCGTATCAAGAAGCGCAAAAACAAGGCATCGATAAATTGCCTGACTACAAAGTCAATGAAGAATTAACGCAACGCAAATTGCTGGTTAATATTTTCCTAGCTGATTACATGAAGAAAAATCCAGTGACAGAAGCAGACACCAAAGCCGCCTACGAACAATACAAAAAAGAGCTGGGCGATAAAGAATATAACGCGCGCCATATTTTAGTAAAAACTGAAGCTGAAGCGAACGATATCTTAGCGCAAATCAAAAAAGGCAGCGACTTTGCTAAATTGGCAAAAGAAAAATCCATGGATCCTGGCTCTAAAGAAAAAGGTGGCGATTTAGGCTGGTTCTCTCCTGCTGGCATGGTTAAACCATTTAGCGATGCTGTTTCTACACTTAAAAAAGGTGAAGTTTCACCTGCGCCAGTGCAAACTCAATTCGGCTGGCATGTGATTAAAATGATCGATACGCGCGCCACACAAGTGCCGTCATACGATAAAGTAAAAGAAGGTTTAGAGCGTACATTGCAACAACGTAAACTAGAAAAAATGATGTTGGATTTAAAAGCAAAAGCTAAAATCGATGTTCCTGGTGCAACTGCTACGCCTGCAGCGACTAAATAAGCGCTACCTAATTCACTCTAGGTAAGTGTTTACATAATAAAAAAGCCTGCAATCGCAGGCTTTTTTATTGCCATGATTTAGTTATCCAATGCAACTAGGCATTGTAAATAAACCATACAAATATTTTCAGCTCACTCAATTGTTAACCGAATAAAATATGCGACAATCAAGAACTATTATCATCTAGAACATTTTGATTCAATCAGAATAAATTTTAAATTCTGCCCAATAGTTAACCGATTTATTTATCAGGAATTACCATGTTTGAAACCCTTATGATTACGTTTAGAGAAGGTTTAGAAGCTTTTCTAATCATTGCAATCACCATTGCTTACTTAACTAAAACGGGTGGCGAAAAACTCATTCCATCTGTACGCAGCGCCTGTTACGTCGCAATTATCGCCTGTATTATCTTGGGTATCGCATTGGCTAAAATTGGTGGACTCACCCCATTTTGGGAGGGCACATTAGCATTAACAGCCGCCATTTTAGTGATTAGCTGTACGATGCATATGTTAAAAATGGGCAAGCACATGAAAAGTGAGATTACTGGTGCAATTGATAAAGCCGTTGCTAACCCTGGCAGCGGTGCAAAAGCCGCAATATTTGCCTTTGTATTACTGATGATTGGCCGCGAAGGTTTAGAAGCAGCAACCATGATCGCCTCTTTAGCGCAAAGTAATGACAGCACTAATTTAGTCGTTGGTGGCGTGTTAGGTTTAATCGTTGCTGGTGCTGTGGCTGCTGCATGGAGCAAATATGGCCATCGCATCAATTTAGGCTTATTTTTCCAAGTAACCGCTGCGTTTATGGTGATATTTTCAATTCAATTGCTTATTTATGCGTTTCACGAATATACCGAATCAATTGAAGTAGCTAATTTAGGCATTATCGATAATGCTTACTGGCACGCCGCAACCGAAACTTTCGGCCCTCAAGGCCGCGTCGGCGCTTGGATTTCTTACAGCTTGGTTTTAGTGCCGTTGGCGTTCTTAGCGTACAGCTTCTTAACCAGTAAAAATGCATCAAAATTAGTCAGTAGCCATTAAATCAAATCGTTTCAACGTCAATCGTTCAGTTTAAGTTAGCTCTTTAAAGTTATCTTTAAATAACGATTGACGCTTTTCAAGTGTCTAAAAACTAAGTATTTTCCTTAATACTTAATGATTAACTAAGCTTAAATTTAAACTATTTAATCAGAATAGCGCTTACGCTTTCTGTTAAAATAACGCTAATTTTTTAACTCTTTCAGTTGCTTACAGCCCATGCCCAGCACCTCATTTTTAAGCCTTCGCGGCAGCCCTGCCTTATCACCATTCCGTCTCGATAAACTTTACGCCACCTTAAAACAATCAGCGCCCAGCATTACGCATATCTATGCGGAATTTGTGCATTTTGCATTTAGTGAAGCGCCGTTGAGCGATGCACAGCAACAATCGCTTAAACAGATTCTCACTTACGGTCCGCAAGCACAATTAGAAGAGCCCGTTGGTGAGTTGTTTTTAGTCGTACCGCGCATTGGCACTATCTCACCTTGGGCGTCGCGCGCTACAGATATTGCCCATAATTGCGGGTTAAGTAGCGTATTACGTATTGAACGTGGCATCGCGTTTTACGTGACTACAGTAAATAACACGCCATTGAATGATGCTGAAAAAAATGCACTAAAAGCCATCATTCAAGACCGCATGACAGAAACCGTATTAGGTGATTTAAATGATGCGCAGAAATTATTTCACAGCGCACAACCTAAACCATTCAATAGTATCGATATCTTAAAAGACGGCACAGCGGCGCTGAATAAAGCGAACAATGAAATGGGATTGGCGCTATCGCCAGATGAAGTCGATTACCTAGTTGAAAACTTCAGCAAAATCGGCCGCAATCCGACCGATGTCGAGCTGATGATGTTTGCACAAGCGAACTCTGAACACTGTAGGCACAAGATATTCAATGCCGATTGGGTGATTGATGGTGAAGCGCAAGATATTTCACTCTTTGGCATGATTCGCAATACGCACAAGCTGAATCCTGGCCATACTGTTGTTGCTTATTCAGATAACTCTTCTATTATTGCGGGTCAAAAAACCCAGCGTTTTTACCCAAATGCTGCTGGTGAATACGGTTTTAAAGAAGAAGATACACATTACTTGATGAAAGTAGAAACGCATAATCACCCGACTGCTATCTCACCTTTCGCGGGTGCGGCAACTGGTGCAGGCGGTGAGATTCGTGATGAAGGCGCAACCGGTGTTGGCTCTAAACCGAAAGCGGGATTAACCGGTTTTTCAGTATCGAATTTGAATATTCCTGACTTTGCCCAACCTTGGGAAGCACCATATGGCAAACCCGGTCGAATCGCCACACCGTTACAGATTATGACGGATGGGCCTTTAGGCGGCGCTGCTTATAACAATGAGTTTGGTCGCCCGAATATTGCAGGTTATTTCCGTACGTTTGAATTGGAAGCTGCTGATTCGAATGGTAATGTTGAAGTTCGTGGTTATCACAAACCAATCATGCTGGCTGGCGGTGTAGGTAATATTTCAGCGGAACATTCGCATAAAAATGCTATACCAGCTGGCGCAGCACTTATTCAGCTAGGCGGACCAGCGATGTTGATTGGTTTAGGCGGCGGCGCGGCATCCAGCATGGATACCGGCAGCAATACTGAAAATCTGGATTTTGATTCCGTACAACGCGGCAACCCTGAATTGCAACGTCGTGCGCAAGAAGTGATCGATCGCTGCTGGCAATTAGGTGATAAAAATCCTATTTTAAGCATACATGATGTGGGTGCTGGCGGTATTTCAAATGCATTCCCTGAACTGGTGAATGACGCAAAAGTTGGCGCAGCTTTTCAAATTCGAGATGTACATAATGAAGAACCGGGCATGTCACCGCGCGAGCTTTGGAGCAACGAATCGCAAGAACGTTATGTGATGGCAGTTCTGCAAGAAGATTTACCGCATTTTAAAGCCTTGTGCGAGCGCGAGCGCTGTCCGTTTGCCATTGTCGGTTATGCCACCGAAGCGCGACATTTAACCGTCGCCGATAATCATTTTAATAATAATCCTGTTGATATGGATTTAAGCGTTTTACTTGGCAAACCGCCCAAAATGACACGCGACGTGAAAACGGCAGCCAAATACTTAACCACTTTTAACACGCAAAAAATCGATTTAAAAGATGCTGTCAGCCGCGTCTTAAGGCTACCAGGCGTCGCGGATAAAACGTTCTTAATCACTATCGGCGACCGCTCGGTCACTGGTTTAATCGCGCGCGATCAAATGGTCGGACCGTGGCAAATCCCCGTTAGCGATGTTGCAGTCACTTTAGCAGGTTACGAAACCAATGTTGGCGAAGCATTTGCTATCGGCGAACGCGCGCCAATCGCCTTGATTGATGCACCAGCTTCTGGCCGTATGGCGATTGGTGAGGCGATTACCAATATCGCCGCCGCTGCCATCGATGACATCAGCAACTTGAAATTATCCGCCAACTGGATGGCACCTGCAGGACATGCAGGCGAAGATGCGGCACTTTTTGCAACGGTAAAAGCGGTTGGCATGGAATTATGCCCTGCTCTTGGCATTAGCATTCCTGTCGGCAAAGATTCTATGAGCATGAAAACTGTCTGGGATGATGGCGATACCAAAAAAGCGGTGACCTCACCTATCTCATTAGTCGTGACAGCCTTTGCCAATACTTTAGATGCGCGAAAAACATTAACGCCACAGTTGCGCATCGATTTAGGCGAAACCAAACTGATTTTAATCGATTTAGGTAATGGCAAAAATCGTATGGGCGGTAGCAGTTTGGCGCAGGTTTATGGTCAGATTGGTGACACAGCACCAGATGTGGATAATCCAACGCAGTTAACTACGTTTTTTGCCGCAATTCAACAATTGAATGTCGAAAACAAATTGCTGGCTTATCATGATAGAAGCGATGGCGGTTTATTCACCACTTTAGTAGAAATGGCTTTTGCAGGTCACTGTGGTATCGATATTGACATTGCTGACTTGCAAGGTGATATCGCCAGTGCGCTATTCAACGAAGAATTAGGCGCTGTGATTCAAGTGCGCGCGTCAGATGTTGATGCAGTTTTAACACAATTCAAGTCGTTAAGTACGCATGTTATCGGCTCAGTTACCAACTTAAATCAAATCAACATCACTCAAAATAGCCAGCCTGTTTTTGCTGATAGTCGCGTTAATCTGCATCGCATGTGGTCTGAAACGACTTATCGCATGCAAAGCCTGCGCGATAATCCTGTGTGTGCGCAACAAGAATATGACCGCATATTAAATGTGAGCGATACGGGTTTACACGCGCACTTAACCTTTGATATCAATGAAAATATCGCAGCGCCGTATATCAATAAAGGCGTCAAACCAAAGATGGCGATTCTGCGTGAACAAGGCGTGAATGGCCAAGTAGAGATGGCGGCTGCGTTTGACCGCGCAGGTTTCGCTAGTGTCGATGTACATATGAGCGATGTCATCAGCGGGCGCGTTAAATTAAAAGATTTTGCCGGTTTAGTGGCTTGTGGCGGTTTTAGTTATGGCGATGTTTTAGGCGCAGGCGAAGGCTGGGCAAAATCGATTTTATTTAATAACCGCGCCAATGATGAATTCAGCGCATTCTTTAATCGCACCGATTCATTCGCGCTTGGCGTGTGCAACGGTTGCCAAATGATGAGTAATTTACACAGCATTATTCCCGGCTCTGAACATTGGCCGCATTTTGTTAAAAATAAATCGGAACAGTTTGAAGCGCGTGTGGCGATGGTAGAGGTACTAGAATCACCTTCTATTTTCTTTAATGGTATGGCTGGAAGCCGCATGCCGATTGCTGTTGCACATGGCGAAGGCTTTGCGGAATTTATCTCACAATCGGCTGTCAACAATGTGCTGGATAAAAAGTTGTTGACGATGCGCTTTGTTGAAAATGCGATTGGTTTGAACAATGCGTCAACGCCAACTGAAATTTACCCGTTTAACCCTAACGGTTCGCCGCTAGGAATCACGGGCTTAACCACCCAAGATGGACGGTTTAGTATTATGATGCCACATCCTGAAAGGGTGTTTAGAGCAGTTCAACATTCATGGCGTCCTGATAGTTGGACAGAAGATGCACCTTGGATGAGAATGTTCCGAAATGCCAGAAAATACGTAGATTAATACGTTAATTTTAGTGGTATGGTTCATGTGTAGTTAACGTTGTAATAATATTAGTTTTATTCAAAAGGCATTTTGCCAAACAAAAATTTTAAAGGTTGGAGATTATTAGAATGAACAAATTAAAAGCACTTTTTGCAGTGTTGGCTTTAAGTTTATCCATGCACGCATTCGCAATGACAGATGATGAATCTGTTGAGTTTACTGATGCAATCGGTAAAGGTAATTTGAAAGTCGTCAAACAATATGTCGCTAAAGATCCAAAAGTGGTGAATGAAAAATTCTTTGCTTGGTCACCTATTCAAATGGCCGCAACTAAGGGCCAATTTGAAATGGTCAAATATCTGAAAGAAAAAGGTGCAGATTTAGATTATGTGCATCCAGCGACAAAAATGACGGCATTTCATTTAGCAGCTTTTGATAATTACGACGATATCGTGAATTACCTAGCTAAAAATGGTGCCGATATTCAGAAAAAAATGAAAGGCGACATCTCAATTATTCGCGTGATGAGAGATGAAGGCGAGCGCGGTGAAAAAATGGTTAAATTGCTGACATCACTTGGCGTTAAAGATGATGGCTGTGTAGAAGAGAAATGTTTCTAAAAGTATTTTCTAAACGCACTTAATTTTTAATCTTTTACTATCTCAGTTTGATTATTAAGTGCGATTTAAGCGTGATGCAAGTCACAATAAAAATAAGTTAACCTGTTTAAAATGGTGTTTTTAATTGAAACTATGAACACTCAATGATTAACAAAATACTGAAAAAACAATCAGTTTCAAGTTTCATCCTACTATCCTTAGCGGTTTTGCCTGTAACAAGCTTGTCTTTAATAAGCATGGCCGCTGAGGATGTTCCTTTATCTGCTCCCAATTTACACATTCGCACATTGGCTGCTTCATGTGCAGCGTGCCACGGTACTAATGGTAATGCGCTAGCTGGAAATGCTATTTTGGCAGGCATGGATAAAAACTATTTCATCACACAAATGCTGGCCTTTAAAAATGGCGACAGACAAGCCACAGTGATGCATCGCCATGCTAAAGGTTTGCAAGTAGAGGAAATCCATCAACTAGCGGAATATTTTGCAGCGCAAAAACCAATCACCGCAATTAGCCCTAAATCGCAAATATTAAAGCCGCAAACTTTAAAGGGCAATCATGACTAAATCTAAGCCAGACTTAGTCGATAAAAAACCACATCAAAGTCGTCGTGATTTTATTAAAACCGCTGGTGCGGCCAGCCTTGTAATATCCAGTTATCCGTTAATCAGTGGCTGTGTCATGAATAAGCCCAAATCCGCAATCGGCCGCGTGGTGGTCATTGGTGGCGGCTATGCTGGTGCAACGACTGCCAAATATATCCGCATGTGGAGTGCGGATAGTATTGATGTAGTCGTCATTGAAAAATCCAGCCAGTTTGTATCTTGCCCGTTAAGTAATTTAGTTTTAGGCGGTAGCAAGACGATTAACGATCTGACTTTTGGTTACGATTTGATTCAAAAAAATCATGGCGTGCAATGGGTGAATGATGAAGTAACCGCCATTGATGCGACCAATAAAAAAGTAACGATGAAGCGCGGTGAAATCACTTACGACCGTTTGATTATTGCGCCTGGCATTGATTTGATCTATGACACTTTACCTAACTTACAATCTGCAGAAGCACAGACAAAAATTCCACATGCATGGAAAGCTGGCTGGCAAACGGTTAACTTGCGCCAGCAATTAGAAAGCATGGCTGATGGCGGCACGTTTGTAATGAACGTACCCAAAGCGCCCTATCGTTGCCCGCCCGGCCCTTATGAGCGCGCTTGCCAAGTGGCAAGTTATTTCAGAAAGCACAAGCCAAAAAGCAAAGTAATTGTGTTGGATGCGAACCCGGAAATCACTTCTAAAAAAGGGCTATTCACCAAAGTTTTTGCAGAGAACTATGCTGGCATCATTGATTATCGTCCCAACAACGTTGTGCTTGAAGTAGACATTAACAGCAGAATCGTCAAAACAGATTTTGAAACGGTGGCGGCTGATGTGCTGAATATTATTCCACCGCAGCGCGCTGGCAAACCAGCGCAAATGTTAAGCTTAAATAATATTGATAAACGTTGGTGCGAAGTAGATTTTTTAACCTACGAGTCTAAATTAGCACCGAATATTCATGTGATCGGTGATTCAGTTTCAGCCGCGTTGCCAAAATCGGCACATATGGCAACCAGCCAAGCACGCGTATGTGCGAGTGCGATTGTGGAATTAATGCAGCATCGCGCACCTGACGCTAGCCCAGTTTTTGCAAACACTTGCTACAGTTATGTGGATGATAAACAGGCGATGCACGTTGCCAATGTTTATCGCTATGACGAAGCTAAAAAAATCATGATTTCAGCCGAAGGTGGCGGCGTTTCGCTGAAAGCATCTGAATTAGAAGGCCAATATGCTGCTGCATGGGCGGCTAATATTTGGTCAGATGTGTTAACTTAACACTCAATTTGACCTAATTTTTTAGACTGTAAAATATGTTAAGTGCTTTTTTGAATAAATTTGGTTTGTATCTATCGTTTGCATTATGCCAAGTGACTAATGTTGGTTGCGCTTATGGTGCAGAATCTATCGCGCCGCCCAGCAACTTACCCATTCAATTACCAGCTGGATTTCAAATCAATATTTTTGCTAAATTAGCTGAAAATTATGGTCAACCACGCATGCTGGCGATTGATAAACAAGGGCGCTTATACGCAGCTTTAGCCAGTTCGAATCAAGTGGTTATGTTGCCAGATGCCAATGCAGACGGCATCGCTGAAAAGCCTGTCGTGATTGCAAGCAATCTAAACTCACCTAATAGTTTGGTTTTAATTGACGACACCATGCTAATCGCTAATCAGGATGGCATAGTTAAATTGACACGTAATGGTGAAAAATGGTCAGCGCCGCAATCCTTTATCAGCAATTTAGCGTTCGGCCATCACACGCAAAAAACCATCAAATTGGGGCCAGATAATCACCTTTATATCAATATCGGCTCTAGTTGTAATGTGTGTACAGAAACAGACGCTACCCGCGCCACTATCCAGCGCTATACGCTTGAAGGAAAACCCGCTGGCAGTTTAGTGACACTTGGCAGACATGCCGCTGACCCCACTTGGGCCAGAGGTTTGCGCAACAGCCAAAGTTTTGCATGGCAGCCAAAAACTGATGCGATGTTTGCAACGAATAATGGTTCGGATATGCGTTCCAGTACTAAAAATGGCAAAGTGAATGATGAGATTCCGCCTGAGCATTTGAATAAGATTGAAGCGGGCAAACACTATGGCTGGCCTTATTGCTGGGGGAATCCCGATAACTTAAAATCGATGGTTCAAGACCCTAATTTCGTCGGCGAAGCCAGTTTTTGCCAAACCACGACACCGCCCGCCATTACGTTTATTTCACACTCAACGCCAATTGGCATTACTTTTTTAGATAAAACCAACTGGCCGGCAGAATATAAAAATGATGCAGTCGTCGCGCTACATGGCTCATGGAATCGCCAAAAACCTAGCGGTTATAAATTGGTGCGCGTAAAATTTGATAGTGATAGTCCAACTGAAGTGACAGATTTTGCCACTGGCTGGCTGAATATAAATGAACAGAAAGACAGCGCCAATGTTTGGGGCAGGCCGATTGATGTGATTGTCGGTAAAGATGGTGCACTATATGTTTCTGATGACCGCGCTGGCTACATTTATCGCATCACATACAAAGAAAATTAATTATTAAAAATCAATTACTTAATAAATTAATGTCTATTATAAAACAATTAAGTTAACCCATATTTAAGACCAATTATGCTTATCAATCGATTATTTAAAACAGTTATCTGGTTACTCATGAGCTTATTCATGGCTAATATTGCGTTAGCAGAAAGTGCCCCGTTACAGCATGCTAAGTTACCTGGAAATATTGCCGTGCATATCGCAAAAACCCATTATGAGCATCCTGTACGCTTGTTGCATCCCTATTTGGATGTATGGCATATGAAGGGCCCGCTTGCGGAAAAAGCAGCTTTTAAATCACTGGAAAAACGCTTTGAAAATATTCAGCACTGCGCAAATAGCGAGAATGCGAATGTGGTTTTATTGCTAGAGCCGCATATGTTTTATAACCCGCAACTGCGCGTTTTTCATGCAGAGATGATTGCCAGAGTATTTATTAATTCGACTGAACTAAAAGATTTAGAAAAGCCATTTATCAGCGTAAAAAAACAAGCGCAGCAAAATGGTGATTTAGGTATTAAACCGGATTTTTACATGGAAAAAGCCTATATTAAGGCGATGGATAAAATCATTAACAAATTAGAAACTGACAAATCGTTTACATCGGCGATCAACACTGCACAAAATGGCAATGCGAAAGCGCTCTGTGCAGCGTTAGACGATTTACCTGTCGCCAAAATTTATTACTGAGACGCTAAGCTAATTTAAACCTAGTTAATTCCAAACTTAACCATTAAAAACACTCAAAAGGTACTAGAAAATGAAAAAAACACTACTCGCATTGGCTTTACTTCAAACATTAACTGTTTATGCAAAAGATCCGTTGCCAACAAAAATTACTGGCCTTAAAACGCCAGAATCAGTTGTGCAAGCCAAAGACGGCACAATTTATATTTCTGAAATCGGCGCGCCAGATGTCAACGGTGACGGTCAAATCAGTAAAGTCGATAAAAAAGGCAATGTCACCGTTTTTGCAAAAGGTTTAGATGATCCAAAAGGCTTAGCGATTATTGGCGACAAGCTTTATGTGGCAGATAAAGCGCGTATTATTGAAATCAAAAAAGATGGCACTTGGCAGGTATATGCCGCGGCAACAGCTTTCCCTAAACCACCTGTGTTCCTAAACGATTTAGAAGCCGACAAAGTGGGCAATTTATTTGTAAGCGATAGCGGTGATTTAAAATCCGGCGGTTCAATATATAAAGTCGCTAAAGGTGGTGCGCCCGTTACTGTGGTGGTCGATAGCAAAAATCCAGATATTCTGGCGCCAAATGGCCTGTTATTTGAAGGTCGTAATAATTTGCTATCGATTGATTTTGAATCCGGTATTTTGTATCGCATTAATTTAACAACTGGCGCAACCACCAAAGTGGCAGAAGGTTTTGCTGGTGGCGATGGTTTAGTCAAAACCAAAGCAGGCAAAATCATTATTAGCTCTTGGAAAAGCGGCACAATATTTGAAGTAGTTGCTGGCAAAGCACGCGTGATTAAAGAAGGTTACAAAGCTTCTGCAGACATTGCTTTATCTTATGACGGAACATTTTTATTGATTCCAGATATGAAAGCAGGCGAACTGGATTTTCTTGAAATTAAATAATTGAGTATGCCGCAGCAACCGTTGGAGCTTCGCAAAGCCGCGCTGGATTGGCTTTGCGAATCGGATGCGATGATTAAAGCTACGGGCGTTATGGCTTTAGGTGCCATGACTCACGATAAAAATCCACGGATAATTATTGAGTCAAAAAAACCGTTAACTCCCACCGCTGCCATTCCTGGCAGGCCGCTCAAACCCGAATTAGTTGGTCCGCTAGAATTACCTAAACGCTCGATGCGCACCATTGAAGGTCGCGCGGCGTTAATACATGCGCTCGCCCATATTGAATTTAACGCAATCAATCTGGCGTTAGATGCGATTTGGCGCTTTGCCGATATGCCTGAAAATTACTACACTGATTGGTTAAAAGTAGCCACTGAGGAAGCGCTTCACTTTTCACTATTGAATGCGCATCTGCACACACTAGGCTTTGAATATGGCAGCTTGACTGGTCATAATAGCTTGTGGGAAATGGTTGATAGAACCAAAGATGATGTTTTAGCGCGGATGGCATTAGTGCCGCGCACCATGGAAGCGCGCGGCTTAGACGCCAGCCCTTCGTTACGCAACAAACTTTCTCAAGTGGGTGATATGGCTGCTGCTGACATCTTGGCCATTATTTTGCGCGATGAAATCGGCCATGTTGCCATCGGTAATTATTGGTATAACTGGCTTTGCCAGCTGCGTGAGTTAGAGCCAATTGCCACATTTGAATTACTCTGCAAACAATACAGCGCGCCAAAATTGCGCCCTCCTTTCAATTTAGAGGCAAGGCGCCAAGCGGGTTTTACTGAAGCAGAGTTAGCTTTACTGAATTAAATTAAGCAGTTAATAAGTTTGCAACGCCATCTAAACCGCTGAAATTCAGTGCGTAACTAGCTTGTTCTTGCACAACTGGTTTGGCATGATACGCCACACCGATTCCTGCAATTTCCATCATTTTAAGGTCATTTGCGCCATCACCGATTGCAATCGTCTGGTCAGGATTTAATCCCAATTTGTCGCGCAAACTGAGCAACTCTGCTGCTTTGCGTTCTGCATCAACAATATCACCGACAATATGACCAGTCAGTTTTCCATCAATGATTTCTAGCGTATTCGATACCGCATAATCTAAGCCAAGCAAAGTTTTAACATGGTTAGCAAAGAACGTAAATCCGCCAGAAACCACCATGGTTTTAATATTGTTTGCCTTACACGCGGCAATCCATTCCTGCGCGCCGGGGTTCAGCTGCAAGCGCTCATCAATCACGCGTTGTAATGCAGTTTCTGGCAAACCTTTTAGCAAAGCCACACGTTGTATTAAGCTGGTGGAAAAATTGATTTCGCCACGCATCGCACTTTCTGTAATCGCGGATATTTGTGGTTTCAAACCCATTAAATCCGCGATTTCATCGATGCATTCGATATTAATTAACGTGGAATCCATATCCATCACGCATAAGCCAAAATGGCTCAAACGTTGCGCATCTGGCACTAACGCAAAATCGATTTTCTGTTCGGCACAAAAAGTCTGTACGCCTGAAAAATGATCAGGTAAATAATCATTGGTAGATACTGGCAAATAATAGGCAAATTCAGCCACCTGCATAAATTGAGTATTACCGCCAACCAAGCGATGAATATGAGTAAGATGCGCCACGCTGATTGCACGGCCTTGAATAACTAAACGCATAAAAACTTAACCTGTTTAAAACATCAATTATATCAGTTGAATAATTCAATTAAAGACTGGGCGCAATAATCGCTTATGTTTAAGATTATCTTAGGTTGATGCTCGCTTCTCACTTATAATTAATCAAAGAATTTTTATCATCAAATAAAAAATTTTTCATTCATCTTTTTAGGGGATTTGCATGAAAACGACTCAAAATAATACAGAAAATAACGCAACAAATAATGTACCTGCCAATTTGGCTTGGTTAAATCTACCTAATCTACCATGGCCATTAAAAACTTTATTTGCGGGCTATTTAATTGTTATCGGCGTTGGTTTATTGATGGCAGGTTTGCAAATCATGCTCACCCACGGCATGGCAGACGGCAAAGTTGGTTTATCTAAAAATGACATTGTCTATAGCTATTATGGCGACCGCACACACAGTTTATTAGAGAGCAAATTAAATGGCTCAATGAAAGCCAATGCGCCAGACCCAGTACGCGCAGATATTATTCAATGGGTACACAAAGGCGCGCCAAAAGATGATTGGGATGCACATTTTAAAGGCGTTTTCGCGCAACATTGCGTAATGTGTCACAGCGTTGTGCCGAATATCCCTAACTTTAAAAATTTCGAAGAAGTACAAAAAGTAGCCGCAACTGGCGAAGGCGCGACCATTCAAAGCTTAACCCGCGTATCGCACATTCACTTATTTGGCATTAGCTTTATCTTCTTCTTTATCGGCTTCATTTTCAGCTTTGCAGTTGGTGTGCCGAAAACACTTAAAATCATTGCTATCGCATTCCCATTTGCATTCTTAATTGTGGATATATTGTCATGGTGGTTAACCAAGTTAAATCCTGGTTTTGCATGGTTCACGATTATCGGCGGTATCGGTTACAGCGTCGCATCGACATTTATGTGGGTAACTAGCATGTATCAAATGTTTATCTTATCGCGCAACGGTAAAGTATATGGCAATGCTTGGGAACAAGATTTATAGAGTTTTGTTTTAAATTAAATGGCGAGGCAAAAAACTTTGCCTCGCCATTTTTATTAACTGGTTTAATCAGCCAAATTACAAGCGCTCATGCACTGTTGAATAGATTTGTTATTTTGCGAGTCTGTGCTGAAATACTTTGATTACCCGATCTATGAAAAGACCAGATAGTCTGAACCATTAAACCTAAATTTAGCGGTCTCTTTCATTCCCATACGTATATGGGCTCGCAGTGAAGCCTCATTATCAAGTCGTATAAAAAGCACACCTTCTCTACCTGGCTGAAGACGTTTCAGCTCCGCAAACATGGCTTGAGCTAAGCCTTTTCTACGCTCTTCTGCTCCAACACAGACTGGGCCGTAAACATAAGCATCAGCCGAACCTTCATAAGCAGTAAACATCGCCTTGATAATGGGAATATCTGCATTCATCGCACGTGTTGTCATCATCAAAAAACCAGTGACATGGCTATTGCGCCGGGCAACTATAAGCGGCATTGCTTGCATCATTTCAGCAATTCGTTCGCGTGACAAGCTTACCGACAACGCACCTCCGTTCGCTATCTGGTTAATATCTTGTAGATATCTATAATTAAATTTTCAAACTTGCCACATAATCCACAACAACCGCAAACAAATCTCTCACAGCAGCCAACGCACTATCATGCATCGTTTGCGCGTCAATTATTTTGCCATTAGCGCTAGTTAAGCTGCGTGTTGCGCACGCACTGGCAATAATCATCGGCTTAAAGCCTAAATTAAACGCGCCTCGTGCGGTGGAGTTAATACACATATGTGTCATAAATCCAGCTAACACTACATTTTCAATGCCCAAGGCCTTTAATTGTGCCTCTAAATGAGTATGCCAAAACGCATTCGGATAATTCTTAACCACTACGACTTCACCATTTTTAGGCGCAACCTCTGCTGAAATCGCTCCAATATCTGCGGTGATATCGTACGGCGTACCCACGCCAGCATCATGCTGAATATGGATGATAGGCACTTTTAAATCGCGCGCCATTGTTAACAGCTTTTGCGCCTCTAAAATTGCAGGCTCTACATTGGTTAACTGCATCACGCCACGACGGTAAGTATTTTGGCAATCCACCAAAATCAAAGCAGAGTCTTTTAGGCTAGCATGGCTAAAGCCCATACCGGTAATTTCACGCAAAGTTTGCGATGCTTGTGTCATTTGATTTCCTTTAGATTGCGCTTAGTGGTTTAACGTGATGACTTGAAGTGGCTTTTTTACTAGCTTATACAGCGCTTTTGCGCGAAAATGTCAGCTAAAATTAAAACCTGCCAAAAATCACTTTAAAATGAATTTACACGAATATCAAGCCAAATCTTTATTACAACTTTACGGCCTGCCAACGCCTAGCGGCATGGTTGCAAACTCTGCTGAATTGGCACGCCATGCAGCAGAAACAATCAAATCAAATGCATGGGTAGTAAAAGCGCAAATACATGCGGGTGGCCGTGGTAAAGCGGGTGGCGTTAAGCTGGTTAAATCCGTAGCAGAAGTGGAAGCAACCGCGACGGCATTATTAGGCAAGCAATTAATCACCTACCAAAATGCCCCTGATGGGCAAATGGTCAGCCAAGTTTTGATTGAAGAAACCTTGCCAATCGCGCGCGAATTGTATTTATCGATGCTGGTTGATAGAAGTTTAGAGCGCGTCGTGGTGGTTGCATCATCAGCTGGTGGCATGGATATTGAAGAGATTGCAGCCAATCATCCCGAACAGATTCTGCAAGAAGTGTGTGATCCGCTAAACGGTTTAGTGGATTTTCAAGCACGTAATTTGGCTTTTAAATTAGCGTTAAGTGGTGAACAAATTGCCGCTTTTACCAAAATGCTAAAAGGTTTATACCAACTGTTTAAAGAAAATGATTTGGCTTTGCTGGAAATCAATCCATTGATTGTGACATCGGATGGAAAACTGGTCGCGCTGGATTGCAAAATGAGCGTGGATGACAATGCGTTGTATCGCCAAAAAGAGGTAAGCGCACAGCGCGATTGGTCGCAAGAAGATAGCAAAGAAGCAGTGGCACATGCGGCGGGTTTAAACTATATTGCGCTAAACGGCAATATTGGCTGCATGGTAAATGGTGCAGGTCTGGCGATGGCAACCATGGATTTAATTAAATTGCATGGTGGTATGCCAGCCAACTTTTTAGATGTGGGTGGCGGCGCTTCAGCGGAAACGGTGACCAAAGCGTTTAAAATTATTTTGGCCGATCATAACGTTAAGGCAATCTTGGTGAATATTTTCGGCGGCATTATGCGCTGCGATATTATTGCAGAAGGCATTATTACTGCGGTGAAAGAAGTCGGCATGACTATTCCAGTAGTCGTGCGTTTAGAAGGAACCAACGTTGATTTGGGCAAGAAAATGCTGCGTGAGAGTGGCTTAAATATTATCTCGGCAGAAAATTTAACCGATGCGGCTAAACAAGCCGTACTTTCTGTTAAAAATCAGGAAGCAAAATAATGGCGATTTTAGTCAATAAAAATACCAAAGTGCTATGTCAGGGCTTTACTGGGAAACAAGGCACATTTCATTCTGAACAAGCCATTGCATACGGCACAAAAATGGTAGGGGGCGTTACACCAGGCAAAGGCGGTCAATTACATCTAAACCTGCCAGTATTCAACACCATGCGAGAAGCGGTGCGTGAAACGCAAGCCAACGCCAGCGTGATTTATGTGCCGCCACCTTATGCGGCCGATTCGATTTTGGAAGCGGCGGATGCTGGCATTGAATTGATTGTCTGCATTACCGAAGGCATCCCAGTATTGGATATGCTAAATGTGAAAGCGGCTTTAAAAGCCAATGGCGCTAGATTGATTGGCCCAAATTGCCCTGGCATTATCACGCCGGATGAATGCAAAATCGGCATTATGCCTGGCAGTATTCATCTGCGCGGTAAGGTTGGCGTGGTATCGCGTTCTGGCACGCTCACTTATGAAGCCGTGCATCAAACTACTGCGCTGGGTTTGGGTCAAACAACTTGTGTGGGCATTGGCGGCGATCCAATTAAAGGCTTAAATTTTATTGAATGTTTAACATTATTTGAAGCTGACCCTGAAACGGAAGCGATTATTATGGTGGGTGAAATCGGAGGCTCTGACGAAGAAGCTGCGGCAGATTTTATTAAACACTATGTCACTAAACCAGTCGCTGCCTACATTGCAGGCTTAACCGCACCCGCTGGCAAACGCATGGGACACGCAGGTGCGATTATCTCTGGCGGTAGCGGCCGTGCAGAAGATAAGATTTCCGCATTGGAAAATGCGGGCTGCGTGGTGGCAAGCTCACCTGCTGGCTTAGGTGAAGCCGTTGTTCAAGCAATACAATTAAAATCGAAAAGGTAATTAACTCTTGAAGATAAATAATGGTGGAATAACAAGTTTTGTTATTGGCTTAATATTAAGCCTCGCAACACAATTATGCGTTGCAGAAGATGTTCCCTACCTATTAACCGCCGCATCCAAAGGCGATGTAACAACGGTAAAAGCCATTCTGGATGGTGGCGCTAATGCTAACGCTAAAGATGAAAATGGCATTACTGCGCTGATGTACGCCGCGCGCAAAGACCGTGCTGATGTTGTTACGGCTTTAATCAATAAAGGTGCAGAGGTTAATGCAAAGGATAAAGGTGGCTGGACTGCATTGATGTTCGCCGCAAAGAAAAACCATGTAGCCACGGTGAAAGTGTTGCTTGATAAAGGTGCTGATCCGAAAATCCGCGATGAAAGTGGTTGGAGTGCATTTGGTATGGCAGCCACTTCTGGCTATTCCGAAGTGGTTAACTTAATGATTCAACATGGTGTTGATGCCAATTCTAAAGCAGATGATGGTAAAACTGCATTGATGTATGCAGCAAAAAGTGGTGATGTTCCAACCATCACATCACTGATGGCAAAAGGTGCAAAACCTGATGCAGGCGATCGTTTAGGTGTGACGCCTTTGATGTATGCGGCACGCGAAGGTCATGCGCCAGCGGTTGCTTATATGTTGGATAAGGGTGCTAAACCAGATATAGAAGACCAATCACGCTGGACTGCACTTACTTGGGCGATTAAGAAAACTCAGTTAGCAGCTGCCAAAGTTTTAATTGAAAGAGGCGCCGATGTGAATCATCAAGATTCTGAAGGCACGCCCCTTTTACAATTGGCCGTTGATACAGGCTCTGAAGAATTAGTGAAATTGCTGCTTGATCACAAAGCGAATGTAAAAGCACGTGATAAATATGGCTTAACCGCTTATGTTTACGCGCTTAAAAAAGGTGATAGCGAAATCGTTAAGATCATGAAAGATGCAGGTGGAAAATATTAATTGCCTTCATCAATCTATGCTAATTTTGTCACCGTTGTTTTGTAATACGAACATATTTTCTATAGTTCGACCTAGAGAAAACATTAATGGCAATATAGATTTATTAAAGGAATTAACGCGTTAACTATGAAAATCGCTTTAGCGCAAATTAATTGTACTGTAGGCGATATCGCTGGCAATACGGACAAAATTCTTGATTACGCTAACCGCGCGCATGCCGCTGGTGCTAGCTTAATCGTCACGCCAGAACTGGCTTTATGCGGTTACCCACCAGAAGACTTGTTGTTTAGAGATGACTTTAATACAGCGTGTGAGCGCGCACTGCAAAAAATCGCACGTGCACTACCCAATATCACCTTACTGATTGGCCATCCGCATTTAGAAAATGAACAGCTTTTCAATGCGGCTTCCATTATTGAAAATGGGCAAATCACGGCCACTTATCACAAACAATGCTTGCCCAATTACAGTGTTTTTGATGAAGAGCGCTATTTTGAGGCTGGCAATACTCCTTTGGTTTTTGAGCATTTGGGCACTCAAATCGGCGTCATCATTTGTGCTGATGGTTGGGAATCTATACCCGCAATCCGCGCTGAGCAGGCAGGTGCAGAACTATTGATCTCTCTCAACGCCTCGCCCTACCACATAGATAAACTAGTGACTCGCCATGAAGTATTGGCTGAGCGCGTGTCCGAAACCGGCTTGAGCGTGATATATGTTAATTTAGTCGGTGGACAAGATGAGCTGGTATTTGATGGCGGTTCATTTGTGTTGGATAACACGGGTAAAGCCACACAACAACTACCTAATTTTGTTGAAGCATTAAGTTTTGTAGAATACGTCAATCATCAACCACAACCAAACGCAATCAGCCCACAATTAAGCCTTGAAGCAACTGTCTACCATGCGCTTAAATTAGGTTTACAAGATTATGTGAATAAAAACGGTTTTCCAAGCGTTGTGCTGGGGTTATCTGGTGGTATAGATTCTGCGTTAACACTGGCGATTGCGGTAGATGCTTTGGGTAGCGAGCGCGTCAAAGTTGTGATGATGTCATCCGAATTTACCGCTAACATCAGCGTAGATGATGCCATTGAAATGGCCAATTTGGTCGGCGTTAAATATAGTCAAATTCCGATTAAAGATTTATTTAACTTATTTTGCGACACGCTTGCGCCAGAGTTTGGCAATTTGCCATTTGATACTGCAGAAGAGAATTTACAAGCACGCATCCGCGGCATGTTGCTGATGGCGCTTTCTAATAAATTTGGCAGCATTGTGCTTACTACCGGCAATAAATCCGAAATGGCCGTTGGCTACAGCACTTTATATGGTGATATGGCAGGCGGTTTTTCATTGCTCAAAGATGTGCCGAAAACGCTGGTATATAGACTGGCAGAATATCGCAATAGCCTTTCAAATGTCATTCCAACACGTATCATCACGCGCGCACCAAGCGCAGAACTGCGCGCCAACCAAACTGACCAAGACAGCTTACCTGCTTACGAAATTTTAGATGCCATTATGCAAGCTTATGTGGAAGACGACTTAAGCCGGAATGCGATTATGCAACTGGGATTCAGCGAAAAAGATGTGCTTAAAGTGACAAACCTGATTGATCGCAACGAATATAAACGCCGCCAAGCGCCAGTTGGCGTTAGAATTACACAACGTGGTTTTGGTAAAGATAGACGTTACCCTATTACCGCTAAATTAAAATTCGATTCGTAATTTTTAATAGCTATTTTTAAATATACGGACCAAATGATTTATTTTAATAGCAAATTTGTGGCGAAATAAAATAGAATCCTTACTTAGATAAAATCCATATCTAGCAAAACCAATTAATAGCAAAATCAGAACCAAAAATAGTATCAATACCAACTTACGGGAGCGAATATGAAAAAAATTGAAGCGGTGATTAAACCATTTAAGCTAGATGAAGTACGTGAATCGCTTTCTGAGATTGGTGTAAATGGCTTAACAGTAACCGAAGTAAAAGGTTTTGGACGCCAAAAAGGTCATACTGAACTGTACCGCGGCGCAGAATATGTCGTCGATTTCTTACCTAAGATCAAGATTGAACTGGTTGTAACCGACGAAATGGTTGAAGCCGCAATGGAAGCGATTATTAATTCGGCACATACTGGCAAAATTGGCGATGGCAAGATTTTTGTTAGCGCCATTGAACAAGTGATTCGTATTAGAACAGGTGAAACGGGCGAATCCGCGATTTAGCTTTTGACATAAATTAAGCGTTAACTTGCCATTAACTCTCTGATTTAAAGCACTCGCAAAAGTGAGTGCTTTCCGTATTTAATTCAGGTTGTTGTTATCTATTATTAATTTTGCAATTTTTATAAATGCCAACAATCCTAAAAACAATTCTCTTACTGACTGTCGCAAACGTCTTTATGTCGTTTGCGTGGTATGCACATCTTAAAGAGCTCAACAATAAACCTTGGATAATCGCCGCGCTCATTAGCTGGGGTATTGCATTGGTGGAATATCTGTTCCAAGTGCCCGCTAACCGTATTGGCTTTACGGTATTGTCGCTCGCGCAGCTGAAAATGCTGCAAGAAGTGATTACATTGAGTGTGTTTGTACCATTCGCGGTTTTTTATATGCATCAACCGCTTAAGCTGGATTTTTTATGGGCGGGTTTGTGCTTGTTGGGTGCAGTGTATTTTATGTTTCGCACTCATATTTAATAAGCATTTAAATCGATAAAATAAATACAATTAAATTAAAAATAAGCGCCTGACATAATCCAAATCCTCTTGCGTATCCACACCACTTGCTGGTGCATTTTTAGTAATCGTCACACCAATCTTATAACCATGATGCAACACACGTAGTTGTTCTAAACTTTCAATTTTTTCCAGCTCTGTACTGGTTAACTCTGCATATTGCTTTAAAAATCCTACGCGATATGCATAAATGCCAATATGCCGATAGGCTTGAATATTATCTTTATAAACGTCATCTCGCGGATATGGAATTGGCGCGCGGCTGAAATACAAAGCGTTACCATTGGCGTCTATCACCACTTTAACGATATTGGGATTTAGAAAGCTAGCTTCATCATGAATGCGATGACAGGCTGTCGCCATCACGGCATCTTGGCTATTAGCCAAGTGTTGAGCGACTTCGGCGATTAATGCAGGCTCAATTAGTGGCTCATCTCCTTGCACATTGACGACAATATCACCATCCGCCCAGTTGAGTTTATGTGCGACTTCGGCGATTCTATCGGTACCAGAAACATGATCGATACGTGTCATGACGGCTTTAATATCATGCTGTGCGGCAATGTGGCTGATTTTCTCAAAATCCGTTGCAATGACAATTTCACTTGCGCCACTTTTTGCCGCCTGCTCCGCCACACGTATCACCATCGGTTTGCCAGCAATATCCAGCAATGGCTTACCTGGCAAACGCGTACTGGCATAACGCGCAGGAATCACAACTTTAAATGTCACTTAAATTATCCGCAGATTTAATAGTTAAGTATTTTACTAGTTCACTACTTTACTGGGCCGCTTTTTCGTCAGTGCCTATTTTTTCATCCGGGCCGATTTTTCGCGCTTCTTCCTGCAACATCACCGGAATCCCATCACGAATGGGATAAGCTAATCGCGCAGATTTAGAAATGAGTTCATTGTTTTTTTTATCCAAAATCAATGGCCCTTTGGTAACGGGACAGACTAAGATATTGAGTAATTTAGAATCCATGTTAATGCCTTAATATGTGCAATATATAATCAAAACTTAATGCTTGCGATGCTGCAATTTTTGCAACACTAGCTGCATCAAATCGCCTTCAATGTTCGCCTCAATCGGCAACACCCAATAATTTGACTTGGCAAATTCTTTACATTTTACGGCATCTTTTTCAGTCATCAATAAAACATCACATTCCATTTTTGCCAGATCAAATGCAGTAAATGGATGATGATCATCGAAACTAGCTGAAGCAAAGTTTAAACCTAATTGACGTAAATGCTCAAAAAAACGGGCTGGGTTGCCAATTCCCGCCAGCGCTTTCACACTTTTACGCTTAAAATCAGCAGCCGTTGCTTTCAAAGTAGGATCCGCTAGATTGTAAAATTCTGAGCCAATTAACTGCATTAAGTAAGCATTTTCAACACTTGCTGGATGATTTATTTCTGTACTTAATTGTCCATTTTTGATCACAGCGTCAACCGTTTGCAGGCGACTAATAGACTCTCTTAATGATCCGGCAGGCAACAAATTAGCGTTGTTTAAATAATTTTCGCTATCGATAACTGCAATTTCCATATCACGCCGTAAACGGTAATGCTGCAAGCCATCGTCGCTGATAATCACATTACATTCTGGATGTGCCTTTAGCAACTCAGCGCCAACTTGCATGCGGTTTGCACCGACCCAAATTGGGCAACCACACCGATTTGCGATTAGTACTGGCTCATCACCCACTATTTTTGGATTACTGTTAGCGTTAACTGCGGTAGCTAATTTGGTGCTACCGCCATAGCCGCGACTGATGACCGCGGGATGAAAACCTAACTGTTTCAAATGCTGCACCAACCAAATAACCACGGGCGTTTTGCCGCTACCACCCACGTGAATATTACCGACGATAATCACAGGAACTGGCAATGCATGCGATTTAAGCAAACCTTGCTTATAAGCCATGCGCCTTAATAAGGTTAGCAGCGCAAAAAGCCAAGAAAGTGGTACCAACACAACATAATAAAGTGCATTTTTTTTACGCCACGCGCGTTTAATAATTTCTTGAGTTAGAGTCATCGTAACAAGCGCAATCTCATCATGCAGATTCTATTAATCAAATTCTTTTTGGTATAACTTACTGTAGTAGCCATTTTTAGCGATTAACTCCTGATGAGAGCCAGATTCGACAATTTCGCCTTGATCCATCACCAAAATTCTATCGGAATTTTCAATCGTGCTGAGGCGATGTGCAATCACAATCGTCGTGCGGCCTTGCATTAAAGTATCTAAAGCTGCTTGTACGAATTGTTCAGACTCCGTATCCAGGGCACTAGTTGCTTCGTCTAACAATAAAATAGGCGCATTTTTAAGGATGGCACGCGCAATGGCAATACGCTGACGCTGACCACCAGATAAGCGCACGCCTCTATCGCCAATCTCATTTTGCAAACCATCTGGCAACTGCTGAATAAATTCCCATGCGTGTGCTGCTTTGGCCGCTTCAATCACTTCTTCTTCAGTCGAATCGCGTAGTGCGCCATAAGCAATATTGTTGAAAACGGTGTCATTAAACAACACGATATCTTGACTGACTAATGAATACTGACTGCGCAGATTTTTCAATTCCAACGCGCGAATATCTATACCATCCAGCAAAATGAAGCCTTGTTGCAACTCATAAAAACGTGGCAATAAATTCACCATCGTGGTTTTACCACCACCAGAACGCCCCACTAGAGCCAACTTTTCCCCGGGTTGAATGGTAAAACTTAAGTTATTCAATGCCAGTTTTTTGGCGTTGTTATAACGTAAGCTCACATTTTTAAATTCAATGCCGCCTTTGGCACGTTGAATGATTTTTTCACCATCATTGATTTCTGACTGACTATCAATGATCTCAAACACGCTTTGCGCTGCGGCCAAACCAATCTGAAACTCTTCATTTGCTGCGGTTAAATGTTTAATTGGCGCAATTAACATCAATAAAGCACCGACAAATGCAGCAAACTCACCAGCACTAAATTTACCGATCGCGTAATAAACCACTAAACCCAAGGCAATCGCCGCCAAAAATTCAATCACCAAGCTATTTAAGCCAGAAATGCGCGTTAAGCGTAATTCAATATTACGATTGTTGCCAACGATTTTGCCAAATCGATTTGTTTCATACTCACCTGCACCAAAAATCTTGACGATACGCTGACCTGCAATCGCCTCTTCAGCCGCTTTGGTCATATCGCCCATGGATTCTTGCACACGCTTAGCACTGCTGCGCAATCTAGGCGTCATTTTGCGCAAATAAATTGCCATTAATGGCGTAACGACCACAAAAATTAGTGTCAATTTCCAATCTAAATACAGCATATAACCCAGCAAACCAACTGCGGTTAATGCATCTTGAATAACGGATAA
Organism: Methylotenera versatilis 79; assembly: GCF_000384375.1. Taxonomy (NCBI): domain Bacteria; kingdom Pseudomonadati; phylum Pseudomonadota; class Betaproteobacteria; order Nitrosomonadales; family Methylophilaceae; genus Methylotenera; species Methylotenera versatilis. The sequence continues at coordinate 1,587,971 of NZ_ARVX01000001.1, read as the reverse complement.
CGCGACACGAGTTGAAACGGTAGAAAGACGTTCTGTATCATAAGTGAGTTTAGAAACGGTTACGCTCGAAGAGCCCGCATCAAAATAGCTAACAGGCAATAACATGAGTTTGCTGAACGCTTCGTTTCTAATCACTTCGACCACATGACGCGCTATCCAGCGCATGTAATAGGTGGAAGCAAAGCCCGCCAAAGCGCGAATTGCCATTAAGCCAAACAACATGAACGGCAATATAAGCACTTGATCCGCAGATTGTTTAACGAAACCATCATCGGTCACTTTTTTAATCAGTGCCAAAAAGCCAGTATTGCTGGCAGACAAGATAACCAGCGCAGTAATACTAACTAAAAAATAGATTTTATATTTCCAGGCATAGCGAAACAGACGCAAATAAAGTAACTTTGCGTTAACAATGTGCGGAATAGCTTCTTTTTTACGTGAGGATCTCGACATTAATAGTTCAGTCGAATAGGCAGAGAAAAATGAGCGCGCTTAGATTTAAGATAAAGCAAATTAAGATAAGACAATAAAATATCAATCAATATATAAACGAATAGCTTCCAATTATAAAGCTAACGACACAACTAACAAACTAAACTAAATCCAGTCAAACTAAACTTGGTTAAACTAGATTTAATTAACTTGGCCTACTTGCCTTGTCGAAGCTGTGTGGCGAATGTGATGTGTGTGTAATTCGCTAATCTTGATGCTTCCATCACGTTAACTACCGATTGATGCGTCGATTTCGCATCCGCATTAATCACGATTGTCGGATCTTTTCCAGCGCCAACGGCTTTAGTCAACGCAGCAGAAATCTCATCGACACTACCGCCGCCTACTTCATTGCCATTTACTAGATAACGACCACTCGCATCGACCTCTACCGTAATAATCAGAGGTTTTTCTTGTGGTGTGCTGGCTTCAGCGGTTGGTAAGTTAATCTGTAATTCGCTGGTGCGTGCAAAAGTCGCACTGACCACCAAGAAAATGATAATCACTAATAGCACATCAATTAAAGGCACTAGATTCATCTCTAGTTCTTCGTGCCGTTTACCACGTTGAAAATTCATATTAAACCTTTTGAATCAGCCTGTTAACAATCAATCAGTTATCATTTAATTCGCTTTAAATAACGTCAAGACGAGGGATTTTTTCGTAGACAGTACATATTTGTACGGCAAGAAAAAATAACACTGTATTGGCGTGATTTTAAGTAAATTACTAAATTATTTGCGTTCGTCGTGCAGAATCTCTACCAACTTAATCGCTTGCTGTTCCATATCAACCAACAAACCATCTACTTTTGCACGGAAATAACGATACGTGATCATTGCAGGCACAGCAACGACAATACCTGCTGCCGTATTATAAAGTGCTACTGAAATACCGCGTGCAAACTGGGCTACATCGTGGCCGCTATTGGTGAACGAACCGAACAACTCAACCATACCAATTACCGTACCAAGCAAGCCCAGCAATGGCGCCACTGTCGCAATCGTACCTAATGTAGGCAGATAACGCTCTAATTTATGCGCAACTGCACGGCCAGTTTCTTCAATGGCTTCTTTAGTGATTTCACGTGAGCTTTTAGCATTCGCTAAAGCACTGGCAAATACTTCGCCTAATAATGAATGTCTTTCAAGTTTAGTTAATGTTTCTTTCGTTATGCCGCCTTGGTTTAACCATTTTTGTACTTCAGGTAGTAAATTTGTGGGGGTGACAACTTCTTTGCGTAGCGCCCATGAACGCTCACCGATAATAGCTAACGCAATGATTGAAGCAATAATTAACGGCCAAATTGGCCAGCCAGCGGCCAGAATAATTTCCCACACAGCACAACTCCTTATGTTTTAAAAAACTGCTGCTACTTTAGCTTGAAGCTTTCATTTCGGCAAGTTCCAGTTTGATTAATTTGGGCATTTAATCAACACCCTCATACCTATCGTGCCAATATCGCGGTTGCGCCTGCCGCCAAGCACTAATACTTAACGCTTTATTTGCCTTAAAATCCAATAAAACCGCGCCGTTGTAATCTGATCGATACAGCGCCGTGCCTGCATTTATATAACGTTTTTCGATCTCTTCTTTGGGATGCTTAAACCTGTTCAAGTAACCGACGGTAAAGATAGCTTCTTTAGCGCCAACTGCCTGAATAAAATCCAAAGTTGAAGAAGTTTTGCTGCCATGATGTGGCACGACTAAAACATCGCTTGCCAATAGATTCTGATTTGGTAGACCTTGATTAGTTTGCAATAATTCCGCTTCTGCGGCTTTTTCAATATCACCAACCAATAAAATACTGCCAAACGCGCTGCTGATTTTGATTACGCAACTTTTATTATTATCAGTTAACTGTAAATTTTGGTAACTTTCTTGGCTTGGATATAACACTTGAAAATCCACAGCATCCCATTGCCAATGTTGCCCCGCAAAGCACTTAAAAGTTTTCCCTGTTCGCGCATGCGTTTTCATACTCGTTTTGAAAGCGTCCGGCAAATCAAATGAAGTGGCTAACCAATCAACGGGCATTTGCGCCAATACAGAAGTAGCGCCACCACTGTGGTCGCTATCATCATGACTCACGACAAAACCATCTAATTTAGTCACACCCATACTGCGTAAATAAGGCATGACAATGCGGCTGCCTGCGTCACTTTGTGAAGAATAGCGGCTACCTGCATCATATAAAAAGCTATGACTTGCGGTTTTAATCACCACACTTAAGCCCTGCCCGACATCTAATACACTCACTTGCATTTCGCCTATCTTTAGCGCTGGCGGCTTTACAAAAAACAATGGCAAAAACAATACCAATCCTAGCCAGCGTTGCGGAAAACCGTGCGGTAGCAATAGCCATAACGTGCCGAATACCGCCGTTAACATTGCCCAAACAGGTGGTGCTGGCTGTTGCCAAACCGCCATCGGTAAATTTGCAAGCCAATTCAAACCGTGCATGCAAATATCCAACACCCAATGTGCCAAGTGCAACACGAAATCTACGGGTAACAGCGCGCCAACAATACTTAACGGCACAACGACTAAGCTGATAACAGGAATGGCAAGCGCGTTGGCCAGCGGTGAAATAACCGAAGCTTGCCCAAACATCACGATTAATAACGGTAACAAACCCAGTGTAATCGCCCATTGCGTCCTTACTGCCTCAACAAACCAATGTTGCGCTTTCAGCCTGCCAACACTTACATAAGCGATAATCGCCACTGCAGAAAACGATAGCCAAAATCCAGGCGCAATCACAGCCCACGGATCGATTAACACCACTACCATTAACGCGATAGATAATGCACGTGAGATAGCTATATTTCGTCCCAATAACAACGCCAGTGCGAATGTCATCAACATAAATAAGGTGCGTTGCGTAGGTACTGATAAACCGGCTAAGCACGCATAAAGAATCGCAACGATTAATCCGGCAATTGTCGCTGCTTTTCGCGTGGGAAAAAGTAGCACTAAATTAGGTATGCGCCGCCAAACAAAAGCGGTTATTACAAAAGCTAAACCCGCCAGCATAGTGATATGTAGCCCAGAAATACTCATCAGATGATTAGTACCTGTGCGTAAATACACAGTCCAATCTGCTGTTGAAATTTGACTATCGTCACCGATTACCAGCGCACGGATCACGCCAGCGTAAGGCTGATTGATTAAAGTGTTTGAAATGCGATTACCCACTTTTTCGCGATAATATTCAACGATATAATTCGGCCTAAACACAAAGTTGCTTAACTTTTTATGATCACCTTTTTGATTAATACTACCAGTGGCTCGCATATTCTCACTTAAAGCCCACGCCTCAAAATCAAAACCATGTGGGTTATAAGTGGTGTGCGGGCGTTTTAATTTCACACTGAATTGCCAGCGTTCTCCAGCGTGAAAATAATTATTTTCGCTATTAATATCTTGTGGGATATTTTCTGAGTTTGTAAATTGAGGAGTAAATTTACTGTCGCGATAAAAATTAAGTGAAATATGCGCAGGCACTTTTAGGCTGTTTGTGGCGTCTTGAGTTAACACTTTTTCTACATCAAATTGAAATCGTTCGCCGCGCTCAATCGCTTCTGGCAGCGTGGCAATCACGCCAATCAATTCAATATTTTTTTGTTGCCACTCTTTGGGCAATTCATCGTTTAATCTTAAGCTGGCAAAGCTAGCAGCCCAATAAAAACCCAACAAAACTGCGCAGATAAATAAACTTAACCTTCGAAAATGCTGAATATTTTTCGAGTTAAATATCAGCGAGTATTGATTTGAAATATTTTGAGTCGGATTTTTAGTTAAGTCACGTTGAAATTTAGCGGCTCTAAAAGCTAAAAAAGCCATTGGCAAAATGGCTGAGTAGACATAAATACTGGGCAATTCAGGCTGTTGCTGCAGCAACCAAGCTCCTAACACAAAGCCAATTGCAAACAGATTGATCACGTTAATTAACCACTTATATTAATCAAACGTTTATTAATCCAGCGTTTGTAGCTTACCATCCACCAAGCGATATTGGCGTTGCATTTTGGCGGCTAAACTTAAATCATGCGTCACAACGACTAAACTGGTGTTTTGCGCTTTATTGATTTCCAGTAACAAATCGAAGACCAAATTAGCCGTCACTCTGTCCAAGTTGCCAGTCGGTTCATCCGCCAATATGCAAGCGGGTTTTGTCACCAACGCGCGTGCAAGCGCTGCGCGCTGTCTTTCGCCGCCAGAAAGTTCGCCTGGCATATGCTCTAAACGATGCGTTAAACCCACTTGAGTGAGAATTTCTTTTGCCGCTTCTAATGCTTTGGCACGCGAAATGCGGCGAATCAACAATGGCATGGCGACATTTTCGATTGCAGTAAATTCTGGCAATAGATGATGAAACTGATACACAAAACCCAAGCTTTGGTTACGCAATTGGCCTTTTTGCGTTTCTGATAATCCACTTAAATTTTTGCCAGACAAACTCACCGTGCCGCTGGTTGGCGCATCTAAACCACCGAGCAAATGCAACAAGGTACTTTTACCCGAACCAGATGTACCGACAATGGCGATTTGCTCACCTGCGTTTACGCTTAAATCGATGCCATTTAAAACCGCGACATCCAAACCTGTATAAGTTTTCTTTAGCGCATCACATTGAATAATGGCGTCTTTGTTAAGTTGATTATTCATATCTTAATGCCTCAGCAGGATTGATTTTAGAGGCTTTATAGCTGGGATAAAGTGTCGCTAAAAGACTTAACACAAAAGACATCACAATAATGGTGAACACATCTGGCCATTCCACTTTGGATGGCAAATCACTGATGTAATATACATCTTTTGCCAAAAACTGCACATGGAAAACGCTTTCTATAAACGGCACGATAGTACCGATATTCAGCGCAATCAACACGCCAAGCACCGCACCTAATACGGTGCCAATCATGCCGATTAATGCGCCTTGCACAATAAAAATTCGCATAATGCTACCTGGGCTGGCGCCAAAAGTACGCATAATGGCAATATCTGCGCGCTTATCAGTCACCGCCATCACCAAAGTAGACACGATATTAAATGCAGCAACTGCCACGATTAAGGTCAAAATAATAAACATCACACGTTTTTCTAACTGCACGGCTTTAAAGAAATTAGCATGCTGTTGTGTCCAATCGGTCACAAAATAGCTGCTTGTGCCCTCTTTACTTAAGTCTTGCGATAATTGCAAAGACATTGCAGGCGCGTCGAATAAGTCATCCAATTTCAAACGTAAGCCCGAAACGTTATTACCCATGCGATACAATTTTGACGCATCATCAATATGAATTAAGGCTAAACCTGCATCATACTCATACATGCCAATTTGGAATAAACCCACCACTCTAAATTGTTTAATGCGTGGCACAACGCCAGTTGGCGTAAATTGACCTTGCGGCGCCATTAACACAACCTTTTCGCCAACACCTACGCCTAATAAATGCGCTAAATCAGCTCCTAACACAATATTAAATTCGCCAGCACGCAAATCGTCCAAACTGCCCGCTTTCATATGACGGCCTAAATCGGCCACTTTATCTTCTAGCTTAGGCAACACGCCGCGTACGATTGCGCCTTGTACGCCTTGGCCATAACTCAGCATACCTTGCGCCATTACATAAGGTGCGCTGGCTTTCACTTTTGGGTTAGCTTTCACTTCCTCTGCCAGCGTAGGCCAATCACTTAACTGATTATTCGCGCCAGTAATTTCCAAATGCGAAGCGACGCCTAAAATGCGGTTACGCAACTCTGCCTGAAAACCGTTCATCACGGAAAGTACAACGATTAACGCCGCAACCCCGAGTGCGATGCCGACCATGCTGGTGAGTGAAATAAACGAAATAAAATGATTTTTGCGTTTGGCTTTTGTGTAGCGCAAGCCGACAAACAGTTCAAATGGCAATTTCGATTCGATTGTTGAGGTTATTTTTGAGATTGGTGACATAGGCAGAATCTTAGCAGTTAATGCGATTAAGATTCCAGTTTTTAGCGGGCTATTTTAATAGCAGACTTTATAATATTCAGCTTAAGATCAAGCTGGATATTTAGTTAAAAAATCTAGATATTTGGCTAAAAAATAAGGTTAAGTACTTTAAATTAGTATATAAAACTTAAGGCTTTATATACTAATCGCCACACTGACCCAATCGCGCTGTTTGCGCTCAAGTGCGCCAGCCTGCACTATTTTATCTTTGCCATTGATATGAACCATATATTGGCTACCGCTTTTATATTCGTTTCTTGGCAAGATTAATGAAGCTTTTTCGTTATTCTCCAGCCCATCTTCTTGTGTAATAAACACACCAGAAAATATATTAAGCTGGCTAAAATTCACTGAACGATTGTCGCTACTATCAATTAAAAAATAACCACTTTCTGCTTCAGTTTCATTATTTTTATCAATGCGCGCAACTTTAGTTAATGCAGAGTGCGCACCTAAAACCTCTAATCCAGCTCTAAATACGCCACTGACTAGTTTACGCACACTTCTTATCTCAGCAATCATCAATGTATTTTTGTCATCTACCGTTGTGTAGCCCACTAGCACACCAGGCTCAATCCAAGCACTATACTCTTTGCCCAAATCCACCGCAAAACCAGCAGCGCTCTCATCCACCATCCACCAATTTTCGTTACCAAAATAGCGCTGATGCATCTTAATGTTCACAATGGGTGCAATATTATTTTTACGCTGTTGCGCTAATCTAAAGTCTAGCGGAATACTCTCTTCTTTTCTCTCAACCACAGCGCTCGCATTAATCGCTTTTAATCGCTCGCAAATATTGTCTAAGCCATGGCTAACATTCAATAATTTGCTATTTTTATGCCGAGATTCTTTTCTGCGCTGGCGCTCAAAACCCTCTACGCACCATTCTGCACGTAATTTTTTAAATAATTTAAGCACCACTGATGGTGGCGCCACTTTATCTAAACCAAATGCTGTTAACGGTTTTTGTGTAGCTACCGCACACAAATAAGCTTCAATTTGATCCACAACGCGCGTAGTTTTCCAAAAACGGTACTCCGCGTACTTTTCAACTGAGCGTATTCTTTCTGGGCCTTTGTCGCCTTCTAACTGAATAAAAAACTGCATTTTATCTTGACGATATTTATTCAAGATCAATGGGTTAGTCGCCCAAATCTTCAATACTTGTTCCGTTAGTTGAATTTGTAATCGACTGTAATTACCTTTATGTAAGGTATCCATCATAAAACCCAGCTTTAAAATCGTTGCAATGCTAGTTTCTTTTCTGTGGAAGTTATACATGAACAAATTCTTGTTCATAATCGCCAAATTTTCAGCAAGTCTGATGACATTATGGACAGTTGTCCACATGCCTGCCGGCGCAGGTTGATCGTCAAAATAGCGCCATTTCGCCATCGAAAAAGCCGCATTCAATAAACGGCATAAAATCAAATTAATTTTATCTTCCGCCAGAACAACTTTAGCTTGGCTTTGATAGCACGCCAAAAATTGCGTGTATGAAACATATAATTGACGGTAATACAAATAAGCTGCGTTATAAATACTAAATTCTAATTTTTTATTTATTTTCAATATAGTCAAGTACTTATGCGTTTCCTTCTTCGCTTGACGATAAGTATTTCTATCAATTTTCAGCACTAATTCGATTTGGTTTTTGGCCTCATAAATCGTTTCGAATTGGATTTTAGATAATTGCTGCCTAGTTTCAATCAGCACATCTAACGCTGCCATTTCGGGCAAAGTATGTAACCAGCCGAGCGTTTTCTGCATATCTTGCGGTTGGAAAATCGATTGAATTTTGTGCATCATTACTGACAACATTTTGCAAACCTAACTAATGGTGAAGTTTCTTCATTTACACTTTGCAAAATGCGTACCATATATTTAAATCAATTAAATAAACCAGCATTTTCTGGTTTCTGTCACATTCAATAGTGGGCTAAAGATAAAAATTCCAGAAATTAATAATTCAAGCCACCCGCTGATTAAACTGAACTGTTAAAATAGTGCGATGTTTACAGGAATTATTCAAGCGGTCGGGCATATTGAATCGACAACTCAAGTGGGCAATGACATTCAATTAGTCATTCATGCTGAAAATTTAGGTTTAGAAGATGTGATTGTGGGTGACAGCATTGCCGTAAATGGTGTGTGCTTAACTGCAACGCAACAATCTCAAACGCATTTTCATGCACACGTTTCCACAGAAACACTGAATGTCACTGTCGGCCTTAATCAGCCGCAAGCCGTCAATTTAGAAAAGGCTTTGCGCTTAAATGACCATTTAGGCGGACATTTGGTCAGCGGTCATGTGGATGGCGTGGGCACGGTGATAGCATTTACCGATTTAGGCGAAAGTTGGACGTTAACCATTGAAGCGCCGCATGCGTTATCGAAATACATCGCAAAAAAAGGCTCAATCTGCGTCAATGGCGTGAGCTTAACGGTGAATAGTATTGAAAAAGATACCTTCAGCATGAATATTATTCCGCATACTTTACAAAATACGACCTTTCACCTACTTAAAGCAGGTAGTCGTGTGAATTTAGAAATTGACCAAATTGCGCGTTATGTTGAACGTATGACAGAATGGGCGCAAGAAAATGATGAACAAAAGAATAATGAAAAGTCCAAATAATGCCACTTGAATCTATTAGCCCTATCACTGAAATCATTGCCGACATTAAAGCCGGAAAAATCGTTATTTTAGTTGACGATGAGAATCGTGAAAATGAAGGCGACTTTGTTATCGCAGCAGAATTTGCAACTGCGGCGCATATTAACTTTATGGCGAAACATGGTCGCGGACTGATCTGTTTAACTTTAACAGAGGCGCGTTGCAAACAATTGAATCTGCCGCCAATGGTGCAAAAAAATGGCACGCGTTTAGGCACGAATTTCACGGTTTCAATCGAAGCCGCCACTGGCGTGACCACAGGCATTTCCGCCAAAGACCGTGCTACTACCATTGAAGCCGCAGTTGCCAAAGACGCTAATCCTAAGAGCATCATTAGCCCAGGCCATATTTTTCCATTAACAGCTTTAGATGGCGGCGTGCTGGTGCGTGCAGGCCACACAGAAGCTGGTTGCGATTTAGCGGCGCTGGCTGGTGTAGAACCTGCATCGGTTATCTGTGAGATTTTAAAAGACGACGGCGAAATGGCGCGTTTACCGGATTTAGTGGAAATTGCGCGGGAACATGGCATCAAAATCGGCACTATTGCTGATTTAATTCATTACAGAAGTGAGAATGAAAAACTGATTGAGCGCGCAGCAGAACGTACTGTTAATACGCCTTACGGCGAGATGCGCTTGATTGCTTATTCTGACAAGATTGCCAACGAAACCCATTTGGCTTTAGTAAAAGGCGAACCTTCTGCCGAAAAAGAAACCTTAGTACGTGTGCATGAGCCGCTGTCAGTTTTTGATTTGTTAGATAGCAGCAGCTGTACACATAGTTGGAATATGCTGCAAGCGATGGAAGCGGTTTCTCAATCAGAATGTGGTGTGATTGTGTTATTGCAACATCGAGAAAGCGCGGCCGATTTAGTGGCGCGAATCAATCACGCGGATGAACCGACGCGCTACAATCAAGAGTTACGCACTTATGGTATCGGCTCACAGATTCTGCTGGATTTAAATGTGCGTAAAATGCGCCTGATGGCAACGCCACGTAAAATGCCAAGCATGGATGGATTTGGTTTGGAAATCACAGGATATTTGGAATGTGGGCAGCAAGAGTCTTAAATTTTTTGAGCTTAAATATTTAAAAAAACTAGACTAAAAATAGTGTTAACTTTTTGTATGAATTATCAGGTTAACCAATTGATTCATTTAAACTAATTCGTGTTAAAATTAAAACCATTGGAAAATATCAATCTCACAGGTCAGTTTCTCATCGCGATGCCCGCCGTGTCAGACCCTTATTTCTCTAAAACCATCACTTATATATGTACGCATAATCAAGATGGTGCAATGGGCGTGATAGTTAATCGCGCAACCGACATTACACTTACCGACCTGTTCGAACAAATCAAACTCGACGCTAATTCATCCACCTTACTGGGAAAAACCGTGCATTATGGCGGCCCAGTGCAAATTGACCGCGGTTTTATTTTGCATACGCCGCTTATCGAATACAACTCAACCATTTTAGTCGGCAACACGATTGCGCTCACCACATCAAAAGATATCTTAGAAGCTGCTGCGGAAAACAATGCGCCAGAAAAAATGCTGGTGGCTTTGGGTTATGCGGGCTGGACACCTGGCCAACTGGAAGAAGAAATACTTAACAATACATGGTTAAGTTTGGATACAAACAATCTGCACGATATTCACGCACTTATTTTCGACGCGCCAAATCATGAAAAATTTGACCTCGCCATGCAGTTAATGGGGCTTAATTTGGCTAATTTATCCGATGTTGCTGGGCATGCTTAAATGATGCAAAGCGACTTACTTAAAAACGGCCCAAAAATTAGATCGAGTAACAGCTTAAGCCAAAGCCATTTGCCGATTTTAGAGCGCAAATATCCGGAAATCACTGGCACGGTATTAGCCTTTGATTTCGGTGAAAAACGCATTGGTGTTGCCGTAGGTGAGACTTTATTAAAAGTAGCGCATCCGCTGACGACAATTGAATCTGAAACCAACGATGCGCGTTTTAACGCCATTGCCACGATTATTGAAGAATGGCGCCCTAGCCTGTTAATCGTTGGCTTGCCAACGCATATGGATGGTGGCGAACATTTGTTAACCAGTTTGGCTAAAAAATTTGCGCAGCGGCTAGAAGGCCGTTTTAATTTGCCTGTGATGATGATTGATGAGCGCCTGAGTTCGGCAGATGCCGCACAAAACTTAAACGCAGCCGGCGTAAAGGGCTTCAAGCAAAAAGGCTTGATCGATGCCGTCGCAGCACAAACCATATTACAATCGCACTTTGATGGACTTTGAACAAAAAACGGCTATGCAACTACCGAATCCTGAAACATTATTAACCGACATTACCACCAAAATTGAGACGCAATTAAATCAAGCGCCATCTATTGGACAGTGCGCTTTTGTAGGCATTCATAGTGGTGGCGTATGGTTAATGCAGCGCATCTTAGCGACTTTAAAATTAGATATTCCTTATGGAACGCTAGATGCCGCGCTATATCGCGATGACTATGCGCAGCGCGGATTAAAAGCGCAATCTAAACCTTCTAATATCGCCTTTAATGTGCAAGACAAACACATTATCTTAATCGATGATATCTTCTACACAGGCCGCACCACGCGCGCCGCGATGAATGAATTATTCGATTACGGCAGACCAGCGAGCATCACTTTGGCAGTTTTAATTAACCGCGGCGGCGCAGAGCTGCCTATTTTGCCGAATATCGTGGGGGCGGAAATTCTGCTCAATCCCAAGCAAAGTTTACAGTTATCGCAAGACACCAAAGGTAAGTTGCATTTAAGCCTAGAAGACAATTTTTCAGAAAACGACTTGTTAAAATAAATTCAGTAAGAAAAATTTAGATAATCCTGACACAGAAAATTTAGTTAATGCCAAATAAAGCCCAATAATGATTAATCCACAACTTGATTCTGACGGCAATCTAAAACACCTGCTCACCATCGAGGGCTTGCCGAAGCGCATACTCAATCAAATATTGGATACTGCTGAAACTTTTGTTGGCGTAGCCGAGCGCGACATTAAAAAAGTGCCTTTATTGCGCGGGAAAACCGTGTGCAATATCTTCTTTGAAAACAGCACGCGCACACGTACTACATTTGAAATCGCCGCAAAAAGATTGTCTGCCGATGTGATTAATCTGAATGTGGGCACATCTAGCCAATCAAAAGGCGAGACGATTTTAGATACGGTGGATAATCTCATCGCCATGCATGCCGATATGTTTGTGGTGCGCCACAGCCAAAGCGGCGCGGCGCATTTTATTGCGCAACATGTGCCAGATAATATTAGTGTGATTAATGCGGGCGATGGTCGTCATGCGCATCCAACGCAAGGCTTGTTAGATGTTTTCACCATTCGTCGCTACAAACCCGATATGCATAACCTGCGTGTCGCTTTGGTGGGCGATGTGCTGCACTCGCGCGTTGCCAGAAGCGAGATTCATGCGCTGACAACACTAGGCGTGCCAGAAGTGCGTGTGATCGCACCCAAAACTTTATTACCGACTGATGTCGAAAAACTCGGTGTGCAAGTTTTCCATGACATGAAAGCTGGCTTAAAAGATGTAGACGTCATTATGATGCTGCGTCTGCAAAACGAACGCATGAACGGCGCGATGCTGCCATCGGCACAAGAGTATTTTAAAACCTTTGGCTTAACACAAGAAAAACTGCAATTAGCTAAACCTGATGCAATCGTCATGCATCCTGGCCCGATGAACCGCGGTGTAGAGATTGATTCTTGCGTGGCGGATGGCAACCAATCCGTTATATTGCCGCAAGTGACTTATGGTATCGCCGTGCGCATGGCAGTTATGGCGATTCTTGGTGGTGGCAGTGTAGGCGGACAAGTAGGGAATAGCGTATGAAAATTCATATTAAAAATGGGCATTTGATTGACCCGAAAAATAAAATTGATGCCCAGCATGACGTTTACATCGCTGCTGGAAAAATCGTTGCTATTGGCAACAAGCCAGCCGACTTTACAGCGAATCAAACTATTGATGCCAGCGGCTTAATCGTTAGCCCTGGCTTTATCGATTTAAGCGCAAGACTACGCGAGCCTGGTTCTGAATACAGCGCAACATTGGTGAGCGAGTTAAATGCAGCGGCAGCTGGCGGCGTGACCAGCCTCGCTTGCACACCAGATACGCAGCCAGTGTTAGATGAGCCTGGGCTTGTTGAAATGCTGAAATACCGCGCCAAACAACTCAACTTGGCGCATGTTTATCCACTCGGTGCATTAACGCGTCAGCTAGAAGGTAAATTACTCACTGAAATGTGTAAATTGACCGAAGCTGGCTGTGTCGGTTTCAGCCAAGCAGACGAAGCCATCATTGATACGCAAGTGTTATGGCGCGCGTGCGAATACGCCTCTACGTTTGGTTTCACCTTGTTTTTACGCGCAGAAGATGATTATCTTGCCAAAAACGGTGTTGCGCATGATGGCGAATTGGCCAGTAGATTGGGCTTAAAAGGCATTCCTGCCGCGGCCGAATGCTTGGCCATCGCCAGCATTTTACGCATCGCGCGCGAAACCAACACAAAAATACACCTGTGCAGATTATCGACTGCCGAAGGTGTTAACCTTGTGCGCGAAGCAAAAAAACAAGGTGTACAAGTCACCGCCGATGTCAGCGCGCATCACTTACATTTAACCGATTTTGATATTGGCTTTTTCAATTCACACGCACATCTCAAACCACCATTACGCAGCATGCGCGATAAAGAGGCCTTATGCCAAGGTTTAAAAGATGGCACGTTAGACGCCATTTGCTCTGACCACACGCCAGTGAATGATGACGCCAAACTACTGCCATTTACTGAATCAGAAGCTGGCGCGACTGGCCTGGAATTATTATTGCCGCTTGCACTTAAATGGGCAGAAAATCAAAAATTAAGCCTTGCAGAAGCGATTGCAAAAATCACTTATCAGCCAGCCCAAATATTAGGCATTAACAGTGGCGATTTATCTATTGGGCGCGATGCTGATATTGCGATTTTTAACCCTGAAAAAATCTGGAAAGTCACGCCTAGCGAATTAAAAAGCCATGGTAAAAATACACCATTTTTGAGTTTAGAAATGATGGGTAAAGTGCAATATACCTTATTACATGGGCAAATTACTTATCAAAGCGCTTGTATAAAAAGCTAGTGCCATTCACTTATTTTTCATGGTGAATTACTCCTAAATAATTTCTGCCACTTGACGTTTTACCAAAAGACGCAGATAGTCTTTAAATTAATTGGAGTTTTGTATTAATTAAGTTTTTGTTTCGATTCATCATTTTATTGGGGAGTAATAATGAGTGCATTTTTTAGTACCTTATCATGCTGCTGGTTTTGGTTGCTTTTAGGCGTTTTAATCGGCTGGCTATTGAATCGTTGGTTGTGCAAATGCTCCAATAAACCCCATCAAACTGAACCTATTCCTGTTACAAAACCAGTTCCTGCGACAAAATCAGAACCGCCGCCTGCTAAATTAGCAGATATTCCTGCCTCAACAGTTGTTACACCAGTACCTGTAGCAAAACCAAAAGCTACGCCAAAACCTGCCAGTTCGGCCATTGATATTGCCGCCGCAAAAGCTGCTGGATTTAGCCTAAAAAATGCCAATGATTTAACGATTGTTGAAGGTATCGGGCCAAAAATCAATGAATTATTGATTGATAGTGGCATTAAAACATTCGCCCAATTAGCCGAACAAACCGTGCCGCAAATACGTGCGATTTTAGATAAAGGTGGCGCACGTTTCCGCATTGCCAACCCAAGCACTTGGGCCAAACAAGCAAAACTGGCATCGGCTAACAAATGGGCTGAGCTCAAAAAACTGCAAGACGAGCTTTCTGGTGGCGTTAAAAAATAACCATTAACAACCAGGGAGTATAACGATGCAAACCAACAATTCTGCGAAAAACCAGGCTAGTTACAACCGCTGGACATGGATAGTTGCACTTATTCTTGCTTTAATATTACTGTGGATGTTGCTCACAGGCCGTGGACCAACTAGTGCTTGTTGCGGCGTTTCAACTGACACTTCAGCTGAAACGACAATACCACCAGTAGAAACATCGCAAACTACCACAGCAACTAGTGGATTCAGTTTTACTGCAACCCAAAGTGAGGTGACTAGCACGGGTGATATTTCAAACATCACTTGGCTAGCTGACTCTGACAAGTTAAAGATGCTATTGAGCGGTGAAGACTTACGTGCGCAAGGTGACGATAAAAAAGTGTTGTTATCTGGCATCGTCGATAGTGAGGCGATCAAACAGCAAAAAGGTACTGATGCACAGGCGTTTTTTGGATCAGCCGTGACGATCGTTAATCAGTTTGTCGTTAAAACTGTTGATTCACCAGTTGCAACAGTTGCACCACCAGCAGCGGTTAAGTTGTATTTCGATACAGGCAAGACTACGTTGCCAAACGATGCCAACACCAGCCTTGCGGCGATTATCGAATGGCTAAAAGCGCATCCTGAAGCCAAAGCAGTTTTGTCTGGTTATCATGATCCTAGTGGCAATAAAGCATCTAACGAAAAGCTGGCTAAAAACCGCGCCGAATCTGTCGAAGATGCATTAGAAGCTGCAGGTATTGATGATGACAGAATCGACAAGCGCAAACCGCAAAGTGTAGATGGCGGAACGGATTTGGCTGAAGCGAGACGAGTAGAGGTTTCGATAGAATAATGAATGTTTTAATGGGTTAAGTTAACCTTAATTAACCAATAAAAAAGCCGATAAATTATCGGCTTTTTTTTATTTGAGCGTTATTTGTTAAAGACTCAATTGACTAAACAATGCCCAAGTGATCTAAGCCTGCGGACAAATCTTTATCATGCGCACCTTTGCCATGCAATTTCACTTTCAAGCGTAAATCATTCACAGAGTCCGCATTTCGCAACGCATCTTCATAACTAATTGCGCCTGATTCATGCAAATCAAACAAAGCCTGATCAAAGGTTTGCATGCCCAACTCGCGTGAGCGGCTGATAATTTCTTTAATTTCATGCACATCACCTTTGAAGATTAAATCTGAAATCAGTGGTGAATTAATCATAATTTCAATTGCAGCAGCTCGACCAATACCATCTACTTTAGGAATCAACCGTTGCGAAATAAACGCACGCGTATTCAATGATAAGTCCATTAGTAACTGGTGACGACGCTCTTCTGGGAAAAAGTTGATAATGCGATCTAAAGCCTGATTGGTACTATTAGCATGCAATGTAGCCATGCATAAATGTCCTGTTTCAGCAAATGCAATCGCATAATCCATGGTTTCACGGTCACGAATCTCTCCAATCAAAATCACATCTGGCGCCTGGCGTAACGTATTTTTAAGTGCAATATGCCAATTATCGGTATCTACGCCAACTTCGCGCTGGGTAATAATGCAGTTTTTATGTTCATGGACAAATTCAACTGGATCTTCAATGGTAATAATATGCCCATAGCTATTCTCATTGCGATAACCAACCATGGCTGCCAAAGAAGTAGATTTTCCAGAACCTGTACCGCCAACAAAAATCACCAAACCACGTTTTGTCATGGCAATATCTTTTAATACTTCAGGCAGACCTAAGTCTTCAAATTTAGGAATTTTGGTGGCAATGGTTCTAAACACCAAACCCACAGAACCGCGCTGTACAAAAGCGTTCACCCTGAATCGCGCAACACCTGGTAAGCCAATCGCAAAATTACATTCACTACTGGCATCAAACTCTGCCGCTTGTTTGTCATTCATAATCGAACGGCCAATTTCACGCGCTTGTTGTGCTGACAACACTTGTTGACTGATTGGCGTCATTTTTCCGTCAATTTTCATTGCAGGCGGAAAACCGGCTGTGATGAACATATCAGACGCTTTTTTGCTAATCATCAAACGTAGCAAATCAAATACAAATTTCTCGGCCTGGCCTTTTTCCATCATGTAGTCCTAATTTAAATGCCTAATTTTCAGCTAATATTTAAAATCGTATTTGAAACAAAATCTTAACCAATAATCGACTCTTTATTGGCGGCTTTACTGCGCGCTTCAGTGGCGGAAATCACATTTCTGCGTACTAAATCTTGTAGATTTTGATCCAGTGTTTGCATGCCGACATTTTGGCCTGTCTGAATAGATGAGTACATTTGCGCGACTTTATTTTCACGAATCAAATTACGAATTGCAGGCGTACCAATCATAATTTCATGCGCGGCTACACGACCCTGCTCATCTTTAGTTTTACACAAAGTTTGCGAAATCACTGAGCGTAAAGATTCTGACAACATCGAGCGCACCATTTCTTTTTCAGCCGCTGGGAACACATCTACAATACGGTCTACCGTTTTAGCGGCTGAGCTAGTATGTAGCGTACCAAAGACCAAGTGACCAGTTTCTGCCGCGCTTAAAGCCAAGCGAATCGTTTCCAAATCGCGCATCTCGCCCACCAAAATCACATCAGGGTCTTCACGTAATGCGGAGCGCAACGCGTTATTAAATGACAGTGTATGTGGGCCAACTTCACGTTGGTTAATCAAACATTTTTTGGATGTGTGCACAAACTCGATTGGGTCTTCTACCGTCAGAATATGACCCATTTCGTTCTCATTGATATAATCCACCATCGCCGCCAATGTAGTGGATTTACCAGAACCTGTTGGGCCAGTAACTAACACGATACCGCGTGGTGTATTGGCAATCTCTTTAAAAATGGCTGGGCAATTCAGTTGTTCTAACGTTAGAATTTTAGAGGGAATAGTGCGGAAAACAGCACCAGAACCGCGATTATGATTAAACGCATTCACGCGGAAACGGGCTAGATTCGGAATCTCAAATGAGAAATCACACTCCAGCGTTTCTTCATAAACTTTACGCTGGCCATCGTTCATGATGTCATACACCATGCCATGTACTTGCGTGTGATCCAGCGCTGGCACGTTGATTTTACGAATATCGCCATGTACACGAATCATCGGCGGCAAGCCAGCTGATAAGTGCAAATCTGATGCTTTATTCTTAACTGAAAAGGCCAGTAAATCTGAAATATCCACTTGCGGCTCCTGCTATAATTTAGGCTTATGTAAACGATGAAGATGAAACTTCATAAAGTACATTAAACTAATTGTTTAAAGTGTTTGAATTATGACCATAATTGCCGATTCCTTGCAAGCGATTCAAGCAAATATTCGCGCTGCGTTAACGGCGGTGGGCAGAAAAGATAACGCGCAATTACTTGCTGTGAGCAAAGCACAATCGGCCGAAAAATTGCGCAGCGCATACTTAGCTGGGCAACGTGCTTTTGGTGAAAACTATGTGCAAGAAGCCATTAACAAACAGCAGCAACTAAGTGACTTAAGTATCGAATGGCATTTTATTGGCCCTATTCAAAGCAATAAAACTCAACTGATTGCGCAACATTTCGATTGGGTGCATTCGGTCGACAGACTTAAAATTGCAGAGCGTTTATCCAGCGCGAGATCACCTTCTTTAACGCCATTAAATGTGTGTATTCAAATCAACAGCAGTGAAGAATCCACCAAAAGTGGTGCAAATTTAACTGAAACAATCACGTTGGCAAATGCCATTAATGCGTTGCCGAACCTCAAACTGCGCGGGTTAATGGCGATCCCTGCGCCAGCAAAAGATTTTGATGCGCAGCGCGCGCAATTTAAAATTGTGCATGATGCATTTATCACATTGCAGCAACAGGGTTTTGCGATTGATACGCTTTCCATTGGCATGTCCGAAGACTATGTTGCAGCGATTCATGAAGGTGCTACCATAGTGCGTATCGGCTCCGCGCTATTCGGCGCGCGGCAACCAATTAACCGAACTAATTAAACCTACTAATCAACCAAGTGAGATTTTACGCATGAAATTAGCTTTTATCGGCGGCGGCAATATGGCTTATGCCCTTATTGTTGGCTTAAAAAATAAAAAAATGGCCATGTCTAACATTGTGGTGATCGAACACGACACCAGCAAATGGGAACAATTAGAGCAATTGGGCGTACAAGTCAGTGCAGAATTAAGCAGTGTGAGTAATAGTGAAGCGATTGTATTAGCGATTAAACCGCAACAATTACCTGCGCTGTCTAAAACTCTGGCGCCTTTGTTAACCACACAATTAGTGATTTCAATTGCTGCGGGTATTCGATTAACTGATTTAAGCCGCTGGCTGGACGACTATCAAACCATTGTGCGCGCCATGCCCAACACACCTGCGCAAATTCAGGCTGGCGTAACCGGCTTGTACGCAATGCTAAGCGTCACCAAAAAACATATTTCGCTGGCAGACCAAATACTCAAAGCCGCTGGCAATACCTTATGGCTAGATTCTGAAGAAAAATTAGATGCAGTGACTGCGATTTCTGGCAGCGGACCAGCCTATGTATTTTATTTAATCGAAGCGCTACAAACTGCTGCGCTTGAATTAGGCTTAAACGAGTATGAAGCTAAACAGCTGAGTCTAGCCACATTTAAAGGTGCAAGCTTATTGGCTGACGTGAGCACAACGCCAATAAACACATTGCGCACGCAAGTGACCTCAAAAGGCGGCACCACTGAACAAGGTCTATTGAGTTTAGAAAACTCACAAGTGAAACAAGCGATTATTTTGGCCGCACAAAAAGCCTATCAGCGCGCAAAAACGCTTGGTGACGAATTAGGCGCTATGAATTAAGCTTGTTCAATTAAACACTTTGGACTTAAAGATTAAGTAAACGGTTTTCAGCAACCAAAAATTAAGGCAATTTTAATGTTAACAACCGCACTACAATTTCTGCTCACCACTATTTTAAATCTATTAACACTGGTATTTTTGCTGCGATTCTTTATGCAATTACTAAGGGCGCCTTTCAGCAATCCGCTTGGTTTAATGGTAATGACATTGACCGATTTTGCCGTTAAACCCGCGCGAAAATTTATTCCCAGTTTAAAAAAAATAGATTTATCAACGTTATTTTTAGCGTTAATTACCCAGTTAATTTTACAAATAAGCTTATTATTGTTGCAGAATTTTCCACTATTTGTCGCTGGTAATGGCGTATGGTTCGGCTTTGTGGGATTAAGCTTGCTCGGCGTGTTGCGCACGGCTTTAGATGTGTTCTTTTACGCGATTTTATTACAGGTGATTTTAAGTTGGGTGAATCCCTACACACCGATTTCTGGCGTTTTAGATGCATTAACTAAACCTATTTTAGACCCGATTCGCAAAATAATTCCGAGTACAAGCGGCATTGATTTTTCACCGTTGGTCGCGCTAATCTTATTGCAAATGGTGAGTATCTCGGTTTTCAAAACCTTAGAAATGCAATTACTTGGGCTTTTTAGCTAAAAAAGTTAACCAGAATAAATGGTTAACTTCGGCAGTGAAATTTAAGTCACTCTAGAGATTTTCTTTAACGACTTAAGGTAATGTTCGACTTAATTATTGAAGTTCAACTGAACAATTCAGGTTCAACTTAACCCTTAAAATCCAGCAAAAATCAAATCCACACAATATCGAATGCTTCTCTTGCATATTGACTATCAGGCTGCAAAGTCACGCGCTTGTTAATAAAGTCTGACAGGTTCGCCAAGCTTTGAGACTCTTCATCCAGCAACATATCGATCACTTGCGTGCAGGCAATCACTTTGAATTCTTTGGCATCAAACTGTTTCGATTCGCGCAATAATTCACGCATGATTTCATAACAAATCGTTTGCGCGGTTTTGTGTTCGCCGCGTCCTTGGCATACGTCGCAAGGCTCACACAGCAAATGTGCTAAGCTTTCTCTGGTACGTTTCCGCGTCATTTCTACCAAACCTAGCGAGGTAAATCCATTCACACCAGTGCGCGCACGGTCTGGTTCAACCGCTTTTTTAAGCTCTTCTAATACCGTTTCGCGCTGGCTATCTTCATCCATATCAATAAAATCGATGATGATAATGCCGCCCAAATTACGCAACCTTAATTGGCGCGCGATACATTGCGCGGCTTCTAAATTGGTTTTAAATATCGTGTCAGATAAGTTTTTGCCGCTGACAAAACTGCCAGTATTCACATCAACCGTAGTTAACGCTTCAGTTTGGTCAAAAATCAAATAACCGCCCGATTTCAATTCCACTTTACGTGAAAGTGCACGTTCGATTTCTTTTTCAATATTATAAAAATCGAAAATCGTCCGTTCGCCTTGATAGTGATACAGCGGCTTAACGGCTTTAGCTACGTACAACTCCGCAAACTCTTTCAGCTGATTGAACGTCTCTTTAGAATCGACGCGAATGCTGACTGTGTGGTCATTCACCACATCCCTTAAAATACGCCGCGGCAAACTTAAATCATAAAAAACCAACGAGCGTTCGCCTGCCGATTGACTATCGGTTTGAATTTTTGCCCACACTTTTTGCAGATACTCGATATCCGCCAGTAACTCTTGGTCAGAAGCGGCTTCTGACATGGTGCGAATGATAAAACCGCCAGAGCGCTTTTCTGGTAACAAGCCCAATAAGCGATTACGCAACATCTCGCGCTCTGTTTCGTCTTCAATGCGTTGCGAAACGCCGATATGTTCTTGATGCGGCAGAAATACTAAAAACCGCCCTGCAATACTGACTTCAGTGGTTAAACGCGCACCTTTAGTACCAATCGGCTCTTTAATCACCTGCACAATAATCGATTGACCTTCGCGCAACACGTCTTGAATCAAACGTTCAGTTGGCGGCTCGCCATCAATATGGCATTCCATAATATCGGCAACATGTAAAAATGCTGCGCGTTGTAAGCCAATTTCCACAAACGCCGACTGCATGCCTGGCAATACACGACACACTTTCCCGCGATAAACGTTGCCGACAATGCCCAATGACGAACTGCGTTCAATATGCAACTCTTGCGCAATGCCCTGCTCTAGCACGGCAACACGCGTTTCTTGTGGCGTGACGTTAATTAATATCTCTTGTCCCAATTGCTTTGCCTATCTTTATTTGTATTTAACTTTTAATTCGTATTTAAAACTAGTCTAGCTGAAATAATATTTAGCTTAACGTATGAAGTAAGCCTATTTTATTTAAAAGCATGGCGGTTTCGTGCACAGGCAAACCTATCACACCTGTGTAACTACCATCAATACGTTTAATCCAATTGCCCGCCAAGCCTTGTATCGCGTAGCTTCCTGCTTTATCGCTATGCTCGTTACTGGCAATGTACGCTGCTATCATAGCATCGCTAAGTGGCATCATCTCGACCAATGTGGTGTTTAGTGCCAATTCAATTTGTTGATTTAAAACTACCGCAACAGCTGTGTGTACCTGATGCTGCGTGCCGGATAGTTTTTTTAGCATTTGTACTGCATCTGCGTTATTTTCTGGCTTACCAAAAATCGCACTATCTAAAGCCACTGTGGTATCAGCGGCTAAAATAGGCATATTTTTATATTGTGTATTTAATTTTTCAGAAGCATTTATTTGATTATTATTAATTTTATTAAATACGGCTAACGCTTTTTCTTTAGCCAATCGCAATACATAATCCGTCGGTGTTTCGCCTGCAATCAGCGATTCGTCAATATCTGCCGGCATCACGATGCAATCAATACCCATTTGTTTAAGTATTGCCACGCGGCGAGGGCTTTGCGAGGCAAGTATGATTTGTGTTGAAGGATTAATCTGCATCTTTACGCCCATTTAATTTAACATAGCCAATACTAACGAAAGCTTGAATATTTAAAAAGGCTTTAAAATTCACAAACGCCAAAATTGTTAATAATGGATGAAATAACCCAGACAGAAATAATATAGTCAAATGATTGAATTACTTAACCAAGATTTTACTTATTTACTCAAAATCACCATTGCGCTGCTGGCAATTGTGAATCCAATCGGCTGTTTGCCAATCTTCATCAGCGCAACCGATGGCTGGAGCAAACCAGATCGCGCCAAAACAGCGCGCACCGTTGGAATTACCGTGTTTATTGTGTTAAGTTTATCCGCGTTTATTGGCGATGGCATTTTAAGCTTTTTCGGTATTTCTATTCCATCATTCCAAGTAGGCGGCGGTATTTTAATCATGCTGATTTCTATTTCGATGATGCACGGCAAACAAGGCGGCACACGCCAAACAGATGAAGAAGCGCAAAGTATGGCGGAACGTGAAGTGATTGCTATCGTACCGTTAAGTATTCCGTTGCTGGCTGGGCCTGGTGCCATTTCCAGCATGATTTTAAGCGCGCAACAGCAACCTAGTTTGCTGGGACATATATCACTGGTTATTCCAGTTTTAATTGTTAGCCTTTTAATTTGGTTAATGCTCAAACTATCCGATGGTATTACGCAACGGCTTGGCACGATTGGCATCAATATCATCACGCGTTTAATGGGGCTGATATTGGCAGCGATGGCGGTAGAATTTATCGCACATGGCTTAACTGGATTGTTTCCACAATTAATATCCGCCTAGATTCAAATACTGTTGTTTGAAAAATCATTTCAATACAAGCTTCTAGCCATTATTTTTAAGTTCTATGGCTATTTTTTAGGTAAAATAGCGGCTTAACTTAACCCTATTTTTTCGACAATATTTAGTCAATACGATTGAAAAATACTCTTAAAAAGCATTCTTTTGAAAAAACATCAATTTAAGCCTAACTCTACAGTTGCCGCGATTGTCGAACACAACGGCAAGTTCTTGCTGGTGGAAGAAACCACTGACCGTGGCAATCGCTTTAACCAGCCTGCAGGACATTTAGAAGACAACGAAAGCTTGATTCAAGCGGTGATTCGCGAAACTTTAGAAGAATCCGCCTATGATTTTACGCCCACTGCATTACTCGGCATTTATCATTGGAAGCATCCGCATAACGACACCACTTATTTGCGTTTTGCATTTATCGGCAAGGTTGGCGCGCATTATCCGCAGCAGCAATTAGACGATGGCATCATCCGCGCGGTATGGATGACGGCTGACGAAATTCGCGAAAAATCCGCATTAACGCGCAGCCCGCAAGTGTTAACCTGTATTGAAGATTATTTAAGCGGAAAGAGCTACCCGCTAGAAGTGATTACTAACTTATGAGTAAAAAAAGAGTCGTTGTTGGGTTGTCTGGTGGCGTCGATTCGTCCGTCACCGCCCTGTTATTAAAACAACAAGGTTACGATGTGGTCGGTCTTTTCATGAAAAACTGGGAAGACGACGATAATGATGAATATTGCTCTTCCAAGCAAGATTTAATTGATGCGGTTTCAATCGCCGACAAGATTGGTATTGATATTGAAGCGGTAAATTTTAGCGCCGAATATAAAGATCGTGTATTTGCCAACTTTTTAAGCGAATACGAAGCTGGCCGCACGCCGAACCCGGATATTTTATGTAATGCTGAAATTAAATTTAAGGCATTTCTAGATCACGCCATGAGTTTGGGCGCCGATTTAATCGCCACCGGCCATTACGCACAAGTACGCGAAAACCCACTTAAACCTGGGCTATTTCAACTGCTGAAAGCTGATGATGGCAGCAAAGATCAAAGCTATTTTTTGTATCGCTTAAATCAAGCGCAATTGAGCAAAACATTGTTTCCGCTGGGTAAACATTTAAAACGCGAAGTGCGCGAAATTGCCCGCCAAGCAGGTTTAATCAATGCAGAGAAAAAAGATTCTACTGGTATTTGCTTTATTGGCGAACGGCCGTTTCAAGAGTTTTTACAACGCTATTTACCGAAAAAACCAGGCGATATTAAAAATGCTGAAGGAAAATTGGTCGGTCAGCACGAAGGCTTGATGTATTACACGCTTGGTCAACGCCAAGGTTTAAAAATTGGTGGTAGCCGTGATAGTAATGGCGAACCTTGGTTTGTTGCTGCAAAAGACATGCTTAAAAATGAGTTAATTGTGGTGCAAGGGCATGAACATTCGCTATTGCTTAACGACGGTTTAAAAGCCAGCCAATTGACATGGATAGATGATGAAGAGCCCATCACCAACTGGGTTTACGCTGCCAAAACACGTTATCGCCAACCAGATGCACCCTGTGAAATTGACGCCTTAAACAGTGAAGAAGTAACCGTTAAATTTGGCCAGAAACAATGGGCGATTACACCAGGCCAATCCGCGGTGGTGTATGAAAGCAATGTTTGCCTAGGCGGCGGGATTATTACTGGCGCCATATAATTAACCCGTAATAATGCAGTAAATTCTCTCGCATTACCGTCACTACAACTTTAAAAATTCATATTAATCAATAGGTTATTTTTCAACCTCTGCCTTAACAGCATCATTCGTCATGAACGTAATGGTTTTGCCGTTTTGGCTAGTCATAATCAGTGCGCCCATGGCTGACAACTCCACTTTCTCTGCTGTGCTTAATATGGCGATATATTCGTTTTCTAGTTGCATTAATGCCGGTGGGCACATCATCCTGGTACTTATCATCGGTGGAATAACGGCTAGTTTATTGCCAGTTAAAGTGTAGCTACCAGAGTAATTGTTGCAGCCAGATTTGCCTGAGATGCGATTATCATCGCCAAACATTAACGTGACGTGTGCGTTATCAATGATTCCACGCTGGTTAATGTCTTCTACTTGCCAAGTTTTGTTGGTTAATTGTGTGAGTGATAAAGTATTTTGCATAGCAACTGGTGCTGCGGTATTTGGTTTTGCACAGGCGCATAGTATTAAAAATGGCAGCATCGCTAAGTAAGTAGTTTTGGGAGTTAGCATCATTTATCTCGATTCTGAATTTTTATAATTATTGATTTATAGTGCTTTGTTCAATCTGCGCTTTTAACCTCAGTTGATTAACTACAACCTTCAACATAATACACTTGCGGCGATACACCAATGCGCCAATTGATGACGATGTTGTTTGCGTCTGTTTCAAATATCAAACTCGCATTCGATTTTTCAAGCGGCGTTACAACTAAAGTATGTGCGCCTTCGATATATTTATGTGGTTGGTTTTGAATATGCCCTGCGTGGGCTTGCAGCACTTTTGCCATGGTATCACCCACCACAATATTGCCTGGCGCAACCCATTTTGGGTCATCCACGTCATAGCGCACAAACTTTCCGTCTTCAAACATAAAAGCAATTTCTTGATGATTTTCAGGTTTTGGATCTAGATATAAATAGTAGCAAGTCGCGCCTACGGCAGGTTTACTGGCATTCAGCGGACGCCCCCATGATATGCGTACAGATTCTTCATTATCACCAAATTTTGCAGGGCCAAAACCTTCAAAATTAATCACTTCAGGATCGTTATTTTTTACAGGCGATTCAATCGCTGGGTCGGCGTTTGGCGCAGCGTCTGTGTTGTTAGATGGTTGCGCGGTTGGTTCAGTCGCAGATTCTTTGGGTTTATCACAGGCAGAAAACAAGCCTGTCATGATTAAAGTTAACACTAAATATTTGCTGATATTTTGCATGGTGAATGGGCTTTTGAGTTTTTCTAGAGAGTTTTAAGTGTAATCTTATTTGATTGTCAGTCAAAGTTATCTAATTAAAACCTAAAAAACCATTCACATTTTGATTCGTACGCACATTTGAGCGCAGTCGCTATTTTCGCAGATTTGAAAAAATAAAAGCTGCAAACACTTGATTCACATCAAGCACATTTGCAGCTTTTGCGCGGGGCAGTTAACCCTTAAAATACGTGAGAAAAAGCCCAATACAAACTGCCGGAAAGTAACATTGCCATCGGTAATGTCAGCACCCAAGCCGTTAGCAAGTTACGAATAGTCGACATTTGCAAGCCAGATTTATTTGCCGCCATCGTACCTGCCACGCCAGAAGAAAGCACATGCGTGGTAGAAACTG
Source organism: Methylotenera versatilis 79 (assembly GCF_000384375.1). Lineage (NCBI taxonomy): Bacteria > Pseudomonadati > Pseudomonadota > Betaproteobacteria > Nitrosomonadales > Methylophilaceae > Methylotenera > Methylotenera versatilis. The sequence continues at coordinate 1,561,027 of NZ_ARVX01000001.1, read as the reverse complement.
GCAAACCAAATACATCCGCCGCACCAATCATCGACATGGCGACTAACTCCGCCGATGCGCCTTGCGCATAAGTCAGATGCGTTTTGCCGATTTTTTCACCCACGGTAATCACAATGCGCTTCCAGCCGACCATTGTGCCTAAACCTAGCGCAATCGCCACGGCGACTTTTACCCATAGTGGAATAAATTTTGTGGCTTTATCCAACTCTTTTTTGAACGCAGTTAAGTTAGCCTTTGTGTCGGCGCTAAACGTGACAGCCTTATCTTTATCTAAAAAGCGAATAGTTTCTGAGGCCAAATACATATCATTTCTGACGTTACTCACCACCTCAGCTGGTACGCGTGAAAATGTGCCATGCTCTTTTACTTGCGCGCCAATAATACCGGTTACCGCCGCCAAAGCCGGTAACACTTCTGGTGTGACGGTTTTAGTGCGTACATATTCAGACAGGGTGTGGCGCGGATCTACAGGTGCTGCGGCTGGCGCAATACTGATAATAGATTGTTGCATGACTTGCGCGACTGCCACGAATTGCGTCATTTGATCGACTGGCATGGCACGATTTAGCGCGTAAGCCATTGGCACGGTACCAACCAAAATCAACATAATTAAGCCCATGCCTTTTTGTCCGTCATTAGACCCATGCGCGAACGACACACCAGTACAGGTAAGAATTAACAGACTACGAATCCAGATTGGTGGCGGCTTGTTGCCTTTTGGCTCTTCGTACAACTCTTTATTTTTAACCAATACTTTTAGCGCCAATAACAGTAGCGCGGCAATCACAAAACCAATCATCGGTGAAAGTAACAGCGAATAACCGATTTTAGTCGCTTGCGCCCAATCCACGCCGCTAGTGCCATCGCGACCGTGCATCAACGCATTTGCCACGCCAACACCAATGATCGAGCCAATTAAAGTGTGTGATGATGAAGCAGGCAAACCAAGCAACCATGTGCCTAAATTCCAGATAATGGCTGCGATTAATAAGGCAAATACCATCGCAAAACCAGAACCAGCGCCTACTTGTAAAATAAGTTCGACTGGCAACAAGGCGATAATACCGAAAGCCACCGCGCCACTTGAAAATAGTACGCCTAAGAAATTGAAGAAGCCAGACCAAACCACCGCGACATTCGGCGGCATGGAATGCGTATAAATGACAGTAGCGACTGCATTTGCCGTATCGTGGAAGCCATTTACAAACTCAAAAGCCAGCGCAATAATCAACGCAACGCCTAGCAAAATAAACGGTAAATAAGTGGTTGTGATTGCACCCGTTTCGGTTACATCGTGCATCAAACTAAATGCAGTGAATATTAAGCCGCCAACTAGCAAAGCAATAAAAACGAATATAGTGACTTTGCTGGGTTTGCTATCTAAATTAGGCCGTGATGCTGTTGCACCGATGGATGCTGTGGTTGAACGCATGGTGAGTATCCCTACAATTAATATAAGTTAAATAGATTTAAAGTCTATAAACAGTATTGGCGAACTATATGACAAATTAATGACAACGGCTTAATAGTTATATCGCGGCAAGTACCACAAGACCATATATCAGCAAGATCAGTAAACCTCTGGCACAAACATATCTTTCGGCACAGGCTGGCGCACATAATCATCATGGTGTTCACGCTCTGGCAGTTCGATAACAGGCCGCTTGATTTCTTCGTATGGCATTTGGTTAAGTAAATGGTGAATACAGTTAAGCCGCGCTTTTTTCTTATCAACGGCTTCTACAATGTGCCAAGGCGCCTCTTCAATGTGCGTGCGTTCTAGCATCACTTCTTTAGCTTTGGTATACAACTCCCAACGACGGCGTGATTCCAAATCCATCGGGCTGAGTTTCCATTGTTTAAGCGGGTCATGTGCACGGCCTAAAAAGCGCAGATGCTGCTCTTCATCTGAAATGGAAAACCAGTATTTAATGACTTGAATGCCTGAGCGCACCAGCATTCTTTCAAAGTCTGGCACTGAGCGGAAAAACTCTTCATATTGCACATCGTCGCAAAAACCCATCACGCGCTCAACGCCTGCACGGTTGTACCAACTGCGGTCGAACAACACAATTTCGCCAGCAGCAGGTAAATGGGAAACATAACGTTGAAAATACCATTGTGTGCGTTCACGCTCATTTGGCGCAGGTAATGCAGCCACACGACAGATACGCGGATTAAGACGCTGTGTAATGCGCTTAATCACACCGCCCTTGCCTGCTGCATCGCGGCCTTCAAAAATAATCACCACTTTGTGACCAGTGGCTGCAACCCAATCTTGCAATTTGACTAGTTCGGCTTGCAGGCGAAATAACTCTTTAAAATAGGTACGGCGATACTCTTTGCTACGATTAGCATCATTGCCTGAGAGTGAATCTAAGTGGTTGTCTTCTAACTCTAGCTCTAATTCTTCATCCAAACTATCGATTAAGTCATTGTGAATACGTTCCATGACTTCTGCGTCATTTAAATTCATTTTTAATCTCGATATTTAATTAACTTAATTAAATACAGAATAGTGATTTTTGATGACGGTTTTGTGACAACGCGATTTAATGCCGAAAGTTGATGCGTTTAAATCACCATTACAACAATTTAATGCCTTGCAATTTTTCTGCGCAAACATCGCGAATGATGCGCGCTAAATCTTTGGCATAAGGTCGCGCCATCATTTCATTGGTGCCGATTGCATATAGCTCCGACCACAAACCTTTGGTGCCGATGGGTTTAGCCAATACATAATCATGTTCTACATAGCTCTGAATGCCCCAGCTAGGCAAAGCCGCCAATCCACGTCGACTGGCGACTAGCTGCATAATCGCAATAGTTAACTCGGCCGTGCGGCGATTAAATTGAATTTCCGCTGGCTTTAATACTTGCTTGATGACATCAATGCGGTCTTCTGGTACTGGGTAAGTAATCAAGGTTTCATCGCTAAAATCTTGCGCAGTTAATCGCGTTTTATTGCGCAAAATATGATCGGTGGGAAGCACCGCCATAATCTCAAACTTAAATAATGGCAGATGATTTAAGCTGCTATTTTTTTCAGACATAGCATTTGGCAAGCCACCAATCACGACATCTGCTTTGCCTTCATGCAACAAGTGCCAAGGGTCGCTATGAAATCCAGCCACCAGATCTATTTCCACCTCTGGCCAGGCGCGCCTGAATGCATCCATCACCGGCGTTAGCCAATCAAAACAGGTATGGCATTCCAGCACAATTCTTAACTCGCCAGATTGATCGCTTTTCAGGCGAATCAAATCGCGTTCGGATTTCTCAATCAGCGGTAATAATTCATTGGCTAAATCTAACAGTCGCTGTCCAGCTGGCGTAAAGCGCAAACCTTGTGCGCTGCGCTGAAAAAGCGTGATTGCATAATGCGTTTCCAGCGCGCGTATTTGGTGTGAAAGTGCCGATTGTGTTAGAAAAACACGCTCTGCAGCCAGCCCCAATTTTCCTGTTTCAGCGATAGCTTTAAGCGATTTTAAATGACGGATTTCTAGCATATTGAACTGCCTTACATTTTTAGGTATGAATTTAATTCAAATTTATCACAAAAACTTTCGCTTTATTAAAAAATTTCATCGCTTCACAATGCAAACCTTAGTTGATTCTCAACAGAGTTACCACAAAAATTTAGTGAATATTTAGGTGATTATAATGACAACAAAAATAGTTAAAGCCCATATTTTGGGTTATCCGCGCGTTGGTGCAAAACGCGAATTGAAATTCGCGCTGGAATCTTTCTGGCGCCGTGAATCTTCATCTGAAGATTTGCAAACTACAGCAACAAACCTACGCGCAACGCATTGGCAGAAACAGCAGGATGCCGACTTAGCCTTTATAACAAGCAATGATTTTTCGCAATACGATCACGTGTTGGATCACACGGTTTTATTCAGTGCACAGCCAAAACGTTTTGCTAAATTGCCTTTTGGTGAAAAAAGTATTTCGCCAGAAAATGCTTATTTTGCATTAGCACGTGGCAATTTAGAGCAACCAGCGATGGAAATGACGAAATGGTTCGATACGAACTATCATTATATCGTGCCAGAATTAAATGCCGATACGCAGTTTTCTATCAACGCGCATGACTTTTTAAATCAGGTTGACGAAGCGCTAAAATTGTCTAAAAACGTGAAACCTGTGCTGCTTGGCCCAGTGAGTTTTCTGTATTTAAGCAAAGCGCGCGGCGTGAACAAGTTAGATTTGCTGGATAATTTGGCCCAACAATACGCGCATTTACTACAAGAATTGCATGCAAAAAAAATCGAATGGCTACAAATCGACGAACCGATTTTTGCGCTGGATTTAGATGACGTTTGGCTCAAAGCCTTTGAGCGCGCTTATGCGTGGTTTAGGATTTCTCGCCCAAAATTATTGTTAACGACTTATTTTGCTAATATTTCGCGCTACCAAGGTTTGATTGCCACATTGCCTGTGGATGGAATTCACTTAGATTTAGTGCGCGCGCCAGAGCAATTAGGCCCGTGGGTGAATACGATTCCGAGTTATTGGGTGTTATCGGCTGGCATTATTGACGGTCGCAATATTTGGCGCACTGATTTGGATAAAGCATTGGCTTTATTAGAACATTGGGCGCAGCGATTGGGCGAGCGTTTGTGGATTGCGCCAAGTTGTTCGCTATTGCATACGCCAGTGACTTTGCAACATGAAGTTAAATTGGATATTGAAATAAAGTCTTGGTTGGCGTTTGCGGATGAAAAACTCATCGAGCTAAAAACCATTGCCAAAGCATTGAATCACGGTGTTGATTCTGTGGCAGAAGAATTAAGTATTTCACGTGCCGCCATCGCCTCACGCAATCAATCAGCGCGTGTGCATAATGCCGATGTAAAAGCGCGCATTCAGGGCTTGAATGATTTAAATGAGAACCGCGAAAGTACATTCAATACTCGCCAAATCACACAACACGCGCGTTTGAATTTACCATTATTGCCAACGACGACGATTGGCTCATTTCCACAAACGCCAGACATTCGCGCCAGCCGCGCCGCATTTAAAAAAGGCGAGATTAGCCAAGATAAATATGCGCTAGATATGGAATCGCACATTGCTTATGCTATCGCGCAACAAGAAGAAATCGGCTTGGATGTGTTGGTGCACGGCGAAGCTGAACGTAATGATATGGTGGAATTTTTTGGTGAACAGTTAGCTGGTTATGTGTTTACGCAAAATGGCTGGGTGCAAAGTTATGGTTCGCGTTGCGTTAAACCGCCGGTTATTTTTGGTGATGTTTATCGGCCGCATCCAATGACCGTTGATACCGCACGTTTTGCACAATCGCTTTCTACGCGTCCTGTAAAAGGCATGTTGACTGGCCCGATCACTATGCTGCAATGGTCTTTTGTGCGCGATGACCAACCACGCGAAACCACTGCTTTGCAATTAGCGCTGGCGATTCGCGATGAAGTGGATGATTTGCAAAATGTGGGTATCGCGGTTATTCAAATCGATGAACCCGCTTTGCGTGAGGGTTTGCCGCTACAAAAAGCCGCGTGGGCACATTATCTGGCTTGGGCAGTTCGCGCTTTTAAACTTTCTGCCAGTGTTGCCAAAGACGATACGCAGATTCACACGCATATGTGTTACGCGGAGTTTAACGATATTTTGCCAGCGATTGCAGCGATGGATGCGGACGTGATTACGATTGAAACTTCGCGTTCGGCAATGGAATTATTAGATGGCTTTGGTGAGTTTTCATATCCGAACGAGATTGGGCCTGGTGTGTACGACATTCACTCGCCACGCGTGCCAAGTATCGAGGCGATGGAAAAACTGATGAAACGCGCATTTGAAGTGGTTCCTGCAGAGCGGCTTTGGATTAACCCAGATTGCGGCCTAAAAACCCGAGGGTGGGATGAAACGAAACTGGCGTTACAAAACATGGTTAGTGTTGCTAAAACATTAAGAATAGCATTGGAGCAAACAGCGTAATTGTGACTAAAATAAAAAGTCTTATAAAACATACATATAGGAAATAAATTAAAATATTATCAATATATTGTGTTTTATCTGTTGAAATACCCCACCATATTGCGTTATAGTCTTTACATACGGTTCTCGAATTTCTGTCGAAATTCGAGATAAAAGGGAATCCGGTGCGAAGTTTGTAGAGCGAATTATTAGCTTGCAGACTTTAATTCCGGGGCTGCCCCCGCAGCTGTAATCAGCGAGTCATTTTGTATCTCTTTTGCCACTAAGTTTGGATGTAAAAATCCGCTCGGGAAGGCTAGCAAAATGATGAAGACCTGAAAGCCAGAAGACCTGCCGTGTGCATTTTTTGCGTCAAATCTAGGGTTAACTTAACAAATTCAGCGTTAACTTAACCATCAAAAATGATGCAAAACTATTTTTTTATAACGTTTGAGGCGGGGTGTCCTCGGCAGATGGAAAGTCATTCTTTTTGATTTTCTGCCATGCTGTTTTTAGTTACATATTTTTTGATTAAAAAAATGTGTTAAGTAAAGCGAACCTGCCCTTTATTAAAAAGGGAAAACCAAAATGGATGACGTAAGACCATCACAAAACGCTGATTCAGCACAATCCACATTATTACCAACGCTGCAAGTAATCCGCCGAAATGGCGCAGCAGTTGCCTTCACTCTCGATAAAATCTCTATTGCCATCACCAAAGCTTTTTTAGCAGTCGAAGGCAATCAAAGTGCGGCTTCGCAACGTGTGCGCGACCAAGTCGTCACATTGAGCCAATTGGTGAATAACGCGCTAATCCGCCGTTTACCTGCTGGCGGTTCTATTCACATTGAAGATATTCAAGACCAAGTAGAATTGGCGTTGATGCGCAATGGCAACCACGATGTAGCGCGCGCATACGTGCTTTACCGTGAAAAACGCAATGAAGAACGCGCCGCTGAAAAAGCCAGCCAAGTAAACACAGAACCTGAACACGCACTTAACGTGAATATCAATGGCAAATTAACGCCGTTAAATATTAAAGAGCTGACTGCGATGGTGAGTGAGGCTTGTCTAAACTTAGGAAACGCTGTTGACGCAAATGTAGTGGTAGAGCAAGCAGTGCGCGATTTGTACGATGGCATTCCGTTTACTGAAGTGTATAAAGCGCTGATTTTATCGGCACGTAGCTTGATTGAAACGGAACCGGCCTACAATTATGTGACTGCCCGTTTGCAACTGGATTTAGTGCGCGCCGAAGTATTAGGTGGACGTGTCAGCCATGCTGAGATGGATACACATTATGTCGAATATTTCCCACGTTATATCAAAATGGGTATCGATGCAGAATTGCTAGATCAACGTTTAGCGCAGTTTGATTTAACCAAACTTGCTGCTGCACTTAAAAAAGAACGCGATTTTCAATTTGGTTATTTAGGTATTCAAACGCTATATGACCGCTATTTTTTGCATATTGAAGAGCGACGTATCGAGTTGCCACAAATATTCTTTATGCGCGTGGCGATGGGCTTGGCGATTAACGAGATTGACCGCGAAACGCGCGCAATTGAGTTCTACAACGTGTTAAGTACGTTTGATTTTATGAGCTCAACACCGACTTTATTCAATGCCGGTACATTGCATTCACAATTATCCAGCTGCTATTTGACTACCGTAAGCGATGACCTTGAAGGCATCTATCAAGGCATTAAAGAAAATGCATTATTGCAAAAATACGCCGGCGGCTTAGGCAATGACTGGACGCCAGTGCGTTCATTGGGCGCACGAATCAAAGGCACCAATGGCAAAAGCCAAGGCGTGATTCCATTCTTGAAAGTGGTAAATGACACAGCTGTAGCAGTTAACCAAGGCGGCAAACGTAAAGGTGCTGTGTGCGGTTATTTAGAAACATGGCATTTAGATATTGAAGAATTTTTAGACTTACGCAAAAACACTGGCGATGACCGCCGCCGTACACATGACATGAATACTGCACATTGGATTCCCGATCTATTTATGCGTCGCGTGACTGAAGCGGGCGATTGGACATTGTTTTCGCCATCTGACGTACCCGATTTGCACGATAAATATGGCAAAGCGTTTGAAACTGCTTACGTGGAATATGAGCGTCGTGCTGAAAATGGCGAAATCAAGCTATTCAAGAAAATCCCCGCCTTGCAAATGTGGCGCAAGATGCTTTCTATGTTGTTTGAAACGGGCCATCCTTGGATTACCTTTAAAGACCCATGCAATATTCGCTCACCACAGCAACACGTGGGGGTTGTACATAGCTCAAACCTTTGTACTGAAATTACGCTGAATACTTCTGACACGGAAATCGCCGTTTGCAATTTAGGCTCTGTGAACTTATTACAGCATTTAACCGAAGTTAACGGCAATTTAGTGCTAGATAACGACAAGTTACAGGCAACCATTAAAGTTGGTATGCGCATGTTGGATAACGTAGTCGATATTAATTTCTACCCCGTAGGCAAAGCACGCAACGCCAATACACGCCATCGCCCTGTCGGCATGGGCATTATGGGATTCCAAAACTGCCTGCACGCTATGCGTATTCCTTACGCAAGTATGGAAGCGGTGAAGTTTGCTGACCGCGCCATGGAAGCGGTTTGCTATAACGCTTATTACGCATCTACGGTGTTAGCAGAAGAGCGCGGCGCATACTCTAGCTTCAAAGGCAGCTTGTGGGATCAAGGTATTTTGCCATTAGATACATTAGATTTATTGCTAGCTGAACGCGGCGGCAATGTTGAAGTCGACAGAAGCAAAACGTTGGATTGGGATGCGCTGAGAACACGTATTCAAAAAGTCGGTATGCGCAATTCTAATTGCGTAGCGATTGCACCGACGGCGACGATTTCTAATATTGTCGGCGTATCTGCCAGTATTGAGCCTGAATACCAAAACCTGTATGTTAAATCAAATCTATCTGGCGAATTCACGATTGTGAATGAGCAATTAGTTAACGATTTAAAAGCCCGTGGATTGTGGGATACGGTGATGGTATCTGACTTGAAATATTTTGATGGCTCACTGCAAAAAATTGAACGCGTACCTGCGGATTTAAAGCAACTGTATGCCACCGCATTTGATGTTGACCCAACTTGGTTAATTGAAGCGGCAGCGCGGCGCCAAAAATGGATAGATCAAGCGCAATCGCTGAATCTTTACTTTGCGGTACCGTCTGGCAAAAAACTGAACGATACCTATCTATTGGCTTGGCAACGTGGATTAAAAACCACTTATTACTTGCGCTCATTGGGTGCAACGGCAGCAGAGAAATCTACTGGCTCGGGCGGTGAATTGAACGCAGTTTCTTCAGGCAGCAATGCACCAGAAGAAGCACCGAAAATGTGTTCAATAGACAATCCAGAATGCGAATCTTGCCAATAAAAAACTAAAATTTCGTCGCGAAACGGCGTTGTATCAAAAAATTTATCGCTGACATACTTAATGTATGCTGCGCTCAAAATTTTTCTCACGCCTTGTTTCGCTTAGAACTTTTAATTTTCTGAAGTTAAGTAATTAAAGAATAAGGAAAAATATGCTTTCATTTGAAGATGAAGTTTACGTAGAGCCAGTAGCGCAAAAATTAGAAACAGTGCCTACATTAATAGCAAATACTGTGGCACCAGTCGCCGCAAATCAACCATCCATCTCAGGCCGTGTGAATGCCTCAGATAAACGGATGATTAACGGTCAAACTGACGTGAATCAACTGGTACCTTTTAAATACCATTGGGCCTGGGATAAATACTTAGCCGGTTGCGCCAACCATTGGATGCCGCAAGAAGTGTCGATGAGCCGCGATATTGCGCAGTGGAAAGATAGCACTGCGCTAACGGATGATGAACGCTTGATCGTTAAGCGCAATCTAGGATTTTTCACCACCGCTGATTCGCTGGCTGCCAATAATATCGTGCTAGGCACTTATCGCCATATTACCGCGCCAGAATGCCGCCAATATTTGCTGCGCCAAGGTTTTGAAGAGGCTATTCACACGCATGCTTACCAATACATTGTGGAAAGTTTGGGCTTGGATGAATCCGAAGTTTTCAATGCTTACCAAGAAGTGGCGAGCATTAAAGACAAAGATGATTTTTTGATTCCATTTATCAATATCTTGACTGACCCAGAATTTAAAACCGGCACGCCTGAAGCAGATCAACAGTTATTGCGTTCATTAATCGTATTTGCTTGCATTATGGAAGGCTTATTTTTCTACGTTGGATTTGTGCAGATTTTAGCGCTTGGTCGCCAAAACAAGATGCAAGGTGCGGCAGAGCAATATCAATATATTCTGCGTGATGAATCGATGCACTGCAATTTTGGTATCGACGTAATCAATACTATCAAACTAGAGAATCCACATTTATGGACAGCCGAATTCCGTGAAGAAATAAAAGGTTTGATGCAACACGGTGTTGAGCTTGAATATAAGTATGCAGAAGCGACAATGCCACGCGGCGTATTGGGATTGAATGCAACAATGTTTAAAGAGTATCTGCGTTTTATTGCTAACCGCCGTTGTCAGCAAATCGGTCTGGATGTGCTGTATCCAGGTGCAACGAATCCATTTCCGTGGATGAGTGAAATGATGGATTTGAAGAAAGAGAAAAACTTTTTTGAAACCCGCGTAACAGAATATCAAACGGGTGGCGCTTTAAGTTGGGATTAGAAAACCAGCTTAAATAAATAAGCATTGCCGAGATTTTCAGACTTAACACACAATTAAGCAGTAAAATTAAACACTAAAAATCGTCTTAATTTATAGATTGGACAAGTAAATATGGCTTATGTGTTTAAAAATGCTAGCGGCGTTGTGATTGCTGCAAGTGATTCTGAAAATTTTGGCGATGGCTGGGTATTTGTTGAAGATAACAGCAAGGAATATTTAGCATTTCTAGAACAAACATTGGCTAAAAATTCTTCATTTCGTGAAAGCGATATTCAGTTAGCGCGCGTGCTAGAAGACTTAATTAGCCTTTTGATTGAAGGCAATGTGATTCGATTTACCGATTTTCCAATTGCGGCGCAAAAACGGCTGAACGAACGCCAAAGCAGGCGTAAAAAAACGCAATTGTCGACATTGGCTGATGAACTTACTGATAATTATTAACCCAAAAATATGGTTAACTAATTCTGACTATTTACTTAATAAACGCTGATTTATAGCGATATTTCGTAAACTGGATTCAAGCAACTTAACTAAGTAAAACTTAAGCCACTGGCATAGTTTGTTTAAAGCTAGGCCGTTTAATCAACACGCTGTAATGTTTGGCTAAATTAGTGAATTTATCTTGCCAATTCAATTGCTTAAAGCGCAAATCAACATAACCCAACATACAGCCAACGGCAATATCTGCCACACTAAAAGTCTCATTCACACACCATTTTTTCTTGGTGATATCCAAATTAAGCACTTCTAAACCGAGCAATACTTTAGCAACTTGCTTATCGATATTAGCTTGAATTTGCTGTTCTGGCGGACGGCGACTTTCCATTGTTGCCGCTACTGCCGCATCACAAATACCATCTGCAAGTGATTCCCAGCGGCGCACCCAAATTTTACTGCTGTGGTCCGTCGGAATTAAATGCGCAAGCGGTGTGCGATTATCTAAATATTCGACAATCACTTTTGAATCATACAAACTATCGCCATCATCCAACACCAACACGGGCACTTTGCCTAAAGGATTATGATTTTTAACAGGACAATCCGGGTCATTCAGCACGACTTCTTGCAGCTCGACATCGATGTGTTTTTCAAGCGCGACGATCCGCACTTTGCGTGCATAAGGACTATTAACTGTGTATAAAAGCTTCATTATGAGTGTACTTTGTTTGACGATGACTGCATTATAATAGAAATTATGTTCACTCCTCTATTTACACAACATTATCCGCGCGGTTCTGGCGCTTTTAATGCGTTGGTTGATTATGATGTCCAGCAGGCAATCGCCGAAGATATCGGTAGTGGCGATTTGACTGCATCGCTGATTCCGGCTGACAAGCAAGCACTAGCCACGATTATCACGCGTGAAGATGCGGTTATTTGCGGTATCGATTGGGTTAACGCCTGTTTTAAGCAAATTGATACCGATATTAAAATCAAATGGCTGGTGAATGAAGGCGAGAAAATTACCGCCAACCAATTATTATGTGAGATTAACGGCAGCGCACGTGGCTTGCTCACAGCTGAACGTTGCGCGCTGAATTTTTTACAGTTACTTTCTGCAGTCGCCACTGAAACGCGCAAATTCGTGATGGCCGTTTCTGGCACTAAAGCACAAATTTTGGACACGCGAAAAACGATTCCTGGCTTACGTTTGGCACAAAAATATGCGGTCACAGTTGGTGGCGGTGCTAATCAGCGGTTGGCACTTTATGACGGCATTTTAATCAAAGAAAATCATATTGCCGCCGCAGGCAGTGTTAATGCAGCTGTAACGCAAGCGATTACACAACATCCAAACATTAGCATTCAAATAGAAGTTGAAAATACTGAGCAACTTAAACAAGCTTTGGATGCAGGTGCTATCAGTATTTTGTTAGATAACTTTGGCTTAAAAGAAATGAAAGAAGCAGTAGAAATAAATAAAGCGACGAATTCTGGTCGCGCCAAATTAGAAGCTTCTGGCGGCGTGGATTTAAGTTCTGCACGCGCGACTGCGCTGACAGGTGTTGATCGCATCTCAATTGGCGGCTTAACTAAAAATATTCGCGCCGTTGATTTATCATTAAGAATAAAATAATGTATGTTGATACGCTACTTAACGCTTTTAAATTAGCAACTTAATTAAGCAAGCCCAATAAGGTAATAATGACTAAATCCCCCAATACAGGCACCCATACAGATCCAAACACGCAACCTGGCTTAAGCCGACACACAGGCCAAGTGATGAGCAAATCTTCTGGCTTAATTAAAGCTGCCGCTAAGGCCAAACTAAGCTTGGGTGATGTGTTGCGTATGCTGGTTAACGATGGCAGATTAGATAAAACGCAAGCCGAAAAACTGTATAAAGATCGCAAGTTAGATAGTTCAAACTTGCATCCAGTCGTTGTAATTGGCGAACAAAAATGGAAAGATTTTAAGTCGCCACATAAACCGATGACAGTGGATTATTTAAGCCGCTGGCTGGCAGCGCAAACAGGCTTGGATTTCTACCATATTGATCCACTTAAACTGGATTTTAGCTCTGCTGCACAAATTGTCTCGAAAGCTTATGCTGAACGCCTGAGAATCATGCCGATTTCGGTGAAAGGCGATGAAGCGACTGTGGCGACTTCTGAGCCTTATCAAGTAGATTGGATACCAGATTTAGAGCGCATTTTAAATATGCGCATCAAATTGGTATTTGCTAACCCGCTAGAAATTAATCGCTATTTACCCGAAATTTACAATCTAGCAACGTCTATTAACCAAGCTAATTTAGCCAAAGCAGGTCAGATTGTTGGCGTACAAAATTTTGAGCAATTGGTTGAGCTAGGTAAAGATAAAAACCTAGACGCTAACGAACAGCACGTAGTAAATATTGTAGATTGGTTGTTTAAATACGCCTTTGAGCAGCGCGCCAGTGACATTCATCTAGAGCCACGCCGCAACATGGGCACGATGCGCTTTCGCATTGATGGCGTTTTACATCAAGTGTATCAATTGCCGTCCAATATCATGAACGCGATTACCAGCCGCATCAAATTGTTGGGTCGTATGGATATGGTAGAAAAGCGCCGCCCACAAGACGGTCGTATTAAAACCGTCAGCAATACAGGCACTGAAATCGAGCTACGTTTATCCACCATGCCAACTGCATTTGGCGAAAAACTGGTGATGCGGATTTTTACACCAGATGTCATTGTGCAAGATTTTATTCAATTAGGTTTTTCTAAAAAACAAGCAGATTTATGGGCACAATGGACCAAAAGTCCTAACGGCATTATCTTGGTCACTGGTCCAACGGGATCAGGCAAAACGACTACTTTATATTCCACACTCAAACAACTAGCCACGCCAGAAGTGAATGTGAGCACGGTTGAAGACCCGATTGAAATGGTGGAACCTGCGTTTAATCAAATGCAAGTGACGACTAATATCGGACTTAATTTTGCCGATGGGATTCGCACATTAATGCGACAAGACCCTGACATTATTATGGTCGGTGAGATTCGGGATATCGAAACCGCTGATATGGCAATTCAAGCGGCATTGACTGGTCACTTGGTCTTATCAACACTGCATACAAACGACGCGCCTTCGGCTGTCACACGTCTGTTAGATTTGGGTGTGGCATCGTACTTAATTCACTCAACTGTTTTAGGCATTATGGCGCAGCGACTTGTGCGCACGCTTTGCTCTGCTTGCAAAGCGCCGCATGAGATCACCAATGAAGAGTGGAGATCCATCACCTACCCTTTCAAAGCCAACAAACCTACTGGTACGATGAAAGCAGTTGGCTGCGTAGAATGCCGCAACACAGGTTTCCGCGGCCGTAGCGGCATTTATGAAATGCTCACCATCACGCCAAAGTTACGCAAATTGATCACACATGATACCGATTTGCCGATGCTCAGAAACATGGCGTATCAAGAAGGCATGCAACCTTTAATGCTGAATGGCGCAGAAAAAGTCGCCGCTGGATTAACTACTATTGAAGAACTATTAAAAGTCGCACCTCCATTAGATTCCTAAATACACTTGTTTAAGTATTTTTTGCACTAAATAAATGGTTAAGTAATGAATACTAATCATTGCATATTACTGCTGCGTTTTCATTTATTACTGATTTATCCCCTAGTGTTTTCAATTGTTTATCCATCACCAAACTTGACCAAATGCGCTCAAACGGTTAAGGTTTAGGGTTCATCATTTAATCGTAAAAAATCAAGGTTTTATGGATTCACAAAATAATAATTCGACACCTGCTAGTAGTGACCAAATCAATGGGAATCCAACCATTACGGGCGCAGAAATTGTCATTCGCTGCTTAAACGAAGAGAAAGTCAAATTTGTATTTGGCTATCCTGGTGGCGCGGTGCTGCACATTTACGATGAAATTTACAAACAAAATGGCTTTAAGCATATTTTGGTGCGCCATGAACAAGCGGCTGTACACGCGGCCGATGCTTACTCACGCGCGACTGGTACCGTTGGCGTTGCCTTAGTAACCAGCGGCCCAGGCGCCACCAATGCGGTAACCGGCATCGCAACCGCTTACATGGATTCAATTCCACTAGTCGTTATCAGCGGCCAAGTAGCCGTTCCAGCCATTGGTTTAGACGCCTTTCAGGAAGTTGACATGGTTGGCATAACGCGCCCATGTGTGAAACATAACTTTCTGGTAAAAGATGTTAAAGACATTGCTGCCACAATGAAAAAAGCGTTTTATATCGCAGCCACAGGCCGTCCAGGCCCAGTTGTTGTGGATATCCCTAAAGATATTACGGCACATTTAGCTGAATATATTTACCCAAAAACGGTGGAATTACGTTCGTATAATCCGGTATTAAAAGGCCACAGCGGGCAAATTAAAAAAGCCATTAAATTATTGCTAGAAGCTAAACGTCCGATGATTTACACGGGCGGCGGCTTAGTATTGGGCGACGGCGCAGCAGAATTAGTTAAATTAGCGCGCGCACTCAATTATCCTGTTACCAGCACATTAATGGGCTTGGGTGGATATCCTGCAAGTGACAAGCAATTTCTTGGCATGCTAGGTATGCATGGAACTTATGAAGCCAATTTGGCGATGCAGAACTGTGATGTGTTGATTGCAGTTGGCGCACGTTTTGATGACCGCGTGATTGGCGATCCTAAAGATTTTTTAAGCAAAAAACGTACGATTATTCATATCGATGTGGATCCATCCAGCATTTCTAAACGCGTAAAAGTTGATGTGCCGATTGTTGGTCACGTTCAGTCTGTATTGGCTGAAATGAACGATGTGTTGACTGCAGAAAAAACAAGCAATGACATCAGCACTTGGTGGAAGCAAATTGATGAATGGCGTGGCGTTAAGTCCATGGTGTACACAAATTCAGACCTTGTGATTAAACCGCAATACGTCATTGAAAAACTGTGGGAAGTCACCAAGGGTGAGGCTTATGTCACATCTGATGTTGGCCAACACCAAATGTGGGCGGCGCAATATTACAAATTCGATCAACCACGTCGCTGGATCAATTCTGGCGGCTTAGGCACGATGGGCGTTGGCTTGCCGTATGCAATGGGCTGTCAATTCGCCGATAAAAATGCGCAAGTAGCCTGTGTAACGGGTGAAGGCAGTATTCAAATGAATATTCAAGAGCTTTCTACCTGTGCGCAATATGGCTTGCCGATTAAGGTCATTATGCTGAATAACCGTTACTTGGGCATGGTGCGTCAGTGGCAAGAGTTTTTCTACGAAAATCGCTACTCAGAATCGTATATGGATAGCTTGCCAGACTTTGTAAAACTGGCTGAATCCTATGGCCATGTTGGGATGAAAATCACCAATCCTGCTGATGTTGAAGGCGCATTAAAAGAAGCATTCGCCAAAAAAGACAAATTTGTGTTTATGGATTTTATTACCGACCAAGACGAAAACGTGTTTCCGATGATTGCGGCGGGTAAAGGCTTATCAGAAATGGTGCTTAAAAAAGACAATAAACATCGGCATGAGGACTAGTAGTTAATGAAACATATTATCTCTCTATTAATGGAAAACGAAGCTGGCGCATTATCTCGCGTTGCCGGCTTATTTTCCGCACGTGGCTACAACATTGAATCGCTTACCGTTGCAGTGACTGAAGACCCTACCCTATCGCGCATGACGATTGTGACAGCCGGTTCTGATGAAGTAATTGAGCAAATCATCAAACAGCTGAATAAACTAGTCGATGTCGTCAAGGTGCTGGATTTAAATGACGGCAAGTACATTGAACGTGAGTTAATGCTGGTTAAAGTGAAAGCAAGTGCTAACTTTAAAGATGAAATGAAGCGCATGTGTGACATTTTTCGTGGCCGAATTATCGATGTTGCTGATAATAGCTACACCATTGAACTCACTGGATCTTGCAGTAAGTTAGATGCGTTTTTAGAAGCAATTGATAAAACTGCTATTTTAGAAACGGTACGCACAGGCGCTTCTGGCATTGGGCGCGGCGATCGAATTTTAAAAATATAAGCGATTGAAAACATTAAGCTTAATATTTAAGAACGAGCATTAAAAGTTAAGTATTAAAACAGGTTAAGTAATTCATTAATAAATAATTGTATTTAAAGGGAAAAGCAATGAAAGTTTATTACGACAAAGACGCTGACTTAAGCATTATCAAAGGCAAAAAAGTAACCATCGTAGGTTACGGTTCGCAAGGTCACGCGCACGCAGCCAATCTTAAGGATAGCGGCGTAACGGTGACAATCGGCCTACGTAAAGAAGGCAGCTCATGGGCTAAAGCGGTTAATTCTGGCCATAACGTATTTGAAATTGCTGAAGCTGTAAAAGACGCTGATGTTGTGATGGTTTTATTACCAGATGAAACAATGGCAGGCATTTACGATGCAGAAGTTGCACCAAACCTTAAAAAAGGTGCAGCACTTGCGTTTGCACACGGCTTCAATATCCATTACAACCAAATCGTGCCACGTGCTGATTTAGACGTAATCATGATTGCACCAAAAGGCCCAGGCCACACTGTGCGTTCAGAGTATTTAAAAGGTGGCGGCGTACCGTCATTAATCGCGGTTTATCAAGATAAATCTGGTAAAGCAAAAGACATCTCACTTTCTTACGCAGCAGCTAATGGCGGCACTAAAGGTGGCGTGATTGAAACTGACTTCCGTGAAGAAACTGAAACCGATTTATTTGGTGAGCAAGCGGTATTATGTGGTGGCGCGGTTGAGTTAGTAAAAGCTGGCTTTGAAACATTGACAGAAGCAGGCTACGCACCAGAAATGGCGTATTTTGAATGTTTGCACGAGCTTAAATTGATTGTGGATTTAATGTACGAAGGCGGCATTGCCAACATGAATTACTCAATCTCAAACAATGCAGAATACGGCGAATATGTAACAGGTCCACGCGTGATTGCTGACCAAGCGCGCGCCGCCATGAAAGAATGTTTAACAAATATTCAAAACGGCAACTATGCAAAACAATTCATTTTAGAAGGCCGTACCAACTACCCAGAAATGGTTGCGCGTCGCCGCTTAAATGCAGCGCACCCAATTGAGCAAGTTGGCAGCCAATTGCGCTCCATGATGCCTTGGATTGCTAAAAACAAACTAGTCGATCAAAGCAAAAACTAGCTTAAATTGAAGGTTAAGTATTAAAGTTTAAGCATCAAAGATTAAGTATTAAAACTTAGTGTTAGAAAAAAGGGCAAGACGCAAATCGTTTTGCCCTTTTTCATTAAAGGATTTCAATTGCCACTTTCCATTATTTTGCAATATCTGCTGCCCAAACAAGCCATTACCATTTTGGCAGGTAAACTTGCCAATTTAAAAGGCGGCAAATTAACCACGGCAGTCATTGCCTGGTTTATCAAACGCTATAAAGTCAACATGGCAGAAGCCGCTAATCCAGACATCAGCAGCTATGCGACTTTTAATGATTTTTTTACGCGCGCACTTAAAAGTGGCGCACGTCCACTTGCAAAAACTAATTTTAGCTGCCCGGTAGATGGCGCAATTAGCCAATTTGGCAATATTGAACAAGACCAGATTTTTCAGGCAAAAAATCACAATTACTCAACGTTAACTTTGCTTGCTGGTAACCAAATATTGGCTAATCAATTTGAAAACGGCTATTTTGCGTGCCTATATTTAAGTCCTAAAGATTATCACCGCATACATATGCCATGTGATGGCGCACTAAAAAGTATGACGTACGTGCCAGGTGATTTATTCTCAGTTAATCCGAATACTGCCGCCAATGTGCCGAATTTATTTGCACGTAACGAACGTGTTGTGTGCGAGTTTGAATCTGAGCAGCATGGCAGTTTTGTGATGGTTTTGGTCGGAGCGACGATTGTTGGCAGCATGGCAACTGTTTGGCATGATAGCCAAAATAAAGTGATTAACCCGCCGCGCAGTCAAAATATCCGCACATGGTCTTACGCAGATAAAAATATATCGCTTAAACAAGGCGATGAAATGGGCAGATTTTTGTTAGGCTCAACCGTTGTAATGTTATTTGAAAAGAATACATTGAAATTTAATGCCGATTGGCGCCCTGCCCGCGCGATTCAATTGGGCGAAGTGATGGGTTAACTAGTTAAAACTATTCATTTTTAGAATTAATTTCAAAATCACTGGTTTTAAAAAGATCAACATTAAAACTACAAACAAAAAAGCCTGCTAAATCAATCAGCAGGCTTTTCTTTTATCTAGTCTAAATTAATCTAGGTTTAAATATGCCTAGCTGGATGTGTCTTTATTTTATGATGCAAATGCGCTGCCAATTCATTTAATGCCGCTTTGTAAACATCGCGTTTAAATTCAATCACATCTTCTAGCGGTACCCAGTAATCACTCCAGCGCCACGCATCAAATTCAGGATGTTCAGAAGCGCGCAACGAAACATCGCTATCGCGTCCAATCATGCGTAACAAATACCAAATTTGTTTTTGGCCTTTATAACTACCGCGCCACTCGCGTTTAATCCAACTGCTAGGCACTTCGTAGCGCAGCCAATCACGCGTACGACCCAAAATCTCTACATGCTTTGCCTCCAAGCCGACTTCTTCCATCAGCTCGCGATACATCGCCTGTTCTGGGCTTTCGCCGTATTTAATACCACCCTGTGGAAACTGCCAAGCGTGCTCACGAATACGCTTGCCCCAAAACACCTGATTTTGAGCGTTACACAGGATTATCCCAACATTGGGACGGAATCCGTCACGATCTAACATATTGCAACTACCTAAAATATTTAGTGCAATTTTTTCATATTTTTGCCACTATTGAAAGCTCGCATTTGCGTATAGCGCTAAATTAATACTTTATTCGCTGGATTAACCCTCAATTCATCTCAATTATGCAAAATATAAATTTTATTACGCGCTTTTTTCTATTACTGTCATTTATAGGCGCATTAACTGCATGCGCGTCGGATAATCATGGCAGCAGCTTTGCCTATATTACCAACCAAGGTGACAACACCGTTTCGGTGGTTGATCTTGCCAAATCTGAAGTAATCAAAACAATTACCGTTGGCAAAGCACCAGTTGGCGTGGCGATATCACCAACATTAAGCCGTGCTTTTATTAGTAATGTAGAAAGCCAAAATATTTCCGTAATTAATACGGATACCAATACAGTGTCTGAAACGATTGCCATTAAAGGCTCGCCTGTTGGCATTGCGATTGCGCCTGATAGCAAAACTTTATACGTGGCAGATTGGTACAGTGACCGTATTTTAGCCATTGATACTGGCAATTTTAATGTGCAGCGCGAATTGATTGTTGCAAATGCACCTGCGGGATTAATCGTCAGTGCAGATAGCAAAACGCTTTATGTTGCGCAACGCGATTCCAATGAGATTGCGGTGATTGACACCAAAACGCTGACCATTGTTAAACAGATTAAAGTGGGCAAGCATCCATTTGGCTTAACACTTAGTCCTGATAACAAGCATTTATATACGGTGAATGTCTATGATAATACTGTTTCGATTATCGACACCGCCACGCTGGCCTTAACTACTTTACCAGTACAAAATACTTTAAAAGTCGGCGAACATCCTTATTGCGCAGTGCTTAATCCAAACAATAAAACACTGTATGTATCCAATACGCAAGATGACACTGTTACGGTGATTGATTTAATCACGCAAAAAAGTATCGCGAGCGTTGATGTCGGCATGACACCCGAAGGCGTTAGCTTTGACGTTGTAAACAATCAGGTTTTAGTCACCAGTTGGGGCGAAAACAAACTCACTGTAATTGATGCCGCCAGTAATAAAATTAAATCACACATTAAAACGGGCGATAAAAGTCGCGCATTTGGACAGTTTGTGTTGTCCAAACCATAAGAGTTACAGTTTGTGCTGACCAATCAAAAATAGGCACAATTTATATTATCCAATTAATTAAAGAAACAGTTTAAATTTAGCGTCAACGCACTACGTAATCTCGCGTTAAAGCTAAACATAGGGTTTAATAGGCTTTGTAAAATAGGCTTATCAGTACAACTCATTTATAATAGTTGCCATCCTAGTTTTAAGTTTATTTATTGTCATTCAACGGAGACCATGCATGAAAAAGTTTTTAACATTATTAGCCTTGGCAACATTGTCATTTAATGCGGCCGCTCACGGCCCATCACCACAAAAAGTAGAAAAAACCATTGTGATTAAAGCTGCTCCAGCAAAAGTTTGGGCATTGGTAAAAGATTTCGGCAACATGCAAAAATGGCATCCTGCAATCGAAAGCGTTAAAACTGAACAAAAGAAAGATGAAAACGGCGAATTAGCAACATTCAGAACGTTAAGCCTAAAAGGCGGTGGCGATATTGTTGAAAAACTACGTAGTGCAGACGACAAAGATATGAAATTAAAATACGAAATTGTAAGCGGCGTGGCGCCAGTAGCTGATTACAACGCATTTATGCAAGTAACTGCAGGCCCAGGCGCTGGCGAAAGCACAGTAACTTGGGTTGGCCGTTTTTACCGCACTTATAAACTAAACCCACCAATTCCAGCAGGTCAAGATGATGAAACAGCGGTTAAATTCATCACTGGTGTATTCGATGGCGGTTTAGCTAATTTGAAAAAGGTACTCGAAAGCTCAAAGTAATTAGCCAGGGATCTGGCGCAACATCAAGTAGCTCGGCAAAAAAACCATGGTGGAAGTTTTGGTAATTAAAGTCAGCCGATTGATTTCAATCAGCTAAACTGAGTAAACCATGCCTAAAAAAGGATTGTAAGTTGAACTTACAATCCTTTTTTATCGCCATTTTTGATTAACATTCAAATGTTGACGTATTTTAGTGGTTAACTTTATTGTCAAACTATTGCCGTCAAACTTAAAAATACCAATTTTCACTATTTAACTACTTAACTACACGGATTAATCGTCAAGTAAACCGCCAATCATGCAACAGTAGCAAGTGACGGAATTGGTAAACATTGACACTTTTTGTCATCCCATACTTTTCAAAATTGCTTTAAATACCCATTTTTAATAGAACTTAACCTATTAAATCACTCAAAAAATAAGAATTTAAAATTATTTACTTATAACTATCAAACAGTTAACAACTAAACATAGTTAGTTGGCATAGCAGTTGCTAATAATATTTCAAGCACTGGTAACAATTACTAATGTGGTGTTTGATTATTATGTGTAAGCACTTAAATTTACTAAAGGGGATTTATATGAACATGAAACAAGTACAAAAAGGTTTTACCTTAATCGAATTAATGATTGTGGTCGCGATTATCGGTATTTTGGCAGCGATTGCTATTCCTTCTTATCAAAACTACACGATTAAATCTGCAAACCGTGCCTGTATGATCGAATCTAAAGCGCTTGCAAACAAAATTCTAATTGAATTCTCTGACGGCGCTACTTCATTACCAGATTTAACCAATGCTGGCGCTTGTACTGGTCCTTTTACTTATACAGGTAATGCGACAACCCTTGGTACACTTACTGGCGTGAAAAAAGCTCCAGGTGACAAAGATACAACTTGCGACCTTACTAAAGGCGCTATATGTGTACAGCCCTAATTAATAGTTAAGTTATAACTTAAAAACCCCTGCATATGCAGGGGTTTTTTGTTAAACCGCTCTATTTTGTCTTAAGAGTTAGTAACATTTACTCAATGTGATGAGACTAATCAAGTTAGCACAAACTATTTAGTCTCATATCTCAGTGGAGTTGATTCATAGTAATAGAGAAGTAATGGCGCAAGCACAAAAATACTTGTGCCTTGATTGACTTAATGATTGTGGTAGCAATTATCGGCATAATGGCAACCATTGCGATTTTTACTTAATTAATTTAGCACCATGTAATATCTTGACGCTACATAATTAGATTCGAAACTACACACCTTTAATCAAGGATTTTGTATCAAGATTTTTGCTAAGCGGAGTTTCTCACTTTATGTCAAAACGGTTTTTTGGTTCCATTGATGCATGTCACTTCAGCCTGATTTTTATTGGTCTCATGTTTTCTCTTCCGTTTGTTAACATGCTCCATGCACAGCCAATGACGTCGTTTTACACAGAATGGATAGCTGGCGCACTGGGCTTGATAGCACTCTTTCCGCTATTATGCTCAACAGCTTGGAGTGCACCTCAACAGTCGTTTGGCCAAACGACATCAATACAATCACCCCTACGAATTCCACGAATTTCACTTATTTTTCTAGGACTTGGCGCAATTTTATGCGTGCAATGGGCACTAGGTATGTTGCACTCGAGCCAATATACATTGACTGTACTTTCATATTTTATTTGGGCATTTTTGCTGATAGTGCTTAGTAGTTATTTGCGAAATAAGCTGGGCTTGGAAAATATGGCAACCACGCTAGCATGGGGTTTGGTCGTTGCTGGCATCATTAATATAGGTATAGTAGTCTTGCAGTTTGTGGTACGCACTGGAGGAGTGGTTGCATTTTTACCCAATTTATCTAGTTTTGGCGCCCTATCACAAACCAATCATTTTGCGGATTTTTGTGCATTAGCGATAACATCATTAATTTACCTATATGCAAAAAGGTGCTTTTCATTCAGTTTTTTTAGTTTAATACTTGTGCTATTTATGATAATGCTGTCATTTTCAGGATCGCGTAGCGCTTGGTTATATTTAATTGCTCTCACTTTTTTAATCGCGGTCATGCATCGCTGCACTATCAAACAAAATAAGGAGTCAGAAAGTACGCGCAGCGCATGGCGAGCAGGTATATTGTTACTACCTATTTTCGTTGTTGTTCAACTTT
Source organism: Methylotenera versatilis 79 (assembly GCF_000384375.1). Classification (NCBI taxonomy): domain Bacteria; kingdom Pseudomonadati; phylum Pseudomonadota; class Betaproteobacteria; order Nitrosomonadales; family Methylophilaceae; genus Methylotenera; species Methylotenera versatilis. The sequence continues at coordinate 1,537,143 of NZ_ARVX01000001.1, read as the reverse complement.
TTATTTATTTTGTAATACCAAATGAATACATTAACTTACCTACAGAACGTTTATTTGATGGTCTAGCCGCAGATTCTGCTTCGGCACGTTTGCAATTTTGGTACGACAGTCTGCGTATTTTTTTGCAATCGCCTTGGTTAGGAGTTGGTGCAGGAAAACTTATTTCAAATACGTTTTTGTTGATTGATGCACCTACAGTAATGGCATCAAAACGGATTTTTGAGCATGCACATAATTTATTTATGCAGTTGTTGGCAGAAATGGGAATTTTTGCTTTTTTAATCGTTTTTGCTGGATTATTCAGCTGGGCTAAGGCTTTTAAATGGCGTGATTTAAACTTAGAAACATGGTGGCTAATCAGCTTGCTAGCCATTCTTAGTATTCATAGCATGCTTGAATACCCATTATGGTTTACATTTTTTCTAGGAATTGCAGCTGTTTTATTAGGCGCGGGAGATGAAAAATTCATCTCCATAAACATTCCAAAATGTGTGATCAAGTTTTCACGCATTGGCTTGATAATAGTATGGATATTAGGCGCAATTAACATAACTACATTATTGATTTCCAACATTAAACTGGAAAGTTGGATTCAAAAATTCGCATACGAGAATGTAAACGATTTAGTGCAACTTAACTGGGTACAGAAATATTCATTATTATCACCTTACAGCGAACTTATGCATGCTAGGTCAATGATTATTGACCCCAAGCTGATTGATGAACAGTTTTTGCTAAACCAATCCGTGGTGAGTTTTAGACCTATAAGAACAATCGCCTATCAGCATGCTTTGTTATTAGAACTAAAAGGTCGGCATGAAGACGCTGTAAAACAATTGAATCGCACGTTAATAGCGTACCCAAATACGTTTAAAAGTTTTTTAGAAAATCCCTCATTGAAATATAGGCCAGAGTACCTAAATTTATATGCTGAAACGCAAGTAGCTCGTGCAACAAAATAGGACATACAACTAAATTAAATAAAATCACAGAATAAATGTAATTTTTATTCCATCACGGACTACTACGCGTACCGCCCTCTAAAACTTCCACTTGCAGCTCATATTGCGCCAATATAAAAGCCGCAGCGCTACTGCGACGGCCAGTTTGGCAGTAAACGATGTAATGTTTTGTTTTATCTAAGTTCGCTGCAAAGCTGCGCAGTTCGTGTAATGGAGCGTTGATAGAGCCTTCGATATGTTCATGTTTATATTCAGAGGCAAAACGCACGTCTATCCATATCGCGCCTTGGTTAAGCACTTTTTCTTCAGCGTCCTGTTTGCTGATGCTATTCACAATCGGCGCTTTTAATAGCTCTATAAAATCTACTTTATTTAACCGCAGTAATTGCCCGCTGGTTTTCATAGTGACGGTTGCGTTGCGTTTAGTATCAGACGCCAATGCTTCTTCACCAAAACCTGCGCCTGTTGAAATCTCTGCCAGCACCAAGGGCGGCTGGCTAATATCGGTAATGCGGCTTACCTCTGCTGTGCCTTGCTGAATCAAATAGTAATAATCACCGTCTTGCCCTTGAGTGATAATGGTTTGCCCTGCAACGACATCCACGGCTGTCATGCGTTTGAACATGGCCTCGATATTAGCGGGTGGCAGCCTGTTAAATACACCATTGTGCACTTTAAACGCATGGAAACTGGCGGCATCTAGTTGCCAATTATTTTGTGTGGTGTTTGGTTTAGATTTAGCTTGCGCGGGCGGATAACCAGATAGTTGATCCCACGTCATCATAATGTCCAGCAAATCTAAATCAATACGAACTATGTCTATTGGTGTTAATGCGATGGTATCTTTGATTTTCAAACGCTCTGTATCTAGCGGATGTTTAGCAGCATCGGTGCCGGCGCGCAGAATTAATTTATTGCCATTTTCATACCGAATGCCCAAATCACCTTTCAACAAATATAAGGCTTGTGTGCTGGCATTCATGCGCGTGGGATCTAAATCTTTACTCACTTGCTCGATGATACAAAGCGGAGCCAATTCATCTAAACGGTTAGGCGATAATCTTGCGATTGGTTCGAAACGGACTAATGCAGTTTTGCTAATAGCAGATTGGTTAGTTTGCTGATGATCAGTTTGCGTCATATGGTTTAAATCAAATAATCTTAATTAAATAGCTTATAAATCAAATACCTGCTGATGTAACAAGGCTTTACAGTGCTGCGTTTTAGGATTGGCAGCGATTTCTTGCATAATCGTGGCATCTTCACCGGGTTTAAGATGTGTAATATAAACCGCTGGCTGGCTTTGTAAATGCGCCAATTCTATCTCTAAAGTTGCAGGGCATAAATGTTTTGAAAGTCTAGCTAATTCCGCCTCTGCATTGCTAAATGCGGTTTCTATAATCAACACTTTTAAGTTTTCAATTTGATTAACAGCATACCAAAAATCTGCACTCCCAGCGGTATCGCCCGTAAAAACCAGACTATTCATACCGTTATCAACCTGATAACCAACTGCGGGAATTACGTGATTCGCTGGCATTGCAGTAATGGTTTTACTATTAATTTGAATACCATCGCCCACAAAAATTTCGTGATAACGTAAAAAAGGCGAGGCGGGATCAGGAATCAAATTAAAATTGGGCCAAATAAGCCAATTAAAAATGTGCTGTTTTAGAGTGTTAATCACCTCTAATGTGGCGTGCACGGTAATCGGTTCAGCTCGCAACCCCATCACAGTATCCAGCAATAATGGAATCGATACGATATGGTCTAAGTGCGTATGTGTGACAAAAATATGGTCGATTTTTAACAGTGCCTCAAGCGACAAATCGCCCACGCCAGTGCCAGCATCGATCAACACATCATCATCTACTAACAGCGAAGTCGTGCGCATATCGCCACCGATTCCGCCGCTACATCCTAATATTTTCATTTGCATAAGTTTATCTTTAAAGATCAATACGTCTTTTTTAAGGTTTAAATTCAAGTATCACATTCAAAATGACTTATTTCAGCGGTGCGCCCCAAAAACCATAATCGCCGCTTCTATATTTATCAATTGAGCCGCGATTGTTATGTATGATTTGCGTCAAAGGTGTCAAAAAATCATTCATTATTTGGGTTAACTGCGTTGGGTTTAAACCATCATCTCACGGCTCTCGTCCACCAAGTTAATCAATACCACTGCCAACAATACACCCGCAGAAATCAAGATTGCTTTCAGTGGATTCAGCATTGGCAAAGTAAACTACAGCAATAACCTTGCCAATGAAAACTCCAAGCACGCGGTACCGTAATTGCCAGCGCAGCGTCATATTATTTTATGGCCTTTATAAACCCTTTTGTAAGCACTAGCATAGCGGATAAAATGTAGCCTGAACAGGCGATTTATTATCATTAACAAATGTTGAAAATGCCATATTTTGCCGAGTGGATAAAGCAGATAATTAACCCTTAAATTAGCATCATAATTAACACTAAAACTAACCCCAAAAGTAATGAAAAATTAAAATGACTGAACAACCAATAGAAATAGCAACAAGTGAACCGATTAATGCCAGCGTGATTTGGATGCATGGCTTAGGCGCGGATGGCAATGATTTTGTGCCGGTCGTTAAAATGCTCAATTTGCCGCATGTGCGCTTTATTTTGCCGCACGCGCCCTACCGAAATATCACGCGCAATAACGGTTATGAAATGCGCGCTTGGTATGATGTTTATGGCTTAACGCCCATTAGTCGTGAAGATGATATTGGTATTGGCGAAAGCCAATTACAAATTGAACAACTGATTGCGCAGGAAATCAGTCGCGGCATACCTGCAAACCGTATCGTATTGGCAGGTTTTTCACAAGGTGGCGCAATTGCCTTGCATACTGCGCTACGTTATACACAGCCGCTGGCTGGTGTATTGGCGCTATCGACTTATTTACCTTTAAGAGCTAATTTAGCCGCAGAAAAAACTGAAGCAAATCAACAAACACCAATTTTCATGGCGCATGGTCGCGACGATGCAGTGATTACGTTAGAAACCTGCCAGGTTTCCTTAAGCTTATTACTAGCTGAAGATTACGCCGTAGATTGGCACGAATACGCCATGGAACATTCTGTTTGCGCGCAAGAGATTGAGGATATTAAGCAATTTTTGTTAACGGTTTTAAAAGTCTAATTTTTAAGCTAATTAACAGGTTAACTTGAATAATAATCGTCAAATTGCGTTTTTAATTCCGCAACAATCATTAGTTTTGTTAAAATCGATATTATCGAATCTAGCACAATAGAATCATCGTTTAATCCGCCATTTCTACGGCTTTAAAGTGACAAAAAACTTTGAACTGCAAAGTTTTGGATTGTAAAGTTCAGATTCAACCAATGATTATAATTAAAAATGAAACCATCAAAATCCACAAGCGCACCTAAAACCGACATCAGCTTTGAACAAGCAGTTGTTGAGCTTGAGACGATTGTGAATCAAATGGAATTGGGTAATTTAGCGCTGGATGATTCTTTTAACGCGTATAAACGCGGTGCCGAATTATTGCAAATCTGCCAACAATCGTTAAATAATGTTGAGCAACAAGTGCGCCTATTAACTGACGCGCAAAAATTAAGCACATTTCAGCCTAATGATGACTGATGAATCCATGAACATTCATATACAGCAGCATAATCAGCAAGGCGGCCCAAAATTATCATGACCGAACTAAACTCCGAGTTAAAAGATTCAAATCTTAAGGATTTGGATATACAGAATCAGCCTCAAAAAGAGTCTTTTGAAGTTTGGGCGGCTAATCACCAAGCACGCATGGAAAACGTGTTAGACACACACATGCCATCTGCGGAAACATTGCCAACAACATTGCATGAAGCGATGCGTTACTCAGTTTTAGGTGGCGGAAAACGCGTGCGTGCACTCCTGGCTTACGCTGCGGGCGAATTCTGTGGTGCAAAATTAGCCACTATCGATTTACCAGCCGCATCTGTCGAATTAATTCACGCGTTTTCATTAGTGCATGACGATATGCCATGCATGGATGATGATGAATTACGCCGCGGCAAATTGTCCACGCACAAAAAATATGGCGATGCGATTGCATTGTTAGTTGGCGATGCATTACAAAGTTTGGCTTTTCAATTGATCTCACAAAATAAATTACTAGAAAATGCCACGCAAAAACTGCAAATGTTGCATCTATTGGCATTAGCCAGCGGCTCACGCGGTATGGCGGGCGGGCAAGCGATTGATTTGGAAAGTATCGGTATTCCGCTAACACGCGAAGAGTTAGAGCAAATGCACATTCATAAAACCGGCGCACTGATTCGCGCTGCAGCTTTATTAGGCGCTTACAGCAGCACTGAAGAAGATGAAGATAAATTAAAAGCGATTGACCATTTTGCCAAAGCGATTGGTTTAGCCTTTCAAGTGGTCGATGATATTTTAGATGCCGAAGCAGACACGCAAACTTTGGGCAAAACAGCGGGTAAAGATGCACAACATAATAAATCGACTTACGTGACGATTTTAGGCTTATCTGCCGCCAAACAATTGGCCAGTGAATTACACGCAAATGCCATGGCTGCATTGTCTTATTATGGTCGCGAGGCTGATTTATTAAGGCAACTAGCGACTTTTATTACTCATCGTAGTTTTTAACTACTGTTCGTTTTTACCAAATTAACTATGTCTAATCTCTTAGATTCTATTCAATCGCCAGAAGATTTACGCAAACTAAAACGCGATGAATTAGCTATTTTAGCAGCTGAATTACGCACGTTTTTAGTAGAAAGCGTTGCCAAAACAGGCGGCCATTTAGCTTCTAATTTGGGCGTGGTAGAACTGACGATTGCGCTGCATTATGTCTTTAACACACCAGATGATCGCTTAGTTTGGGATGTCGGTCATCAAACATATCCGCATAAAATACTCACTGGCCGCCGTGAAGCGATGGCGAGTTTGCGTAAGCCAAATGGCATTGCTGGCTTTCCACGCCGCAGCGAAAGCCCTTACGATACTTTTGGTACTGGCCACTCCAGCACTTCTATTTCTGCGGCTCTAGGCATGGCAATCGCGGCTAGGCAAGCGGGATTAGATCGCCGTAGCGTGGCGATTATTGGTGATGGCGCGATGACAGCGGGCATGGCGTTTGAAGCGCTGAACAACGCTGGCGATATAGATGCCAATTTGTTGGTTATTCTTAACGATAACGACATGAGCATTTCCAACAATGTGGGCGCCTTAAACAACTATTTAGCGCGATTATTATCGGGTCGGTTTTACGATAATGTGCGCAAAGGCGGCAAAAAAGTATTAGGTGTGATGCCGCCGCCAGTAAAAGAATTCGCCAAACGTGCCGAAGAACACGCTAAAGGCATGGTAACGCCAGGCACGCTATTTGAAGAATTTGGTTTTAATTACATTGGCCCGATTGATGGCCATGATTTGCCAGTGTTGCTTGATACACTTGCCAACATTCGCGAACTTAAAGGCATGCAGTTTTTGCATGTTGTGACGCAAAAAGGCAAAGGTTTTGAGCCTGCGGAAGACAACCCAAACAAATATCATGGCGTGAGTAAGTTTGACCCTTGCAATGGCATTTCTGCTAGTACATCGCAATCAAAAACCTATACGCAAGTTTTTGCGGATTGGTTAGTGGATATGGCAGACACAGATAGCAAATTAGTCGCCATTACGCCAGCGATGTGTGATGGTAGCGGGCTAAATGCTTTCGCGGAAAAATATCCAAAACGATATTTTGATGTAGGTATTGCAGAACAGCATGCGCTGACTTTTGCCGCAGGCTTGGCTTGTGATGGACTAAAACCTGTGGTGGCGATTTACAGCACATTTTTGCAACGCGCTTATGATCAGCTGATTCACGACATTGCCATCCAAGATCTAAACGTATTGCTTGCGATTGATCGCGCTGGCTTGGTTGGGGCAGATGGCCCAACACATGCAGGTACGTTTGATTTAAGCTTTTTACGCTGTATTCCCAATATTGTCATTATGGCGCCAAGTAATGAAAATGAATGTCGCCAAATGCTCACCACAGGCTATCAATATAATGGCGTAGCCGCTGTGCGCTACCCGCGCGGCGCAGGGCCTAGCACAACTATAGATAACGCATTGAGTACTTTACCGATTGGTAAAGCTGAGATTGTGCGTGAATCTACTATTAAACAATCTAATGCCAAATCGGCTGTTAAACCTCATCAAAAAGTCGCCATTTTAAGCTTCGGCAGTATGTTAACTGCTAGCTTACAGGCCGCAGATATATTGGATGCAACTGTTGCCAATATGCGCTTTGTAAAACCACTGGATACTGCGTTAATTCAACAATTAGCCAACACACATGATTTGATTGTGACAATAGAAGAAAATGCATTGATGGGTGGCGCAGGCGCAGCAGTATTAGAAGCGATGCAAACCATGCATTTGTATAATCCAACACTGTCTTTGGGCTTGCCAGATACGTTTATTGAACATGGCGTACATGAAGCCATGCTGGCACAATGTGGCTTGGATGCAACTGGCATTGTTAGTGCAATCCAACTGAAACTAAATCACATCAATTTAAATCATAGTAATTAAGCCTTAGATGCATTAAGGCTATTGATTTAATTGTTTTCATCTCAATATCAGCCATATACTAAATGAATTAAAATAGTTTACTCATTTGCGTAAGCGAGTAAACTTAATGTTAAATTTACGCTCAATATGAGGCATTAAGTTAACCTAATTTTTACGTTAACTTTTTGACATTAACACTCAGTTGAATCTAACATTTGCGCCAATATGGAGTGACCACATTACAATGAATTTACCTTTACCAGACGTTGCTGGCACCATCATCGAAGACACGCAAAACATGCCTGATGCGCGCCACTTAGATATCAACAAAGTGGGCATTAAATCCATTCGTCACCCAGTTGTTGTGAAAGATAAAACTGGCGGCGAGCAAAGTACTGTTGCTGTTTTTGATATGTATGTGCATCTGCCGCATAACTTCAAAGGCACGCACATGTCGCGCTTTGTGGAGATTTTAAACACCAACGAACGCGCGATTTCAGTGGAATCGTTTGAAAGTATTCTGCGCGAAATGGTGAAACGGCTTGAAGCGAATTCTGGCTATGTGGAAATGCGCTTTCCATATTTTGTAAACAAAGCTGCGCCAGTTTCTGGTGTAAAAAGTTTGCTGGATTACGATGTGACATTTATTGGCGAAATCAAAGATGGTCAGTTTGATATCACGGTCAAAGTATTAGTGCCAGTCACCAGCCTTTGCCCTTGCAGCAAAAAAATATCCGATTACGGCGCGCATAATCAACGTAGCCATGTGACGGTAACTGCGCTGGTGAACGATTTTATTTGGATAGAAGATATTATCAGCATGGTCGAAAAACAAGCCTCATGCGAGTTATACGGCTTACTTAAACGTCCAGATGAAAAGTATGTGACTGAGCGCGCTTATGATAATCCGAAATTTGTTGAGGATATGGTGCGCGATGTTGCCACACAATTAAACAACGAAAAACGTATTGATAAATATACTGTGGAGTCCGAAAATTTTGAGAGTATCCATAATCACAGTGCGTATGCGTTGATTGAAAATGACAAACGCAATAAATAGACTTTAAAACTTCAATTAAGTAGCAGTAAATAAAAAAACGGGCAATTAAGCCCGTTTTCTTATTTGAATGGTTTATCTTAATATTTTTTAGTTAAAGTCATAATCGAATTATCACGTTTCATTTCCACGCGATTCAACGCGGACATTCCCAATAAAACATAAGGTGGCGAACCGCCTTCATGTATGACTGCATCGACATTATTTAACACAATTGTGCCAATTTTTAAGGTATTCAATTTAACCAAATATGCGCCTACCTCGCCATTGGCAGTAGAAAGCATGACTTTCTCACCTTTTTCGTAATCGATTTTAGCGAATTTCGCATCGCCACTATTCATGGCAACAGAAGTTGCACCCGTATCGACCACATACTTAAGCGATGCGCCGTTAATATTCAAATTGCCATAAAAATGCCCGTTACTATCGGCATACAAACTCACTGGCGAATTGACTTCTGATCCGCCACTTGCGGCAACAGATGCCGCTTGACCCATTTTAAGCACTTGGCGTTTGCCTTCAATCATAAAAGTAGCTGATTCGCTGTCTGCAGAAATCAACTTAACTCCACTTTTAGTTTGGCCTGCGCTTAAGCTTTGTGGCGTTCCGCCGTTTATCGTCACAACAGCTTTATTGCTGAACAGACCAACTACGTTGACTTGTGTATTGGCGAATACACTTGTACAGAAGGCGCTTATAAAAAAGATAGCTGGAGTTAAAACTAGTAACGCTTTCATTCTCAATATAGGCGATATCAATACAGTTAAGTTAACCATTATATTTCCTTAGTTTTCTATCCAAACATGCCCGCACGTGCATGCGTTTGCGCTAGTTTCAATCCCAATGCTATCACGATAAAGCCCGCCAGCGGAAACATCGCCGCTAATAAGAACGTATTCTCACCGCCCAGAAATTGCAGTGCATAACCGCCAGCAAGTCCGCCAATCGTGCCGCCCACACCATAGGCGACGCTGTTATAAAGTGCTTGGCCTTTTGCTTGATGTCGCCCATTAAAAAACTGGGTAATCACCTCGACCGATGCCGCATGAAAGCTACCGAAAGTGGCCGCATGCAAGCTTTGTGCAATCAATAGTAATGCCAAGTTATCTACAGCAACGCCTATCAGGCTGAATCGGATTACTGCCAACACAAGGCTGGTGAGCAGAATGTTTTTTAAGCTAAAACGCTGCATTAATTTCGGCATCAGCATAAAAATCATAATCTCAAACACCACGCCCACTGCCCACAGCAACCCAATCATGCCTTTGCTATAACCATGTTCTGCCAAGTAAATAGAATAAAAATTGTACAGAACACCGTGCGCAGTCACCATCATGGAGCAACCGACCAATAAAGCGATCACAGGCGGTTGTTTGATAATCTGCCAGATAGAAAAGTTATCGTGCGCATGCGGTTTGATAATCGCTTCGGGCAATCTAAATGTGAGCAAAAATAAAGTGATTTGCACGCTTAACAAAAACCACAACAAACTTTTAATGCCGTAAGTGTCAATTAAAAATCCCAATATCACCGCCGCGACAATAAAACCCAGCGAACCCCACATGCGAATGCGACTGTAATGTCCATTTGTGGTCGCCAAATGCGCTAAAGTTAACGACTCAGAAAGCGGCAAAGTGGAGCTGGTAAACAAACTCAGCGATGCCATCACGAAAAATAACCAGAAAAAACTATGCGCCCAAAATACTGCTACGAAACCGCATAAGCCTAAAAATGCAGTGAGCTTTATCCAGGTCACGCGTTTGCCGGTGTGGTCTGCCAGCCACCCCCAAAAATTAGGAGCAAAGATACGACTGATTTGAAACAGTGACATTAGGATGCCAATATCAGCCGCTGAGAATTGTTCTGACTGCAAATACAAGCCCCAATAAGGCACAAATGCGCCCACGAAGAAATAGTAAATGAAGTAGAAACGGGAAAGATTAACGTGTAATGCGCGGCTCAAATCTCAGTCCAGTCGTTAATCTAATGATTATTTAAGTGAGGAGTGAAACTCAACAATGAATGAATACGAACTTAAATTTCAGATTCATTCATTGCTGAACTTATTAAATTTCGGGTTCACTAAATTTTGGGCACAGATGAAACCACATCCGCATTTTGTGCGCGATGACGCAGCGCATGATCCATCAAAACAAGCGCCAGCATTGCTTCGGCAATCGGTGTCGCGCGTACGCCCACGCATGGATCATGGCGACCTGTGGTTTGCATAGTGACTGCATTGCCATTTTTATCAATAGAACGACGCTCTTGTGGAATGCTGGAAGTCGGTTTTAGCGCAATGCTGACGCGAATCTCTTGGCCTGTCGAAATACCGCCTAAAACTCCACCGGCATGATTGGTCACAAAACCTTGCGGCGTCATTTCATCGCTGTGCACGCTGCCGCGCTGGCTGATTGATTCAAAACCCGCGCCAATTTCGATGCCTTTTACCGCGTTAATACTCATCATCGCGTGTGCGATATCCGCATCTAATCGGTCAAATACCGGCTCGCCCCATCCGACTGGCACACCTTCTGCGACTACTGTAATGCGCGCGCCGACTGAATCGCGTTCTGCGCGAATTTTGTCTAAATAGGCTTCTAAAGTAGGCAAAATATTCTGGTTAGGCGAAAAGAATGGATTGTCATTCACGCCATCCCAACTTTCAAATGGAATATCGATTTCGCCCATTTGACTCATATAGCCGCGCACCGTTACACCAAAACGTTCGGATAACCATTTTTTTGCAATCGCGCCAGCCGCCACGCGCACAGCAGTTTCACGTGCGCTGCTACGTCCACCACCACGATAATCGCGTACGCCGTATTTTTGGCTGTAGGTATAATCGGCATGCCCTGGACGGAAAGTATCCATGATTTTGCTGTAATCTTGACTGCGCTGATCGGTATTGCGAATCAATAAACCAATTGGCGCGCCAGTAGTTTTACCTTCAAATACACCAGATAATATTTCTACTGCATCGGCTTCTTGGCGTTGCGTCACGTGACGCGAAGTACCCGGCTTGCGACGGTCCAAATCTAATTGTAAATCTTCTGCGCACAAACTTAAGCCGGGCGGACAGCCATCGACCACGCCGCCAATCGCCGCGCCATGCGATTCGCCAAAGCTAGTTAAGGTAAAAAGAGTGCCAAATGTGTTGCCAGACATAATGAATTCATCTAAATTGAATGTAACGATTATTTTAACATGTTTAACTATGTCTACTAACAGCGCCAATAAACAGCCACATTCGTTCTATTCACCCTTATTGATTCGCCTTCTATTAGCATTTAATTTTTAAACACAAGTTAACACCGTTTTAAGACTAATTTAGCTGCAAACCTTTAATCCATTGCGTGTACAACTGATTTGCCACTTTATTTAGAAAGAAACAATGTAAAGGCACATTCTGCAGCATGACGTCAGCTTGCTGCACGGCTGGGCTAGATTGCGCTTCAGCCAACTCATCCACGCCTTCATCACACCATTTTTGCACCATTTCAGCTGTCATCTCAATATGGCACTGCAGTGCCAAATGCTGGCCAATCGCATACGCCTGATTTGTGCAATATGGGCTGGAAAGTAAGTGTGTAGCGCCTTGTGGCAAACTAAACGTTTCGCCATGCCAATGAAAACTATTAAAGCTTTCAATCTCGCCAAACCATTGTTTTGCCTCATCACTCGCAATAACCGTCACTTCGCCCCAACCAATTTCTTTTACAGGATTTTTGCTAACTATTGCGCCTAAAGCCTTGCTGATTAGCTGCCCACCTAAACAATGCCCGAGCAATGGCATCGCACTTTTATCCGCCTCGCGGATTAAATCGAGAAGCGGAGGAATCCAAGGTAAATCATCGTTTACGCTCATCGGGCCGCCCATCAATACCACGCCACTGTAAGCCAATATGGATGCTGGCAATGAATCACCCTCATTCACTTTAACTAATTGCCATTCAATGGCTTGCGTGTCTAAAAATTCGGCCAGATAACCAGGCCCTTCGTGCGCAATAAATTGAAAAATAATGATTGGTTTCATAAAATTTCTTTCAAGTACTTAATACTTAACTTTCATGCACTTAATATTTAAATCAGAATGCGTTAATCACTGCTACTTAACACTTTAAATTGGCCAATTTCTATATCTTCAATTGTATATTTTCCTATTGCATAACGAATTAATCGCAACGTTGGAAAACCCATTTTTGCTGTCATACGGCGCACTTGGCGATTTTTGCCTTCAGATATTTTAATTTCTAGCCAACTTGTTGGAATCGCTTTGCGCTCACGGATGGGAGGATTCCGTGACCATAAATTATCTGGCTCTTCAATCAGGCGTATGTCAGCTGGTTTTGTCACAAAATCACCCAAATCGATACCTAATCTGAGTGTTTGCAGGTCAGATTCTTGTGGCAAACCTTCCACTTGTGCCCAATAAGTTTTGATTTCTTTGTGTTTTGGATGACTTAATTGGTGTTGTAATGCGCCATCATCGGTTAAAATAAGTAAACCTTCAGAATCGGTATCTAATCGCCCAGCAGCGTACACTTTGGGAATATCGATGAAGTCTTTTAACGTGGGATGACCCGCTTTTCCATCAGGTAATTCATGTGGACTAAATTGGCATACCACGTTAAATGGCTTATTAAATAATATAAGCATGCGTAGAGTTATCTTAAATTAGGAAATTTCATGGCTTCAAAAATAGTTGACTCAAAAATAATCGTTCCTGCGGGCGATAAAATCACGGTAAATGCCGATAACTCACTTAACGTGCCCAACAATCCTATTATCCCATTTATTGAGGGTGATGGTATAGGTGTAGACATCACGCCGCCAATGCAAAAAGTAGTAGATGCCGCAGTAAATAAGGCTTACAAAGGCACACGAAAAATTGCTTGGATGGAAGTTTATGCAGGCGAAAAAGCCGTTAAAACTTACAGTAAAGATAAAGAAGGCAAAGATAATTGGTTGCCAGCAGAAACCTTGCAAACTGTGCGTGACTATGTGATTTCAATTAAAGGTCCGCTAACGACACCTGTGGGCGGCGGTATTCGCTCACTCAATGTGACTTTGCGCCAAGAACTGGATTTATACGTTTGCTTGCGCCCAGTGCAATATTTCACTGGCGTACCTAGCCCGGTTAAACATCCTGAAAAAACCGATATGGTGATTTTCCGCGAAAATACTGAAGATATTTATGCGGGTATTGAGTGGGCTGCAGGTTCTGATGAGGTTGCAAAAGTCATTCAATTTTTAAGTGATATGGGTATGCGTAAAAAAATTCGCTTCCCAGAAAACTCCGCTATAGGTATTAAACCTGTTTCAATTGACGGCAGCAAACGATTGATTCGTAAAGCGATTCAATACGCTATTGATAATAATCGCAAATCAGTAACCATTACCCACAAAGGTAACATCATGAAATTTACTGAAGGCGGTTTCAGAGATTGGGGTTACGAATTAGCTAAACAAGAATTCGGCGCAGTAGAAATTGATGGCGGCCCATGGTTAAAATTACCTAATGGCATCGTGATTAAAGACTGTATCGCCGACGCTTTCTTGCAAGAGATTTTATTGCACCCAAGCGAATACGATGTAGTTACTGCAACGAATTTAAATGGCGATTACATGAGTGACGCATTGGCGGCGCAAGTCGGCGGTATTGGCATTGCGCCAGGTGCAAATTTAAGTGATACCGTTGCGATGTTTGAAGCAACACATGGCACAGCGCCTAAAATCGCAGGTAAAAATCTAGCGAATCCTAGCTCACTCATATTGTCAGCAGAAATGATGCTGCGCCATATGGGTTGGACAGAAGCGGCTGATTTGATATTGGAAGGCGTAGGAAAAGCCATTCAAGCTAAACGCGTGACTGGTGATTTTTCAAGCCAAATGGAAGATGCAACACAAGTGGGCAGCGCTGAATTTGGCGATGAAATCATTGCGCATATGTAAGCGAATATTGATGCAAAAAATAGGTTAACACTAATTCTACATCAATAAAATCAGCTCAAAATTGATTATTTAATGATGTCAGAATAAAAAAATGGCTCGCGATTTGCGAGCCATTTCAATTTAAACTTTAGCGCTAAATATTCTTAATATCTAAAACAGTCTTAGTTTAAAACTAAGCCTTTTGAATATTTGAAGCTTGTTTACCTTTTGGTCCATCTGTTACATCGAAGCTCACGCGTTCGCTTTCTTTAAGACTTTTATAGCCAGAATCAACAATTGCCGAGAAGTGCGCGAATAAATCGTCACCACCATCATCTGGCGTAATAAAGCCGAAGCCTTTAGAATCGTTAAACCATTTTACGGTACCTAGTGCCATTTCTACATCCTTACATAATACAAGGGGGGCGCCCCAAAAAGCTTGTACTGAGATTAAATACCAAAGTAACGTGTATTCGTAATAAATACAGTTACAGCAGGCATGCAAACTGAATACAAACACCTTCGCGCTTTATATGTTACAAATTGTAAAAAGTCAAGCATAATGCATACGTGCCATGTTGAATAATGGCTTTATATGTTGCAAATTGATTGAATTTCTCTAAAAATTAAGTATATCTACGATGCATTAACTTTACAAAAAAAAAGTAAAAGTGCATTATTGTGGACATTAAAATATTGTTTAACTACAATAGTTTAAATAGTACAAATTAAAAACTAGATTAAATATTCAATTCAAAATTTAACGCAAGTGAGTAACAATTAATGGCAGCATCTGCAACAACAATCAAGTTAAGTGGTTTGGCGCGTATGTTAGTGCAAGAAAAGTTGCTTTCTGAAACAGAGGCCACTTTAGCGCAAACACATGCGAATACCCAACGTGTGCCATTTATTACTCAAATTATTGCCAGCAAAAAAATATCCGCCGAAAAAATTGCCGAAGTTTCATCGCGTGCATTTGGATTTCCTTATTTCAATATTGATGCTTTTAACCCCGATTATTTACCGGTTAAATCGATTGATATAAAACTGATGCAGACCAATCGTGTGATTGCACTGCAAAATCGCAACAATGTGTTGTTTGTCGGCATCTCTGATCCAACCAATCTGCACTCTTTAGACAGTGTGCAATTCCAAATGGGCATGACGTTATCACCCGTGGTGGTTGAAGATGACAAATTAGGCCGTTGGATAGAAAAAATCGTCGAATCAAAAGATACCAGCATGAAGTCGCTGGATATGGATGGCGATTTTGATTTGGACATGGGCGGTGAAGATTTAGAGCAAGAAGCTGAAAACACGCAAGAAGTAGACGATGCGCCAGTTGTTAAATTCTTAAATAAAATGCTGATTGATGCGATTAATATGGGCGCATCGGATTTACATTTTGAACCGTACGAAAAATTTTACCGCGTACGCTATCGTGTCGACGGCATTTTAAAAGATATTACGCAGCCGCCTTTAGCCATTAAAGATAAGCTGGCTTCCCGCATTAAAGTCATTTCCAGCATGGATATTTCTGAAAAACGTATTCCGCAAGATGGTCGCATGAAATTGGTACTATCTAAAACGCGTACCATTGATTTTCGCGTCAGTACTTTGCCATTGATTCATGGTGAAAAAATCGTGATGCGTATTTTAGATCCGTCCAGCGCCACGCTTGGCATTGAGGCATTGGGTTATGAACCGATTCAAAAAGAGCAGCTTTTAAGCGCGGTCAGTCGGCCTTATGGCTTGGTTTTGGTGACAGGTCCTACTGGTTCAGGTAAAACGGTTTCACTATATACCTGCTTAAATATCTTAAATAACCCCAGTGTTAATATCGCCACTGCTGAAGACCCATGTGAGATTCCACTTGCTGGCATTAACCAAGTCAACGTGAATGATAAGCAAGGCTTAACTTTTGCCGCCGCGCTTAAATCCTTCTTGCGGCAAGATCCTGACATCATCATGATTGGTGAGATTCGCGATTTGGAAACGGCAGATATGGCCATTAAAGCGGCATCAACTGGCCACATGGTGCTTTCCACTTTACACACGAACGATGCGCCATCTACACTAACACGGCTATTAAATATGGGCGTTGCGCCGTTTAATATTGCCTCTGCAGTATCGCTGATTACCGCACAGCGTTTGGCGCGTCGCTTATGCAAAAACTGTAAAGTACCGATTGAAGTACCAAAAGAAGCATTGCTAGATGTTGGCTTTATTGAAGAAGACTTCAAGGAAAAATGGCAACTTTACGCCCCAAAAGAAGGTGGCTGTGAAATGTGTAATGATGGCTACAAAGGCCGTGTGGGCATCTATCAAGTGATGCCGGTGACGGATGCGATTAGTCGTATCATCATGAAGCATGGCACTGCGCATGACATTGCAGATCAAGCCAGATTAGAAGGTGTCAATGATTTGCGCCGCTCTGGCATATTAAAAGTGATGCAAGGATTAACTTCAGTAGCTGAAGTTGAAGCTTGTACCAATGAATAAATATATAAAAGAATTAATTAATTCAATAAAACGATCAATAAAATCATTTTTTAAAATCCACATTTAAAAAAAATTGCAGAATCTAATAAGGATGCCATATGGCCGTAACTGCGAGTAAGCAAAACACCTACCTTTGGGAAGGCAAAGATAAAAAAGGTAAGATAATAAAAGGCGAAATACGTGCCGCAGGCGAATCATTTGTGAATGCGACTTTGCGCCGTCAAGGCATTACAGTGACGAAAGTGAAAAAGCAAAGCGCTTTTGCCAGCAAAGGTAAAATCACTGACAAAGACATCACACTGTTTACCCGTCAACTAGCCACCATGATGAAAGCTGGGGTTCCATTACTGCAATCATTTGATATCGTGGGAAAAGGTCATAGCAATCCGGCCGTATCAAAATTATTGGGTGATATCAAAGCCGACGTTGAGACTGGTAGTAGCTTAAGTGCATCTTTCCGTAAATATCCACTTTATTTTGATAATTTATTCTGTAATTTGATTGGTGCTGGCGAGCAGGCAGGTATTTTAGATACGCTGCTTGATCGTTTGGCAACTTATAAAGAAAAAATTCAGGCGATTAAAGGTAAGATTAAATCTGCGTTAACTTACCCTATCTCAATTTTAGTGGTTGCATTTATTATTACCTCCATCATTATGATTTTCGTCATCCCAGCTTTTAAAGAGTTATTCAGTGGTTTTGGTGCCGATTTACCTGGACCGACTTTGGTTGTGATGGCAATCTCCGATATTTTCGTTGAATGGTGGTGGGCGATTTTTGGTTCGATAGGCTTTGCCATATGGTTCTTTTTCTACACCTGGAAACGCTCAGAAAAAATGCAGGCGACGATGGATAGATTACTATTAAAAGCGCCAATTTTTGGTGAACTTATCCGCAAAGCGACTATTGCCCGTTTCGCACGCACGCTTTCGACGATGTTTTCTGCGGGCGTTCCCTTGGTCGAAGCTTTGGACTCAGTGGCTGGTGCGGCGGGAAATCGTGTTTATTATGACGCCACTAAAAGAATTCAAAGTGAAATTAGTACCGGTACTAGCTTAACGGTTGCGATGCAAAACGCACAGGTATTTCCCAATATGGTGCTACAAATGACCGCTATTGGTGAAGAATCTGGCGCGCTAGATGCGATGTTGAGTAAAGTAGCTGACTTTTACGAAGGCGAAGTGGATGATGCTGTTGCTTCGATTTCCAGCTTAATGGAACCAGTCATTATGGTGGTTCTTGGTACGTTGATTGGCGGTTTAGTAATTGCGATGTATATGCCAATATTCAAAATGGGCGAAGTGGTTGGTTAAACGTTAACTACTTAATCCACAAAATAAAAAAAGCCACTTTTACGTGGCTTTTTTATTCATGACTGTTAAATTTATTACCGCTCAGTTCAAGCTAGTAATTTCAAGCCATTATTTCTTTGCTATAGAAGCTGCATCTAGATACTTTTCAATTTCCTTGTAAGGTTGCGCGCCCAAAACACGTTTACCATCTGCAAAGAATAATGTTGGCGTACTTACTACGCCCACTTTTCGCGCTAACTCGCCCACACGCTCAAGCGGCACTTCGCAAGCGCCTGTTGTAGTGGGTAACTTATTATTTAAAATCCAGTCATTCCAAGCTTTAACGCGATTTGGCGAGCACCAAATAGTTTTGGATTTAGCCGCTGCATCTGGGTGTAATTGTTCTATCGGATACAAGAATGTGTAAATCGTCACATCGGTAATATTGGTTAACTCTTTACGTTCTAACTGCTTGCAATAAGGGCAGTCTACATCAGAAAATACCACCAATTTACGACTACCATTACCTTTAACCACTTTAATTGCTTGCTCTAATGGCAAACTATTGAAATCCACTTTTGTTAATTCTTCTAAACGCTCGCCCGTCACATCTTTTTTGGTTTTAGGGTCGACCAAACGACCTTCTGCGATTAAGAAAGTCAGTTTTTCATCGGTGTAAATAATTTGCCCACCCATAAAAATTTCATACAAACCAGCATAAGGCGTTTTAATGATGCTTTCTACTTTAAATTTTGGATAAGCCGCTTCAATCGCCTTTTTAAGGCTAGCTTCATCTGCTAACACGAATTGACTAAAAGCCAAGCTTGATAGCGCAAGTGCTGATAAAGCAAGCAACTGCTTAATTTTTGGTTGTTTAAATTGCATTAACTTTAACTTCATAGAATCTTTCAAAAAATGACTAAATTTTTACTGTTAACTAAATCATCAGCACTAACTCACGGCATGATGTATTAACCGTTTTTTTATGCTGGATTGCTGATTAATCTGTTTTAAACCAAACTTGGTTAACTTGTTTAACAAAGCTTGTTCACTGGCAAATAAATAATCTAAGCCTGTGGTTAAATAATTCATTGCTAGAATATCTGCTTTTCTAGCACGTTCATACTGGCGCAAAAAACCTGTATCGCCAATATCTTGCATGGCGTGTAGTTTAGTCGACAATTCGGTCAGTTTCATTACATCTCTAAAACCTAAATTCACACCTTGCCCCGCCATCGGATGTATTTGATGCGCAGCATCACCCACAAAAACCGTACGCTCTGCTATTAATTGTGCAGCAGTTTGCTGATGCAACTCAACACTTTTAATTTGACCAACTAACGTTAATTGGCCAAATAAATTTTTTGACTGCGCTTGAACACTATTACTTAATTCACCAGCAGGCAATGATAGCAATTGTTCTGCTTGTTGGGTTGGTAATGACCAAACCATCGACACATGCTGATTAGGTAACGGCAATAAAGCCAACGTATCATGCTTTTCAAACCATTGCCTTGCTACTTGATTATGTGGCTTTTCAGCTAAAAAGTTAGCAACGATGGCAGTTTGCTGATAATTTTTCTGCTCGATGCCAATATTCAATTGTTGTCTTACCCAAGAGTGCGTTCCATCTGCCGCTACAATTAATTTAGCAACAAGTTTGGTCAAACTTTTGTCCAATTTATTTTCTAGATATAAAACAGCATCTGTCGACGTATATTCTATGTTGATGCATTCCGCGTCTGTGATAACAGTCACACCAAGCGCATCGATTTTTTGCCACAAAGCAGACGTTAAGTTTTGATTTTCAATAATCAAACCTAATTTGACCAAATTAGCCTCTTCGGCTTTCAATAGTAATTCGCTATCTGCGCCCCAAACCTGCATCGCATCAATATTACTCACACGCGTTTTATCTACATTGTCCCAAACGCCCAGTCCTGTTAACCAATTTTCGGTAGCAGGCGTTAGCGCATAAACTCGCTCATCCCAAGTGTTAAGTTCTGCTTTAGCTTGCGTAGCTGGCTTGTAACTAGACACCAGCACAACATTTTTATCTTGCTTAGTTAACGCAATTGCCGCTGTCAGACCTACCAATCCAGCGCCGATTATGATGACATCCGCATGAACTGTCTCTAAGTTGATTTTCTCAGAGATATTTTGATCAACCGACTTTTTCTTAACCATATTTAGCACTCAATATTGCTATCATTTGCCATAACTCATTTTGCCAACCAGCACATTTTTAACTGGCTGCAACAACTCTAATGCGCCCAAACCCGCGCCGCGTAAGCCTGACAAACCGATCACATCATTAGAGAATAGATTAACCAGCAAATCGGTAAACATAACGCCACCACGCGTGTCACGGTTGCGCAATTTGCTATAATTTTGCAACATTTCTGCATTTCCCCACTGCGCTTGCGGTGTATTAACAATGCTATCTGCCAAAGTTTGTGCATCGCGCAAACCAACATTAAACCCTTGCCCAGCCACAGGATGCATCGTTTGTGCCGCGTTACCAATAATCACTAAATGTGCGTTTGCTGTTGATTTCAATCGACTTAACTTAAGTGGAAAACTCATGCGCTTTTCAATGCTCAAAAACTGTCCAACTCGATCACCAAATGCTTCGTGCAATTGCGCTAAAAAAGTCTCATCATCTAAAGCCAACAACGCATCAATTTTTGCTTTTTCGCCAGTCCAAACCAGAGAAAAATCGCGCTCGCCATTTGGTAATAAAGCCATCGGGCCAGTTGGCGTAAAACGTTCATAAGCAATATTGTCATGTGCCAACTCCGCTTTTACTTTGCTCACTAGCGCATCATGGCCGTATTCTTTGGTTCCTTTTTCGACCCCAGCAATTTCACCAAAATTGCGACCGCCATCCGCCACGACCACTAATGGGCTAGCCAAATGATTGATTTTGCCTGTTTGCGTAAAACTCACTTTAGTTTCATGCGCTGTCGTTTCAATATCACCCGCGATAGCTTCATACAAAATTTCGCTTGTTTGATGAGGTTTTGCTAGTTCGCTACTTAACGCATTATTCAATGCAATATCCAACGCTTTTGTCAGTGCGCCGTACGGCAACACATAGCCTAAAGCGGGCATATTGTGGTCAGCAGCATTTAATTTAGTACGCCCAAAACCGCCGCGCTGTGAAATATGAATCGTATTAATAGCTGTCGCTTGTTGCGCAACTGCACCCCAAACATTGAGTTTTTCGAGGATTAATCGGCTGCCATAAGACAAAGCAAGCGCACGCGTGTCGCTATGTGATGCACCTTTTGCACGCGCTTCTAACATGGTAAAAGCCACGCCTTTTTGTTGCAAAGAAAGTGCTAAAACTGCACCGACTGGCCCACCGCCGACGATTAAAATAGAATCTGTTTTCATGATTATTTTGGCATTAATTTCACATTAACGCTGCATTAGCAACTCAATATCCGCCACAGTTTTAATGGCTTTATGTGTTAACACTTCATTGCCAGTTGGAGTAATCAGCACATCATCTTCGATACGAATGCCAATATTCCAAAAGTGTTCTGGCACATTTTCCGCCGGGCGCACATAGCAGCCAGGCTCAACGGTTAGCGTATTCCCTGCTTCTAATATCGCCCAATCACCGTTTTTATCTTTATATTCGCCCGCATCATGCACATCTAAACCTAGCCAATGGCCAGTACGGTGCATATAAAATTGGCGATAACTGCCATTTTCCAGCACCTCTTCAACGCTGCCTTTACACAATTTAAAATCAATAAAACCCTGCACCAAAACGTTTAAAGCCGCTTCATGTGGCGCGTTCCAATGATTGCCGGGTTTAGCAACGGCAATCGCTGCCAATTGCGCATTTAAAACTAGTTCATATAAATCGCGCTGTGGCGCACTAAATTTCCCATTCACAGGAAACGTACGCGTGATATCGCTGGCATAACCATCCAACTCACAACCCGCATCAATTAACAATAAATCGCCATTTTTCAAAGCCGCATTATTGGCGTTGTAATGCAATGTGCAGGCATTGGCACCACCCGCAACAATACTGGTGTAAGCAGGCGATTGCGCGCCGTAACGATAGAATTCATGCAGAAATTCTGCCTCAACTGCATATTCCATTAAAGAAGATTTTGCTGAATTATCTGCTACAAAACTCATAGCGCGATTATGTGCAGACGCCGCAATATCCGCACTGCGACGCATTAAGTCAATTTCAAACGGCGTTTTGATTAGGCGTTGCACATCTATTAATTGGCGTACATCTGAAATGGATTGTGGCGCGCTGATTCCCATGCGCGCTTTGTTTTTGACGATATTCAACCAGTTAGTGACGCGTGCATCCCAATGATTATCTGTGCCTAAGCTGTAAAATAATTGTGACTGATTACTGATTAAGTCTGGCATTAACGCATCGAGTTGTTGAATCGTGTGCGCTTCATCAAAACCAAATTGCGTTTGCGCAGCTTCTGGGCCGTATCTAAAACCATCCCAGATTTCGCGCTCAATATCTTTATCGCGACAAAATAGAATGGATATTGGTGGCTCAGCTTTAGCAGCATTGCCAGCAATCAAAATCAATACCGATTGTGGTTCGGTAAAACCGGTTAAGTAATAGAAGTAACTATCAAATCGATATGGATAATGGCTATCGCGATTGCGAGTCGCCTCAGCTGCGGTGGGGATAATCGCAATGCCATCGCCCATTTGCTTCAAGAGAAGTGCACGGCGTTGCTGAAATTCTTTTAAATTAACCATATTTATTTTAAATATTTTTTATATTAAATGTTTATTGCGTTAATAACGCTTCATTAAGAGCATTTAATCGCTCAGGCGTTCCAATATCGTGCCAAACGCCTTGATAATATTCAGCACTCGCTTTATTTTCTGCAATTGCTTGGCGCAACAACGGCGCTAATTTAGCGGCTTGATTGCGCTGTATACCCGCAAATAAACTGGGCTGATAAACGCCGACACCTGAAAAAGTGACCATCGGCAAACCTATGTTAACTAATAAACCATTTTCAATCGCAAAATCACCATTTGGATGTTGCGGTGGGTTATCAATTAACACCAAATGTGCCAGCATATTTTGCGCTAGGCTTAGCTTTGAAAAATCAATCTCGGTAAAAATATCGCCATTAACCACTAAAAATGGCGCATTTTTAGTGCCGTTTTCGGTTAATAAAGGTAGCGCATTAGCTATGCCACCAGCTGTTTCCAGCGCAACCGCCTCTGGGCTATATTGAATATGCAAATTCCACTGGCTGCCATCGCCGAGTGCTGCTTCAATTTGGCTACCCAAATGCGCATGATTAATCACAATTTCTTTAAAGCCAGCTTTGGCTAAGTTTTCTAAATGCCAAACAATCAAAGCTTTTCCACCCACTTGTAATAAGGGTTTAGGCGTGTGATCAGTGAGTGGGCGCATCCGTTCACCACGACCTGCAGCTAAAATCATCGCTTTCATCAAGCTATCTTTCTTTAAGTAAGGTGCTGTCTTCTTTAAAACGTAAAACCTTCTTGCGGCTTTACATTTTCTAATTGATTCAACAAACGTAGCATCGGGCGTAACTCCACGTAGCGTTCACAGACTTTACGCAAATATCGCATCACCAGCGGCATATCTTTTAAATAACCATCTTTGCCATCACGATGACTTAACCGCGCAAATATGCCCAAAACTTTAATGTGTCGTTGCACGCCCATCCACTCGAAATCGCGGTAGAACTCGCTAAAATCCTCTGACACTGGCAAACCTGCTTTTTTCGCCGGTTGCCAATAACGCACAGCCCAATCGATGATTTGTTCTTCATCCCATTCGATATAAGCATCTTTTAATAGTGAAACTAAATCATAAGTGACTGCGCCATACACCGCATCCTGAAAATCCAGCACGCCAGGATTATTCGCGTCAGTCACCATTAAGTTACGCGAATGATAATCGCGATGCACAATGACTTTGCCCTGCGCCAATATATTTTGATTCAGCACATTAAATGTGTTATTTAAAACCGCTTGTTGCTCGGCATTGAGCGTTACGCCCAAATGTTTAGATATATACCAATCAGGAAACAGCTGCATTTCACGTGTTAACAACGCTTCATCGTAAGCAGGCAATACATCGGTTTGGCTGGCCAGTTGCATTTTAACCAGCGCATTAGTCGCATCACTATAGAGCTTTTGCGCATGACTTATATTTTCGCGCTGTGCGTTTAGTTGTGATAAATAAGTCGTATCGCCCAAATCACTTAACAGTAAAAATCCGTTAATTAAATCTTGCTCTAAAATTTTCGGCGCATTCAACCCAGCATCCAGCAGCAATTGCGCTATTTTCACAAATGGTGCGCAATCTTCTTGTGGCGGTGGCGCATCCATGGCGATTAATGTTTGATGACCTAAATGCGGATTCACCAAATGCACTCTGAAATAACGCCTAAAACTAGCATCGGCTGATGCGGTTGTTAACGTAAAAGTTTGTTTAAGCGTCGCATTAAGCCAAGCGGTTAATTGTAATTGTCTATCCAAAGCAAAGCCTTTTTTCATCAATCTGTGAATGGTTTTTAATGGTTGCCAACAGTGGGTATATATGCAAAATAATGACACTGTACAAATAACGTTTTGATGTATTAAATACGCTATTTAAAAACAAGTATTTGTAAAAATGTGCTTTTACATACACTACATGAAACCAGTTATATACGATTTTATCATTCATCTGTAAAATAATAGGCTCAAGTTTAATTTAAACCATATTTGTCCATTAACAGGCCTATTTTCTTAGAAACCACCTTTGCATTACTCACCTTCAACTATTCACCACGCAAAGCATTTATCTGCGCTATTGGTCACATTGTTAATGTCGGGCTTCAGCGTTGTGGCGTCTGCAGAAAATTTAGATAGCGACAATCTAAGCAAAGAAAATCCAGCCCAAGAGAATATAAGTACTGAAAATTCAAGCACTGAAAGTATAAGTGCTCCGAATATAACCACTGAAAACTTAAGCAAAGAATTATCATTAGTGCCAGAAACGGCATCGTCGGAGGCTTTGCCCGGTGCAATTGAAATCGAAGGTGATAAATTAGACCTGTATTTAGATCGCACGATGCGCGCCAGCGGTAACGCAGTGATTAGCAAGGGCACACAGAAAATCTATGGTGATAGCATTGAATATAACGTTCAAAATGATGAGTTAAAAGCAGATGGAAATGTACGAATTGAACTGGGTGATGGTTTAATAAAAGGCCCAGCACTTAGAATGCAGTTGAATGAAAGCATCGGTGAAATGAAAGATGCATCCATTACACTCAATAAAGATTTAAGCAGCATCAATTCGCAGCCCTCGTCCCACAATAATCCCAGCGTTTATACCCAATCCAAATTACTTAACTCTCAAAGCAGTATCACTGACGACCCAAGATATTATCGTGATAACTATCGTGAAACACCTAAGCCGATCGGTGAAGCATCGATTGACCCCAAATTCACTTCTTCGCGCGGTGATGCTAAAGCGGTGCTTTTTGAAGGCCAAGATAAAAAACGCCTATTAAGTGCGCGTTATACCACTTGTGAAGCTGGCGTAGATGACTGGTACATTAAGTCCAAAGAAATTGAGTTGGATGATTACACGCAATCAGGTAAAGCTAAAAATGCTTACGTAGAATTTAAAGGTGTGCCGATACTTTATTCGCCTTATTTGAGCTTCTCATTTAATAACGAACGTAAATCTGGCCTTTTAGCCCCCACTGTTGGCACCACCAGCCGCAGTGGTTTTGAAACATTGATCCCTTATTACATCAATATTGCGCCTGATATGGATGCAACCATCGCCACGCGTTATTTAAGTAAGCGCGGCATGCAATTGCAAGGCGAGTTCCGATACATGAATGAAAAATATTCGGGCATAGATAGCCTTGAATATTTAGATAACGATAGCTTGAGTGGAAATCGTCGTTACTATGCTAATTTTGCCCACACACAACAGTTCACTGATCGATGGTCAGCTGGATACAATATTGAAAAAGTATCTGACAACGAATATTTTTCAGAGATGTCCACACGTATCGTTAGTACCAGCCGGGTTAACTTGCCACAACAAGGTCGTGTAGATTATATAGGTGACGTTTGGCGCTTCAACGGTTTAGTACAAAAATATCAAACATTAGATCAAATTAACTACCCGTATCAACGTTTGCCACAGTTAACACTGACTGCAGACAAGGAGTGGAAATATTTCGACACCAACTTTTACAGTGAATATACTTATTTTGATCGCAACAATAACGCGCCGGTCGCTGCTACGGGCAGTCGCTTAACGCTTTATCCAAGCATCAGCATGCCATTTACACAGTCCTATGGATTTATCACACCTAAAGTTGGCATTCATTCCACCAGTTATCGCTTGAATGACAATGATTTCAACATCAATGGCAATACGGTCAGTAATAATTCTGCAACCCGTACCTTGCCTATTGTCAGTTTAGACAGCGGCTTGTATTTTGAACGCGACACGAAAGTGGTTAAAAACAATTACACGCAAACGTTAGAACCACGCATGTTTTATGTGTACATTCCAAATAAGGATCAAGATTTACTACCAGTATTCGATTCCGCGCTTGCAGATTTAAACATCACCAGTTTATTTACTGAAAATCAATTTACCGGCAACGATAGGGTTAATAATGCCAACCAATTGAGTTTAGCCGTCACCACGCGCATGATTGATAAAGACACGGGTATCGAACGCTTCGCCGCCACTATTGGGCAACGTTATTATTTTGATAAGCAAAGAGTCGTGTTGCCCAACACGATTCAACCGACCAATAACTCCTCTGACATTATTGCCGCAATGACGGCAAGATTATCCAATAAATGGAATTTAGATGCGTTCTGGCAATACAACACGGACGATGCAGGCATCGTCCGCTCTAACCTACTTGCTAGATACAATCCAGAACCGGGAAAACTATTGAATGTTGGCTATCGCTATACGCAACAATTTTTAGAGCAAATCAACGTTTCTGGACAATGGCCAATCGCCAGCGGCTGGTATGGCGTTGGTCGATTTAATTACTCCATACGCGAAAAAGCCTTGATTGAAAGCTTGGCTGGCATTGAATATGATGCTGGCTGTTGGCAGGCGCGTACGGTTATTCAACGTGTAGAAACTGCAACTGCTGACGCCAACTATGGTCTATTCTTTCAGCTTGAACTAGGCGGCTTAGCTTCGATTGGTTCAAATCCACTTAACTTACTGCGCCGCGATATTCCCGGCTATTTAAGCTCAAGTGAACTCCCTAATACTTACAGGCAACAAAATTACAACCGATGAAATTAATCAACAAAATGACTACTGTTTTTAACTTATTGTTTTTAATGCTATTTTTATTGCCGTCTGTCACGTTGGCTGCCACAAATAGTGTTGCGCCGGTTAAGATGGATCGCATCATCGCCATTGTGGATCAAGGCGTGATCACCGAACAAGAGTTGGACAATCGCATTAAATCCGTTTCAGCCCAATTAGAAAAACAAGGCACACCCTTGCCGCCGCAAGAAGTGTTAGAAAAACAAATTTTAGAGCGTTTGATTGTCGATAGCTTGCAATTGCAACTGGCAGCACAAACGGGGCTAAAAGTGGACGACACCATGTTAGATAAAACCATTGAACGTATCGCCACGCAAAATAAAATGGATGTGCCAGAATTTAAAGATGCACTAGAAAAAGATGGTATTACCATGCGGCAATTTCGTGAAGATATTCGTAACGAGATTACCATTTCTCGCTTACGCGAACGCGATGTAGATAATAAGTTAACCGTTTCTGATGGCGAAATTGATAATTATTTAACCACTCAGGCGAATCGCGGCGACGATCAAGATGAGTTTGAAATATCGCATATTTTGGTGCGCACACCAGAAGACAGTACGCCGGAGGATTTAAATAAAGCCCGTGCTAAAACAGATGAGATTTTAAAAGAACTGGCTGATGGAAAAGATTTTGCACAAGTTTCTGCCAGTTTTTCAGATACGCCAAATGCGCTAGAAGGCGGCCAAATGGGCTGGAAAAGCGGAACGCAACTGCCTGCGTTATTTTTAGAAGTGCTAAAACCGATGCAAGTGGGTGAAGTTTCAAAACCTATTCGTAGCGGCAATGGGTTTCACATTTTAAAACTGACTAATCGTCGTGGCGGCGCTTCGTCTTTGGTGATCGATCAAACGCATGCGCGACATATCTTAATCAAATTAACCGAAGTGGTTTCTGAAAAAGACGGCAAGCAAAAGATGGATACGATTAAAGAACGTTTAGATAATGGCGTTAAATTTGAAGAGATGGCACGCCAATATTCTGAAGATGGCAGCGCGAATAATGGTGGTGATTTAGGTTGGGTAAACCCTGGTGACACCGTGCCACAATTTGAAAAAACCATGAATGAGCTTGGCATTGGCGAAATCAGTGAACCAATACGTTCACCGTTTGGCTGGCATATTATTCAAGTGCTAGAGCGTCGCAAACAAGATATGAGTAAAGAAGCTGCTAGATTAAAAGCACGCCAAGAAATCCGTGCGCGTAAATCAGAGGAAGCGTACCAAGATTGGGTAAGAGAATTGCGTGACCGTGCATTTGTTGAGTTGCATTTAGAAGATAAATTCTAACAAGCCAGATTCACGGTAAAGTAATTAAAAGTATTTGATTTTTTTGCCTCTTTGTAAACCCAGACTGGGTATCTTTAAAACATTCAAATTGCTAGTCAGGCAAGGCGCGAACAAAAAATTGTGACGCCGTATATATGCGATAGGTAAGGAGAAATTTTTTCGTGAGTAACGCCGCATGACGCCGCAAGTTGAATGTTTAATACCACGCATCGCAATCACTTCTGGCGAACCTGCTGGTATCGGCCCCGATATTTGCGTATTGTTGTCGCAATTGGGCATTGCGGCGGATATCACGATTATTGGTGATATGGATGTGTTAAAAGATCGCGCACAACAACTCAATATCAGCATGGATATTGAGCCATACGAATTAACGCAAACGGCACGACTTCATCACAAACAATCATTAAAAATATTGCATATTCCCACCGCAACAACCGTTAACGCTGGCACTTTAAATCCGCTTAACAGCCAATATGTGCTGAATACACTAACCTGCGCTTTAGATGGCACATTAAGCGGTGCGTTTGATGCGATTGTTACCGCGCCAGTGCATAAAGGCGTGATTAATGATGCGGGTATTGCGTTCACTGGCCATACGGAATTTTTGGCGGATTACACCAAAACTCCGCAAGTGGTGATGATGTTAGTGGGTGGCGGTTTGAAAGTTGCACTGGCGACTATTCATTTGGCGTTAAAAGATGTGCCTGCCGCGATTACCAAAAAAAGTTTAGAAGCAACGATTCGTATTCTGCATCACGATTTAGTGACTAAATTTCGGTTAACTCAACCACGTATTTTAGTGGCGGGACTTAATCCACACGCGGGTGAAGATGGTTATTTAGGACGCGAAGAAATCGATATTATCAACCCAGTATTAAATCAATTACGCGGTGAAGGCATGCAGTTAATCGGCGCATTACCGGCTGACACTTTGTTCGCCAAACACCATTTGAGCAAAGCAGACGCCGTACTAGCCATGTACCACGATCAAGGTTTGCCTGTTCTAAAACACGCCAGTTTTGGCGAAGGCGTTAATGTGACGCTTGGGCTTCCAATCATCCGCACCTCAGTCGACCACGGAACGGCGCTAGACTTGGCAGGCACAGGCAATATTGATACTGGCAGCATGTTAAGTGCGATTAAATTAGCCATTGAATTAGTGAGTAATCAACATAAATGAAACACGTTGCAAAAAAAAGATTCGGTCAAAATTTTTTAACCGACCAAGGCATTATTACCAGCTTGATTGAAGCGATTAACCCACAAGATAATCAAATCATCGTAGAAATTGGGCCAGGACTTGGCGCATTAACCAAACCACTTTTAGCAAAAATCCAGCACTTACATGTAGTTGAAATCGACCGCGATATTGTGTCCTGGATGCAGGCAGAATATGCGAAACCTGCTTACGCAAAAAACACGCTGACCGTTCATAATGTGGATGCGCTTAAATTCGATTTTTCAAGTTTGGGTAGCAATCTGAGAGTGACAGGAAACCTGCCTTACAACATTTCCACCCCCATTTTGTTTCACTTGCTTGATAATGTTAGCCATATCATCGACATGCACTTTATGCTGCAAAAAGAAGTGGTCGAGCGCATGGTGGCGCAACCTTCTACATCAGCATACGGGCGGCTTTCAGTCATGTTGCAATATTATCTGGCAATGGAGTATTTAATCACCGTACCGCCAGAAGCGTTTGAGCCAGCGCCAAAAGTGGAGTCGGCTTTTGTACGTTGCGTGCCGCATGCCACATTGCCTTTTGTGGCCAACAATACCAAACTGTTTTACAAAGTTGTATTGGCAGCTTTTGGCCAGCGCCGCAAAACTTTGCGCAATACGTTGAAAGGGTTGTTGGATGACGCAGGCTTTGCTGCGCTCAACATTAACCCACAATTACGTGCAGAAAATCTGAGCGTTGCCGAATTTGTCACTATTAGCAACTATCTTGGCAGCAACTTCTAGACAATTGTCTTGTTTGATATAATCTTAACCATTCAAAACGGCTTAAATGATCAAAATTCACACGCTTCAATTTTAAAATCCTTAATTTTTTAAAACTCAATCAATCCCTTCAATACACATTTTAAATAAAGACCAATATCATGCGAATCATCTTACTTGGCGCACCAGGCGCAGGCAAAGGCACACAAGCCACCCACTTACGCGAAAAATTCAATATTCCGCAAATATCTACCGGTGACATGTTGCGCGCTGCGGTGAAAGCGGGCACGCCACTAGGCTTGGAAGCCAAAGCGTTTATGGATAGCGGCGGTTTAGTGCCAGATGCTGTGATTATCGGCTTAGTCAGTGAGCGCATCAAAGAAGCCGACTGTGCAAACGGTTTTTTATTCGACGGCTTTCCACGCACGATTCCGCAAGCCGAAGCCATGAAAGAAGCAGGCGTTGGCATTGATTACGTGGTTGAAATCGACGTGCCAGATGAAGCAATCGTAGAGCGCATGAGTGGCCGCCGCAGCCACCCTGCTTCTGGCCGTACTTACCATGTTAAATTTAACGCACCCAAAGTGGCGGGCAAAGATGACGTTACAGGTGAAGACTTAGTGCAGCGCGATGATGACAAAGAAGAGGTGGTCAAGAATCGTTTAAACGTGTATCACAGCCAAACCAAACCATTGGTTAAATACTATGTCGATTGGGCAAACAGCGGCTTACAAGGCGCACCGAAGCATGTATTTGTGAATGGTATTGGTGAGATGGAAACGATTAAGAATAATATTTTTTCTGCTCTCAAGTAGGTTAAGTCAAGTGCGTTTATAAAGCAGATTATTAAAAAAATAGGCATATTAAAAATTCACAACCAATTGAATAAAAAATGATTGATGGTGAAGTGATTTTCTTATCAACAGGCCTCAATAAAAGATTAAGTTCTTTTTTGGGGTCTGCTTTACGTTAGGCGTTACAACACTCATCTCCATTACACTGTCACAATGATTATTCGAAAAGCAATTTCACTGGATGCACAAGCAGTTTTTGATATCCGCAATGTTTCCATTCAGGTTTTATGCAAAGGATTCTATCCAGATGATTTGCTAGCCGCATGGACAGACGGTGACTCGCCAACCGAAGGCTTCACAAATTTTGTTGAGCAGTACATTTATGTTGTTGAAATTGATGGTGCTATTGTCGCCTGCGGAGCACTAGATACCACGAATAATCAAATTGATGCAATTTTCGTTGACCCGCAACATAAGAATAAGGGACTTGGTACAGCGATAGTTAAGCATTTAGAGGCAATTGCCTTAACAGAAGGTGCGGATGTTCCTCTCTATCTTGAGGCTACGCTAAATGCCGCACCTTTCTATCGCAAATTAGGATTTGTTGGTGAAACAGTTTCTCAATATCACTCACCACGAGGCTTTTCGCTCGATTGTATCAAAATGAAAAAGGCACTGTTACATAGTAACGCAAACGGCTAATCTTTCAGTCAACCCGATCGCCCAAAGCTGTGTAGGAAAAAAGGGACAGATCACAATTTAAATTTGTCCTATTACAAACTCAATCAACAGTAAATTATTTCACATCCACCTAACTCCAATAAAGATATAGTCTTTTAGAGTTTATTTAAGAATCATCTATATGACACCTACCACCCGCAGAGTCGTTCAAGCCCTACTTTATGAACTTGGTGCAATCGCACTAATAAGCCCAATAATCGGTTTTGCATTCGATGCGTCAGCTTCCTCTGCACTCACTTTAGCGGCTATTATGTCGACAATTGCATTGGCATGGAATTACGTTTTCAATGCGATTTTCGAGCGCTGGGAATCGCGCCAAATCATTAAAGGCCGCTCCGTCTGGCGGCGCTTGGCGCATGGTATTGGTTTTGAGGGCGGATTAGTGACAATGTTGGTGCCACTGATGGCTTATTGGCTAAACATTTCGCTGCTCAATGCTTTTTACGCCGAAATGGGCATATTGCTGGTGTTCTTTATCTATGCAATCACGTTCACGTGGGCGTTCGATAAAATATTCGGCCTTCCAGAGTCTGCTATTTCACATCCAGATAAAGTCTAATCAGTAGATGACCAATATCACAAAAGTGATTAAAGCCATTTTTTAGTCTAAAAATAAGGTTAACTATCGCTACGTGCAATGTTAATTAATATGAATTACACAACCATTTTTGCGCTTTTTGAACTAAACTTTAGAAACTTAACAATTAGTTAATAGCTAAAATCTAGCAATAAAACTCGTTTCAGTCTCTTATTCAAATCAAAAAGGACACAAAATGAAAGTTCGTGCATTAATCTTACTCGGCGTTTTAGGCTTGTTTTTAGTATTTATGGTACTTAATTGGCCCACTATTATGGCGCCAACAACACTTAATTTAGGCATTACCGAAGTCAACGCGCCGCTTGGTTTGGTGATGTTGGGCATGATTGCTTTGCTGACTGCACTTTTTCTTATTTTTATCGTTTATCTGCAAACGTCGGTTTTGTTTGAAGCACGCAGACATGCCAAAGAATTACAAACCAACCGCGAATTAGCCGATAAGGCAGAAGCGTCACGTTTTACCGAGTTACGTCAATTTATGGATGCTGAAATTCAAAAACAAGCGGTCATTCAAGCAGAGTCTAAATCTGATTTGTTAACCAAATTAGATGGTTTAAGCGTGGATATTCACCATGCAATTGACGTATCTGGCAACTCGCTTTCCGCTTATATCGGCGAGTTAGAGGATCGCCTTGAATCTAAATTTCCAGCAATTAAATAATTCCACTTTAAATAAACTCGCCTATTAGCATGTATTAATGGGCGAGTGATTTAAAAATTCCACTCACTTAATCAAAATACCCACACAGATTCTCTGTCAATTTAGTCGTTAACTATTGCAATAACGCAACTTGGCGACTCTCTGCCCTTTGTCCGCAATACAGGCAATGCTAAAGCCTATGCCTTCAAGTATAATTTCGGTATTCCTATTTAAGACAAATCCGCCATGCAACAGCAGTACCCTTTTAAAGAAATCGAACAAGCCGCCCAAATTTATTGGGAACTGAATCAATCATTTGCTGCGTCTGAAATCAGTGATAAGCCAAAATATTACTGCTTATCCATGTTTCCCTATCCGAGTGGTCGTTTGCACATGGGCCATGTACGCAATTACACCATTGGTGATGTTTTAAGCCGTTTTCATAAAATGAAAGGCTTTAACGTCATGCAGCCAATGGGCTGGGATGCGTTTGGTTTACCTGCGGAAAATGCGGCAATTAAAAACAATACGGCGCCGGCAAAATGGACGTATGAAAATATCGAGCACATGAAAACGCAACTTAAACAATTGGGTTTAGGTGTGGATTGGAACCGCGAGATTGCGACTTGCAAACCCGAATATTACAAATGGGAACAATGGCTTTTTACGGAGTTATTCAAAAAGGGACTCATCTACAAAAAAACCTCAACGGTAAACTGGGATCCCGTTGACGGCACAGTGCTTGCCAACGAACAAGTGATTGACGGCCGCGGCTGGCGTAGCGGCGCGTTGGTAGAAAAGCGCGATATTCCACAGTATTTTATGAAAATCACTGCGTACGCAGAAGAATTGCTAAACGATTTGGATAAGTTGGATGGTTGGCCTGAACAAGTCAAAACTATGCAACGCAACTGGATTGGTAAAAGCTATGGTTGCGAAGTGGAGTTTCCGATTGTTGGTCAAGAAGGTACGTTAAAAGTTTACACCACTCGCCCAGACACGTTGATGGGCGCGACCTATGTTGCAGTGGCGGCTGAACATGCATTAGCGACTTTAGCAGCGCAAACCAACCCTAAATTGGCCGAATTTATCACCGAATGTAAACGCGGCAGCGTGGCAGAAGCAGATGTAGCGACTGCCGAGAAAAAAGGCATGGATACGGGTTTATTTGTGACGCATCCATTGAATGGCGAACAACTGCCAGTTTGGGTAGCTAACTATGTGCTGGCAAGTTACGGCGAAGGCGCTGTAATGGCTGTGCCTGCGCATGATGAGCGTGATTTTGAATTTGCTAAGAAATATAAATTGCCGATTAAAGTTGCTATTGCACCAAGCGACTGGCCAATAAATGATATAGACGCTTCATCGGTTGTAGGCCACTCGGATGACGGAAGTGGTGAGTTAAAATTTCCAGTAATTTTCATTAAAGGCCAAGAAAATGACCGTGCTAAAAATATATCATGGTGGTCATGGCGTGCTGAACATGCTTTACATGGTCAATGTATTAATAGCGGCGAATTTGATGGCTTAGATTTTGAGGCATCTTCAGATGCTATTTCATCCGCACTTAACACTAAAAATCTAGGCAAAAAACGCACGCAATTCCGCTTACGCGATTGGGGTATTTCACGCCAACGTTATTGGGGCTGTCCGATTCCAATCGTTCACTGCGAAAAGTGTGGTGAAGTGCCAGTGCCCGCCGACCAATTACCAGTTGTGTTACCAGAAGATGTGGTGATGGACGGTGTTGGCTCGCCGATTAAAAAAGACCCTAATTTCTACGAAACCACCTGCCCTACTTGTGGCGGAAAAGCCACGCGCGAGACCGATACGCTAGATACATTCTTTGAATCATCCTGGTATTTTGCGCGCTATGCCAGCTTTGATAGCAACACGGCAATGGTCGATGAGCGGGCGAATTATTGGTTGCCAGTTGACCAATATGTGGGCGGAATTGAGCATGCAATTTTGCATTTACTCTACGCACGATTTTTTAATAAATTGATGCGCGATGTTGGCTTGATTAAAAATGACGAGCCATTTACCAATTTGCTCACGCAAGGCATGGTATTAAAAGATGGTACCAAGATGAGCAAATCCAAAGGCAATACGGTGGATCCACAAGCATTGATTGACACTTACGGTGCCGATACAGCACGCTTATTTATGATGTTTGCGGCGCCGCCTGAGCAAAGTCTAGAATGGGCTGATAGCGGCGTTGAGGGTGCAAATCGCTTTTTACGCAGATTGTGGAAAGCCGTGTATGACCATGTTAACTTAGGTGAAATTAGCGCTTACACAGCGGGCGAATTAACTGCTGAACTCAAAAATATCCGCTTACAATTACACTTAACCATTGAAAAAGTAGCGGATGATTATGGCCGTCGCCATAGTTTCAATACCGCTATTTCATCGGTGATGGAGTTGATGAATGCGCTAGCCAAAATTGAGGCAACTGATGCGTTAACTAGAAGCGTGCGCCAAGAAGTGTTGCAAAATGTGGCGCTATTATTATCCCCAATCGTGCCGCATATTTGCCAAGCTTTGTGGACAGAGCTTAAGCCTAGTAGCCATATTTTAGAAGCTGGCTGGCCGATTGCTGACAAAACCGCCATGGTGCAAGATGAAGTGGAGTTGGTATTGCAAGTGAACGGAAAATTGCGCGGCAGCATGGTTGTTTCCAAACAATTGGCAAAAGAAGCGATTGAGCAAATGGCGATTACACAAGCTTGCATCACAAAGTTTTTGATGGATGGTCAAACTGTGCGTAAAATCATTGTTGTGCCGAATAAGCTAGTCAACGTAGTGATTGGATAAAACTTGAATATATTTACACCTTACAAAACCTTGCGCACGCTATTTTGCTTGTGTTTAGTGACTAGCCTTGTCGCTTGCGGCTTTCAGCTTCGTGGTTCTGCGAGCATGGCTTTTAGCAGTATTTTTATTCAAGGTAGCACATTAATTATCTCAAAAAAACTGGTTAAGTCACTGAATACTAATGATATTAAAATATTGAATTCTGCTGAAAATGCTGACCTTTTACTTGAATTAGTGGGTGAAGAAAACGAAAAACGTATTTTGTCATTGAGTGGACGAGGTCTGGTCAACGAATTTGAATTGTTTTACCGTGTGCACTATCGCACAAAACTAGCAGGTGCCGAACTGTGGAGCCAAGTGCAAACCATTGAAGCACGTCGCGATTACTCTTATAGTGATGCAGAGTTGCTAGCCAAGCAAGGTGAAGAAAAACGCCTGAATGAAAACATGCAGGCGGATGTGTTAAGTAACTTAATACGCCGATTATCTGCGCTTAAAAAATAGTAATTAAGTTTATATAAACCGAAATCTATTCTTTAAATCAAATATATTTAAATCAATACAAAAGTGCAGTTAGATTCAAATCAGCTTAAACAACATTTACTTAAAACACTGGCGCCATTGTATGTATTAGTCGGTGACGAGCCGCTGGCATTAAGTGAATGTTTAGACGGCATACGTGGCGCGGCGCGCAAAGCAGGCGCTGATGAGCGCAATAGTTATATAGTAGAACGCAATTTCAATTGGCAGCAAATCAACCAGTTTGCACAGGCTTTATCTCTATTTTCTGCACTGCGTATTTTAGAAGTTCACATTCCAAACGGCAAACCTGGCGTAGAAGGCGGCAAAGCGCTGACTGAATTAAGCGCTAACTTAATACCTGACACGACCACGATTATCATATTGCCAACATTAGAACGCGATGCGAAAAATAGCGCGTGGTTTGGTGCATTGCAAAAAGCTGGCGTGGTCATTGATCTAAAAGAAATTTCACCCGCACAATTGCCAAACTGGCTTGCTGCCAGATTAGCACTACAGAATCAATCGACTGATGCCATTTCACTGGCTTTTATTGCACATCAGGTAGAAGGCAATTTATTAGCGGCACATCAAGAAATCCAAAAACTGGCGTTGCTATATCCTGCTGGCGAAATCAGTCATGAGGCTGTGCGTGAAGCAGTGTTAAACGTGTCGCGTTTTGATGCTTTTCAATTAGGTGATGCTGTATTAGCAGGAGATGCGGCACGTGTGACTGCTATTCTGCAAGGCTTGCAAGATGAAGGTGAGCAAGTAGTGGCTGTGATGAATCCACTGATGTGGGTGCTGCGGCCATTAGTGCGCATCAAACAAGCTGAAGCGCGTAATGAAAACATCATGAGCGCCATGACAAGTGCGCGCATTTACGGCGACAGACAAAATTTAGTCAAACGCGCATTGAGTCGATTAAGCTTGCGTCAGCTAGAAGCCGCACTACAAAAACTTTGCGATATTGATAAAACCGCTAAAGGCATGATGCAAGGTGATGCCTGGTTAGAGCTTTCTAGATTATGTTTTGGTCTTGCCAAAGTGCGTGGCCGTTAATCCTTCACTAGTTAGATCGGCTATAAAGGGGCTAGCTAGTCTACCGCCTAGCAAAAACGTATAATGCCTAATTATGGACATTAAAAACTACATGCAAACAGTCGGTATTAACGCGCGAGCCGCATCGCGCCTGATGGCAGCGGCTGATACTAATACCAAAAACCAGGCCCTTTTACACATTGCCAGTGCCATTTTGCGTGAAAAATCTGCATTAATCACAGCAAATGAACAAGATTTAGCGGCTGCGCGCGCCAATGGATTATATGACGCAATGTTGGATAGACTGACATTATCTGAAAAATCTATCTTAACAATGGCAGAAGGCTTACAACAAATTGCTAATTTAACTGACCCAATTGGCGAGATGAGCAATTTTAAATACCGTCCGAGTGGCATACAAATTGGCCAAATGCGTGTGCCATTGGGCGTGATTGGTATTATTTATGAAGCGCGCCCAAATGTGACGATAGATGCTGCTGGGCTTTGCATCAAATCTGGCAATGCCTGCATTTTGCGTGGTGGTTCAGAGGCGATTCATTGCAATCAAGCACTGGCGAAATTAGTACATGAAGGCCTAGATAAAGCCGGCTTACCAAAATCAGCCGTGCAAGTCATTGAAACGACGGATCGTGCGGCTGTAGGCGAGCTAATCACCATGAAACAATATGTGGATGTGATTGTGCCACGTGGCGGCAAAGGCCTAATTGAGCGCATTTCGAATGATGCTCGCATACCGGTTATCAAGCATTTGGATGGCAACTGCCATATATACATTGATGATGAGGCTGATTTGGCTAAAGCATTGCCAATTTTAGAAAATAGTAAGACACAGCGATTAGGCACTTGCAACACGGCTGAATCATTACTGATTGCGCGTAGCGTTGCTGCAAGCATGTTACCAAAATTAGCCGCTATGTTAACGGAAAAAGGCATCGAGATTCGTGGTTGTGCTGAAACACTTGCGTTAGTTCCACAAGCAAAACTAGCTACTGAAGAGGACTTTTATACAGAGTATTTAGCTGCAATTATTTCCTGCAAAGTAGTTGGCGGCTTAGACGAAGCCATTATGCATATTAACCAACATTCCAGCCAGCATA
Source organism: Methylotenera versatilis 79 (assembly GCF_000384375.1). NCBI lineage: Bacteria > Pseudomonadati > Pseudomonadota > Betaproteobacteria > Nitrosomonadales > Methylophilaceae > Methylotenera > Methylotenera versatilis. The sequence goes on along the minus strand of NZ_ARVX01000001.1, from coordinate 1,497,958 downwards.
CTGAAGCGATTGTGACAGAGAATTACACCAAAGCCAGAAGATTTCTGCGCGAAGTGGACTCTAGTTCTGTGATGGTTAACGCTTCCACTAGATTTGCAGATGGTTTTGAATATGGCTTAGGCGCGGAAATTGGCATTTCAACCGACAAACTACATGCGCGCGGACCTGTTGGTTTAGAAGGCTTAACATCGCTTAAATATATTGTTTTAGGCGACGGCCAAATACGCGCTTAACCAGCGATTCTCAATTAGCCATTAACCAATAAAATATAGCCATTTAATCAATCATATGCGACTTATTGGCGTTCTGGGTGGCACGTTTAACCCTATCCACTTCGGCCATTTGCGCATGGCGCAAGAAATCGCAGACGCACTTGAGTTAAGTGAAGTGCGTTTCATTCCTGCCGCAAACCCACCACATAAAGAGCTACCTAAAGTTTCTGCTGCAAGTCGCGCGGAAATGGTGCAACTTGCCATTGCAGATAATCACTTATTTAAACTGGATGACCGAGAATTAAATCGTGTTGGAGCTTCTTATACTATTGATACATTAATCTCACTGCGAGCTGAAATTGATGATAGCGTTGCGCTGTGTTTGATCATGGGAAGCGACGCATTCGCAAAACTCAACACTTGGCATCGTTGGCAAGAAATATTGGGCTATTGCCATATTATATTAGTGCGAAGACCTGTTATATCAACAGATCAACCACCACTGAATAACGATTTAGCATTACTTTTACAAAATCATTACACTGAAAATGTCAGCGATTTAAGCAGCCAAATTACTGGGTTTATTCATATGCAAAACATTACAGCACTCAGCATTTCATCCACTGCAATTAGATCTGCTTTTAATCTAAAAAAAAATCCACGCTATTTAATGCCACATCTTGTCATTGACTATATTACCGCCAATCAACTTTATGATTAATTTATTGTTAAAAAGTAACTGAATAATTCACAACAATCACTACTATTACAAATTTCATGCAAAATAAAAAAGCCTCCAAATGGAGGCTTTTTTGCAAAACTATTAATTAGCTTTTAAATTAAATGCGAATTAAGCAGCTTTTGCTTTGTTACGACGACGTGCAATACCGAAAGCACCTAATGCAGAAGCCATTAATGGCAATGCAGCTGGAACTGGCACAGCGCTTACGCCAACAGCATGATCATCAAAGTCAGTTAAATTAGCAGCTGAGTCATCTAAAAGCAACAAGAATTGGTCAGTAAAACCATATGTACTTCCTGTGACTACTGCAATGCTTGAATTACCGTTAGTAAATTCTACACCATTTGCATCTCTGAATAAAAATTCCAATGCACCACCAGCTGAAACGAAAGAGAAAGTATCACCGTCACCTGTTTTGTTAGAGAAAATGTCTACACCGTTGATGAAAACGTTTGTGTAGCCAGCTTCTGTAAAGCTTGCAAGGTTTGTAAATGTAACAATATCACCCGCATCAGCAGATAAAAAACCGTATGCAAATGTAGCACCTGAACCAACACCGATAACGTCGTTATATGTGTTTGTTGAGATAGTCGTACCTACTTCTGTGAATGTTAATGCTGCTTGCGAAGACATTGCTGCGAATGTGAAACCTAACGCGATTAAAATCTTTTTCATGGTATTTCCCCTATTAAGATTGAACTGAACTTGCTAAAACAACTAACTAAATTTGACAGTTTCAATAATAGGTAAGCGGAGAATTTGCATCAATAGCCCATACGGGCTAACGAAAAATTGACAATATTAATGGTAAATACAGAAACAATATAACCCATTGAATTTAATAAATTAATTAACAGTTAAAAAAACCATTTACATGTGAATTTGTTTAACTGTTTGTAGCTTTTTTGCAATTACTTCAACATTATTGTTGTATTGTTGCATTTTTGGCTCAATTGGGTTCGCTACCCAACCCGCTAAGCTTACATTTCTGGCCTGAATCGCCTCTGCTGTCAGTAACGCATGGTTTATGCAACCCAACCTTATGCCAACAACTAAGATTATAGGGATATTTAATGCGCCTGCCAAATCCGCCATACTAACTGTGTCGTTAAGTGGCACTAAAAAACCACCTGCACCTTCTACAATCACAATATCAGCCATTTCGCTCAATACATTGAATGCTTGTTTAATCACTGCTAATTCAATCACTTCACCAGCCAACTCAGCCGCAATGTGCGGCGCGATGGGTTCTTTAAAGCTGTAAGGATTCGTCAATTCGCGCGGTACCTTTATATTGCTTGCCGCTTCCAGCTTTAAAACATCATCATTTACCCATTCACCATTAATCAATTCACAGCCAGCAGCAACTGGTTTCATACCAACTACTTTGTAGCCTTGTGCAATATATTGCCGAATCAATTTGCAGGCAACATAGGTTTTGCCTATGCCTGTGTCGGTACCGGTAATGAAAAATGCTTGTTTCATTCGAATAGAATTTTCGTTGCTTATTTTGTCAGTTTTATTTGTACGTTTTAAAAGTGATCGGCGAAACGCCTACGCCTAAATCTGAATTAAGCCCATTTTTTGTATCAGCTTTCCAAGCATGCCCATACACCACTTCAAATGTAGCTGGCAACTTCCCACCATCTTCTACGGCTTGCCGAAATTGCTCATATTGTTGTGTTAACTGCTGTAAAAATCCACGTCCTTGTAAGCCGCGAGCACGGCCTTGCGTTGCATTATGGGCGCCGATGGATTTCAAATCTTTCATGACACTTTTTACATCATCATAAGTCAGCGTATAACGCTCAACATCCAGCACTGGCGCGCTAAAACCTGCGCGAGTTAAAGCATCACCAATGTCATGCATATCAATAAATCTGCTGACACGCGTCGTTGAGGTTTCGGAATTAGCAGAGCGACTAGCTACGCGCAACTCTTTTAATGTATCTGGCCCGAACGTGCTAAACATGAACAAACCATTCGGTTGTAATACACGTGAAACTTCACTAAATGCCGCGTCTAAATCGTTACACCATTGCAAAGCTAGATTTGACCACACCATGCCCAAACTGTTGTTTACTATTGGCAGTCGCTCAATATCTGCACAAATTAAGTTTTTTTGTCTCAATAATTTGCTTAGCCATTTTTTTAGTACAGGCTGTTGTTGATGCGTTTTTTGTAGCATTCCAAGCGCAATATCCAGTGATACAACCCGTGCACGACTAAACTTTTTTTGTAATGCGAAACTGCCATGCCCTGTACCGCAGCCCGCATCTAATATCACTTTTGGCTTAATTTTAACCAAGTCTAATCGACTGAGCATTTCAGTACGAACCAGCTTCTGTAGGATGGCGGCGGCATCATACGTTTGCGCTGCGCGGTCAAACGATGCGCGCACGCGTGCTTTATCCATCCAGTACCCGTCTTTGAAATCTTGGTCTTGCGAATTTAAATCTTGCATTAAGGTTCTAAAAATTGGTTGAGTGCAGCGATGAATTGCTCTGAATGTGACAAGAATGGCGCGTGTGCACTACCAGACATGACACGTAAAAATCCGTGCGGAAGTTGTTGCATCATCCAATGCGCAGCTTGTACAGGTGCGAGTGTGTCGCGATCGCCATGAATCAATAATGTAGGCTTGCGAATATTGCTTACTTCAGCACGTAAATCCGATTCCAATAAAATCTGTAATGCGCGCTGCAATGTGGTTTGTGTAGGCGTTGGACGCGTTTCAAAGCTAGCGCGCAACTGTTTAAGCGTACTGCGCGCGTCATCCGCTTTCATGCATTGTAAGGTTAAAAATTGCAATATTGTCGCTTTGTAATCGCTGTTTACAGCCGCTGCAAAAGACTCAAAGTTAGCAGAATCAATGCCTGCATCCCAATCGGCTTTATTCACAAAACAAGGGGTTGAGCCGACTAAAATTAAACGCCGAATACGGTCAGGCTGGTTTAAAGCAATACGTTGTGCAATCAACCCACCCAGCGACCAACCGAGCACATCCGAAACACCTGGAATCACTTGTGCGACTTCATCCGCTAACGCGTGCAAATGATACGGCTCAATTGGACGGCTATTACCCATACCCGGCAAATCGACCAGATACAGCATATATTGTGCCGACAGTTTTTTAATTAATGGCTGCCAAACACCACTGTGCATGCCCCAGCCGTGCAACATAACCAACGGTTGGCCTTGCCCGATTATTTCAACATGTGCGCTCATACTGCTTCCAACCTTTCGGCCATCACTTTTTCCGTCGTGTTGATTGCATGCGCTAAGCGCAATACATCATCAACAGAATGCGCGGCCGATAATGAAATGCGCAGCCGCGCAGTATTTACCGGCACCGTTGGCGGGCGAATCGCTGGCACTAAAATTCCGATTACTTGCAAGTGTTCACTTAAGGCCAGAGCCGCATGATTACTGCCAACAATCAAAGGCTGAACTGCTGTATCAGATGGCAATAATTGCCAATTTTTTAGGGTTAAGTTTGCTTTAAGCGTAGCAATCAAAGTATTTAAATGCGCACGTAAATCATCACCGTTTTTGATCAACTCAACTGATGCTGACAATGTTGCAGAAAGTGCTGGCGGCGCAGGTGTTGAGTAAACGTAACTATTGGCTTTTTGAATCAAGTAATCAATCACCACTTGCTCACCAGCCACAAATGCGCCGGCAACACCGGCCGCTTTACCCAAAGTTGCCATCATAATAATTCGTGGTGACTTTAGATTAAGGTGGCTCAAACTACCTTTACCATGCTTGCCCAACACACCAAAACCATGCGCATCATCGATATAAAGATAAGCATCATATTTTTCACACAGTGCTAGATATTCAGCCAACGGTGCAATATCGCCATCCATACTAAATACTGCGTCGGCAGCAATCAATTTATGGTTTGCGGTACTTTCTTTTAATAATTTTTCCAGCGCCACTACATCATTATGCGGAAAACGATGAAACGCTGCGCGAGACAAATAAGCGCCTTCATTTAAACAGGCATGATTTAATTTATCGGCAAAAATCGCATCGTGGCGCCCCATTAACGCACCAATTACGCCAATATTCGCCATATAACCAGTTGAAAATAATAACGCAGCTGGCATTTCTACAAATCGCGCCAATTGCTTTTCTAACGCATCGTGGTAACGATGATGGCCAGTGATTAAATTAGAAGCACCGCTGCCAACGCCCGAATCGCCTGCTGCTTTTTGCATGGCGGTGATCAATTGCGGGTGATTTGCCAAGCCCAAATAATCATTACTGCAGAAGGATAAAAAATGTTTGTCGTTGGCAATTATATGTTCGGCTTGCGGCGAATCCAGCAACCTGCGCTGACGCAATAAGCCATCCGCTTTGCGCTGGATCAGCTCGTTCCTTAAGCCCGAAAAAAAACTTAACTCCAAGCTTAATTCATCTTTTAATGCAGTTAGCATGACTTAGAATCTACGGTTTTAGATTTTATTAATACCCAGCTTAGCGAATAATTTTTTATCCGTTGCTGCTTCAGGATTACCTGTTGTTAATAATTTTTCGCCGTAAAAAATACTATTCGCGCCCGCAATAAAACAGAGTGCTTGAATACCTTCGTGCATGCTTTGGCGGCCAGCAGATAAACGCACAAAACTATTTGGCATGGTGATGCGTGCCGCCGCAATCGTGCGCACAAACTCAATCGGATCCAGTTCATCTGTACCGTGCAGTGGCGTGCCTTCTACTTGCGTCAGCAAATTAATAGGCACACTTTCAGGTGGACGTTCCATATTCGCCAACTGCGCCAACAAGCCCGCACGCTGGTTGCGCGATTCACCCATGCCGATAATGCCGCCACTACAGACATTGATATCTGCGTTACGCACACGGCCAAGCGTGTCTAATCTGTCTTGGTAAGTACGTGTGGTAATCACATCGCCATAAAATTCTGGCGCCGTGTCTAGATTATGATTGTAGTAATCCAAACCAGCGTCTTTTAACTGCTCAGCCTGACCTTCTTTCAACATACCCAAAGTAGCGCAAGTTTCTAAACCCATCGCTTTCACTTCAGCAATCATCTTCAACACTGGCTCTAAATCACGCTGCTTAGGACCGCGCCAAGCTGCCCCCATACAGAAACGACTCGCACCGTTGTCTTTCGCCTCTTGCGCCGCGGCTAGTACTTCATCTAATTTCATCAAAGGCTCAGCTTCAACCTCTGTATGGTAACGCGCCGCCTGTGGGCAATAGCCACAGTCCTCAGAACAGCCGCCCGTTTTAATGGACAAAAGTGTGCTCACTTGCACCGCATTAGGGTCAAAATTTGCACGATGAATCGTTTGTGCTTGATTGATTAAATCACTAAATGGTAGCTCAAACAAAGCTACAATTTCATCCACACTCCAGCGATTAACCGTTACTGCTTCGCAGGCGCTGCGTTTCAGTGCATCTGTATTAATAACGGACTCATTGAGTATAATGGGTTCATTCACAGATTCTTGGTTTTGATTTTTGATTGCTTCTAGCATGGGGCATTCCTCTTGATATCGCTTAGGCTATATTCGCGTGGTCTATGTGGCTATTTTTATTAGAATATTAACGGCTATTTAACCCAAATTATAAGCGGTAAAGACAGTATGAAGCAAACAATAAACAACTGGTTAAAAAATAGTCATCCGTTAAATTTTAGATCAATTTTCACCTTACTTTTAAAACCACACTGCTTCTTGTGCGCATCAATACAAACTGAGAAACACGGCTTGTGCCAAGATTGTTTAAAAGACTTAACTTGGTCGCCTGCCAGCAGTTGCCCGCAATGCGGCTTGAGCTCAAGCAGTCAGCTTTGCGGTAGCTGCATCAGTTCAGCGCCCAATTTCAATGCGACACATGCGGTATTTTTGTACGCGTATCCTGTCGGCACCATGATACAACGCTACAAATACGGCGGAACATTGAGCTTAAGTCATACTTTTGGGCAATTAATGGGCGAAAAAATACACACAATAAACAATCATGACGCGATAGATTTAATCATTCCCATGCCGATGCATCCCACACGTTTAAAAGAACGCGGCTTTAATCAAGCGCTTGAAATCGCTAAAACTTTAGACAACCATTTCAATAGCACTTCAAAACTAGATTACAAGTGTGTGATACGTCAGACACTTACACCGCCACAAGCCAGCTTGCCGCTAAAAGATCGCGTTAAAAATATCAAAGGCGCATTTAAAATAAATAAAAACTTAACGGGCAAACGCATTGCGATTGTTGATGATGTGATGACCACAGGTGCTAGCTTAAATGAACTGGCTAAAACGCTAAAACAAGCAGGTGCAACGCATGTAGAATGCTGGGTTATTGCACGCACGCTACCTCATTAAGAACTGAAACCATGTTTACCATCGCATTATTTGAACCAGAAATCCCACCAAACACAGGCAATATAATTCGCTTATGCGCCAATACTGGCGCCGATTTACATTTAATAGAACCGCTCGGTTTTAAGTTAGAAGACAAACAATTGAAGCGTGCTGGTTTGGATTATCATGAATATGCCAATCTAAAAGTACATAAAAATTGGGCTGATTTCAGTTTAGCGATGCAAGGTCGACGACTGTTTGCGATAACCACCAAAGGCAGTCAAAATTATGCAAAGGTAGATTTTAAAGCCGGTGACGTATTTGTATTTGGTCCAGAAACACGCGGTTTACCAGAAGACATTCGCGCTGAGTTTGCAGCAGAACATCGGCTGCGATTACCCATGTTGCCAGATAGTCGCAGTTTGAATCTATCTAACAGTGCAGCTGTGTTGCTATATGAAGCTTGGCGGCAGATTGGATTTGTGGGTGGAATTTAGCTAGATTGACTAAAGAACTCACTTTTAAAATTTATTTATATGAACTAATCGACCTAAAAACCTTCGGTTTTTTGTCCACGTCCTAATAAAGTCATCACCGCATCGCGCGCTGATTTTCCATGAGTTAACGCTTGATTTACTTCAAAAGTGATTGGCATATCGATGCCCATCCCGTCAGCACGGCGCATCACTTCACGCGCAGTATTGACGCCTTCAGCTACGTGACCTAAACCCTGTAATATGTCTTCTAAACTTTTACCGCTAGCCAGCTGCAAGCCTACTTCGCGGTTTCTGGAATATTGACCGGTACAGGTTAAAATTAAATCGCCCGCGCCAGCTAAACCCATAAAAGTTTCAGTTTTTGCGCCTAATGCCACACCGAAACGAGTGATTTCCGCAAGGCCACGTGTAATCATTGCAGCGCGAGCATTATTACCAAAACCCATGCCATCACTGATGCCTGCCGCAATTGCCATCACGTTTTTTACCGCTCCACCAACCGATACACCGACTACGTCAGTGCTGTTGTAAACGCGGAGATTCCTACCATGAATCAAGTTGGCGGCAGAAATTGCAAAATTTGCATCATTCGCCGCCAGCGTGACTGCGGTTGGCAAGCCACGCACCAGTTCTGCTGCAAAGCTTGGGCCAGAAAGTGCGCCCCATTTTTGTTGACCACTTAATTCTTCTAATGCCACTTCATGCGGTAATTTAGCGGTTTGCGGCTCTAAACCTTTGTGCGCCCAGATAATCGGCTGATTAGACTTTAACGCTTTGATTTCTTTTAAAATTGACCTGAAACCTGCAGTTGGCACAACAGACAAAATAATATCGGCACCATCAATTGCAACACTTAAGTCGTCTTCAACTTGTAAATTATCATTGAATTTAAAGTCGCCCAAATACATAGGATTAGCGCGCGCTTTGCGCATGCCAGACACATGTCCGCTATTGCGCGCCCACAAAGAAACCTTGTGCTGATGACTAATTTGTATCGCAAGCGCCGTACCCCAAGCGCCTGCACCCAACACTGCGATTTTAGCCATTTATTGAATACTCATTAGTTTGATTTTTACCACTGACATTTAAACTACTGAATTAAACCAGCAGATTAATTAGAACCCCAAAGCGCGCTATTTGGTACATAGCCAGTTGCGCCATCGCGGTGTTTTACCTTGATCCAACCCGTTTTGGTAGTGGATGGCAACAACTCTAACACCACATCTTTTTCAACTGTCGCCACCAAGCTAGCACTGGCATCTTCTGCGGATTTAATATCGGTTTTTGCAATCACCAACACTGTGCGCTTATTGCTTAACTGCTTGCCTTCTACCCAACTTAAGCCGCCCAATGCATCGCGCACTTTTATCCATTCACCTAGATTCACAATCACTTCTACTGGATAACCTTGCCCCAAAATGTAAAGCTTGCTGGCTTCTGTAGATGGTGCGTCATACAGAATCGCTTTAGGCGCGGCGATAGAACGGTAATCGAGTGCTAATGCATTAAAAGAAAATGTTAAGCCAATCAAAATCGCTAGCGTTTTGATTGGGCTTAATATTTTCTTGGTTAATATCATGATAGACAACATACTTAAAATCTTAGCATTTAAAATCTTAACTTTTGAAGTCTTAATAATTAAATTAGTTAGCTTTTGCAGCATTTTCAGCTTGTTGTTTTTGTTGCATAAACAACGCTTCAAAGTTGATTGGATTTAATAAAACTGGCGCAAAACCGGCGCGCGTAACTAGATCAGATACTACTTCGCGTGCGTAAGGAAATAAAATATTAGGGCAAGTAACGCCTAAAATCATTTCTAGATTCTCTTCTGGAATATTGCGAATAGCAAAAATACCCGCTTGTGTCACTTCAACCAAAAAAGCTACTTTATCGCCAATTTTAGCTGTTACAGTTACTTTAATGGACGCTTCAAAAATGCCCTCTTCCAGTTTTTGCGCAGTGTTACCTAGCTCAACATTTACTTGCGGCGGTGTACGATCAGTAAAAATTTGTGGCGCATTGGGGATTTCTAGCGAGGCATCTTTTACGTATAACTTTTCAATTGAAAAACCAGGTTGTACATCTTGCTCTGTTGCCTGATTTGCTCCGTTTGTTTCTGCCATATTATTTTCCTAAAACGATTATATTTACTTACATTAAAAATAGTTAACTTAGACTACTAAGCCTATATAAAAATACAGGCTTAAAAGTTTAAGTGCAAAAAAGCATTTTATCTTTTAATTGCTTTTTGTTCATTACATTATTGTGACAACGCTTTAACAGCCAACTTTTGTGCAAATACTTAACCTGGTTATTCAGTCAAATATTTAGATTTTTAACAGTGAATCCAGTTTTCCCGCCAAATCCAGCGCACGCAAATCGTCATACCCACCAATGTGCAATTCATCAATATAAATTTGCGGCACCGTACGACGACCTGTTTTTTGCATCATTTCTTGCCTTAACTCTGGCTGCAAATCGACGCGAATCTTATTGATTTCCACGCCTTTTGCCACCAAAAGTCGCTCTGCATTGATGCAATAAGGGCAAGTGCCCGTGGCGTACATTAACACATTCGGTGAGTCAGTTTTTTGCATGTCCGCGTTTGACGGACTAGTGTGCGCGCCATTGGTTTGCGTACCGTTATTTTGTGTATTGGTATCGTCCATTTACTATTAAACGCCTAGCTTTTCACCAAAGGCAATTTAGCTTCTGTCCATGCGCTCAAACCACCTTGCAGATTACTAATCTGGCTAAACTGCTGCGCTTTTAAAATCTTAATCGCATTTTTAGCACGCGCGCCACGTTGGCAATGTACCAGTACTGGCTTTTCTTTAAACTTTTCAATCTCTTTTAGTCGACCAGCCAACTCGGCAACTGGGATATTTTTTGCGCCTTGAATATGTCCGCTAGCAAATTCAGTGGCATCGCGCACATCTAATATTAACGGCTTACCGCGATTCAACATTAACACGGCTTCTGCAGCAGATAAATTCGCCACGCCGCTTGCACCGCGATTCAGCATTGGCCACAACAAAGCTACGCCAGAACCAACAGCCAAGCCAATCAGCAATGCGTTATGTTTTACAAATTCATATAGTGCTGCATCAGTCATATTGTTTCCAAAAATTGATATATTCGCAAAATGATTAATTGCGAGCCATTATTTAAATACGCATTTAGATGCGCATTAGACAGCCAACTATTATAATGGATAACTTAACCAATATTTAACGCTATTATTTAAGCTTGCATATTAATTAGCCCAGCAAATGTTTAATCTTAGCGTCAATTAATTTGATTTGGTTTCAATCAGCGCGCTAATTAAGATATAAATCTAAGTTATAAATCAAGTTACCGATTAGGAAGAATTTCACATGCCAGCTACGCCAATTATCAAGCCAGTTACGCCAGTTATATTATTGATTTTAGATGGTTTTGGCCATCGCGAAGAGTTGACCAATAACGCGATTGCGCAGGCAAATACGCCTAATCTAGATGCGTTAAAGCGCAGCGAACCGCACATGCTGATTAACGCTTCTGAACATTATGTCGGTTTGCCTGATGGGCAAATGGGTAACTCTGAAGTAGGTCATTTAAATATTGGCGCTGGACGCATCGTATTTCAAGATTTTGAGCGCATTAACAATAGCATTGCTAGCGGTGATTTCTTCAAACACGCCGCTTTAGTTAACGCATTGCAACAGCTAAAAACCAATAACAAAGCTTTGCATATTTTTGGATTATTGTCAGACGGTGGCGTGCACAGTCACATTAACCATATTTTAACCATGCTTGAAATGGCGGCACAGCAAGGTTTGCAGCGCGTGTATGTACATGCATTTTTAGATGGTCGCGATACGCCGCCAATCAGCGCAGTGCCTTATATTGCTTTGCTGGAAGATAAACTTAACACCCTGGGCGTAGGAAAAATTGCTTCTGTTTCTGGCCGTTTTTATAGTATGGATAGAGACAAACGCTGGGAACGCGTTGTGCCAGCTTACGAAATGATTGTAAACAGCATTGGCGAATATACAGAAGCGAGCGCCAGCGAAGCCTTACACAATGCTTATGCCAGAGGCGAGCAAGATGAATTTGTGAAATGTACAGTGATTCGGCAAGCAAACGAAGCAGAAACGCGCTTAGAAGATGGCGATTGCGTGGTCTATATGAATTTTAGAAGTGACCGTGCAAGACAATTAACCGACGCGCTATTAAATGACGATTTTTCTGGTTTTGAGCGCAGTCGCGTGCCAAAACTTTCTGGCTATTTCACGTTGACGCAATACGATCAAAACCAACGAAAAGCCACGCCTATTTTCGCCGCCACTAGCGTGCCGAATACGTTTGGTGAATATGTTTCTAGCTTGGGTTTAAAGCAATTACGCATTGCAGAAACTGAAAAATATCCGCATGTGACTTTCTTTTTTAATGGCGGCGATGAAGCAGTTTTTAACGGTGAAGACCGTATTTTAGTGCCTTCGCCCAAAGTCGCCACTTACGATTTACAGCCTGAAATGAGCGCGCCTGAATTGACTGATAAATTAGTCGCGGCGGTAAATAGTCAACAATATAGTGCGATTATTTGCAATTACGCTAATGGCGATATGGTTGGCCATACTGGCAATTTAGCCGCGGCAATTATCGCGATTGAAACGCTAGATACTTGCGTAGGCCGCGTGGTAGAAGCGGCCAGAAAAAATGGTGCAGAAGTCATTATCACCGCAGACCACGGCAATGCGGAAATGATGTTTGATGGCATTAATAACCAAGCACACACACAACATACCACCAACTTAGTGCCAATGATTTATGTAGGACGTAAAACTGAATTGGCAGAAGTAGGCGCACTTTCTGATTTAGCACCAACCTTATTAACCATGATGGGATTACCGCAACCCATTGAAATGACAGGTAAAAGCCTAGTTAGCTTTAAGGTTTAGATTGAGTATGACTGACGCATTCAATGATTTTGAGCTTAATACGATTTAATGTTTAATTCATTACGCGCTTCAATTTTTGTGATTATGGCAGCAATGTCGTTGAATGCTACGTTAGTTAACACCAGTTTTGCCGCAAAAAAAATCGATGCTGCAAAAGAAGATTTGGGCGACTTACAGAATAAGATTCAAGCTTTAAAAAAAGAATTAGATAACAAACAAGCCGCGCATAAAGATGCGACTGACGCGCTAAAAGATTCTGAAACAGCCATTAGCCAAGCGAATAAAAAGCTGGTCGATATTAACCAGAAACAAACGCAAAATAAAAACACGCTGATTTCGCTAAAAAAAGAATCGTTGAACATAAACGAAAAACTCAGCGAGCAACAAAAACAGCTAAGCATTTTAGTGCGACAGCAATATGTGCACGGCAATCAAAGTTATACCAAACTACTGTTACAAAACAAAAATCCCAGCCAGATTTCACGCGATATTCAATATTACTCTTACATTGCAAAAGCCCATGCGCAATTAATCGATGAAATGCAAGCCAGTCTTGCTAAAGTAAAAATATTGAATAATGAAACCGCTGCCACTTTACAAGCTGTCGCCGACCTTAAAGCCAAACAACTGGCAGAACGAAAAACATTAGAGCAGCAAAAAAGTGAAAAATCTAAAGTAGTTAAGTCGCTTTCCGGCCAAATTTCTGCAAAGCGCAATGAAATAAAAAAGCTCAAACGTGATGAACAAAACTTATCCCAATTGGTTGAAAGACTCGCCAAAATTATCGCCAAACCGCCAAAAAAAGTGGTTAAACGCAAAGCCGTGGCTAAAAAATCCAATGATCCTGATTCGAATACTGCCGAAGCAAAACCGAGTAGCCAGACAATTGCGAAAAATGAAGAAACGCCAACCAATGCCTACGCTGGCAGTAACTTTTCCGCATTGAAAGGCAAGCTTAACTTACCGGTGCGCGGCGATGTCACTAATCGATTCGGTAGTAGCCGAAGTGATACGGGCGTTTTATGGAAAGGCTTATTTATCCGCGCCAATGAAGGTAGCGACGTGAAATCGGTCGCCAGTGGTCGCGTTGTGTTTGCGGACTGGATGCGCGGATTCGGTAATTTGATTATTGTCGATCACGGCAGTGGCTACATGAGTTTGTATGGCAATAACCAAGCAGTATTGAAGCAAGTGGGCGACGAAGTAAGTGCTGGCGATAATATTGCAGCGGTTGGCAACAGCGGTGGCAATGAAAGTAATGGCCTGTATTATGAATTACGACGTCAAAGCAAACCATTTGACCCGCTTAGTTGGAGTGTTGTACGTTAAACTTTTACGCTAAATTTGATGGTTAAGTTAAACAAGTCAGTTTAATCAATTAGATAATATCCGTGATTATCAACATTTAGTATCGGTAGAATTTAGTCGTTTTATACCGTTAACAATCCTTACAAAGTGATTTTACAGCAATAAAAAAGCGTGCTTTAAGCACGCTTTTTTATTCTAGCTTAATTAATACTTACTTAGCTTCTTCAGGTGCTGCCTCAGCTGCTGGAGCGGCTTCTGCTGCAGGTGCTGCTGAATCAAGTGTGATACCAGGCACGCGTTCTTCTGCAGTTGGCTCATATCCACCCGCGCCGCTTGCTGCTGGAGCAGCATCTGCTGCCGGTGCCGCTGCTGGAGCTGATTCTGCTGCAGGTGTTGGTGCAACTTCTGGCGCCGCTTCCTCTTTTTTGCCACAAGCTGTTAACAATAATGCGCCTAGTAATACTGGAACTAATAAATTTGCGTTTAATTTCATCTTATACTCTCCAAAATTTTTATTAAAAATCAACCACGTAAAAAGTTTTTTTAAACTTACATTCACAATAATAGCAAAACTAGCGTCAATGTCATAATGATGAACTTTACCCCAAATATTTTTCAACCGTCTGTTTGTTACTTAACATTTGAATTTGATAAAAAATCTGAAGCAATTAACTCGCCTTTTGCATAAGCTTCCATTTCATAAGGGCTTTTGAAATAGCCATATCGACAAGACCACACATATTTTAACAAGTTCATGCCATGCAAAAACTGCGAAACATGCATAAGCTCATGCCCTAATAACTCTGCGCCGCGTTTTGTATTTTGCTGATATACACCAGCACGAAAATAAATAGTGCGCCCCAACACAACAGCGCACATATTTCGACGTAACCAAAATGGCACTTTTCCATCCACAATACGGACTTCATTCAATACAATCTGCGCGAAATAAGGCCTAAATAATGCGCGTTCTTGTAAGCTTAATGGACGGCCTTTATACGGTGTACTCACAAATAATTCACTTAACAAATAATTCGCTTAATTGTTAATCACCTAAAGCATGCAAAATAACGCGTCTTGTGGCTGGCACATGCCGATGTTCAAACAGAAATATGCCTTGCCATTGACCTAACGCCACTTTGCCATCCGATATCGGAATTGACATACTGGTTTGTGTTAGCGCGCTACGCACATGCGCTGGCATATCGTCAGGACCTTCAATTGTATGAATAAACAAATCATCGCCATCAGGCACTAAGCGATTAAAAAATGCCTGCATATCCACCAATACATCCGAATCATAATTTTCGTTAATCATCAAACTAGCCGAAGTATGTTGAATATATAAAGTGAGCAAACCAGTGCTAAAGTTGAGCTGTTTAGTCCAACTCAATACTTGCGGCGTGATGTCATAAATATTGCGACCTTGCGTGTTAACACTTATTTCTTGAGTAAATTGCAGCATGCTTAAACCTTTTGTTTAACCTTATCAGCATAACTTATTCGTTTACTTTTTAAAAATAGTTGACGACGTATACTTTTTAATTTAACCTTTTAGTTAATTAACCAACTAGTTAATTATAATACTAACTAAATACATCAGTTTAACTATGACAACAGACCAACTTAGCAATACCTTTTCCGCATTGGCAGACCCTACTCGCCGCGCTATTCTAGCGCGCTTAGCGCTAGGTGAAACTTCGGTTAATGAACTCGCCGCACCATTTGAAATGAGTCTGCCTGCAGTAACGAAGCACTTAAAGGTGTTACAGCGCGCAGGTCTTATTAGTCAAAGCCGCCAAGCACAATCCAGACCCTGCAAGCTTGAGGCAAAACCGTTGCAAGAAGTTGCCACTTTTTTAGTGCAATATCAGCAATTTTGGGAACAACGGCTTGATCAGTTAGATAGCTACCTATTATCACTCAACTTGAAGGAGAATGAGAAATGACAGCATCGTTTAAAATAAATCCTGAGTTAGACCTTGTATTGGAACGCATCATAGATGTGCCACGCGAATTAGTGTGGGCTGCATGGACGCAACCCGAACAACTTAAACAATGGTATTGCCCTTTACCTTGGAAAACCATCGAATGTGAAATTGACTTGCGTCCTGGTGGAAAATTCAGCACTACAATGCAATCGCCAGAAGGTCAGCGTTTTCCCAATAATGGCTGTTATTTAGAAGTGATACCAAACCAAAGGTTAAGTTGGACTAATGCACTAGAACCAGGTTTTCGTCCTGCTAAACAGTTGGAAAAATCACCTGATCATGAGTGCGCAGAACTATTAATGACTGCCATGCTTTTATTAGAACCGCATGAAAAAGGCACTAAATATACCGCTATTGCCTTACATCAGAACCAAGAAAGCCGTAAAAGACATGAAGATATGGGCTTTCACGAAGGCTGGTCAACTTGTGCGGAACAGCTTGTAGCTATGATAAAAAACAATATGAAATAAATATAATTACGCAAAAAAATACACGCTTTGCAAGCGCTTAATATATTGGCTTGCAAAGCAAAATGACTACTTACCAATAATATGGGTAGCCAAAACCGCCGCCCCAACCAAAACGGCTACCAAACCCTCTGCCATAATAGCCATAAGGGTTACCGTAAAAACCGCCGAATCTTGGCCCCCAAAATGGATCATAGTAGCGATTTTGGGCTGCATCACGCTCACGTTTGAGTATTTTTTCAGCCGCTGCACGCTCTTTCGCACGTTTGTTTATTTCATCTGCAATTGCATTTTGTTTGGCTAATTCGTTGCTTTCGTGAATGTAATCCAACACTTTGGTATCCACACCTTTTTTGTTCAAATCTAACGTCTGCGCAGGTGTTAACTCATAACGCGAATTACTCGCTTTGATTTTTGCGATAATTTCATCTGGCGTTTTATTCAGTTTAGAGTCTTTTACAATCTCCTCTAAACTCACTGTTGCAACAGGTTGCGGCAATATTTTTGCCAAATCTTCTGGCGTGATTCTTTCAATTTTAGCCTGTTGTTGTCCAGTGGTAGCGCAGCCAGACACTAAAACCAAACTAATCATTAATGCTAATAAATTTTTCATTTTGAACTCGCTTTCATTAAAACTGGTGATACCGGCATAAAGCTGGCATCGTACGAATTTTTCACGTTAAATCGGTCAGACGTCGCAGGTATCAATTGCATCAAACCTTGTATTTTTTATTGGACATCGCTGAAAGCTTAAAGTTAGATTCAGCAGTACTATAAGTCGCACTCACGTTAACACCGCACGCTAAATTCAAAACAGCGACTAAAAAACTGTGCTTAAAAAATGGTTAACTATTTTCAAGAACTAACTTTCAAGTTCTAGCTTTCAAGCAATAGCGTTTTCATCAGTGTTAACTTGCAAATTAGCCCTTTCTAAACAGCATCTTACTCTCTTTAAATTCAACCAATATAGTATCTTTCGCCACAAAATTGCCCGCCAAAATCTCACGTGCCAACGGATTTTCAATCTCGCTTTGAATCGCGCGTTTAAGTGGGCGCGCGCCGTATACCGCATCAAAGCCCGCGCTAGCGATTTCCGCAATCGCGGCATCAGTCATATTCAGCGTCATATCCATCGCCGCTAAACGTTTAGCCAGCAGCTGGATTTGAATTTGCGCAATAGATTTCACCTGTGCTTCACCCAGGCTGTGAAAAACGACCACTTCATCGATACGGTTGACGAACTCTGGTCTGAAATGCGTTTTAACTTCGCCCATTACCGCAAGCTTTACTAACTGATAGTCTTGATCAGCCATGCTTTGAATCATCTGGCTGCCGAGATTAGACGTCATGATAATCACCGTATTCTTAAAGTCTACCGTGCGACCTTGGCCGTCTGTTAACCTGCCATCATCCAGCACTTGTAACAACACATTAAACACATCCGGATGCGCTTTTTCCACTTCGTCCAGCAGAATGACTGAATATGGTTTGCGACGCACCGCTTCTGTTAAAGTGCCGCCCTCTTCATAACCGACATAACCTGGCGGTGCACCAATCATACGGGCGACACTGTGCTTCTCCATAAACTCACTCATGTCAATGCGAATCAAATGGTCTTCAGAATCAAACAAAAAGCCTGCTAACGCTTTACAGAGTTCCGTTTTACCGACCCCCGTTGGGCCTAAAAATAAGAAGCTACCATAAGGACGGTTTGGGTCACTTAAGCCTGAACGTGAACGACGAATCGCATCAGAAACCAAGCGCACCGCTTCATCTTGACCAACAACACGTTCGTGCAACTTGGTTTCCATCGTCAGCAACTTCTCACGTTCGCCAGTTAACATCTTGCTGACAGGGATTCCTGTTGCTCGACTGACGACTTCTGCAATCTCATCAGCACCCACTTCGGTACGCAGCATTCTATTTTTGGTCGGCGCTGCATTTGCTTCAGAATGCGAAGCTTCTTTTAACTGTGCTTCCAAAGCAGGCAATTTACCGTATTGCAACTCAGACACTTTTTGCCATTCGCCTTTACGCGTGGCCTCTTCCATCTCAAATTTAACTTTGTCGATGGCTTCCTTAATATGGCTAGTGCCTTGCACCTGCGCTTTTTCAGATGTCCAAATCTCTTCTAAATCGGCATATTCTTTTTCAAGATTTTCAATCTCTTCTTCAATCAAGCCGAAACGTTTGCGACTACCTTCGTCTTTTTCGCGGCGCACCGCTTCACGCTCAATCTTCAGTTGAATCACGCGACGCTCTAATTTATCTAATACTTCTGGCTTAGAATCGATTTCCATTTTGATACGCGATGCCGCTTCATCAATCAAATCAATGGCTTTATCGGGTAAAAATCGGTCTGTAATGTAACGATGACTTAACTCAGCTGCCGCAACAATCGCTGGGTCAGTAATCTCAACGCCATGATGCAACTCATATTTTTCTTGTAAGCCACGCAGAATAGCAATAGTCGCTTCAACGGTCGGTTCATCCACCAACACTTTTTGAAAACGCCGCTCCAAAGCCGCATCTTTTTCAATATATTTGCGATATTCATCTAAAGTGGTCGCGCCAACGCAATGCAACTCGCCACGTGCCAATGCGGGTTTCAGCATATTGCCCGCATCCATCGCACCTTCGGCTTTACCCGCGCCGACCATGGTATGAATTTCATCAATAAATACGATGGTTTGACCTTCATCTTGCGACAGTTCTTTTAATACCGATTTCAAACGCTCTTCAAACTCGCCACGGTATTTTGCGCCCGCCAACAAAGCCGCCATGTCTAATGACAAAACCTTTTTACCTTTAAGCGATTCGGGCACTTCGCCATTCACAATACGCTGCGCCAAACCTTCGACAATCGCGGTTTTACCCACACCAGGCTCACCAATCAATACCGGATTATTTTTTGTGCGGCGCATCAATACTTGAATCACACGGCGGATCTCATCATCACGTCCGATCACGGGATCTAATTTGCCCAAACTGGCACGCTCGGTTAAATCTACCGTATATTTTTTGAGTGATTCACGGTTACTTTCACCTTCTTGGTCGTTTACTTGTTCATTACCGCGCACTGCGGTAACAGCGGCTTCTAATGCCGCTTTAGTTAAACCATTTTGTTTGAGTAATTTTCCTGTTTCGCCTTTATCTTCAGCGAGCGCCAGCAAAAACATCTCGCTAGCAATGTAAGCATCGCCGCGTTTTTGTGCAATTTTGTCGGTCACATTCAGTAGATTATTCAAATCACGTGAAATCGCAATTTCGCCATTTTGTGCAGTAGATTTTGATAAATTGGCAATCGCCGCGTTTAAGCCAGTTTTTAACGGCGCAAGGTTAACTCCCGCGCGCGAAAGTAATGAAGCTGCGCCGCCATTATCTTCTTGCAGCAAAGCCAGCAACAGATGTTGCGGTTCAATCGCTGTATTATCCGCACCGATTGCAAGGCTTTGTGCATCGCTTAAAGCTTGTTGAAATTTGGTGGTTAACTTGTCAAATCGCATCGTTTTATTCCTCTTAAAACTAGTGTAATCAATACCATGTCATTAAACCCATGTAAAAAACTGGTGTAAATTTACCGGATGAAATTTACACTTTAAAATAGAGCTCTACTTATACAGTGGAGGTGTTTGCAGATTTATCAATCTGTACTTCATTTAGTTTTTGTTTGATTTTTTAGTTTTCGATTTAATTTAGCTTCTGCTGTTGATGCAACTCAAACTTAAGAATACAATCGCGTCTCATGAGCTTTGGTCAACATCAGCACAGCATGAAACAGCGCTTAATTGCGTTTTTCGCTATTGTGTCGATTTTTCTAGGCATCATCGCACCAAACGTTTCGCATGCAATGATTGCCAAGCAAGTGCCTTTGGGCATGGTAAAAGTATGTGGTGCAAATGGCACTACTTACATTCCAATCAATTTTGCGCAGGCAAAAGATGCCAGTCAAAATTTAAATGCGCAGCTGCTCGATAGCAATGCAAGCGGTAACAATTCTAAAGGCAAATCTTCCTGTAATCACTGCGATCAGCATGCAAACAGTTATGCAGACTTAATCCGTTTTAATCATGCATTTTTTGTTGATGACCTAGCAAAACAATCTAGCCAGTCATTTTATCGTTCCCCTGTAACAACTCTTCCTGTCAGTCAGCACAACCCTCGCGGTCCTCCGCACATTCAACTGTAATTATCTCGCTTTAAGTTTCATCATTTAAGTTTTGTTGCCTTATTTAAGTCGTATTTTTGCGTGGCTTAGATTTTCAATGTGACATTTTTAACCGAATCATTTTTCGGCTTAATTATTGACTTAAATGTTGAATGCAATAGACGCGACGAGTGTCATACACGAATTAAGATTAGGTGTCATACACGCATTAATCCGAATATTCCGCTAATTTTTGTAGCGCAGTTCTGCTCACATGCATATGACAATTTTCGATTCGCTTATCGCCGTATAAAGTCGTCGTTTAGTACGATATTTTTATTCTAATATTTTTTAATCAAGGTATTTTAAAATGAATCCCGCTCCTCTAATAGATAACACCGCGCTGATATTGCTACTTGCATTTTCAGTATCCGTGCTCGGTTTGTTTGTATTTATTTGGTCAATGTCGAATGGTTTTTTTAATACAAAACAAAGCGGTTCGCACATTATTTTTGAGAAAAACGAAATTGGTCTGGTAGAAGATCCTGCCGCTAATCAAACCGATAACGAGTTACAAGAAGCAGCAGGTGAAACCGATGCAAGCCTGTCTGCCAAAGAATTGGCTGATCGCCAAATCGCCGATGACTCTTCTGCGCTTCCCGCTTTCGTCTGCCTGCTGGCTGGTATGTGCTGGCTTATCATTGGCTCCGCCGCTGCGATTATCGCTTCCATTAAACTGCATCAACCCGATTGGCTGGTCGATAGTGCCTGGATGACATTTGGTCGCTTACGTACCATCCATTTGAATAGCGTGATTTACGGCTGGTCTTCAATGGCAGGTATTGGTGTGAGTTTATGGCTGATTCCGCGTTTATTAAAAACGCCATTAAGAGGCGCAAAATTTGTTTATGTAGGCGCTTTTATCTGGCACACCGCGTTAATGTGCGGCGTGGCGGCGATTGGTTTTGGTTATACAGATGGCATGGAATGGTTAGAAATGCCTTGGCAGATTGACATATTTATCGTCATCGGCGGCGCGTTAATGGGCGTACCATTATTTTTAACATTAGCTAAACGCAATGTCGATCATCTTTATGTATCGGTCTGGTACATTGGCGCAGCACTTATCTGGTTCCCTATTCTGTTCTTTGTTGCCAATATTCCAGGCTTACATTTTGGCGTGCAAGGCGCCGCGATGAACTGGTGGTATGGACATAATGCGTTGGGATTATGGTTCACACCAATCGGACTAGGCGCAGCTTACTACTTCATTCCTAAAGTATTGGGCAGACCAGTCTATTCATACAACCTATCATTGCTGGGCTTTTGGTGTTTAGCGTTTTTCTATTCGCAAGTAGGCGGTCACCATTTGATTGGCGGCCCATTACCCACTTGGATGGTGACGCTATCGATTGTTCAATCGATGATGATGATTATTCCGGTTATCGCAGTTGCGGTAAACCATCACATGACAGTTGGCGGTAATTTCAAAGCGGTTCTGCATTCGCCTACGCTTAGATTCATCGTATTAGGTTCTATGCTATATGTAGCCGCGTCTGTGCAAGGTTCGCTAGAAGCATTACGCTCAGTTAACTTAATCACACATTTCACCCATTACACAGTCGCCCATGCGCATTTAGGTATGTACGGCTTTTTCACCATGGTCATGTTCGGCTCTATTTACTTCATTATGCCGCGCATCGTCGGTTGGGAATGGCCACATGCTTGGATGATCAGCGCGCACTTTTGGTTAGTGTCTATCGGTTTTGCTATTTATTTTATTGGCTTAACTATTGGTGGCTGGCTACAAGGTGAAATATTGGTCGATGCAACTAAACCATTTATGGATTCTGTTGCAGTGACAATCCCCTACTTGAAATCCAGATCAGTTGGTGGTGGATTGATGGTATTAGGGCATGCAATTTTCATGGTTCACTTTATTCTGATCAGCTTGCGTTTTGGCCGCAAAAAAGATGCGCCTGTGCAATTGATTCCTAAAGTGAACATTCCGTTTATTAAAGATGCAAAAGTTGCATCTAAAGAATTGAAGAGAGGTTAGTATGGCCGGCCATATTGATGAGAAAAAACTAGTCATTGGTGCGTTAGTGATTATATTGATATCTTCACTTGCACTAGTGATTCTGCCTTATATCCAAATGAAACCTGTGCCAGCGCCTGCAGCATTGAAGCCTTACACAGACGTGCAAGCAAAAGGTCGCGAAGTTTATATGAGTTTAGGCTGCGTTTATTGCCACTCGCAACAACCGCGTGATCCGAAATTTGCTATCGCCGATGAAAAACGTGGTTGGGGCAGAGCGTCTACCGCAGCCGATTACGCCTATGACAAAGTGCATTTATTGGGCACCATGCGCACAGGGCCAGATCTGTTGAATATTGGCGCGCGTCAGCCTTCACAAGAGTGGCATTTAGGCCATTTGTATCAGCCACGTGCTTACGTGCCAGGCTCTATCATGCCAGCGTTTCCGTTTTTATTTGTAGAGCGTAAAGGTCAAATTGAACCAGGCGATGTTGTAGTTAACCTGCCGCCAGCCTTCAAAAAACCGGGCATTACGATTGTGGCAACCACCGATGCGATAAACCTTGTTGAATACATGAAATCGCTGGACAGGACTTATCCAATCAAAAAATCCATCTCTGAAAGTTTAACAACTGAAAAACCCGCTGAAACAACTAAGTAAATGGCGCAGATTAAAGGAAAACTACCATGAGTAAAAACTTAAACGAAGCGCAAAAGCGCGAAAAATTCGATCCTAACGAAGACAACAAACCATTGCCTTGGTTTATTACCATGACTATTGGCGCGCTAATTAGCTGGGGTTGCTTTTATATTAAAGACACCGTAATGCTAGACGCGCCAGAAGCGGGTGATAGCCGTTCGCATGAAGTTGCCGCGCTAGAATGCGCTGGCAGTACCGCAGCCAAAAAAGCCATTGATGGCGGCGCGATATTTCAAGCCAAATGCGTAGCTTGCCATCAAGCGAACGGGAAAGGTGTTCCAGGCGTGTTCCCACCGCTGGCTGGTTCAGAATGGGTAAAAGGGAAGCCAGAAGTATTGGCGCACATTTTACTGCACGGCATTAGCGGCAAATTGCATGTGGAAGGTGTTGAATATGCTGGCCAAATGCCGCATTTTAAAGACCAACTTAAAGATGATGAAATTGCCGGCGTATTAACGTATATTCGCGGCGAGTGGGGAAATACATCACCTGCAGTGGATGAAAAAGTAGTTAGCGAGATACGCGAAGCAACGCAATCGCGCACTACACCTTACAACGGCGACGATGAGTTATCAAAACTCTAACGGCTTTAATTAAGTCATTAAATTTAAGTGAATAATTTAAAATCTAATGTCCGCATTAACTAAAAAAAACCTCATTGCAACGCTACCTTTCCTGGTAGCGCTGTTTTGGGGTTTATGCTTTTTTAACATGACCAGCAGCTTTTCAAATCTCACGTTAGAATCAGAGCGAAAAGCCAATTTGTTTGCCACACAGCCTGAATTTTCGATGCACTTAACCGATGAAAATGGGCAAATTCTCATACTGTCTAATCTGGCAAAACAGCAAAACAAAACCTTGATCACACAGTTTATCTACACGCAATGCAAAACGCTTTGCTTAACGCTTGGCGATTACTTTCAACAAGCGCAAACAGCCATCAAAACGCAGGGTTTAGCGCAGAAAATACATCTAGTCAGTATCAGTTTCGATGTGAATGAGGATAATCCTGAACGTTTAAAAAGCTACCGCAAACGCATGCGCGCCGATGAGAATATTTGGTCGCTGGCTACTATGCAAAGCATGCAAGATTTAGCAGCTGCAAAACAAGATTTAGGCTTAATCGTATTGAAAACGCAATTTAAAGATTATGTACACAACAGCGCGTTTTTAGTGATTTCTAAACAAGGCAAGTTGCTGGGGATTTATGACGATGACGATATACAAGGCGCATTAATATTGGCGGCTAAACAAGGTTAACTATAGATGAGCCACCTTAAATTCAATCAACTAATCAACAGAAAATTAATTAACAATCCTGTAGTTTTATGGCTATTTATTTTGCTGGCAATCACGCCCTCAACGCCCATTTTCAAATACTTAATTGCCGACAGCATGGCATTTCATATGTTAGTGCAAATACCTTTGTTGATATTGGCAGGTTATTTGATTGGCAGATGTTTAAAATTACACCCCAACCCCAAATCGCTTTACATCATTTTAAGTTGCTGGCTTTGGTTTTTATTTGCCACCCTATTTTGGATGTTACCAATCAGCTTGGATAAAGCCTTACTCAGTTACGGCTGGGATTTTTTCAAGATAATCAGCTTGATGCTGTCAGGTTTATTGTTAACAATCGCACTTTCTAGCTCTAAAATACTATCGTTATTTTTTATCGGCAGCACGGTAATGATGCTGTTTTTTATTGGCTACTATTACCAAGATACAACCTTGCGGCTGTGTAACAGTTACCTTATCGAATCGCAACAAAACGCTGGTATTGGCTTAATCGCAATGGCTTTTGCGATTGTGTTTTTATGCGCTGCGGCGCTGTACAAAGAAGCTTAACCATTAAATTTAGCTAATATTTAAAAGCTATTTAAGACTTAAGTGGTATTAACTTAAAACCTTCTTTTTGCGTGTTCCAGGCTAAATAAACTTGCTGATGATATTGCAATAACTGCGGGTAATCTGCTTTATCAGCTGTGCTGGCGAGCTCTTTTGTATCGCTCCAACTTCTGCCGCCATCTTCTGAAAACATGCCGATTATTTTATTGTTTTTCGCTTCAATCTCATGCCAAACTAACCAAACGTGCTCATCACCCGTTTTGTTGCTAATACTTAAAATGGCAGGACGACCTGCCTGATTTTTGTTATTGCCGAATTTCTTAGCTGGTGAAGATGCCCACGCCACGCCATCCATGCGACTGTAATACAAACCTGGCCCTGATTTATCGCCCGCTTTATCATTAGCACTGGCATCTTTTCCATCAAAATAAGCAATGTGATATCCCCACCAATCTTTGCCTGCACCGCCAGCCGCTAACGCCCCGCCGTGATGTGGGCAGCCGTCAATTTGCCAATGCCCAAAAGTGGCACGATGCAGTTGAGGTTTTGCGTTTTCTTGCGGAATCTCTGCAATCATATGATCACGCTCACTGCTTTCAAACACATGTCTCCATAGTACAGCCATAGTACCGTCTGGCTTATTCGCGGTTACAATTCTGCAGCACTCACAACTACTATCCGCCAGCTTTTTTTCTGCTGCAAAACTTTCACCATGATTATTTGAAACCGCATAATAAATCGCTGCGCCATCATACTTTTTACCATCTTTTTTAGCGTTAACTGCATCGCGCTTATCAATCCACGTAACAGTGATTTTGCCGTTTGGGCTGACATTTAATGCATTAAAAGCGTGTGTTATTTCAGCACGATCCTGATGCACGATATAAGGCTTTTCAAAACTTTTTCCCGCATCGATGGAGCGCGCGAACCAGATATATCCAGCAAAATGTGTAGTTAAATTTTGCGTCCAAGTCAGGTAAATATGATTATCTGCGTCTAACGCAATATCTGGACGCGCCTCATTACTTGCGCCAATCTTTTGCGCGATGGGGTTCACTTTAGCTGGCGCTGAAAATGTTTTACCCAAATCGGCACTTTTATCCACCAATAAAAAACCGTCTTTAACAGATACGCGCCACAGATTACCTTTGGTATCAAATGCCACATCGGTTGCAGATAAGCCAGGTGCAGGATGTTGCATATGCGCTTCATGTGCAAAACAAAACATTGAATACAAAAACAAATATATTAGTAATAAAAATCTTTTAATCAATTTAAAACCTCATTTATTCAATCACTTAAACAATCGACTCAATCAAAAGTATTATTACAATTCAGATTAAGCCGATTACCTTAGCTATAGTTAACCTATTTTAATACTTAAATTCTGCACCGACATAAACGGAACGGCCATCGCCCGGCAGAAATAATGATTGGTTCGTGCCAGGTCGTGTCGCATCTAAAATCACGCTAGTTGAAGCTGCGTATTTTTTGTCATTCAAATTACGCGCATCTAAGAACCATGAAAAATGCTCATTCACTTTTTGACCTAGTTTCATGCCAAATAGCGTGTAACTATCGGCGTATAAGGTTTCTGCAAAATCAACCGCGTAGCGTTGCGGCGAAAACTCTACCGTTGGGCCGACATAAAAACCATGATTTCGATACATTAACTCGCCGCGCAATAAGCTTTTTTGTAAGCCGGGTAAATCGCGATTACCAAATGTATTGTCATTATCAAACTTGAATTGGTTGATCAACAAACTTTGGCGCCATTCTAAATGCCAAGGTAATCTGGCGGTTAAACCTAACTCAATACCCGCGTGAATGGTTTTATCGGCATTGGTCGTTTGCGTTGCTGCAGCTGGATTATTACCCGCTGCAAACACCGCAGTTTGCAATAACTCATTGTTTAACTTGGCGTAGTAGGCTGAAAAATCCCAGTCGATTTTTTCACTATTGCCGCGCGTGCCCACTTCAAATGTGGTGCCATCTTGCGCTTCTACGATGTTTGGCGTTAAACCACCAGTTAACTCGCCAAAAGATGGCGGCTCATAACTGCGCGACACATTGGCGTAAAACTGCACATTCGGTCGATAGTCATACAAAACACCTACTTTAGGATTCGTTTGCACATAAGTGGCATCAAAACTTTCATCTTGCGCGGCGCTGCTGAAAAATTTATCTTTTAATTGACGTTGCGAATGCGTGTACTGTAAACCGGTGACCAACGAAACATCTGGCAATATATAAAAACGGTTTTCAGCATAAGCTTCCAAATTTTTGGAACGGTTCTCCAGCTTATTTTGTCTTGCACCTCTTACGCCAAGATTGTTCGTCCATCTATCGTCATAACCTACGCCAAAACTTGGGTTAACACCTAAAATGAACTCATTTTTATGCCCAAAAAGTTCGCCTTCTTGCGAATATCTAGCCTCAAAACCATAGTCGTTCGTGTCTTGGTCTAACACTTGAAAAATAGGATGGAATAAATCTTTGTGCGAAAAATATGCGCTTAATTGTAAGTTGCTATGGTCGCCAATAAGGATATTGGTTTTGTTGGCAACGCGGATCAAATCAATATCGCGTTTTTGCTGGCCTGTAACTGTGCTCAAAAATGCAGCGCTAGGATCATCTTTCAATTGCGCTTTAGTTAAGTTACCCGGTAAATTTGAATCACTTTTGGCATAGCCAACATAGAAACGCGTTTCTATATCGCTATTGATACGATAGCCAAAGTTGGCATTGATGCGCTCGGTATTTTGCGTCGCATAATCGCGAAAACCATCCTGATTAAATGTGCTGCCGCTTACAAAATAATCGAAATCGCCCACTACGCCGCCAGCGCTTAAACCTAAACGGCGATAATCGAAACTGCCAGCCTCTGCACGTACGCTGAATTTTTCAGCATCATAACCAGATGGCGAAATAAAATTAATCGCGCCGCCCAAATTGCTTGCCCCATATCGCAACGCATTCGCACCGCGATACACTTCAATATAACGTGTTGCCATTGGCTCAATCGCTTGATAATCGAAACCACCATCGGCCTGATTCACTGGAATGCCATCTTGCATCAGCTTAATGCCACGCCCGTGGAACGTTCGTTGCAAGCCAGAACCGCGAATGGAAAGTCGTGTTTCTTCTGCGCCAAAACGCGATTGCGCCAACACGCCAGTCGCTAAACCAAGTGTATCTCTAAAATTTGAAACGCGGCCTTCGCGCACTTCATCTAAATCCACAATCGTTACGCCACCAGCGGTTTTGTTAATCGCTTGCTTTGCTTCTTCAATATTGGGTTGAGTAATTGGGCTTATTTTAGTCGCGCTGACATCCACTTCATCTAAGTGAATGGTTTCGTTGTGTTCTGCAAATGCGGTGTGTGAAAAGCCAATAGCTAATGCACTTAACACGCATAAATGGTTAGATTTAATCATTTAAAACTCCAAAAAATAGGGTTTATCGCAAACTGATTGCGACAAAGAAACGGATATTTTTAGAGTGTGCTAGGCGGGGCTTGCGAGGGAGGTGAAACGTAAGGACGGGATACAACAGTTGGTGCAGCGTATTGCGCAATTTGTTGTGCGGTTGCAGCTAATACGGCGATGATGAATGTGTTTGTCGCGGGCAAACTTGCAGTAACAGCAGCGTTGGAACAAAACGGACAATGTTCTAGATGCATTGCCATAGTTTTTGGCGATGATTTACTCACCACAAATTCGGTCGCCAATTGCTTGCCTTTGGTCGTCAGCACTTGAATCACTACTTTTTCGCCACTGCTGGTACAGACTTCTTGTGTAAAGCTATTACTGTTATTTTGAGCGGCTAATGCATGCGAAATGCTAGGTGCGACAGACGCAAAAATGATTGCGAAAAGCGCAATATGATGAATAAAACGAAATAGTCTTTTCGACAACATGTCGCGCATTGTACTTTTCAGCGCCACAGATTGCAACTTTCGCGCAGTAATGCCAAGCGATAATGCAATCAAGAAGTAATACAAATGAGTTAAAATTCCAAATAATTGATATTCATTTCAATCCCTAATATTTAAGAGATTAATCACATGGCAGCTGGCAGTTTACTTGCACTTTTAGACGATATTGCAACCATTTTGGACGATGTGTCAGTAATGACAAAAGTCGCCGCCAAAAAAACTGCTGGTGTACTAGGCGACGATTTGGCCTTAAATGCGCAACAGGTTGCTGGTGTAAAAGCAGAGCGCGAATTGCCTGTGGTGTGGGCAGTTGCTAAAGGCTCGTTTGTCAACAAACTGATTTTAGTACCTTCTGCTTTGGCAATTAGCTACTTTGCACCGTGGGCAATCACGCCGCTATTAATGGTTGGCGGCGCCTATTTGTGTTTTGAAGGCTTCGAAAAAATCGCGCATAAATTCTTACATAAAGAAGATGCCGCATCACCTAAAGCCGAAATCAAACTGGCGAATGAAGATGATAAAGTGGATTTAGTCGCGCTAGAGAAAGATAAGATCAAAGGCGCGGTGCGTACAGATTTTATTCTATCTGCCGAAATTATCGTGATTGCCTTAGGCACGGTGTCAACTGAAATATTCAGTAAACAGGTCACCGTTGTCACTTTGATTGCTTTAGTAATGACAATCGGTGTATACGGTTTAGTCGCTGGCATCGTTAAGCTGGACGATTTAGGATTGCACTTAATGCTTAAAAAAGGCGAAAGTTTTTTCAAGCAATTGCAACGAAAAATCGGCGCAAAAATTGTCGCATTCGCGCCCTATTTAATGCGCACATTATCTATTGTAGGTACTGCAGCGATGTTTATGGTTGGCGGCAGTATTATTGGGCACGGCTTTCCTGCCTTGCATCATATCAGTGAGAACATTTCAGCACATTTGCAGAATTTACCAGCCATTGGTGGTGTTTTAGCTGCAATTTCACCGATTTTAATCGATGCGATTATCGGTTTAATCGTTGGTGCGATCTGTGTCGCAGTGTTTGAAATAGTCAAAAAATTACTGCCAAAAAAGGGTTAACTTTTCTTAAATTTTACGATTAAAGTAAAGACATTAAAAGTGGAAATATTCAAAACTGTAGGGCTTTTTACAGTGACAGCGATTGCTGAAATTGTCGGTTGCTATTTGCCGTATCTATATCTCAAACAAGGCGGCTCTATTTGGTTATTAGCGCCAGCCATTTTAAGTCTAGGCTTATTCGTGTGGTTATTATCACTGCATCCCACAGCCGCTGGTCGCGTGTATGCGGCTTATGGCGGCATATATATTGGCGTGGCGATTATGTGGTTATGGGTCGTAGATTCAATCAAACCCAGCTTAACGGATTGGCTAGGTGCAGTTATTTGCTTGATAGGCGCAACTGTCATTATATTCGGCGCCAAAACCAGTTAATACTAGAAAAGCTAATACAAGGTCGGCTAATCTATTTTGCGTTTGCGTGACAAGCTAATAGAAGCTAAGCCAAGTATCATCATCGCGTAAGCAGATGGCTCTGGCACTTGAGTAACGAGCAAATTAACTTTGTCACCAGCATCTGCTTGAATAGTCAAAACGCCTGAATTAGGCACCAACGTAATTGCCCCGCCAACTCTATCAATCACTACGCTGGGCACATTCGTATTTGATGCAAATTGTATATTGCTGCCTGGCGAAATTTGGAATTGCTCCCAATTAACGACTAATTGTGGCTTTGTTTGAATGGGCGCTTGGTTACTCACGTTAACTTGGCTAGCCACATTAATTTGAGCGGTGTTAGTTAAAACCGTTGACCCTGTTGAACTAAGAGTGACAATGCCGTTTGGCGCATCCAACATGCCATTTACGAAAATATCTTTGCTGATAAGGTTAATGATGGGTGCACTTAATGTTGCATTTTCACCAACACTCAAAAAACCACCTGCCTTTAAATTAATCGACACATCGTTTTGCAACACACCATCTGTAAACGAAAAATCTCCATCACAACTCGCTTGATAGCCGTTATCTAGCGACACCACCAAATTTGAACTGCAACTAAAGCTCGGCGTTGTGGCGAATGCCAATTGAGGGAATAAAACAGCAACTACGCTGACAAAAAAAGCTGTTTTTATTGAGGCTGATTTTATTAAGAATTCACGCATGTTAATTCACTTTTTGGGTTAATTAACATGTTAAGTTACCAAACATGGTAAAGCTATGCGCCGATAAGACTAGGCTTTTAAATCTAAACTGTCACAAATTTGCTTATTGCAAATTATTTCTTAAAGCTCACAAGCAACTACTCAACTAGATGGCTTTGGGCTTTATAAAGCTATCCAACAATAGCAATGCCACACCAACACAAATCGCACTATCCGCTACATTAAAAGCTGGCCAGGCATAAGCTTGATAGTGGAAATGTAAAAAATCCACCACATAGCCCAATGTCAGTCTGTCATATAAATTACCAATCGCGCCACCTAACACTAAGGCCAAGCCTGTGCAAAAAAGTTTTTGGTTTTGGTGCTTTTTAAGCAAATAAGTAATGACTAAAATCGCCACAATTGAAATACCGCTAAAAAACCACTTTTGCCAGCCACCAGCATCAGCTAAAAAACTGAATGCCGCGCCTTCATTGTGATAGCGCACTACATCAAAGAAACTGGTCACCGTTAAATGTTCAGCATATTCAAATGCATTTTGTACTAAATGTTTGGTGTATAAATCCAGCGCAACCACAATCGCGCTAATACTTAACCACTTAAAAACCTGAATATTTTTAGGCATACTTTCTCACTTCGCCTGCACCGAACAGATTGCTCACACAACGTCCGCAAATAGTTGGATGTTCTGCGTGAGAACCAACATCAGCGCGGTAATGCCAGCAACGATCGCATTTTTTTTCTTTACTAGGGTTAACCTTTACCTTAGCTGCACTACCATTGTTATCAGTCCAAACATGCAACCTTACTTTTGAAGTAATAAACAAAAATCTTAAGTCATCACCAAATTTTTCCAATTTCTTGAACATATCTTCTGAAGCATAAATATCCAGCTCTGCCTGCAAAGATGAACCAACTAAACCTTGCATTCTCAAGTCTTCAATTTCTCTATTCGCTAAAATTCTTAATCCAAAAATATTTTGCCAGTTTGTAACTTCCACTTCACTTAGGCCATGTTTCGGCAATTCATACCAAACGTCTTCAAATACCGTTTTCTCTGCATCTAAACCTAAACTTTGCCAAATCTCATTTGCGGTAAAGCTTAAAATTGGCGCGATTAATCGCATAAATGCATGCGTAATATGATGCAACGCGCTTTGAGCGGCGCGGCGTGCGTGTGAATTCTCACCCGCTGTATACAATCTATCTTTCAAGATATCTAAGTAAAAACCACCTAAATCTTCTGAGCAGAAACTGACGATTTTTTGTACGGCCAAATGGAATTCGTAACGGTCGTAATCTGCCAGCACTTCTGTTTGCAGTTTTTCAGTTAAATACAGCGCGTATTGGTCGATTTCCAGCCATTCATTCACAGGTAGCAAATCTTTATTCGCATCGAAATCCGCCAGATTCGCCAATAAGAATTTCATGGTATTGCGAATACGGCGATAGCTTTCTGCGACGCGCTTCAAAATCTCATCCGAAATCGTTAACTCGCCAGAATAGTCGGTTGAAGCAGTCCATAAACGCAAAATATCCGCGCCGTAAGTGTCCATCACCTTTTGTGGCGCTACGACATTGCCTTTAGATTTACTCATTTTATGGCCAGCGCCATCCACCACAAAACCATGCGTTAATAAGGCGTTGTAAGGCGCACGGCCATCGATTGCGCAACCTGTGAGCAAACTAGATTGGAACCAGCCGCGATGTTGATCTGAACCTTCTAAATACAAATCAGCTGGAAAATTCAACTCTGGGCGACGCTTTAATACCGCCGCATGTGTCGCGCCAGAATCAAACCAAACGTCTAAGGTGTAAGTAACTTTTTTGTACTCGCCTGCATTGTCAGGTGCGTATTGCGCTAAAAACGCCGCGCCATCTAAACTAAACCAAGCTTCAACGCCTGTTTTTTCAACTAATAAACAAGCTTGCTCTAATAAAAGTGGTGTTTGCGGATGTGGCTGACCAGTTTCTTTATGCACAAAAAATGGCATCGGCACGCCCCAGTTACGCTGGCGTGAAACGCACCAATCTGGGCGATTTTTAATCATTGCCTCTAAACGTGCGCGGCCCCAGCTTGGGAAAAACTCGGTTGCATCGACTGCTTTATTAGCATGTTCACGCAAACTCGTTCCAGCCGCATCTTGCGAATTCATGCCGATAAACCATTGATGTGTCGCCAATTGCATTAATGGCGTTTTGTGGCGCCAGCAATGAGGGAAGCTGTGATTTAACCTTGCACTTGCTAACAAATTGCCGGTTTCCTGCATTTTGGCCAGAATCACTTTATTGGCTTCTTGGCGAGTTAACCCTCTAATTGCCTCAAATTCCACTAAATCACTGTTAAAGAACTTGCCATCACCGCCCATTAAGATGCGTGGTTTTTCATTCGGAAAATTAGCTTTCATCACCAGCCAGTCATCATTACCATGCGCTGCGGCAGTGTGTACTAAGCCTGTACCTGCGTCGGTTGTTACATGGTCACCGCAGATAATAGGTACTTGGCGGTTGTCGAAAGGGTGTTGAAGCTGAACACCTTTAAGATCAATACCTTGTTCGTGATGCTGGATTGTGTAAGCGAAGTTATGCATATCTTCACCTGAATGCTTTCCAAGTCGATCAAGAAAACTATTCATTAAATCTTCACAAACGATAAATACCTTATTTGCGTAAATACCTTTGTTAACCCTAATAAAAACATAAGTAAGGTCAGCGTTAACACTAACAGCTTGATTGGCAGGTAAAGTCCAGGGAGTGGTTGTCCAAATTACCGCATACACATCTTCTTCAATATATCTTTTGAAAGGCGCGTTATCGACAACTTTAAAACCCACATCAATCGCTGGCGAATTGACATCTTCATACTCCACTTCAGCCTCAGCCAACGCAGAGCCACAATCGACGCACCAATGCACTGGCTTACTGCCTTGATATAGATAGCCGTTTTGATTGATTTCACCCAAAGCGCGCATGATGTCGGCTTCGGTTTTAAAATCCATCGTTAGATAAGGATTATCCCAATCGCCCAACACGCCTAAGCGAATAAAATCTTTCTTTTGGCGTTCCACTTGTTCAGCCGCATAGGCGCGACAAAGCTCACGAAACTTAGCAGGGTCAATATTTTTTCCGTGTGTTTTTTCAACCACCAACTCAATCGGCAAGCCGTGACAATCCCAGCCCGGCACATAAGGCGCATCAAAACCGCTTAGGGTTTTGGCCTTAATGATGATGTCTTTTAAGATTTTATTCACCGCGTGACCGATATGAATATCGCCATTTGCATACGGTGGGCCGTCGTGCAGAATGAATTTAGTTTTACCTTTACGTGATGCGCGAATGCGTTCGTAGAGTTTTTTATCTTGCCATTGTTTTAACCAAGCGGGCTCACGTTTGGCTAAATCACCACGCATAGGAAACGGTGTTTCAGGCTGGTTGATTGGATATTTGTTTTGGTCTTTATTTTCTTCAGTCATCTCAAATCTCGGAAATCTCTTATATCTTTTGAACTGTCATTACTTTGGCAAACTGCCGTCATTCTGGCTTAAGAGAAAATGACGCCACTAAAAAATTCTCTTGCTGCAATCACGTCTTGTGCAATTTGCGCTTTTAATGCGTCTAATCCGCTAAATTTCATTTCATCGCGTATTTTGTGCAGAAACTCTACATGTACATGTCTACCGTATAAATCCTGATTAAAATCAAGAATATGCACTTCTAATGATAACTTTGGCACACCTGTAATCGTTGGACGTACACCTAAATTTGCAAC
This sequence comes from Methylotenera versatilis 79, assembly GCF_000384375.1. NCBI lineage: Bacteria > Pseudomonadati > Pseudomonadota > Betaproteobacteria > Nitrosomonadales > Methylophilaceae > Methylotenera > Methylotenera versatilis. The sequence continues at coordinate 1,462,844 of NZ_ARVX01000001.1, read as the reverse complement.
GGCATTCAAACCGTCCAATTTTACTGCATATACACCCGTTAAGGCAGGCCGCTCATGCTTGATATGAATATTCGCTGTAGGAAAACCAAGCTCTCTGCCTCGTTTAGCGCCGTGCACCACTTTACCGCTGATACTGTAATGACGGCCAAGCAACTCTGAAGCGAGCTGTAAATTGCCATAAGACAAAGCATCGCGCACACGTGTGCTAGATATGCGCTCATTAGCAAAGTTGATGGGGGCGAAATCGATTAAGTCAAATTGACTGGCTTTTAAATCGGCAATCGTGCCAGTGCGTTTGGCACCAAACCTAAAATCTTCACCCACCAAAATGGTGTTAACTTGCAATTTTTTGCTTAATACTTCATCCATAAAAACTTGTGCACTAATCACTGAAAAGCGCTGATTGAACGCACATATAAATGTTTTTTCTACGCCAGCAGCGATAAAATGCTCCAGCTTTTCACGTAAGTTACATAGTCGGCTTGGTGCATTCAATGGTGTAAAAAACTCACGCGGATGCGGTTCAAACGTCATCACAGCGGGCGTCAAGTTTTTGGCCTTTGCGACTTCAATCAAGCGCGCTAACAAAGCTCTATGCCCTAAATGCATGCCATCAAAATTGCCAATCGCCAATGCTAGCGGCGGCTGTAGCGTTGCAGGAATATGTCTAAATACTTGCATTAATGCTTCACTCGACGCATATAATCTCGCGGCCTAAAACCTAGCAAAAATAACGTTGCAAAATAACTGAGTCCGCCTAGTGCAATCAAACCACTAATATAAAGCAAGCGTTTCATCAATCCAAAATGCAACCAATCGCTGGCATCGCCCATTGCAAAATACAGCACCACAGCCATCACGCCCAACGCACAAAATAGTTTAATCAAGAAAAACAACCAGCCCGCTTGCGGCTTATAAACCTGCGATTTACGTAAATGATAAAAAAGTAGTCCAGCGTTGATGCAAGCGCCCAAGCCAATTGCCAACGCTAAAGCGGCATGATTTAAATGCAAGCCAAAGATAAAAGCCAGATTCATCAACTGTGTTGTCACCAAAGTGAATATCGCGATTTTTACCGGCGTCTTGATATTTTGCCGCGCATAAAAACCGGGCGCTAAAATCTTGACAAGAATCAAACCCAGCAAACCAATACTGTAGGCAATCAGTGCTTGCTGCGTCATCGCAACATCAATCGCGGTAAATTTTCCATAGTGAAACAGCGTCGCTACCAAAGGTGTAGCCAACACGGCCAGCGCGACTGCGGCAGGCGCGGCTAAAATAAAGGTCAAACGCAAGCCCCAATCTAGTAATTGTGAGTATTCCCTATCATCGCTTCCTGCATAGGCTTTAGATAAACTAGGTAACAATATCGTACCCAATGCAACGCCCAATACGCCGGTTGGAAACTCCATTAAACGGTCTGCGTAATATAACCAACTCACCGAACCTGTTGCTAAAAATGAAGCAAAAATAGTGTTAATAATCAGCGAAATTTGTGCGACTGAAACACCCAAAACCGCAGGACCCATCAGTTTCAATATGCGCCAAACGCCTTCGTCATCGCGCTTAAAATCAAATTTGGGCAGCAAGCCGATTTGCTTTAAAAAGGGGATTTGAAAGATTAACTGCAAAAAACCACCAACAAATACCGCCCAAGCCAGTACTTTTATTGGCTCTGCGAAATGATCGGCAAAGAACAATACCGCAGCAATCATAGCAACATTCAACCAAACTGGCGTGAATGCTGGAATGCCAAAACGATTATAGGTATTGAGTACGCCGCCCGCCATCGAAACCAGCGAGATAAAGAAAATATATGGGAAAGTGATGCGCAATAACTCAACCGTCAATTGCATTTTGTCTGGTTCGGCTTGGAAACCAGGCGCGATCAACGCGACGATCCAAGGCGCAGCCAACATACCTAGCAGAGTGACGCCGACCAAAATAACTCCTAGCCAAGTCGCTACGCGGTTAATTAAATTGTGCGTTTCATCAAATGTTCGCTGGCTTTTATACTCCGCCAAAATCGGCACAAAAGCCTGGCTGAACGCACCTTCTGCTGATACGCGACGTAATAGATTGGGAATCTTGAACGCAACGATAAACGCATCGGTCAACATGCCTGCGCCAAACACTCGTGCAATAAGCGTATCGCGCACAAAACCCAATATGCGCGAAACAAACGTCATGCTGCCAACTTTGGCTAAGGCTTTGAGTAAATTCATTTAATCGTGAATAATGGGTGGCTAGGCTGAATAATCAGTATTTTAACATGGCAACGTTAGTTTAAATATTCTGCAAGGTGAATCTGTATATTTAGACGGGTTTAATGCATGTATTTAATCTGTCTTTATAATGAAGGATACTGGTGAAGCATTTTTTAATGATTAGTTCTTGCCAAACACCTTAAAAAACACTATTATGCACGGTTTCGTATTAACACCCAGCTTAAGCATTAGGACAATTAACACATGGCAAATACCGCACAAGCACGCAAACGCGCGCGTCAATCCGTAAAAGTAAACGCGCACAACTCTGCACTGCGCTCAACGCTACGTACTGCAATTAAAAAAGTACTTAAAGCGGTAGAGTCTGGCGACAAAGCTGCTGCGATGGTTAGTTATCAAGAAAACGTGAGCGTGATTGACCGCATCGCGGATAAAAAAATTATTCATAAAAACAAAGCTGCGCGTCATAAAAGTCGCCTAACTGCAGCGATTAAAGCATTATCTGGTGACGCACCTGCAACGCTGGCAAAAAAAGCCGCGCCAAAAGCAAAAGCAGCACCTAAGGCTAAAGCAGCTGCAAAAACGGCGACTGCAAAACCAAAAACTGCAGCTAAACCTGCAAAAACTAAAGCTGCTGAATAAGTTAGATTCTAGTCATCAAATAAATTGGTGATTAAATAAAAAAGCCTCGCATGCGAGGCTTTTTTATTGGTAACTGTCATTATCGTGATTAAGTTATCCCATTTTTTGATGTATTTTATGTGTTAACTTTCACCAACTCATCATCCAACATTAACCAGATTAACCTTATCAATTCACCCGACATTTAATTCACTGCGCGCAATCAACGCGGCATTTAAAACTGCTTGTTTGTCTTGCCCAATCACTGTGAAATGACCCATTTTCCTTGCTTTACGCGGCTGCTCTTTGCCATATAGATGTAACTTTAGATTATTGTGAGCTAAAGCTTTATCCCAAGCTGGCTCAATTGCATTTACCCAGCTATCCCCCAAAATATTCACCATCACCGCATTGCTATGCAAACTTGCACTTCCCAATGCCAAGCCAGTCATCACACGTACTTGCTGCTCAAACTGATTGGTGATACAGGCATCGAGAGTGTAGTGGCCAGAGTTATGTGGCCGCGGTGCAATTTCATTCACTAACAATTGATTACCAACTACAAAAAATTCAACGCCCAATACGCCAGCGTAATCTAACTCGTTCGCTAATTTTTTTGCCAGCTCCTGCGCGTTAGCTTTAATCACTTCGGAACATCTAGCCGGTGCAATACTGATGTCTAAAATACCATTAAGGTGTGAATTTTCAACCGTAGGAAAAGCGGCAATATTACCTTGCGCGTCACGCGTCAAGACAACGGAGACCTCTAAATCCAACGGTAGCATTTGCTCTAACACGCAAACTTCTTGCTTAAACTCTTTAAAAGCATGTTGCGCTTCAGCCTGATTTTTTACACGAGATTGACCTTTGCCATCGTAACCAAAACGCGCCACTTTCAAAATCGCAGGATACAACTCACTACCATCGTCAGGCAAATCAGCCGCATTATTAATGACGGCAAATGGCGCAACTGGCAAACCCGCTTGTTTAATGAAGTTTTTTTCTAATACACGATTTTGTGCGATTGCCACACATTGCGCGTTCGGGCGCACAATCGTTGATTCAGCTAATTTTTCTAATGTAGCGGCTGGCACATTTTCAAATTCGGTTGTCACGGCGGCACAAGTTTCTGCCATTATTTTAAGCGCAGTAGTGTCATTGTAAGTCGCACACAAATGCACATCTGCTATTTTTCCTGCTGGGCTATTTTTATCTGGGTCAAGTACTGTTACTTTGTAACCCATTTCATGTGCGGCAATCACAAAAAAACGGCCCAATTGTCCACCGCCAAGCATACCTAACATGGCTGGTGGGCTAATAATTTGAGCTAGACTTTCTTTATCTAAACTGACTTGGTTTGGTAGCGTTTGCCTTTTGGTCATGGTTTCTCACTCAACTCCATGGCATGCACTTTATCGCTTTGTTTTACCCTAAATTCCGCCAATTTTTTCGCTAATGTCGCATCATGATTCGCCAAAATAGAGATGGCAAACAAGCCCGCATTTGCTGCACCAGCATCGCCAATCGCAAAGGTGGCAACTGGTATGCCTTTTGGCATCTGCACGATAGAAAGTAAAGAATCTTGACCTTGCAAATGTTTACTTGGCACCGGCACGCCCAACACCGGCAATGTGGTTTTAGCGGCAACCATACCAGGCAAATGCGCCGCGCCACCTGCACCGGCGATAATAATTTGGTAACCTTGTTTGTGTGCATTTTCTGCGAATTCAAACATTAAATCTGGTGTGCGATGTGCAGAAACCACTTTCGCTTCATAAGGCACACCAAAATCTGCTAGCATTTGTGCGGCATTTTTCATCACAGGCCAATCGCTGTCGGAACCCATCACAATGGCGACTAAAGGTTTATTCATTTCAGCATTCTCACTAATAAAGTTTTTTGAGTTAAATAATGATTAAGTTATCTCGATGGATTAACTCTGACTCTTCTACGTAACCCAAAATATGTTCAATTTCGCTGCTTGCGCTACGTTTGATGCGACGTGTATCGCTCGAATTATAATTCACAATACCACGTGCCACTTCAATACCAGACTCGTTCACGCATGAAACCACGTCACCACGTTCAAAACGTCCTTGCACTTCAATCACGCCAATTGGCAGTAAACTTTTCCCATCTGTTTTTAGCACTTTTACCGCGCCAGAATCTAACACTAATTTACCACCTAAGCGCAAATGGTCAGCCAACCATTGTTTTTTTGCTAGTGTTTTAATTTGGGCCGCTTTCAAATGCGTGCCGATTGCTTCGCCCTTACTCAATCGCAGCAAAACATCTGGTTCTCGGCCTGATGCAATAATCGTATGCGCGCCACTTTTAGCTGCACGTTTTGCTGCCAATATCTTAGTTAACATGCCACCAGTGCCAACATTGCTGCCAGCGCCACCAGCCATTTTTTCTAAATCAAGATTTCCAGCAGTCTCAAAATTGATAAATTGTGCCGTTTTATCTTTGCGTGGGTCAGCAGAGTAAAGCCCTTGCTGATCGGTTAATATCACCAGCGTGTCGGCCTCAATCAAGTTCGCAACCAGTGCGGCCAAGGTGTCGTTATCACCAAAACGAATCTCTTCCGTCACTACCGTATCGTTCTCGTTGATAATTGGAATCACGTTTAAAGCCAACAGGGTTTTTAATGTACTGCGCGCATTTAAGTAACGTTTTCTATCGGATAAATCATCATGCGTTAGCAAAATTTGTGCGGTGTGCAGACCGTGTAGCGCAAAACAACTTTCATACATTTGCACTAAACCCATTTGCCCTACCGCCGCGGCGGCTTGTAGCTCATTTACCTCAACTGGACGCTTCTTCCATCCAAGTCGCTGCATACCTTCTGCCACTGCGCCGCTTGAAACCAGCACAACTTGCTTACCTTGTTTAACCAGCGCGCTGATTTGTGCAGCCCAAGCTGCAATCGCAGCTCTATCCAAACCCTCGCCATTATTTGTGACAAGGCTAGAGCCGACTTTTACAATTAAAGTCTTGGTATTATTCAGTAATGATTGGCTCATTTTTAACTTGTTCTAGTGACGCTATTTCTGTCGTTTCTACTTCAAGTGCGGCTTTTTTAACTTCGTCCAAGTGGTCCATCATCGCGTAAGTCAACTCTTTACAACCTACACCACTAATAGCAGAAATGGCAAATACAGGGCCTTTCCAGCCATAATCTTTAACGAATTTCTTCACAACATCTTTGCTATCTTGCAGCATGTCGGTTTTGTTCAACACCAACCAACGCGGCTTGTTATATAACGCTTCGTCATATTTTTTAAGCTCATTCACAATCGCTTTGGCTTCGGCAACCGGGTCAGTAGCTTCATCAAACGGTGCAATATCCACCAGATGTAAAAGTAGTGAAGTACGCGCTAAATGCCGTAAAAACTGATGCCCCAGACCCGCACCTTCTGCCGCACCTTCAATCAAACCAGGCACATCAGCAATCACAAAACTGCGCTCTGCATCCACTCGAACCACACCCAAATTAGGATGCAATGTGGTGAAGGGATAATCAGCAACTTTTGGTTTTGCAGCAGAAACGGAACGAATAAATGTCGATTTACCGGCATTTGGCATACCCAACAAACCAACATCGGCTAACACTTTAAGCTCCATATAAAGCTCAAACTCTTCGCCCGGCTCACCTTTAGTACACTGACGCGGCGAGCGATTGATAGACGATTTAAAATGCACATTACCTAAACCGTTATTGCCACCTTTTGCCAGCAATACTTTGCGACCGTGCGCATCTAAATCAACGATCATACGCTCAGTGGCTTTATCTGAAATAACTGTGCCCACTGGCACACGCAAAATAGTATCTTCACCTTTTGCACCGTAACACTCTGCGCCGCGACCATTTTCGCCGCGCTGCCCTCTAAAGGTTCGCGTGTAGCGGTAATCGACTAGCGTATTGATGTTACGGTCAGCAATAGCATAAATTGAACCGCCTTTACCTCCGTCACCGCCGTTAGGCCCGCCCATTGGCTCATACTTTTCGCGCCTGAACGTGGCAACGCCATTGCCGCCATCTCCTGCGTAGACCTTAATCGTTGCTTCATCAATAAATTTCATAGCTTAGTGTGTACCGAGTGTTAGGCAGACCAAATATAGAGTGTACCTGATGTAGGTATACCGAATATTTAGAGTGTACCAAATAAAAAAGCCCCATCAAACGATGAGGCTTTAATAAAATTACTTAAATTTAAACTGCAACAATGCTTACAGTGTGGCGTTTTAACGCGCCTTTAATTGCAAAAGTAACTTTGCCTTCAATTTTTGCAAATAGCGTATGATCTTTACCCATACCAACGTTTTCGCCAGCGTGCATTTTAGTACCACGTTGACGCACGATGATGCTACCTGCTGAAACAACTGTTTCACCAAATGCTTTAACACCTAAACGTTGTGAGTGTGAATCGCGACCGTTACGTGAACTACCGCCTGCTTTTTTGTGTGCCATGATTTAATCCTTTAATTCTTCAGTGAATTTAATAAATTCACGGTTTTATATTCTAAAGTTTAGGTTATTCTGCCGCTTTAGGCGCTTTGGCTTTTGCTGCTTTTGGAGCAGATGCGCCAGCCGCTAAAATTTCACCAATTTGAATCTCTGTAAAACTTTGGCGATGGCCTTGTGTTTTACGATAATGTTTACGGCGACGAAATTTGAAAATCATCACTTTATCTGCACGGCCATGTGAAAGCACAGTTGCGCTCACAGTTGCACCAGCAATCAAAGGTGCGCCAATCGTTGTGTTTGCTGCGTCAGAAATCATTAACACTTTGTCAATAACCACTGTAGCACCAACATCACCAACGATTTTTTCTACTTTAATTCTCTCACCGGCAATTACTTTGTATTGTTTGCCACCTGTTTTAATTACTGCGTACATGGTTTTGACCTTACTTCTACACGTTCAAATGAATCGCGCATTATACTTAAATTACAAGATTTAGCAAATATAAATGTGCGTTAATCCACTATATTACAGGCTTAATCACTTTAATTAAAATCCTTCCCAAAGACACTCGTTAATACAACGCCATAGACGCATCTTGCTTGTGTTAAAATAGCAAAAATTTAATTGGTTTATTTTGTGGCGTTAAATAACATTCAATCTTCGATTGCGCTTGATATGCAAGCCGTCGACTCAGTCATTCGTCGCTCACTTCACTCCGAAGTGACCTTAATTAACACCATTGGTGAACACATTATTAATGGCGGCGGCAAACGATTGCGCCCATCACTGGTATTATTATCAGCTGGCATTTTTGGCCCGATTCAATCGCACCATCATGAGCTTGCCGCTATCGTAGAATTTATTCACACCGCTACATTGCTACATGATGACGTGGTAGATGAATCCGCCATGCGCCGCGGCAAGAGTACTGCAAATCACCTGTTTGGCAACGCGGCGAGTGTATTAGTCGGTGACTTTTTATATTCACGCGCATTCCAAATGATGGTGCAATTAAAAAACATGCGCGTGATGGAAATTTTGTCTGAAGCAACTAATGTCATTGCTGAAGGTGAAGTGCTGCAATTATTGAATATTCATAATGCAGATATTAGCGAATCACAATATATAAAAGTGATTCACTATAAAACAGCCAAATTGTTTGAAGCTGCCATGCGCTTGGGCGCAGTTATTAATAATGCCAGCCGCGAAGATGAGGATGCACTAGCGCTGTATGGCATGAAACTTGGTACTGCTTTTCAGTTAGTCGATGATGTGCTCGATTTAAGTGGTGACGTGGCAAAAATTGGTAAAAACTTAGGCGACGATTTAAGTGAAGGCAAACCTACCTTACCTTTGTTATATGCCATGCATAAAAGCGCACCTGAAGATGCTAGCGTTGTGCGCAAAGCCATTCAATTGGGTGGTTTAGAAAATTTGAATGCGGTACTTGCCGCTGTGAAAACGACGAACGCTAGTGAATATGTATTAAATTTAGCAAAATCAGAATCCGAAGATGGCTGTGCTGCAATTGCGCATCTGCCAGATTCTGTTTATAAAAAAGCCTTAATAAATTTAGCGACTTTTGCGGTTAACCGCTCTTATTAGTTGATATTTTGCTACATTAAAGCAGTGGTTAATTAGTTGAATTAGCTATTATAAAAACTAATTCAACGTAATCGGCTCGCCACTTTCAGCATGGTAATAACTTAAATGCGCACAATCACTGGTGCCGTTAGTTAATGTGCCATCAAACAAAGCTTTTCCATCCACATCTACCACCGCATAACCATTATGGTAAAGCGTCACTTCTGCTAATTTAATCTCAGCCGATTTAACTGCAGTTGATTTAGTTTCGATAGCTTTATTTTTAGCGCGAGCAGACTCATGGCCATGCAATTCGCGTAGCGCAAAACTAATGCATGTTTCTTCTTCATCTTCGCCATAAACTTCCCATTGCTTGCCACCTGTTAGCTGTTTTAACCAGCCAGGCAAATCCACCTCTACGCGGCAAATAATCGGCTCATCCCATGCGGGATGATTGATATTATTCAGCTCAACTAGCTCTTTACTATTTAATTGCGATTCTTTTTGATTGGTCATATTGTTTCCTAAACGCTTACATCATCATTTCAATGTTAAATGGTGACTGCTTCGCTTAAATTCAAGCTAGATTTACATTAACCTGAATATTCTTTTCAATACTTAAAGCAATACTAATAAACACTTAAGCAATATTGACGCCACACTTTAGCAAAAGTTGCACAGTTTGTTTAACGATGCGATGATTGCGCTAGTTTATATCAACTTTTGAGTTGTGTTCGCGCCAGTAAAACGCCAACTATTAAGGGAAACCATGTTTGATTTTTTAATACCGCTATCTGATTTACTACGCGCCGAACCAATTGTTTTTGTGACAGTTTCAGTCATATTTGGCCTGATGGTTGGTAGCTTCTTAAATGTGGTGATCCATCGCCTGCCAATCATGATGGAGAATACAGAAGAAGCGTATTTTCAGCAGCGCCAAGCCGCTGTAGCCAGTTTAAGCGAAGCTGAATTGAACGCATTACCTCAGCCGCCAAAATATAATATCGTCACGCCACGCTCTGCCTGCACCAAATGTGGGCACAAAATAAGTGCATTAGAAAATATTCCGATCATCAGCTATTTAATATTAGGCGGAAAATGCAAAGGCTGTAAAACGAAAATTAGCGTGCGATATCCGTTAATAGAAGCATTAACTGGCGCGGTAATTGGCGCAGCCGCGTATGTTTATGGCTATGGCGGCGCGACGTTTTTTATTTTTACATTTATTTTTGCGTTAATCGCACTCACGTTTATTGATTTAGATACTTTTTTACTGCCAGATGACATCGTTTTGCCACTACTTTGGCTTGGGCTTTTATTCAACTTAAATACAGGATTTACGGATTTGCAATCCGCTGTAATCGGTGCAATGGCTGGTTATATGGTTTTATGGCTTGTATTTTGGCTATTTAAACTAGTCACAGGCAAAGAAGGCATGGGTTACGGTGATTTTAAATTGTTAGCTGCAATCGGCGCTTGGTTTGGCTGGCAAATATTGCCTGCTGTTATCCTATTAAGCTCTGTAGCTGGCGCATTGATTGGCATTGGCTTGATTTTATTCAAAGGCAAAGGTCGCAATACAGCGATTCCATTTGGGCCATTTTTAGCACTTGGTGGCATTGCAGCACTATTTTTTGGCCAGCAACTGGCTAGCTTTTATTTGCCGCACTAAGGGCAAACTAGTATTGGAAAATGATGTATGTTGTTGCATTAACAGGTGGCATTGGTAGCGGCAAATCAGAAGCCGCAAAGATATTTGCTGAATTTGGCGTGTCAGTCACTGATGTAGACAGCATCTCACACCAATTGACTTCTGCAAACCAACCTTTAGTAGATGTTTTGGCTGCTAATTTTGGCCATCAATACATCATGCCAGATGGCGCACTGAACCGCAAAGCCATGCGTGATCTGGTATTTACAGATCAAAACGCATTAGAAAAATTGAATGCGATATTGCATCCTGCTATTTACGACCAAGCAATCAAGCAATTACAGCAAAATGCCAATGCGCCGAATCAAACATTACCGTATCAAATTTTAGTAGTGCCACTTTTATTTGAAAGCCCGCGTTATTCACCGCACATCAATCGCATTTTAGTCATCGATTGTGATGAAAAAATACAGATTGAGCGCGTTAAAAACCGTAGCAACTTACCAGAATCACAAATTATGCAAATAATAAAAGCGCAAACATCTCGCAAACAACGCTTAAAATTGGCAAATGATGTGATTGAAAATAACGAAAATATCGAAAAATTGCGCGAAAAAATAATGCTCACTCATAAAAAATACATTAATACTTGCATACTTAGCAAAACAATCTCATAATTCACCTCAATTTACTATTATAAGTAAGCAGACTTTTTATACGCTACGATGTCTAGCTACGAATTTCCATTTAACGAACGTATACGCACACTGTTGAGATTAGAAGATCTCTTCTCAAAAGTCTTGCTTAACGTTGATGCTGGTCATCAGCACAACCACCATAGCGCGCTCATTTCACTGTTACAAATGTTGGATATTATCGATCGCGCCGATCTTAAAATGGATTTGGTGCAGGAATTAGATCGACAGCGACTATCTATGCAAAACCTGCGTGGCAACCCGGTAATAGCAGAAGCCGCGTTAGACAAAATACTCAAACAAATTGGCGCATGCTCGACAACTTTGCGTAGTGAAAGCTTAAAGTTAGGTCAGCATTTGCGGGAAAATGAATGGCTGATGAGCATTAAGCAGCGCGTGAATATTCCAGGCGGCGTATGCCAGTTTGATTTACCTTCTTATCATCATTGGCTAAATCTCGACAGCGCACGCCGCAAACAGGATTTTGACGGCTGGCTAACTAAATTAATGCCAATGTACGATGCGATTAAAACGATTCTGCAGATATTACGCGGTAGCGGCGTGGCTTCTAAACTGCATGCTGACAATGGATTTTTCCAACAAATGCTTGGCGGCACTAAACCTGCGCAAATGTTGATTATTCAAATGGACGATGATTGCCCGTGTTTTCCTGAAGTGAGCGCCAACAAATACGCCATCAACGTACGTTTTAATGGTTTGGATTTTGTACAAAGGCCCAAACAGTGCGACCATGCTATCGACTTTACGATGACCCTATGTAATCTTTAGTGTTTGCTATAATATTTTATGGCTGTATGAATCTCCAGAGTAAATCTTAAGTATCAATTTTAAAAGTTAGTTCGAAAATGTCTGATGTAAAACCCCGCTTAGTTGCCTGTCCCCATTGTAAAAAACTGGTTGAATACAGTGTTAACAATAAATTTCGCCCCTTTTGTTCCGAGCGATGCCAAATGATTGATTTGGGTGATTGGGCAAATGAAAACTATAAAATTCCCGATAATTCGCCACCTGAGCCTGATGATGAATTTAATTAATTAGTTTATATTTGAATTTATTGCTTTATTCGCTTGTCACAAAATAATAAATTTAACGTAATTTAATTTATAGAAAATTGCTAATATCCATGAAAAATCTATTTAGAACAATTCTTTGCACACTCTTTTTAATTGCTGGCAATGCTCACGCAGACGCATTAATTAGCGACGCTTGGGTTAGAGCGAATGCGCCAGGACAAAGTGTTGGCGCGGCTTACATGACACTGAAAAGCCCACAAGACAGCACGTTATTCCATGTAGAGAGTCCATCTGCCGGTTCAGTTGAAATTCATAGCATGACGATGGAAAATGGCATAATGAAGATGCGCGCTTTAGAAACATTACCATTAGAAGCGGGCAAACCAGAAAAGTTAGCGCCTGGTGGGTTTCATTTAATGCTGTTTGATTTAAAAAAACCATTAAAGGTCGGCGAAAAAACGACGTTTACGTTAAGTTTTAAAGATAAAGCGGGAAAAGTCACACATCAAGATGTTATGTTGCCAATTAAAGAAGCGAATTAACTCTTAATTTCATTTAATATTGATTTCATACTTGCTATATCGCTCGTTGCATCGCGATACCACGCGCACCGGCCTTTAAAGCTAAAGGCATATCAGATTTCTGCATACCGCCCAACGCGTAAACGGGCACATTACTATTTTGGATCAACTGCTCAAATAATTGCCAGCCTATAGGCGTTACATTTTCATGGCTTTTTGTCATATTAACTGGCGATAACACCACAAAATCTAAACCCAATTTTTCTGCTTGTGCAATCTCTGTTCGATTATGACAAGACGCCGCAACCATTAAATCGCTGGGTTTCAGCTGACAATCCATCAGAATTTCACTGTTTAAATGCACGCCATCCACACCCAACTCTATTGCCAATGGAATGTCGGCATTTAATAACACTTTCGCAGTGTATGGTTTGGCAAGATGCTGAATCTTAGTAACTAAATTAATCAAATCCATGCGTTTAAGCTGCTTTTCGCGTATTTGAATTAATCCTAGACCTTGTTTTAATTGCAATTCAAGCGCAGTTAAAAAAGCTGTTTCGCCCATCTCTGCTACATTACTAATAGCATAAATAGGCGGCAAAGCCAGTGCATGCATGATGGGCGCATTAGCGGGTAAAACAGGTGAAACGGTCAGATGAGAGTTGGATTGCCAGCTTAATTGTTGACCTTCGCGCGGGGTTAAGTTACCTTGCCATTGGGTGACGAAATAGAAATGCAACTGAACTGTTTTGGCAACAGAATCGTGCGTGGCTGGATAATCAAAATACCGCGTTAACCAAGCTTGCGTTTTTATTGGCGTAATCCCTAACTCTTCGTGCAACTCGCGGCTTAAAGCTTGCTCTGGCGATTCGCCAGCCTCTACTTTCCCGCCAGGAAACTCCCACCAGCCCGCCCAGCCTTTTCCGTCAGGGCGACTTGCCATTAAAAATTCGCCTGCTGAAAAAAGGGATGAATTTCGTTGCAAAATCGCAACAGCAACCTGTACAACTTTTTTGCCCTGAGTCACTTCTACTGGACTCACTTTGGTAGAGTTTGCTGTAACTGAGTTTGATTTACTTGATGTTGATTTAATAGTTGAGCCAAACCTATTTTTCCCGAATAGTCGCGCGCAAACTGGTAAGCAATACGCCCACTACGCGCACCACGTGTTAATGAAAAATCCAGTGCAGCTTTGCGCGCAGATTCATCAAAAACCAAATCAAAAGTTTTTAGCCAATTAGCGGCAATCTGCAAATATTCGTCTTGGTCAAAACTATAAAAAGATAGCCATAATCCAAACCGTTCCGATAGCGAAGTCTTTTCTTCCACCGTATCACTCGGCCTGATCTCATGGCGGCCATTTGCATTTAACCCATGCTGAGTGGCTAGATTATCAGCCATCATTTCAGGTATAAGATGCTTACGATTAGATGTTGCATACACCAGCACATTGTCTGAAGTATGCGCAATTGAGCCATCCAATACAACTTTTAAAGCTTTATAGCCATCATCATTCGCTTCAAATGTGAGGTCATCACAAAAAATGATGAATTTTTCCGGACGCTCACGAAGTTGTTGAACAATCTCTGCTAGGTGACGCACATCCTGCTTCTCAATCTCAATTAAACGTAAACCTTGTGCAGAAAACTCGGTTAACAAAGCCTTAATCAAAGAAGATTTTCCAGTACCGCGCGCGCCAGTCAGCAACACATTATTGGCAGAAAAACCAGCCAAAAACTGGCGCGTGTTACGCACAATTTCCGTTTTTTGTGCATCCACAAAATGGATATTGGCGAGCTGAATTTGATGCGGGTGCGTAATAGCTTGCAAATAGCCCTTATTATTCGCCATCACCCAGCGCCATGCCGTCGCAGACCAATCCACAGTTGGTTGCGTGCTTGGCAATAAAAGTGCTAGCTTATCTATCAAGCCTTCCGCACGAGTGATTAAATCATTTAAATTTTGCATAAGTAGTCAGGTGTCAGCACAGGGCTGAAGTGTTTTCACAGATATTATGGGCGATACTTTTAACTTCTATAATCGGCATTAATTTTCACATAATCGTAGCTAAAATCACAGGTCCAAATCGTGACGTTTTCATTACCGCGATTCAATACCACACGAACTAAAATATCAGGTTCTTGCATAATCGCCGCGCCTTGCTCTTCTTTATAGGAAGCGGCTCTACCGCCTTTTTCAGCCACTAGTACATCGCCTAAATAGAGGTCTAGATTATTGACATCCAAACTATCCACACCTGCATAACCAATAGCGGCCAAAATACGTCCCAAGTTAGGGTCAGAGGCAAAAAATGCAGTTTTAATCAACGGCGAATGTGCAATGGCATAAGCCACTTTGCGACACTCCGCAACGTCTTTACCGCTTTCAACAGTAACGGTCATAAACTTAGTCGCGCCTTCGCCATCTCGTACAATCGCTTGCGCCAGTTCAATCGCCACTTCAGTTAACGCATCGCGCAAGACAATAAAATCTGCGCTCGGCCGTACAATATCACCCTTGGTAATTTCTGTGTTACCAGCCAAATTAGTCGCCATCATAATCAAGCTATCGTTAGTTGATGTATCGCCATCAACTGTGATGCAATTAAATGATTTATTCACTGCATAACGGATAATTGCATCCAGCGCGGCTTTACTAATCACGGCGTCCGTTGCAATATAGCCCAGCATCGTCGCCATATTCGGGTGAATCATGCCGCTACCTTTGCTGATGCCGGTAATCGTCACCGTTTTACCATTCAGCTGAATTTGACGCGATGTGCCTTTAGCAACAATATCGGTTGTCATAATTGCCTCAGCGGCATTTAACCAGTTATCTTGCTTTAAATTTTCAATCGCTGCTGGCATGCCTGCAATCACTTTATCTGCCGGTAATGGCTCCAAAATCACGCCAGTTGAGAACGGCAATACTTGATTGGCTTCAATATTTAGTAACTCAGCCAATGCATCGCAAGTTTGTTTTGCGCGATTTAAACCATCTTCACCTGTGCCCGCATTAGCGCAGCCAGTGTTTACCAACAAAGCGCGAATATTCGTCTGTTGGGCAAGATAATCTTTACACAAAATCACGGGTGCTGCACAAAAACTGTTTTGCGTGAATACACCCGCCACATGACTGCCTTCAGCCAATGTCATGACCAACAAATCTTTACGATTAGGTTTACGAATATGCGCTTGGGAAAAACCCAACTTAACGCCATTAACAGGCAATAAAGAAGAAGATTTAGGGGTAATTAATTTGACTGGCATAGCTAGCTTTATATGGATTAATATTTACTACGCATATTTTATCGCAATTAGTGACAGTATCTATAACCTGTTTAATTTAAAAAATTTGAATCAGACTAACGCATATCAATATAGAATATAAGAAATCTTAGTGGAATTGTGCATGGTTTTTTTAAATTATATGAATGCTTTTAGAGCATTAACCATTTTTCTAATCGTTGCAGTACACACCGTCCTTGTATTTTCTTGGGATAACAACCTATCCCAGCAAAATGCCTTAAATATAATATATGGAAATAGCACGACTCTATTTATGTTTATTTCAGGCTACTTGTTTCAACATTTATTGGTGAAATTTAATACAAAAAGATATTATTTTTCCAAATTGAAATACGTACTTTTGCCTTATTTTGTTATTTCTTTACCAATAATTTTGTATTACGTACTAGTCGCGCCAAAATCCATAGTCAACTCAGACTTTCTTGCACAACCTGCTTGGCTACAATTTCTAAATTACTATTGGTGGGGAATCCATCTCTATCCTATGTGGTTTATGCCTGTGATTGCTATGTTCTATTTAGCGGGGCCTTTACTAAAATGGGGCGACAGAAATAATCTCATATACTGGCTATTACCTTTTTTCATTCTGATGTCATTCCTCATTGGCAGGTCGTTATTCCCATACTTTAACTTTTTGCATTTTCTTTCGGTCTACGTTTTTGGCATGTTATGTTGTAAATATAAAAACCTTATTAATCCATTTATAACAAAATACAGCGTGCTAGCCATTCTAATATCGACATTTTTATGCCTTTACGCACTAGAATTTTATGAGGTATTTCCTCAATTTACGGCTATCAATTACGTACAAAAATTATTCTTAATATTAGTTTTGCTAGGTTTAATGATTAAGTTTGAGCGGCACACCAAACATCAATTAATTAGCATTATCGCCAACACCAGTTTTGGTGTCTATTTTGTACATACGTTTGTATTAGTTGCAGTGAAATTTGTATCGAGCTACATCAATAATCAATTTTCAATGAATTCAAGTACTAAATATTACCCAGGCAATCCTCTGCTTCACTTTGTAGTTACTTGTATAGCATTGACACTTAGTATTTTACTAGTTTTGGCAATTAAAAAAGTGTTGGGCGACAAGACATACATATTAATTGGGAACATACCTGCTACAAAAAGCGCATCTAAATAGTCTGAGGAATTAGATGCGTTCTATACCAAAGCAAAGTGGTGAATGGTATAGATTCCGAGTCTAGTGTTGATATTTTTTAACTTTGCCTCACGTAGGAATGTTTAGGATTTACTTAATCACGCCAACGCGTTTATATATTTTCCCTAGTAACGACGCACAAATTATGATCTGTCTTAATAACTGTGAATAAAGCTAAAAGTTAACCGTTAAAATTGATTAAGTTTTGAACGCATTACGCTCTGCGCCAAGTCGTTCCTTGTGGCGTGTCTTCTAAAATAATGCCTGCATCGGCAAGTTCTCTACGGATCCTGTCTGCCTCAACAAAATTTTTGGATTTTTTTGCTTCAGTTCTATTCAAAATTCTGGTTTTAATTGAAAGCTCCGAAAATACAATGCTTGCATTAACAATATCTGTCGCATCAACAGCTTCCTTTATAGAAACTTCTAGTATTTGACCCTGCAAAAACGCACTCGGCTCACGCTCCAACAAGCCAACAATTCTACCCAAGCTTTTAAGCAAACCAGCCGTTTCTGGTAATTTTGTTCTATTTAGTTCATTTGCCAAATCAAACAACACTGCCATTGCCTCTGGTGTATTAAAGTCATCATCCATCGCTGCTTTAAATCTTGCAGCTTGTGGATGCGTCCAATCAATTGCTGATTCAACCACTTCAAAACCGCATAGTGCTAACGATGTATACAAACGCCTTAAAGACGACTTTGCATCATCCAAATGTTGGTCTGAATAATTAAGTGGGCTGCGATAGTGCGCACGCAGAATGAAAAAACGCACCACTTCGGCATCGTATTTTTTAAGCACTTCGCGAATCGTAAAAAAATTGCCTAAGGACTTAGACATCTTTTCATCATCTACCCGCACAAAACCGTTATGCATCCAGTAGTTCGCCATTTTGCAACTATGTGTAGCCTCAGATTGCGCGATTTCATTTTCATGATGTGGAAACTGTAAATCTTGCCCGCCACCGTGAATGTCAAAGTGTGCGCCTAAATGCGTTGCACTCATCACAGAACACTCGATATGCCAACCTGGACGACCTTTTCCGCCATTTGGCCCGCCAAAAGGTGAGTCCCAATTCGGTTCATTAGGCTTAACCGATTTCCACAACACAAAATCCATTGGGTCTTTTTTGAAAGTATCGATTTCTACACGCTCGCCCGCGCGCAAATCTTCTAAACTTTTACCAGACAATTTGCCATAATCGTTAAAGCTACGCACGCTGTAAAATACGTCGCCATTTGCGGCTGTATAGGCATGGCCTTTTTCAATTAAAGCCGCAATCATGTTAATCATGCCGTCAATATGCGCTGTTGCGCGCGGCTCAATACTCGGGCGAATAATGCCTAACTTGGCTGAATCTTCATCCATAGCGGTAATAAATCGCTGGGTTAATTCGCCAATGGTTTCATTATTTTCGTTGGCGCGTTTGATGATTTTGTCATCAATATCCGTGATATTGCGTACATAAGTCACTTCATAATCGCTGGCACGAAACCATCGCGTGACCATATCAAAAACCACCATCACGCGCGCGTGGCCTAAATGACAAAAGTCATACACCGTCATGCCGCAAACGTACATGCGCACTTTATTCGGCTCAATCGGGGTGAAGGTTTGTTTGTCGCGGCTAAGCGTGTTATAGATTTTCAGCATGAATTAGAGATAGAAATGAGCGTTTTAAGATTAAATTTTCAATAATTTGCATTAAAAACCAACTAATCACCTGTCTAAGCTAAATGGGCTATTGGATGTTGGCTAGGCTATTGATAGAATGGCGTTTTAATTAACGAATTTGAGTATATCACAATGAATATTCGCAGCCGCTCGCTATATAAACTAGTCGTTCAATTTTTATTCGCGTTTAGTTTTGCAGCATCTTATGCGTTTGCGGATGAGCTCAAAGATATTTCTCAACTGTCTGATCAAGGCCAACAAGCGGCAGCGTTAGAGCGTGTGAACGCTTATTTGGTTGCCAATCCGAAAGATCCTCAAGCCTTGTTTATGAAAGGTATTATTCTGGTAGAAAGTGGCAAACGCGATGATGCAATTAAAGCTTTTACTGATTTAACTGAAAAATATCCAAATTTGCCAGAGCCTTACAATAATCTGGCAGTTTTATACGCCGATGCTGGGCAATATGACAAAGCAAAAAAAGCCTTGGAAACAGCCATAAAAACACATCCAAGCTACGCAACGGCGCATGAGAATCTAGGCGATATTTATGCGCGTATGGCGTCAGAAGCTTATGACAAAGCCTTGCAACTAGACAACGGCAATACGCGTGCTCAAAGCAAATTGTCGCTGATTAAAGATCTATTCGGCACAGGCAATAAAGTGGCGATGAAACCGACTGAAACGGCGAAACCGACTAAATCTGGCACAATGCCAATTCGCCCGGCAGACAAAAAAGTAGAGTCAGTTAAACCAGCTGAAATAGATAAATCCGTTGAAGTTGCAACTTCTGATGACGAAAAAAATGTTTCAGATGCAGTTAACAGTTGGGCAAAAGCTTGGTCTAGCCAAGATGTGGATAAATACTTAGCCAGCTATGCGACTAGCTTTAAACCACCAAAGGGTGAGAATCGTAAAGCGTGGGAACAATCGCGCCGCGAACGTATTAGCAAACCGAGTAGTATTAACGTGGAATTAGAGAATGAAAAAGTGACGATTATTGATAGCAATAATGCAAAAGCGACTTTTAAACAAACTTATAAGGCAAACGGAAAACCGATTCGTACCGATAAAACTTTATTGCTTAAAAAAGCCAATGGCATTTGGTTGATTGATCAAGAAATTGCATCAAATTAATGGTTAAGTCAGACTAAACTTAAGTTTGATTTTGTAGATTATATTGAATAAACATGTTTAAACAATTGGTTATTGGCTTAGGCTATAGGAAACATTGAAATTGAGATGGTTATCAATTTAAAATTAAAGTTTTTAAAAATTATCGCCGTTGTATGTTGCGCAATATTGCCGTGGAACGCGACAGCTGTGAATCATGGCAGTATGGCGGATTTGCTGCTCAATCAGAAATTTGGCAAATCTCTAGTAGAAAGCCTGCTGGTTAAAAGTTTGTTAGAAATTACGCAAGGCAATACAAAACAAGCGTTTGCAACGATTAACGAGCTGATTTGCACGGCGCCAAATTTCAAACTAGCTTATTTGATACGTGGCGATTTATTAAGCGCGCAAGGACGTGGGCTAGAAAGCTTGGGCAATGCGAATTTAGCGCTTGCTTCTAAAACGAATAGCGATCAAATCGAGGGCTTGCGCCAAGAAGCGCGCACACGAATCGACTACTATTTGTCGGATAAGAAGAATCATCAAATACCTAATCTTTTAGTTAAGCTTAGCCCAGAACAAACACACGTTATTGTGGTGGACACAGTAAAATCGCGTTTGTACGTCTACAAAAATGCAGATAATAAATTGCAATATGTCGCCGATTACTACGTGACTATTGGCAAAAATGGCGCAGGAAAACAAGCGCAAGGCGACAAACGCACACCGTTGGGCGTTTATTTTGCTGGCAAAAAATTAACCCAACCGTTAGCCGACATGTATGGTTCAGGCGCGTATCCGCTCAATTATCCGAATGAATTAGATCAGCATCAGAATAAAAATGGCTATGGCATTTGGCTACACGGTACGCCAACCAATACTTACAGCCGTCCGCCGCGTGCAAGTGATGGCTGCGTTGTATTGAGTAATCCAGATTTGAGTTCGCTAGCGCCTATTTTACAAACTGGTAAAGTGCCTGTGATTATTTCTGATAATATCGAATGGTTAAATCCAACTAAGTCTGACTTCCAATCGAACGAACAAAAAAGTTTGAGTGAATCGATTGAGGATTGGCGTAAAGACTGGGTTTCTCAAAATGCAGATAAATACTTAAGTCATTATTCTGAGCAATTTTTCTATAGTGACGGCAATTATCAAAAATGGGCTGACTACAAACGTGTTGTACAATCTGCCAAACCCAAAGTATCGATTAATATTGATAAAGTAAGCATGTTTAGCTACCCAAATCTGAAAGAAAATATTGTGGTGGTTAATTTTGAGCAGGATTTTAAAAGCGCTACGCTGCAAAATAAAATGCTGAAACGTCAATATTGGATCAATCAAAACAATCAATGGAAAATTATTTATGAAGGTGCAATCTAAAAGCATGAAAACAATATTCAATTTTTTTAGCGCAATATGCATGTTTGCTGCGCTATCTAGCAATTTACAAGCAGCTACAACCCTAGTCGAATTTCAAACCAGCCAAGGCAATTTTACGGTTGAGCTTTATCCTGAAAAAGCGCCCAAAACGGTGGCAAACTTTGTGCAATATGTGAAAGATGGTTTTTATGACAATACGATTTTTCACCGCGTGATTAATCGCTTTATGATTCAAGGTGGTGGTTTTGAGCGTGATTTATCTGAAAAAAGTACACGTGGACCTATTGTAAATGAAGCAAACAATGGCTTATTGAACGAACTTGGTACGCTCGCAATGGCACGCACTGCAGATCCTGATTCTGCCACGGCACAGTTTTTTGTAAATCTGGGTAATAACCAGTTTTTAAATTACACTGGCCCAGATGCTGAATCGATTGGCTACTGCGTATTTGGCAAAGTCACTAGCGGTTTAGAAGTTGTGCAAAAAATTGGGTTAAGTGCGACTGGCAATATGGGCAGACACTCTGATGTGCCAATTAAACCCATTACTATTAAAAGTGCAAAACTGCTTTCAGCCGAAACTAAAGCAGAGCCAGAAGTCAAAGCTGAACCGAAACGCTAATAAAATATCAGTAAAAATATTAAGCAAAATCTTAAATCTAAGCAGATGACTGGTTTGATTACCAGTCAGTTTTTATTTATTCAAACTCATTCATTATTTTTTAAAAGGATTTACCCGTGGTTAAATTGATTACCAATTTTGGCGATATTACGCTTGAACTTAATGCTGAAAAAGCACCAATAACTGTCGCCAATTTCTTACAATATGTTGAAAGCGGTTTTTACACCGATGTAATTTTTCATCGCGTGATTAACGGCTTTATGATTCAAGGTGGTGGTTTTGATACCAACATGAAACAAAAAAAGACGGTTGCTGAAATTAAGAATGAAGCAGATAACGGCTTAACGAATGACAAATACACAATTGCGATGGCGCGTACTTCTGTTCCTGATTCTGCCAGCAGCCAGTTTTTTATTAACGTTGGCGATAATGACTTTTTAAACCACACCGCGCCAACTTCCAGCGGCTGGGGCTACTGTGTATTTGGCAAAGTAGTTGAAGGCATGGATGTGGTCGATAAGATTAGAGTAGTGAAAACAGCCAGCAAAGGCGGTCATCAAGATGTGCCTGTTGAGTCTGTGATTATCGAAAAAGCGACTGTTATTTAAGACGGTTATCTTTTAGCTCAATACATTTAATCAGAATAGTTTCAAATTGATTCATTTATTCAAACACATTCTTTTTAATAATGATTGATTAAATGAACCAACAAGCACACAGCTTATTTATTTCTGATTTGCATCTATGTGATTCGCGGCCCAATATTACTCAAGCTTTTATTGCCTTTTTGCAAAAAACGGCAATAAAAGCCCAAGCGCTGTATATATTGGGCGATTTGTTTGAGTATTGGCCAGGTGATGATGCAATTGAAACTGGCTTACATCGCACCACAATCAACGCACTGAAAAAGCTGAGTTTGCAAGGTGTAGACACTTTTTTGATGCATGGGAATCGTGATTTTTTACTCGGCGATGACTTTGCAAAAGCCGCCAATATCACCCTGTTAGCTGACCCTGCTTTGCTGCATCTTTATGGAAAACCCGTTTTATTGAGTCACGGTGACGAGTTATGCACAGATGATGTCGCTTATCAGCAATTTAGACAACAAGTGCGTTCTGCCACGTGGCAAAACCACTTTTTAAGTCAGCCTTTAAATAATCGCATTGCTTATATTGAAGATTTGCGTATTAAAAGTGCGCAAGAAAAATCCCATAAAAGCATGTCGATTATGGACGTCAATGCAGATGCAGTGATCACGCTATTGCGAGAAAATGCTTATCCGCCTTTGTTTATTCATGGTCATACGCACAGGCCGCATCAACATGCTATTGAGGTAGATGGACATAAATGTGTGCGCTGGGTATTGGGGGATTGGTATGAGCAAGGTAGCTATTTAAGGCTGGATGCGAATGGCTGCCAATCGCAGCAGTTATAGGGGCTAAACCTATCGCGGCATAATTGCACGATACGCTGAGATTAAAATGAAGAAAATATTAGTGTGTACGAATTTTCGCGCCAATCCTAACAATCCATCCTGCGCGGCACGTGGCAGCAAAGAATTACTCACTGAGTTAACCCAACAAATACAGCAAAATTCGCTGGCGATGGCTGTTGAAGAATCACCTTGTTTAGGATTTTGTCAGATTGGACCCAATGTACGCTTGGTGCCAAACGGACCGTTTTTTCATGCAGTTTCAATGGGAAAACTAGACGACTTAATAGAAACCGCTAAAAAATTTATCGTCTAATTTAGCGGTTTTTTAGTGTTAACTTTACTAAGTATTTAACTTGAATATCCTGGAATATTCGCTTCGATTACTTCATCAATCTGTGCTGATTCTAAAAACCTTTCTGCATATTTTAAGTAGATTTTTTCGCGAATAAATAAATCAAAAATATCAGGGTCAATATGATTTTCCAACTTCATATTACCTAAAATAGTTAAGGTTTCAGAAAGTGATTTTGCACGTTTATAAGGTCTGTCTTTAGAAGTCAGCGCCTCAAAAATATCTGCAATCCCCATCATGCGTGCAGGAATCGACATTTGTTCGCGCGTTAATCCTTTTGGATAGCCTTTTCCATCCATGCGCTCGTGATGTCCGCCTGCATATTCAGGCACGCGTTTTAAGTCTTTAGGATAAGGCAAGGCCTCCAGCATATTGATGGTCACTACAATATGATTATTGATAATCTTGCGTTCTTCCGGCGTTAACGTGCCGCGCACAATCGTCAGGTTATACACTTCGTTTTCGCTCAAGAATTTTAGCGAATGTCCTGAGTCACTCAAATATTCATAATGTGCTATATCGCGCACGCGCTGTTGATCTTCTGGCTGCATAAATTCGCTGCCAAAATTAATCTTACGAATAAAGTTTTTATCGTCGTCCAACTGTTTTTTGATGACATTGATGTTGTGTTCGATGTATTTGGCACTCACTGATTTACCGCTTTGCACATCATTCATTGCTTTGCGTAAATACGCATTTTCACGCTGGGTTTTGAGCAACTCAAAACGTTGATCAATCAAATGAATACGGTCAAAAGTGGTTTCTAATTTAGTCGCTTTATCCATTACAGATTCTGGCGTAGTAACTTTGCCGCAATCGTGTAACCAAGCCGCAATCTTGAGCTCATAAATCTCTTTTTCGCTCATCGTAAAATCGCGCAGTGGGCCAGTATTTGTTTTAATCGCAGCTTCAGCTAGCATCATGGTTAACTCAGGTACGCGCTGACAATGTCCGCCTGTATATGGAGATTTTTCGTCAATCGCATCGGCAATTAACTTAATAAAAGACTCGAATAAATTTTTAAGCCCAACGATTAAATTTTGATTGGTTAAAGCAACTGCGGCCTGTGAGGCCAGCGATTCAACTAAACGCTGATGTGAATCTGAAAAGGCAATAATCTGATTAGTGCGCGGATCAATCGCATTGATGAGCTGCAATACGCCAATGATTTCATTCTCATGATTTTTCATCGGAACGGTCAGAAACGATTGTGAGCGATAGCCCATTTTTGCATCAAAACGCGCAGTGCCTGAGAAATCGAAACCTTCAGTCAAATAAGCATCGGGAATATTCACCGTTTTGGCATTGGCAACACTATATACGGCGACCATCGTGAGATTTGGTTTGCCATCTTCCCCATAAATCGGCAATGGCGGGAAAGGGATATCTTGCCCCGTAGTGCCGCCCATGGCGATGTCTAAACTTTTACTACGTAGAATCTCAAACTTCAACTGCGAGTCATCGGTAACGGTGTACAAAGTACCGCCGTCCGCATTGGTCAACTCTTTGGCGCCTAATAAAATAATCTCCAGCAAGCGTTTATTGTCGTGTTCGGCGGAAAGCGCAACGCCAATAGAGTTAAGCCGTTCGAGCTGACTAAATCCATCTTGTTGGTAAAGCAGATCAGATTGTTGCATCGTAATTTTGTTATCGTTTTAGTCGATGTGCAAAATTATTCTAGGAAAAATTCCATTCTTGTACCAGCCAATTCAACCACATCGTGATTATTTAAAGCGTGCGCTTGCAAACCGATTGTCTGACCATTGACCATTGGCAAACTATTGCCGCCGACATGCGTAATAAAATAACCATTAGGCCGCTTATTGATCACTGCGACTTGTGAGCCGGGCTTGCCCAATGTTGTCATGGTTTTATTCAATACTAATTCACGCCCTGCACTGGCGCCATTTAACACTTGTAAACGCGCAATTTCAATGCTCGGCACAAATGCTGGATTAGGTTGCGTGATAGGATTTTCTGCTGCTGATTTATCTACAACAGACTCATCCGCTATTTGTTTATCAGCATCAACATTTGATTCTGCCACAAGTGAACTGTCATTTTGTAATACAGTTTCTTCTAATTTTTTTTCTTCAACGCTTTGTTCATTCAAACCTTTTTCAACAATATCCTCATCAGCCAACTCTTGCTTAATCGCGGCTATTTCTGCAACGGATTTGTCTCTAATGGGTTTGGGCTGTTTGCTAGGCATTAACATCATGGTTTTTTCAAAACCGTCATGATGCGTTGTGCCAGTTTGGTTTTCATTAACATATTTAAGCTGATATTTGCCAAACTCAATCACATCATCATGTTGTAGCACGTGTTTTTTGATCGATTCACCGTTCACCATTGTGCCGTTGGTGCTGTTCAAATCTTCTAAAAATGAATCGTTGCCAATAGTGACGATAACCGCGTGTTCACCACTAACGGCCAAATTATCGATGTGGATTTGATTGCTAGGACGACGGCCTATCGTAATGCGCTCTTGATCCAGCGCAAATTCGCCCATCGAATTACCGTCTAACAAAAAAAATAGCTTTGCCATAATGACCCTTAATTTTAACTAACTAGCCGTTGTCGTACTAAGTACTAATCAAACTAACTATTAACTAACCTAATTTCTAACATATGCAGATTACTGATTAACAAGTAATTTCACTTAAATTTATTCAATCATTCTAATGCATTCACCTTTTATTTTTCACGCGTCCAAACAGATTTTTTACCCAACCACCTTCACTCGGAAAAGGCTTTTCTATCAACGCCAACACAACCGAAATATTATCTGTTCCACCCATTTCATTAGCGACTTGCACTAATTTGTTCGCCGCAAATTCAATATTTCCATTCGAATATAGCAAGATTTTTTGTATCAATTCATCTTCAACCAAATCGGTTAACCCATCAGAACACAGCAAAAATATATCGCCTACTTGCACATCAAACGCTTGTACCTCTGGCTCAACTTCTGGGTCTATACCCAAAGCACGCGTGACTAGATTTTTGTGGCTGGCTGTTTTTGCTTGCTCTGCTGTAATCAAACCTGAGTTGAGTTGCTCTTGTAATAATGAATGGTCTTCAGTGACTTGAATCAACGTTTCTTGACGCAGACAATACAAACGCGAATCACCGATATGGCCAACCACCAACTTATTATCGGTAAAAATACCCACCACCAATGTCGTGCCCATACCCGCGCATTGTGGTTGCTCTTGAGATATTTGATAGATGGCTGCATTAGCGCTTTCAATCGCATCAATCAACATTTGTGACTCTGGTAATAAGCCTGGCATCAATCTCACTGATGCTTTATGCAGCATCGCCTCTGTGATCTCTGCAGTCAAGGTTAATACTGCAATTTCACTGGCTACTTCACCAGCTTTATATCCGCCCATGCCATCAGCTAACACTAATAAACCGATGGATAAATCACTGGCAACCGCATCTTCATTATGGTCGCGATGTAATCCGACATCGGTCAATCGCGCAATTTTAATTGCCTGTTCTACGTTCATACCTTCACAGCCTTAACCACAAACTTCTTTAATTCATCGACATTTAATTCAGCAGATTCTGGGGTGGTATTGAGTGCGGCGGATTGTGTGACAAGTGCTGCGATTTTATTGATATAAGCTAAGCCGGCATCGCGTTGCACGGCACTAGCACCCCGATCAAACGCTTTACGCTCTAAGCTTTGTAATGCATCGCTACCGCTTGCCAATAAGAAGGCAAGTGATACTGCACTGGCAAATAACCAGTCGGATTTCCAATGCATTTTTAACAAACTTTAACCTCTCACCGCGAGCTATCAATCGCAAGTTAAAAATGTTGTCAGGACTTAACAACATTTTTATGCCAATATTTTTAAATCAAAAAACAAATATTTTTAAAACAAAAACTCGGGTTAAGTTAGCTAAATCAGAACTTAAATTAAAGCTAAAAAGAAATAGTCAATTAAAACAACAGTGGAAAATTCGCGCAAATCGAGCAACTATCGTCTAAATTCTTGCGGCCTTACTGCTGCTGCTACTTTATCTAAAACGCCATTGATGTATTTATGTCCATCTGCGCCGCCATACAATT
Source organism: Methylotenera versatilis 79 (assembly GCF_000384375.1). NCBI lineage: Bacteria > Pseudomonadati > Pseudomonadota > Betaproteobacteria > Nitrosomonadales > Methylophilaceae > Methylotenera > Methylotenera versatilis. The sequence continues at coordinate 1,434,896 of NZ_ARVX01000001.1, read as the reverse complement.
TAGCTAATTCCACACCTTCGTTAATCGCTACACGATAAGGAATCGTGCTATCGAACATCAACTCGAATGAAGAAATACGTAAAATCGCGTGTTCTACTGGGCTTAACTCTTCAATTTTTCTATCGATGAATGCGGCCACTTGGCTGTCTAACTCTTCTATTTTACTCGTTACGCCTTCTAGCAAATGCCTAAAATAGGCTTCATCTGCTTTGCCATATTCCGGATCTTCTTTGGCATCAGCAATAATTTGCTTTAACTCAGAAGCATTAATCATGCCACGGTAAACCGCTTTTAAAACTAGCTCGCGCGATTTACGGCGATTTTGACTGGTTCGTGGTTTTTTGGCTGCTTTAATTGGTGCTTCGCTCTTCGTTTCTTGAATAGCATCAGCCTTTGGGATAATCATAACGCATGTACCAAATTAGCCATTTCAATCGCCACTTGTGCGGCTTCGGCTCCTTTAATCTGCATACGGGCAATGGCTTGATCGTCATCTTCGGTAGTTAATACTGCATTCGCCACAGGGATGCCGGTGTTTAACTGAACCTCTGAAATACCGCGTGCAGACTCGTTAGAAACCACTTCAAAGTGATAAGTTTCACCGCGAATAATTGCGCCTAAAGCAATCAGCGCATCAAAACGTTCACTTAAAGCCATGTGCTGCAAAATCAGCGGCGCTTCTAAAGCACCAGGCACAGTGGCAATACGAATATCTTCTGCCAGCACACCTAATTTTAAAAGTTCCGCATGACAAGCCGTTAATAAACCATCACCAATATTGCTGTTAAAACGTGAAAGTACAATGCCGATTTTTTTGCCTGTGCCGTCTAAATCAATCTTAATTTTATCCAAGTTATTCTCACTTCATGCCTAAAACGTCTATTTTACCTTATCTTGGGTGACACAAATCGTCAGCTTTGTCCATAATCTTTACTTTTATCAGCATTGATTTCAAATGCGTTCAAGAAAGATATAGTAAGAAAAATATACTTAAGAAAATAATACCCACGCTTTTTGTACTGTACTCCAAATGCCATAACTAATTGGAATCAACACCGCAGGCCATGCCAGCTTCACTAACAGAGAGCTTTGCTTTTCAGCAGATGCGATTACGATGGTACTGGCTGTATTTTTTAAAGATTTTTCATGGCTTATTTTACGCTCTGCTTCCAATTCGGCATCTGTCATAAAATATCGATTATCCACTGGCTTAACCAATAAGTTAGCAATAAAGCCCACTACCAGCAAGCTTGCTAATACCAAGAATATCGGCGCGTAAATTTGGTCAAACGGTACGCCAGACTCTAAGCGCGTATCGTGCATATAGTTAACCACCACTGGCCCTAAAATACCTGCGGTTGACCATGCTGTGAGCAAACGTCCATGAATGGCGCCGACAAACTGCGTGCCGAACATATCGGCTAAATAGGCAGGAATCGTAGAAAAACCGCCGCCGTACATCGATGCAATCACACAAAAACTTGCTACGAATAAAGCCAGCGATTTAAAGCCAGCCACATAAGTAGCGGTGCAATATAGCGCTGCGCCTAGTATGAAAAATATAAAATAAGTGCGTTTGCGGCCCAGTTTATCCGATGCGCTTGCCCAACCAATGCGCCCAAAAATATTAAACAATGAAATAAGTCCGACAAAACCCGCACCGACAGCCGCTGCGGCGGCTGTCATAGATTCATCTTTTTTAATCTCGGCGAAACCGATAGGTTGATGTGCAGCGTCGAATTGTCCAATCAGCGCGCCACCAAAGGTTTCTTGCAGCATTGGTGCGGCGGCACCAATAATGCCAATTCCAGCAGAAACATTCATACACAACACTAACCACAGCAGCCAAAATTGCGGCGTTTTGTGCGCTTTGTCTAAATGCACATGGCGTGTTGCAATCATGCTGTTGTTTTGCGTCGCTGGTGGCGTCCAGTTTGCTGGCTTCCAACCCGTTGGCGGCACGCGATAACCCAAACTGCCGCACAACATAAATACCGAATAAATAACCGCCAATGCGACAAAAGTTTGCCACACGCCGACACTAGATGGCGTGGCGAAATATGCCATTAATCTTGTGGCGAGTGGCGAACCAATCATCGCTCCGCCACCAAAACCCATAATCGCCATGCCCGTAGCCATGCCGCGCCTATCAGGAAACCATTTGATTAACGTAGAAACAGGCGAAATATAGCCCAAACCCAGCCCAATTCCACCAATTACCCCGCTGCCCAGCCACATTAACCATAATTGGTGCGTATAAACGCCATAAGCCGAAATCAGCAAACCGCCACACCAACATAATGTGGATACCAAGCCTGCTTTACGCGGACCAGCGCGCTCCAACCATCCGCCCCACAATGCGGCGGAGCAGCCTAATAACACAAAAAACAAGGTATACATCCAGCCCAAGTCAAACTGCGTCCAATTGCAATCAGTAGCGAATAAAGCTTTTGCGGTACCGGCTAATTTCTCGCTAAAATTTGTTGCGCCCGCTGCGCAAGCTGCAAGTGGCTTACCATCTGCACCCATTAAAGCATTGCCGAGTGGTTTCCAAAACACACTGAACCCATACGCCATGCCAATGGATAAATGCACAGCCAATGCAGCTGGCGGCACCAGCCAGCGATTAAAATTGGCATTTGCGGTAATGTGTTCTTTTGATAAAAAATCGGCCATACTAACCCCTAAATTAGATGCAATACTTGATGCGATATTTAATGTAATGTCTGCTGAATACTTGCTGTCTTTTATTTTGTGTTAACGATTATTTAATGCTGTATTTAACGCGGTGTTACATAATGTTACAAATTAACAAAAATGGCAATTGCCGTTCAAATATCTATTTCCCCCGTCAAAAAAACATTTAAAATTTGTCATTAATCTGTCATATTAAAGTCACAAAATAGCATCGTTGTCTAAATCTACATCAATAGTAAGAATCAAAACAAAGTGATTGGAACGAAAGAATGCCTGCAAATATTTTAGTGATAGAAGACGAACCAGCGATACAAGAATTGCTTGCGCTTAACATTACCCAAGCTGGCCACAATGCCCTGCGCGCGTTATCAGTAGAGCATGCACAAGAGTTGTTACGCGAAACGATGCCAGATTTGATTTTACTTGATTGGATGTTGCCAGGTATGAGCGGCATCGAATATGCGCGCCGCTTGAAGTCTGACAGCCTCACCAAATCTATCCCGATTATTATGTTAACTGCACGTGGCGATGAATACGATAAAGTGCGCGGTTTAGAAGTCGGCGCGGATGATTATGTGACCAAACCATTTAGCCCGCGCGAATTGAATGCACGCATTAAAGCGGTATTACGCCGCCGTGCGCCACAAATGACGGATGATCCGATTGAGATTCAAGGCTTATTATTAGACCCAACTACGCACCGCGTAACTGGCAATACCGCCAATATCGATTTAGGGCCAACCGAATTCAGATTGCTGCATTATTTTATGAGCAATGCAGAACGCGTTCACACACGCAGCCAATTGTTAGACAAAGTGTGGGGCGACCGCGTATTTGTAGAAGATCGCACAGTGGATGTACATATTCGCCGTTTACGCAATGCGTTAGCTGCTTCTGGCCATCAAGATTTAATTCAAACCGTACGTGGTTCTGGTTATCGCTTGTCTTCTCAAGCTAATTAGCTTTCTCAAGCAAACTAATTTCGTAGCGAATTAACTCGCCCATTTGAAGATTAACTGCTTAAATTAAACCCGTAATTTATGGTTAACTTTCATACTTAACCCTTTATTTAACGCAATTTTTAAACAATCAACCTTGTTGATTGTTTACGCCTAAAGTTGAATGGCTTAAAAGTCAGATGTCTTAAAGTTAAGTGACGTAAAGTTGAAGCGGCGAAAAAGCTCGTTATAATAAGCAAACTCAATCGATAGTGAGCAACTGTGCAAGATATTCGTTGGAACGCGTTTTGGTTAGGATTAATTTTAAGCGTAGTCTGTCTGATTACTTGGGCAGCGGTTGACGCGACTATTGCGCTAATTGTCTTCAGTGCTGGTTTATTGATCTATCTCATCAGCCATCTTTACTGGCTACATCGCCTGCATATTTGGCTACAAAAACCTGTTCTTAGCCACATGCCCAATGGCACTGGCATTTGGGAAGATATCTTTGCATCGCTATACCAAGAACACCGCAAAAATTCCCGCAGCCAAACTCAGTTAAGCTCTACTTTAGAGCGCTTTAGACATGCCGCCAGTGCGCTGCCAGATGGTGTTGTTGTGCTGAATAGTGATAACGAAATTGAATGGTGCAACCCACCGGCTGAAAACCAATTGGGTTTAAATTTGAGGCATGATCAAAATCAACCCATCAGCTATTTAGTCCGTCACAGTGATTTTGTCGACTATTTACAAGCGCATGAACAAGGCGAATCTAACGCCTCACAGATAAATCCCATCAAACTAGAGCCAATTAAATTAAAGTCATGGCGCAATCCAGAAATCACACTTGAAATTCAGTTAATTCCGTTTGGCTCTAAACAAAAACTGCTTATTTGCCGTGATGTCACTGCGCTTGAAAAAACTGACATCATGCGCCGCGATTTTATCGCCAATGTATCGCACGAATTGCGCACGCCATTAACAGTGGTAGGTGGTTTTTTAGAAACCATTGCCGATATGGATGGCGCGGTGCCGGCGAGTTTGAAAAATTATTTCGGCATGATGATGGATCAAACCAGCCGTATGCGCCGCATTATTGAAGATTTGTTGACCTTATCGACTATTGAAAGCAATGTGCAAAGCCCAGATGACAGTGAAATTGATATGCCGAAACTGCTGAATCAGATACAAAATGATGCCAATAATTTGAGCAAGAGCCTCAGTAAAGCGCGTCATCATGTGCATTTGGATATGGATAAAAACCTGCATATCAAAGGCGCACAAGAAGAACTTTATAGCGCACTCAGCAACTTAACCAGCAACGCTATTCGCTACACGCCGGCTGGCGGCGATATTTTTATCGGCTGGAAATTACGCGACGATCTGGCAGTATTTAGCGTGCGCGATACTGGCATTGGCATCGAACAGCAACATATTGACCGATTAACCGAACGTTTTTATCGCGTAGACCGCAGCCGCAGCCGCGAAACTGGCGGCACAGGTTTGGGCTTGGCGATTGTGAAACACATTCTCAGCCGCCATCACGCAAGGCTAGAGATTGAAAGTGAAGCAGGCGTTGGCAGCACATTTAGCATTGTTTTCCCCAAAGCCTGCGTTGTGATTAAACAAGTTGAGTCTATTGCGTGAAACGCGTTTATTGGCGCATGCTTAATTCACGCATTCTGGGCGTATCAATTTTATGCAGTATGATTTGCGCCTGTGCGACTCATTTATCCAAAGATGAAAAACTCATTCCCGAACGTGGCGATAGAAGCTCTGCCAACCAATTAATCAAAAATGACTTTGACCGTATGGCAGATGTAGAGCTATATGAAAATTCGCAAAGTTTGCGTAGATTAATGACCAAATTGTATAAGCGCAATCCGCATGAACTGGCAAAAAGCACATCTGACCCAGTGAATAAAATGGTGGATTGGGTGTTTGATGGCGAGTCGCAACATCACTACAAATTTAAAGCCATCGACAATAAACAAGGTACAGATGCGATTTTCTTAGCCTTTAATGCCAATTATCAAGGAGATCGCGTGTTGCCTTTTATTGTCGGATTACAAACCATGTTGCTAAAAGCGCATGGCGATAAGTTGGAATTTTATCTCACCGATAGCATTGACCCGCAGAGCATTTACAATGTGGCGCGCAATATTGAAATCGCCGCATGGAAGTTATCCACCAGTCGCGATTTAAGCGGGCACTTGTATTTATTGAGCAATGAAATCAATATAAATGACCACAATTTAAGTTTTGAACGCGAGTTTGGCAAAATGATCGGTCGCACCGATTTATACGCGATAAGTTTGGCAGAGAAATCACAACGCATGATTTCGCGCGTGATGCAAAGCATTGCAACCGCCGTTTTTTTACCGTTTTAAATGTGTTAAGTACAGCGTTATAGAATACTTAAATCAACAAATTTTAGACAATAAAAAAGAGCTTTTCAGCCCTTTTTTATTCAATACTTAACCTAATAAATTGGTTAACTTTTAAACCAACTAATTATTGAGCTGGCGCAGGTGCTGGCTCTGCTACAAAAATCTCTACGCGACGATTTTTTGCTTTATTTGCAGCAGTATCATTTGCCGCAATCGGCTCACGTGAGCCACGGCCTTCAATCGCAATGCGGCTTGAAGCCACACCTCTATCAGCCAAATAATCGCGCACACTTGCGGCACGGTTTAACGATAGCGGATTATTCACCGCATCACTACCAGAACTATCAGTGTGGCCGATAATCGTGACATTACTATTTGGCGTGGTTGCCAAGCTAGTCGCAAAAGTACTTAAGACCGTTCTAAAATTAGGCTGGATATCTGCACGGCCAACAGCAAAAGAAATATCACTTGGAATATCTAATTTCAAACGATTATCCGCAGTTTGCGTTACCGCAACACCAGTACCAGCAGTTGCCTCTTCCATTTGGCGTTTTTGCTCTTCTTGACGCTTAGTCCAAACGTTACCAGCCACCGCACCAACACCAGCACCAACAGCCGCGCCAATTGCCGCGCCCTTGCCTTTGCCTGCGATAGCACCAACAACCGCGCCGACACCAGCACCAATACCAGCGCCTTTAGCCGTGCCTTTTTGCGTCTCACTCATATTGGCGCAACCTCCCAGCACAAAAGCCACCAACACAGAACCGACTATCAAATTATTACGCATATTATTCTCCTTTTTTTGAAATACATAAAATTAACTGCAAACTTAAAACACCGCCAAAAATATTATAAATTCAGCTAAAAAACTCGTTAAGAAAATCTGTTAATAATTAACGCAAAGTATGCATTAACAAAGATTTTAACCTCTGTTAATTAACGCACATTAACAGAAATAGTTTACCAATAATGCTTAATAAAAGATGTTAATAAAAGTAAATACAGACTGTTTAATTAACTTGTATCTAAATAGAAGTTTCGCGCACCATGACAATCATAACAAATGCTCAACTCTTAAATTTTAGTTGGTTTTAAATTCCCCTGCTACCGCGCCTGCGCTGCTATTAAAAGTTGGGAGTTTTTAAGCGAGGACTGTTTGAGCCCAACGGTTTATTGCGCTTCTATTAATTTGGCTTTTTGCTTTGCTTGTATTTTATTAGCCTTTTTAATAAGTTCTAAGGCGGCCTTTGCTTCGTCACTATCAACAAGCTCACGCTTTAACACTTCATTTTGCAACGTGAATTTCAAAAAATCATCATCAATTTTTATCGTTGGGCTTAGTTTTTTCAACTCCTTCCTTAACGCTGCCAACACACTCTCACTTGTTAATAAAGCTGCTAATGAAAATTTACTGGTTGCCTGTTGCTGTTGAAAAAACGCAGTCATTGATGATTGGGTAAACCCTTCTCGACTTAAAGTACCAAAGCAGTCTAAGAGTTGGGAGTTTTTTGGACTGGTATTTAATAAGTCCACTTCAAAAATCAAGGACTTATCAATTGGCTGTCTAAAATGAATTTTGTAAACTTGCCATATCGCACCATTAGTTAGCACAATCCATTCAATACCATGATTAGCTCCATAATCAATGGCTTGTTTAATATGATTGTCTTTCAGGTCAACATTTATTGCTTTAGCTTCAATAAGAAATCTAACATCACTACCTACTTTTACTGCCAAATCCACATACGTGCCTCGTATTGCAAACTCAGTGGTAATTTCAATGTATTTTTTATAGCCAAGAAGCTCAGCAAGCATGTCCCCCAAAATGACTACAGTATCTGACTCACTAATATCTCGACTTTTTGCATCTGATAGTATGGTTTGAAAACGTTTAAGGTTAAGACTAATCCTGTCACTGACTTTTTTTGTAATCGCCATACTTTAATCCCCTTGAGTTTTAACGCTGTTTATAATAATGGGCAAACTTTAAAAGTTGCAAGTCACCCCAGCTCTACCTGCACCAAATTATCCGAAAACGTAGTCGAATGCCCCATATCCCCAAACTCCGCCGAACTAATACAATTCACCGTTCCCTTATTTAACTGCCGCCAATACCCAAGCGTCGCCACCACAATCCCAGGATTCACATCTTTGGTTATGCGTGCATCACCTTCAAACGCGCCACGTTCATTAAACACGCGCACTTTTGCACCGTCTTTAATACCACGCATATCGGCATCGGCTGCATTAATCATCACAAACTGCTCACCCTGCCCTTTGATCTTTTCGGTCACATTAGCGTAGCAAGAGTTTAAAAAGCCATGACTTTTTGGTGAAATAATACTTAAGGGATATTTGGCAGCCAATGCTGGATTACTGTCTGCAGATTCACGCGAGGCAACGTAATCGGGCAGAGAATCTAAATCTTCATTTGGCTGAAAGCCTTCGTACATTTGTCTAAAAGGCCCTGCGACAAAGTTTTTTGCACCTTCTACCAAGAACATACATTTGCCTGTTGGCGTTGGAAATTTACCTTCTTTGTGCGGTACTCGGTTGTCTTTAGTGCCTACGTTTAACCTTGCAAAGCCATGCTCGCGCAAATAGGCTAAATCAATACCATCACAAGCTGGCGCATCCCAAGCAACATAGTTTTCCAAACATTCAGAATCTGACCATTTGAAGTTTTCTTCTTCAAAACCCAATCGCTTGGCCAAACGGCGGAAAATCTCGTTATTAGAAATTGCCTCACCTGGTGCATCTATGCATTTCGCGTTGTAGGTCAAGTACAAATGTCCCCACGAAAGAATCATATCTTCCATCTCCGCGCCCATGGTGGCTGGCAGCACAATGTCGGCATAGGCGGCGGTATCGGTAATAAAGTGATCCGCCACAATGGTAAATAAATCTTCGCGTTGTAAACCCGCAACTATCTTGTCAGTTTCGGGCGATTGCGTCACTGGGTTGGTATTCCAAACCATAATGGATTTAATCGGCACATCTAGTTTGATTTCGTTCGTTAACACACGGCCAAGTTGCAGAATATTCACGACTGGTGTGCCTTCTGGAATTAAATCAGGGCGCGAAATTACATCGAATTTATAGGGATGTTCCCAGACAGGAAATTGCAGCGCGCCGCCGCCAACATGTCGCCAAGCGCCAATCAATGCAGGCAAACAGGTCACAGCGCGAATGGCTTGACTGCCGCCATAACTGCGTTCTAAAGCAACGCCTAAACGAATCGCAGCCGGTGGCGTAGTGGCATATTCTCTAGCGAATTGACGGATATCTTCTGCTGGAATACCAGTGATGCTTTCGGCCCATTCTGGCGTGCGAGTTTTGGCGCGCTCTGCTAATTCTTTATAGCCAACGGTGTAATTATCAACATAATCTTGGTCGACCAAACCTTCTTCGATAATCACATTCATCATCGCCATCGCCAATGCGCCATCTGTGCCGGGTTTTGGCGCAATATGCCAATCCGCTAATTTGGCGGTTTTAGATGCATAAGAATCTACCACGACGACTTTTGCGCCACTTTTCTGCGCTTCGTGAATAATATGCCAGTGATGCAAATTGGTAGAAACCGAGTTACATGCCCAGATAACAATATATTTAGAGTGAATAAAACTTTCTGGATCTACGCCAGCCGTTGGCCCAACAGTCAATAGCCATGCGGTACATGAACCTTCACCACAGAATGTACGCTCAGTAACCGTTGCGCCAAGGCGATTAAAAAAAGCATCGCCTCCATTTAAACCGTGCACCAAACCTTGATTGCCCAGATAGCTGGCAGGCATAATCGCACGCGGGCCATTTTCTTTAATGATGGCTTGCCACTTATTTACAATCGTATCTAATGCTTCATCCCAAGTGATTCTTTCGAATTGCTTGCTGCCTTTTGGACCCGTTCTTTTCATCGGATAAAGCAGGCGATCTGGATGATAATGGCGTTTTTCGTAATCTTTGAGTTTGACGCATAAACCGCCGCGCGTCATGGGGTGTTCTTTATTGCCAGTTACTGAAATAAGCTTGTCATCTTTAACCGTATAAACCATAGAGCAAGTATCAGGGCAATCATGCGGACAACCGCCGTGAAAGGTTTTAGTGCCAGAATCACTTATATTCTCTTGTAAACTATTGGCTAAATCTTTGGCAACTGGCGCATTCATATACAACTCCTCAAGATTGATACGGACTTTGCTTATTGAATTTAAGTCTTTTATTTTATAGTGTTTGCATCAATATATACCTATCTGTATAGCAGTGCAATGGCATAATTAACCTCTTATTTATCGGCTTACTTAACACTTTATTTATGGCAAAAAACCAAGCATTAACCTTACTCGGCGGATTAGCACCTAGCGAATTCTTAACAGAATATTGGCAAAAAAAACCGCTGCTAATCAAGAATGCGATTCCCAATTTTTCCGGATTATTAAGCCCAGATGATTTGGCTGGATTAGCTTGCGAAGATGAAGTGCAATCGCGCATCGCGCAAATAAAAGGCGGCAAATGGTTGGTTAAGAATGGTCCTTTTGATGAAGCGACTTTCAGCAAATTACCGAATAAAGATTGGACATTATTAGTACAAAGCGTGAATCATTATTTGCCAGAAGCGGCGGATCTATTGGCGCAATTTGATTTTATTCCGCATGCCAGATTAGACGATTTAATGGTAAGTTACGCGCCAGACGGCGGCGGCATTGGTGCGCATGTAGATAGTTATGATGTATTTTTGCTACAAGGTAGTGGACGTAGAAATTGGAAAATCAGCAGCCAAACAGACTTAAGTTTGATTGAAAATGCGCCGCTAAAAATACTGAAAAACTTTGAGCCAGAGCAAGAATGGATTTTAGAAGCGGGCGATATGCTTTATCTGCCGCCACAAATCGCCCATTTGGGCACTGCCGTGGGCGAAGATTGCATGACGTATTCCATTGGTTTTCGCGCGCCTAAGGAACAAGAGTTGATGCATGAATTTTTAAGCTATCTGCAAGATGACTTAACCCTAAAAAACAGTCAAAATTTATACTCTGACCCAGATTTACAGTTGCAAAAACATCCTGCTGAAATCGGCGATGCGATGATTGACCAAGTAAGCGATATGCTGCAAAAAATCACTTGGGATAAAAATAATGTAGCGGATTTTTTAGGTAAGTATTTAACAGAACCTAAGCCAGACGTGTTTTTTGAACCTGCGAAAGGGTTAAGTAAAAAGCAATTTCTGGTGCGTTTGCAACAAAAAACGTTACGGCTGGATTTAAAATCGCAACTGTTGTTTACCAATCATGTCTTTTATTTAAATGGCGAAAAATTGTTGGTAGAAAATGCATTGATAGAAACACTGAAAGACTTTGCCAATAATCGTTACTTAGACAAAAATAACGTAACAGAAAGCTTACATAACTCACTTGCAGATACGTTTTTTGAACATTATTTGGCTGGCTTTATTGTCTTTGAATAGTTTTTTTGAGTTAATTAAGCTTAAATTAATTTTGCAGGAATGATGATGGATGAAACAGAATTAATTGCCGATAGCGTGATGCTAGGTGAGCGCAGTTACGTTGCAGCGCTGGATTTGGTGATTGCGCAGGCCGAAAATCATTTGTTGATCTTTGACCAAAGTTTTGAAAAAGGCGATTACGCCAGCTTGAAACGTTTTGAGTTGATTCAACATTTTCTTGCCAAAAATGCACAATCTGAGCTGACTATTATTTTGCAAAATGCACAGTTTTTTAGTGTTAACTGCCCGCGTTTATTCGATTTATTAAGCATTTATGCGCATAAAATGCGCGTGTATGAAACCAATGACTTTGCCAAAATAGCCAAAGATTGCTTTGTGATTGCCGATAAAAAACATTACTGCCGACGCTTTCATATCGACCAAGCGCGCTTTAAATTTGCGCTGAATGATGTGGAAACGACAGCAAGTTTGCTGTTGCGATATGATGAATTGTTAGCAGAAACTGCTGACACGATTTCAGTGACCAAATTAGGCTTGTGATTAGAGTGTGTTTAAATTTTTGAATATATCTAAACCGCTATTTTTAAGGAATATGCTTGAAAAAATCCAGATTACTTAATACTAGATTGCTCCATGTAAGCTTAGTTTTCGCAATGTTTGGTTTAATGATAATTAGTTTGATTGCGCATGCCGAAACTGAATTTAAAATCATCACGTTACAACACCGTTTTGCCAGTGATTTATTGCCGACTATTACGCCAATGGTCGGCGCAGATGGCACAGCGACTGGTATGCAAAACCAATTAATTTTGCGCGCATCGTCAGAACGCATGCGGAATATTGAGGCGATGATAGAGACCTTAGATACTGAGCGCGTTAACCGCAGAATTACGGTAAGCAATAGCAATAATATCGACAGCCAGTTAGACAGAACCGAAGCCAGCGGAACGATTAGAAGAGGCAATGTCATCATCTCTAACGATAGACGCGCAGCACCGAATACTGGGCGAATCGACATTGAGCGCAGCACTTCAAACACCTCTCGCAACAACAATCAGTTTATTAATGTGGTCGATGGCGAGCGCGCTTACATTAGCAATGGCCAAATTGTGCCTTTTACGCAGGAATGGATCAGCCTCAGTAAGCGTTATATACAAATTGACCGATTAACCGATTGGCGTGAAGTGACCACTGGTTTTGCGGTAAGACCACGTACGATTGGTAATCAAGTTGAGCTGGAAATCACGCCGCGCATCGCACGATTAAATAATCAAGGGTTTATTGATTTTGAATCGCTAACAACCACCATTAGAGTTGGTCTAGGTGATTGGGTGAATATTGGCGGCACAATGCAAAATAATGATGAAATAAGTCGCAAAATTTTGGGCTTACAATCAACGTCCAATAGTCAAAATAGCAATATAAACATCAAAGTCGAATAGTTACTTTGCAATTTAAATGAGATTTACAGCATAAATTGTTGCAAATCAACGCCTTTATTCTTCAAATAACGGGTTAAGTTCAAAAATCTAGTGGAATATTTTATAATTGCTGGTAAAATTCTTTCCATCCGGCGGACTTAGGTGGTCCACCGTAATGGTTAAAACTCTTAGTCTACACACTCTCGTTAAGGATATATAAATGACACGTTCTGCCCTATTAGCTGCATTATTAGCACTTGCATTAACTGCTTGTGGTCAAAAACCTGCTGAAGAAGCTCCAGTTACTGACGCTCCTGCTGTTGAAGCTCCTGCCGCTGAAACTCCAGCTGCTGAAACTCCAGTTGAAGCTGCTCCTGCTGAAGCCGCACCAGCTGAAGCTGCTCCTGCTGAAGCCGCACCAGCAGAGCCAGCTCCTGCAACTGCACCATAATTTAGTTAATCGTTAAAACCTAATTAATTTTAGGTTTTAGTGAAGACTAGATAACAAAAAAGCCGACTTAATGTCGGCTTTTTTGTTATGTTGAATCTTTTTATTTTTAATAATTTCAGAATGTATTTCAAACTAAAAATAGGTCCAATTAAGTGAGTAAATCACAACCAATCGAACAGAGTTAACCCTTAAAAAGCATCCATTAATTGGCTAGCTAAAACCGCGCCATTCAAAACCGCTGGTCTGTTGTGCAATCCCAATCCAATCGGCTTCGCAATTTAATGCGTTACTTAAGGCAGTTTTAGCTAAATCTTGTGTGTTATTTTTTGCGCTAAGATGCGCGGCAACAATATGTTTTAGCTTTGTATTATCCAACTTAGCCAACAGTTGCGCAGCACTCGTATTATCCAAATGACCCAGGCGACTGCCAACACGCTTTTTAAGTGACCAAGCATATGGACCATTTTCCAACATATTCAAGTCGTGATTACATTCCAGCACCAAGGCATCACAACCATTTAATACCTGTTCGATATGATATGTTGACGAGCCTGCATCAGTTAATACGCCTAATTTGTACTGACCATCAGAAAAAGTAAATTGTGTCGGCTCGCGCGCATCATGCGGCACAGGATAAGGCGTAATTTGTAAATCTTGTACTTCAAAACAAGTGTGGCTATCAATAAGATTCCATTGAATAGGCGCGCGCTCTGGCAGATAACGCTCAATCATTTTGTGCGTGCCGTGCGATAGCCAAACAGGAATATCGTATTTAGCGGCTAATTTAAAAGCGCCCTTTGCATGATCATCATGCTCATGCGTGATTAAAATGCCAGTGATTTGTTCAGGTGTTAAGGTTAATTTCTCTAGCCGCGCGATGACTTCTTTTGCACCAAAACCGCAGTCGAGCAATAATCTTGTTGAACCTTGCTCGACCACCATGCAGTTGCCCGCGCTACCACTACCAATAGATGCAAACCGCATTTAAATGTAAGTCCGCAGAGTAGCCTTATTTCAGTTGATCATATAACAATGAAATAATACGATTAGCGGTCGTGCTGCGGTTGCGGGTACCATCTTCGTTCACCACGTTCACACTACTTCCACCATTTTCTACTTCAACCACTTTGATGCGATATTGTTTAGAAGGATCAGATTTTGTGTCATCACCTTTCCAAAACTTCATTTTATCGACTATAGTTTTCTCTTCTTTTGGCTTAGATTTATTTTCGATTTCTTCATCGCTATCTTTCCAAAATGCCAACGTATCTAACAAGCCTTTTTTCTTTTTCGGGCCAGTATCAATGTCTACATCTGAATAACGTACAAAGAATAGGCCAGTAGAACGATCTTTATCTTCAGTCACAAAGCCGACTCTATCTAAAGCCAAACCAACTCTGCGCCAGCCGCGATCAAACGGATCATTCAAATTAAGTGTGACACTGTTATCGGCCTCTTTAACCACATCGGCACGTTTTTCATTCACAGGATTCGCAACGATTTCTTGTGCACGTTTTTCTTCAACGCCTAACTTAACCATCAATCGACGCAATAATTCAGCATCTAAATCGCCATCTTTTTCTTCTACGGTTTTTTGACTAGGGTCTGCACGATAACCAGTATCGATTTCACCCAATTGCGTTTGCACTCTATTTTTACCGTCGTCTGGCGCGCCACTAACTGTGCGGTGCGTCATATAAATTTCAGTTGAGCCTTCTTTTTCGCCACGTTCTAAACGCGTACGAAATTTGCGTCTGTCTGCTAAACCAGATAATTTATCCATCCATTTATCGAATTTTTCGCCAATATTTCTTTTCTCATCTTTGGCTTTAATCGCATCCGCTTCAATCCACTCGGTTTCCATCACGCCTGTTTGCGCATTTTCTACGCGTACCGCAAAACCTTGCTCAATCCAAAATTCACGCACTGCTGGCCAAATTTTTTCAGCTGGCGCATTTACTACCAACCAACGTTGCGCACCAGCTTTTTCTAAACGCACACCCTCTGAAGTCGGCAATACTTTTTCCACGCCCACTTCTTGGCCGTCTTGCGCTTGATTATAGGTACTGTAACTGGTGCTGCCACCTGGAACATTGTAAGCATCGCTCGTTTGTACACTGGTCAAATCTGGCGGCACTTCTAACGGTTTTGCACGTCCTGCGCCTTTATAATCAGAAGAAGTATCAATGAATGGAATAGAATCGCAAGCTGTTACTAACATTGCCAATACAATTCCTGCTGTCAATTTTAACACCTGCTTTTTTACGAGTTGTTTCATATTAATTATCACCATTTATATTGCTAGCCCTAATAATTTAAATACCATCATTTCAATGTTGTCATTTAAACACTGCGTCGCTTAAACACTACTAATGCAACATTTTTATCATTTTAAAGCTTAAGTAATTTCTGCGCTTTTCATTGCCAACCGCAACACATCATGAAATTGCGCCGAACAATTAACCATTGGTAAACGAATACCCGATTGAATTAGACCCATTTGTTGTAAAATCCATTTTGCGGGGATTGGATTTGCTTCAACGAATAATTTTTGATGTAGTGCAAATAATTTCCCGTTGATCTCACACGCTTTCGCTACATTTCCCGCCATCGCAGCCACAACCATCTCATGCATCAGTTTTGGCGCAACGTTAGCCGTTACTGAAATCACACCTTGTGCGCCAAGCAACATTAGTGCCATTCCAGTAGCGTCATCCCCACTGTAAACTGCAAAATCTTTAGGCATACGCAACAGCAAATCGGTTCCGCGCTCAATACCACCGGTCGCATCTTTAATACCGACAATATTCGCAATTGCCGATAAACGTATCACCGTATCATTACTAATATCACAGCCTGTACGACCTGGTACGTTATACAAAATCTGCGGAATATCAACCGCAGCAGCAATCGCCGCAAAATGCTGATACAAACCTTCTTGTGTCGGCTTGTTGTAATAAGGCGCCACTAAAAGACAAGCGTTCGCGCCTAATTCTTTCGCATTTTTGGTTAGCTCAATCGCTTCACGCGTGGAGTTTGCGCCAGTACCTGCAATCACTGGCACGCGACCAGCCACTTGCTCAACCGTCGTTTTAATCAGCAAACAATGCTCATCGACATCTACCGTAGGCGATTCACCCGTCGTTCCGACGACCACGATGCCGTCTGTGCCAGCTTCGATATGCCAATCAATCAGTTTGCGTAGCGCGCCTAAATCTAAACTACCATCATCAAACATCGGCGTGACGATAGCAACCATACTACCTTGCAACATAGTTAACCTTCACCTACAAAATTATGAGTATTTTAACTGAAACTAGCTGCTTAATGCGAATACGTCGCTGATTCAATTGGCATAAAGCTTGATAAATTGATTAACGAGTATTCATGCATGTGTTTACACCAATATGACAAGCAACGCCTTAGCTCTATTTTGGTTGATTCGTCATTGCATTTAAGCGTTTAAGCTGATGAGATGACTAGGCTTTAAGCGGTATAATTCAACTCAAATTGAAATAATTAACATGCAAATTCATTCAAATATTAAAGCTGAATCATTAATCGTGCGAATCGATGCGATTTTGCCACAAACGCAATGTGAAAAATGCGGCTATCCTGGTTGCAAACCTTACGCAACAGCTATTGTAAATGGCGAGGCAGATATTAACCAATGTCCACCAGGTGGCGATGCTGGCATACGCGCATTGGCTAATTTGACGCACCAACAATATAAGCCACTTAACCCTAAAAATGGGTTAGAAAAACCTAAAGCATTGGCTGTTATCGACGAAGCAACTTGCATCGGTTGTACTTTATGCATTCAAGCTTGTCCAGTAGACGCGATATTGGGCGCGTCTAAACAGATGCATACGGTGATTGCAATGGAATGTACTGGCTGCGAATTGTGTGTGGCGCCCTGCCCTGTCGATTGCATCACGATGCAAGAAGATATCTCGCATGACTGGTCGTTGAATTACCCTGTCATTACTAGTGATAAAGCCAAAGCAGTAGCCGATTTAGCACGCAAACGTTACGATTTCAGGCTGAGTAGAATTGAGCGCGACAAAGTGGAGCTTATGCAAAAACATGCTGAACGCACTGCGATATCTAAAGTCGAATCGGCAAAACAGTCTATAAAAAAATCTGCCGTTGCTACCGCCATAGAACGTGCGAAGCTGTTAAAAATAGCATCACAAATCTTAACCAACATCGCTAAAGATTAATGCTCTACTAAAGATAACTCCTATACTTAACCTTATATTTCTATGAATAATCGTACCTTTATTAATTACACCCTAAAATGAACGCAGAAAAACGTTTTGAGATTTTCAGGCGCTTAAGTATTGCGATTCCGCATCCAACGACTGAGCTGGAATTTAGCAGCACATTTGAATTGCTAATCGCCGTCATCTTATCCGCACAAGCTACCGATAAAGGCGTAAATATTGCTACGCGCAAATTATTCGCCGTCGCTAATACACCACAATCCATATTCAATTTGGGCATTGAAGGCTTAGAGCCTTATATTAAAACCATCGGTTTATATCATGCAAAAGCGAAAAACGTGATTGCCTGCTGCAAACAGTTAGTTGATTTGCACAATAGCAATGTGCCGGACACCAGAGTTGCGTTAGAAGCCTTGTCAGGCGTAGGTCGCAAAACAGCCAACGTAATCTTGAACACTGCTTACGGCCAACCCACTATTGCGGTAGATACGCATTTGTTTCGTCTAGGCAATCGCATTAAATTAGCCACCGGCAAAAACGTATTCGCAGTCGAGCAAAAATATTTAAAGACGATTCCAGCCGTTTTTCTAAAAGATGCGCATCATTTATTGATTTTGCACGGTCGCTACACTTGCACCGCGCGCAATCCAAAATGCGGCGAATGTTGCATCGTGGATTTGTGTGAATATACGCATAAAAACATTCCCAAAACACATCTGATGGCGGGTGAAGGTAGCCTGAATAAAATGCCTGAAGAGTTATTGAGCAACATATGAAAGTCGCCACTGGATTAGCAATCGGCAATAAAGCGTTGCCAGAATTGGCAGCGCAAGCCGTGTTAAGCGCGATGCAAAAAGCAGAGTTAGATTCGCCAACTTGCGTATTATTATTTTTAACCTCAGAGTTTGCTGCAAAGCCGCAGTTAGCGATTAAAGCCGCCGCCAAAGCGGCAAGTTGCACGCAAATAATCGGCTGTTCTGCGATTGGTATTTTTACCGAAGAAGATTGGGTGATTGATAGCCCCGCTGCTGCTGCCATGGTTTTTTCTGAAAATATTTGGGTAAAAAATACAGATAAAAACCAAGAGGAAAATACGGGAATACTGAATGATAAAACTAATGAAAATTTTGGGTTAACTAAGCAGTCTATTTTACTCACGCTTGCCGCGCCCAGCGCGATCAATAGTTCATGGCTAGATTCAAAGTCCGCTCGATTTGGTGGTGTTTCTGGTGATGCGATTGGACATGGCGCTTTTTCGGTATGGGAGAACGCAAAGGGCGTGACGCAAGGTTTATGCGAAATGCAATTAAGCAATACGGATTACGCGGTCGGCGCCACGCATGGCTTAAAATTAATCACCAGCCCACGCAGAGTTACCGCTTGTCATCAGCATGACATTCAAAAAGTGGCTAATTTGCCCGCATTGAATACCTTAAAATCTGCGTTCAACAAACATGCAGCAAACACTGCGCCAACAAGCCAAACTTCACTACCTTATCATCAGCTAATGGCGGTTCATGCCACGCACGCATCGCAAATCGAGCGTGGTGATTATTCGCTGGCTACGATTATTGCAGGAGACGAATCGGCTGGTACAGTAACACTCGCCAAGCCTTTACAAGTGGGCGATTGGTTAAGTTGGGCAGTGCGCGATAGTGATGCCGCGCAAATAGATTTAGTGAAAACAGCCACGCAACTTAAACAACAATTAGCGGTAAAACCTGCGTTTTCTTTATTGTTTTCAAACCTTGGTCGTGGGCCGTATCTATACAACGGCATTGATCAGGATCTAGCATTAATCAAAACGCTATTTCCACAATTACCGTTGATCGGTTTTTATGGCAATGGCGAAATCGCGCCGATTCTGGGCAAAAATACCTTGTTACAATATTCTGCAGTGTTAGGACTTTTTGGACGTTAATATGGCTTTATTCAATCCTTCTCGTGATGAAGTGCGTGAATTCTTTTTTGGTACTTGGGCTAAATTTAATTCGCAGCAAACCTTAACCGAATTAGAAAAAATCGGCTTAAGCGTGATGCATCTGCATCCCGAATATCAGGATATTTTAAGTAAACCAGAACACTATAAACAAGTCGCTTATTATCCAGAATTGGGTGAAACCAACCCGTTTTTGCACATGAGTTTACACTTATCTATTTTGGAACAGATCAGCATTAATCAGCCGATTGGCATTGCGCCAATCTATGAAAAACTAAAGATCAAACATCAAAATGAGCACGATGCATTACATGATATTTTAGATTGTTTGGCCGAAACGATTTGGCTGGCGCAGCGCAATAATACGGGTTTAGATAGCGCACATTATTTAACTTTATTGCAGCAAAAAGCCGGCATTATTTAGCTTTCAAGCCGCAGCTTCAAGCAGCGTTTTGACGCGACTTAACCCTTCAATTTGCTTAATTTTTCCTTACATGATTGAATATTGACCATGACAACAAGCAATGTGCATGACTGGCTGAATCAACATGGAGATTTTTTATATCGATTCGCGTTAGCACGTTTGCGTGACCCGCACTTGGCAGAAGACGTGGTGCAAGAAACCTTTTTAGCGGCGATTAAAAGCCCATCATTTGCTGGTGACTCATCCCCACGCACTTGGTTAACCGGTATTTTGAAGCATAAAATTATTGATGTGATGCGCAAGAATGTGCGCGAAATCGTAGCCAGCGATTTAATGTCCGATGCTGATGCCAGTATGGATGAATTCTTTGATGATACTGGTCATTGGATTGAAGGACCGCAGGCTTGGGATATGCCTGAAGATGCGTTAGAACAAAAACAGTTTTTGCGTATATTGCAAAACTGCATGGACAAATTACCCGCCAAATTAGCTGCGCTTTTCATGTTACGAGATGTGCAAGAAACAGATAATGATGAAATTTGTAAGGAACTGAATATCACCGCGACCAATGCTTGGGTGATGTTGTATAGAGCCCGCATGGGTATTCGAAAATGTCTGGAAATCAATTGGCTTGGTGTTTAATTTTGGGGAGCTTAAATCTTTAACATGTTGACTTGTAGAGAAACAACTCAACTTATTTCAAAATCGTTAGATCGCCAGTTATCTTGGCGGGAACGTTTTGCGGTACGTCTACATTTATGCATATGCAAATACTGCAAGCGCTTTAGCCAGCAATTGGTGGTGATGCGTAATGCGTTGAATCGTATGACTAAATCGATTGAAGATGATGATAGCATTCAGTTGCCAGTGGAAACTAAAACCCGTATCGCTCACTCAATTGAATCTGTGGTTGATTGAATTGCGTATATAAATTGTATATAAAATGAGTTTGGCTCTATAAAATATTTACTTAATCGCTTACTTAACCTAATTTTTGTCACAACTTTTTTAATCAAAACTTATTCACTTAACAAGAAGGAAATAAATCATGAAAACTTCTAACAAAACAATCGCTTTAGCATTATCAGGCGCATTCGCTTTATCTGTCGGTGCGACAACTGTTAACGCAGCAGAAAATCCATTTGCGATTAAAGCATTATCTAGCGGCTACCAAGTGGCAGATGCTGATTCAAAAGCAAAAGAAGGTAGCTGTGCAGAAGGTAAATGTAGTACAGAAATGAAAAAAGATCACGCTAAAGCCAAAGATGGCAAATGTGGCGAAGGCAAATGCAGCGCTGAGAAAAAAGCTGCTGCTGAAGCAAAGGCTAAAGAAGGCAGCGGCGCAGAAAAAGCTAAATAATTAATCGTTATTTAATCACTAAAGTTACACATAATTATTAGCTATACGTAATCATTGTGGCATCTTTAGCGGATATTAAAGGCGTGGGTTTGGGGTTAAAGCGTGAGCTGATTCCTCAAATCCAAAACCTTTATATAGAAGCATCTCAGCAAGATTTATCTATTCACGATTCACTCATTGCCAATATTAATTTTGTCGAAATCGCACCAGAAAACTGGATTAATGCAGGCGGCAAAGCAGAAGCCGATTTAGCTTGGTTTGTAGAACGATATCCAATCGTTTGTCACGGCTTATGCTTATCTTTAGGTGGCCCAGATCCGCTGAACAAGCACTTTTTAAAGCAAGTTAAGCAGTTTTTATCTGTGAATAAAATACCACTTTATACCGAACATTTAAGCTATTGCACTGATAATTATCAAGGTAAAACTGGCTATTTGTATGATTTATTGCCGATTCCATTTACAGAAGAAGCGGTTAAATATGTGGCGCAACGCATTCGTCAGACACAAGATATTCTAGGTCAGCACATTGCGGTAGAAAATGCCTCTTTTTATGCTGCCGCGCCCATTTCGACTATGGATGAAATCACTTTTTTAAAGGCAGTTTTGCAAGAGGCCGATTGCTGGCTGCATTTAGACATTAATAATATTTACGTCAACAGCGTGAATTTTGCCCACAAGCAAGACCCCATCAAACTAGCGCAGGATTTTTTACGAAAAATTCCTGCTGAACGCATTATCTACAGCCACATTGCTGGACATTATCAGCAATCGCCCACGCTATTAATCGACACGCATGGCAAAGATGTGATTGACCCTGTTTGGGATTTATTGGATACCGCGTATCAACTTTTCGGCACTTTTCCAACCTTGTTGGAACGTGATAATAATATTCCGCCTTTGCCAGCACTGATGCGTGAGGTGAACAAAATAGCGGCGTACCAAGCACATTACCAAAACAATCTTGCAGCGCCGCAAGACTCAACACTCGCCACATGCTAGATTTTCAACGTTATCAACTGGCATTTACTGCGCATATTCGCAACCCCAAACTGCACGCAAAACCTGCCAATGTGGTTGAAAAACGCATGTCAGTTTATCGCGAATCGGTATTTAACAATATCTTTGAGTCCGTTTCTGTTTGCTTTCCTGTGTGTCAAAACGTGTTGGGTAAGCGTAAATGGCGTCATTTAATACGCAATTTTGTCGCCAATTATTCTGCTATTAGCCCATTTTTTAGAGAAATTCCACAGCAATTTTTAGCATTTTTAGAAAACATTACGGATTTACCATCTTATTTAAAACCGCTTGCGCATTACGAATGGATAGAGCTGGCGATTAGTAGCCAACAAACACGTCCGTTATCAACACAGCAAACATTGAATACACAGTTAAATTGTATGGATGATGTGATTACACTCGCACCCGCCAGCGCATTACTGGCTTACGATTACCCTGTACACAAAATATCAAAGCGCTTTAAACCCGCAGCTATTGAAAAAACTTATTTACTAGTATTTAGGAATACAAGTTTCGAAGTGAAGTTTATTGTGCTTAATCCTGTTACTTTTAATCTGTTATCGCTTACCCAGTCACAACCATTAACCGGCAGGCTTGCATTAACAACTCTTGCTAATGAATTACAACATCCAGATTTAGATCTATTTATGCGATTTGGTGCAGAGATTCTACATGACTTATGCAAGCAACAAGCAATCACACTCAGCCAAAACACGCTTGATATAAATATTCCACAATAAATTCCACCCAGCACAAATAAATTCTATATTTGGGCTTCTTAAGATGCTAGTTAGGTATAAGTTAAATCATATAGTTGCTGCCATACGTAACACCATAAAACACAATCTACATACCCCGTAAGTTGCAAAAGTTTCTGCTGAAATTTACGCATAGGCTACGACTCATAAATTGCGTCCGCAATTTCACCTCAAAATTTCGAAATAAATTTTGTATCTTTGCTTTTCCCAGAAGTGGCATCCACCCCAAACCTCTCCTCTCCAAAAGCCTTCTTTTTGAGTTTTTCATGCAGTACCTGATAAAACCTCTCATCGTGAATAGATCACTTTAAGTCAGTGACTTACTCACATATTTCCCTTCATTCAGTTTTTAATATGAATATAGTCTTGACAATAACAAAACGAAACCGTACAGTTTCATTTAAGGGGATTTATAGTAAAAGAGTATAGATTTTGCCAACAATAATTATTGGAGTTTCTGATGGTAAGAGTTAAAACTAATGCACGCTACGAAGCATTTCTAGCTGCTGCTGCTGAGGTCTTTCAGGAGATGAGTTTCGATCAGGCAACTATGGACGAGATAGCCGCAAGAGTAGGAAGTTCTAAAGCTACCCTATACCGCTACTTCGACTCCAAAGAGGCGTTGTTTATGGCACTCATCCAACGAACAGCAAATGGGCAAGGTGGCAGGATGGTCCCCATGCTTCATGCTGCTTCTGGTGGTGTACCTCCAGACCAAAATACCACAAATGATGTGGTGGACTTGATGGGAACACTCAATCCTACAGAGGACGTAGCTATTGCACTTACAAGATTTGGTCATCATGTGCTTAAAGCATTTCATACACCAAAAACTCTCGCAGTTCAGCGAATGGTTATTGCAGCATCAGTTAACCCAGAAATCGGAAGAATGTTCTATGAGCAAGGACCTGCTCGGGCAATTAAATTTGCAGAGCAATACTTTGCTGCAGTTATACAAAAAGGGCAGATCAGGCCGAGTGATCCGCATGTTGTCGCTTGCCACTATTTTGGTTTGTTGGAATCCGAGGTGCATCAGGCTGGTATATTCAATGTGGTAACCGAAATCGATGACAAAGAAATTTCCGAAATCGTAACTCGTACGATTGAAGTATTTATGCGGGCTTATGGATCATCAAAAGATTGATTAAATTTTCAGAACCTTATTTTTAAACCTATTAATACTCTTTTCAATGAAAAAAAGGAATCTTGATATGAAAACAATACCCAGCTTGAATGCAATTGTCTCCGTTACATTAATCACTATGGCACTCAATATTTCCAAAGTAATGGCAATTGAAGCACTAATCCCAAGTAATGGTGTAGTGAATGGTTTCGTTACTTCAGGGGCTTCCTCTACACCAGAGCAAGCTGTCACACCAAATGGTAGCTAAGTCGATGACTCAAAAATCGTAAACGATCCTTGGGAAGAATATAACCGGAGTATATATAGTTTTAACAATGGCTTCGATAAAGCTATTGCCCGTCCTCTTGCCAAGACCTACGAAAAAATCACGTCTGAATCAGTGCAAAATTGTGTTAGTAGTTTTTTCGGAAACCTACGTGAGCCAGGTACCGCAGTTAACCAAACTTTACAAGGCGAACCACTCAATAGTCTGCGAACGATTGGGCGTTTTGTTATCAATACGACTGTTGGTATAGCTGGATTGTATGACCCGGCTAGCTATTTTGGCATATCTAAAGGATATGAAGATTTTGGACAGACGCTTGCTGTATGGGGCTGGCAGGACTCTCGATATCTCGTTGTACCTTTGTTAGGCCCCCGCACGGTTCGCGATACTGCTAGCATAGTGGGCGATCAACCATTGTCAGCCATTGGTTATGTAGAGAATGGCAGTGTAATGTTGGGACTAAACATTATGCAACTCACGGATGCGCGTACTCGTGCCTTGCCTTTTGACGAAATACGAAGCCAATCAATTGACGAATATGTAATGGTAAGAGATGCATGGATGAAAAAGCGGGCTACTCAAATTACTAAGGACTAGTAAACCTCCACCGAATTCCTGCTACTTCTATTCTAGTTTCTTAAAAAGAAAGTGGCAGGATTTGCATTCACAATAAAAAGTTATTCATTATGGCTTTAATTGCCTCATTTAGTGGCAGCGCTCCACTTAACCAATGGAAATCAAGGATTTCATATGCTTAATCGTAGAATTATTTCTGGATGGATATTTCTGCTAATCTTGGCCATCATTATAAATGGATTATAAAAGGGCCTGAACTATCAGGCTCTTTACTAGTGCTTAATATGGTTGGTGCTAACGACTTATGAGGTAGTGCTAGTCGCTTATAGGGTGTCACACATCCTGCAAGTCAATCTATCGCTTGCAATTAAAATGACTATCTGAAATAATTAAATCAATCGTTTGATTTAATTATTGACTAATGCTAAATATCAGCTTAAAAATGGAGTAATTAAAATAAAAATTTGTGAATTACTATCGCCTAAGCGTTCAGATGGTGAAGAATCCAGAAAACGTATTGTGATGGCGGGGCTCGAATTATTTGCAGAGCATGGATACGCACGCACATCCACCAGACAAATAGCGCGACAGGCGCAAGTAAATATCTCGGCGATTTCCTATTATTTTGGTGATAAGGCGGGTCTGTATCGTGCGGTATTTACGGAATCTTGTGGTGCAGCTGATGACGATATTGCGCTATTTAGCGATGTTAACTTAACACTAGAACAAGCCTTAAACGGCTTGTTTCAAGGGTTTATAGGACCGCTTAAACTGGGTGATATTGCCAAATTGCGCGTGCGTTTACACATGCGTGAAATGGTTGAGCCGACCGGTATTTGGGCAGAAGAAATTGATAATGGCATTGCGCCGTATCATCAAGCGTTGATCGTATTGCTACAAAAACATTTAAACATTAACCAAGTAGATGATGATTTGCATCGTTTAGCATTGTGCATTGTGGCGATGGGCGTACACCTTTTTACTGGTCGCGATGTGATAGAACGCATTACGCCAGAATTGACTGCGACGCATAAAGCATTAGATATATTGCATGAAAGATTAACTTTTTTTGCAGTGAGCATGGTGCATGCAGAAGCCGATAGGCGCAAACATTTAGTTGCACAGCAGTTAACAGAAAAGTCTTTGAAACAAACAGCATTGTCAGAAAAAAAAGTACAAAAACAAGGTCAATATGACACCTAAAAATCCACAATTATCCATAGTGTTAATCCTTTTATTGAGCTTGAATCTATCAGGCTGTGCGTCTTTGGATTTTCTAAAAAACAAAGCTTCGCCCAAAGAAACAATCGCGACTACAAAAATCGCCCCTGCATGGCAAACCAGCTTGCCACACGGCGGTGATGTGTCGCAATTAAAAACATTTTGGACGCAATATCAAGATCCGCTGTTATTGGAATTGATTGAAAAAGCGCAAACTGAATCCGTCAACATTGCCACAGCAAGCACCAAAATCGCAGAGGCAAGAGCCAGCCGTGTCAGCGCTTTATCGTCATTGCTACCGACTTTAGACACCACACTTTCATCATCCAAAGCCTTACAACAACCGGCCATTGGCAGTTCTGGCGTCAGTGCAGTTCCGACTGGAACTGGTCAAACAGGTGGTGCGCAAGCAGGTGCTTTTGGCTTTGGCGGCCAAGCCATCACCACCACGCAAATTAATGCACAAGCCGCGTGGGAACTGGATTTATTTGGCGCGAATCGTGGCTTATTGAAAGCAGCGCAAGCACGCGAAAAAGCCGCACAAGCAGGCTGGCACGATGCGCGCGTAGCCGTGGCGGCAGAATTGGCGACGTCTTACTTTAACCAACGCTTTTGCCAAATGCAATTAAGCATCAACCAAAATGATGCTAAATCGCGCGCAGAAAGCGCACGCGTGACTGAAATATCTTACAAAGCGGGTTTTAGCGCAAATGGCGCTTACCAGCTAGCGCTTGCTGGCGCAGCAGATGCCGCACAACAAGTAAAAGCGCAGCAAGCACAATGTGATTTGGGCGTTAAAGAATTGGTTGCGTTGACTGATTTAGACGAAACTACGTTAAGGCAAAAGTTAGCAGAAACGCCATTTAGCGCTAATGAAAATAATCAAACGCTGTTTACTATCGCTGAACTGCCTGCAACTATCATCAGCCAGCGACCAGATATGCTGAGCGCGGAAGCGGATTTAATGACAACGGCAGCTGAAGTTAAAAACACACAAGTACAACGCTTACCCAAAGTCTCGCTTAACGGCTCTATAGGCTGGATGCGACTTTCAGGCACGGGATTTAAAGGTGAAGGTGAGGTGTGGTCGATAGGACCAGTTTCTATTACTTTACCGATTTTCGATGCCGGAAAACGCAGGGCGAACGTAGATAGTGCAGAAGCGAAATATGCCGAAGCAGCCGCAAACTATCGCAGCAAGGCGCGTTATGCGGTAAAAGAAGTAGAAGATGCGTTAGTGAATCTACACGCAAGCGAAAACAGGCAAGCGAATGTGCAAACGGCTTTAAATGGCTATCAGGCATCATTCTTGGCGACAGAACAAAAAGTGAGCGCAGGCTTTGCTAATTTGATTGAGTTGGAAGAAAACCGCCGTTATGCTTTGCAAGCGCAAACCAACCAAGTTAACGTATTAAAAGATCGCAATAATGCCTGGATTGCGTTGTATCGTGCGGCTGGCGGTGGCTGGCAAAATACTGAATCTCATGCAAAAAACAGCACCGAAGTTAACACTAAAAATACTCAAGAAAATAGGTAAGCATCATGGTTAAAAAAAATCGACTCGTTTGGATTGGTTTGGCAATTGCGATTGCTTTAGCGGTCTACTTTTTAGTAGTTAAACAAAAATCGCCTGATACAAAAGAGCTGTCTGCTGAAAAAACTCAAGCATCCAATACCAATGCAGCGCTTACCGTCAATACCGTCAAAATCAAACGCAGCATGTTGAATTTGACGATTCCCGCAAATGGCAATATCGCAGCATGGCAAGAAGCGGTCGTAGGCACAGAAGTAAACGGTTTACTTTTAAACGAAGTATTGGTGAATGTGGGCGATAAAGTGAAGCGCGGTCAGGTATTAGCACGTTTTGCATCAGGCACAATTTCAGCCGATTTAGCCCAAGCCAGCGCCAGCCTTGCCGAAGCAAAAGCAGCTGCGATAGAAGCGGCTGGTAATGCGAGCCGCGCAAAAAGCATTCAAAGTTCTGGCGCATTGAGCACGCAGCAAATTGAGCAATTTTTAAGTGCAGAAGCCAGCACAAAAGCGCGTGTAGAAGCAGCCGAGGCGACACTTAATCTGCAAAGTATCAAGCTAAAACAAACCACCGTCAACGCACCTGATGATGGCGTTATTTCGTCACGTACTGCAACGGTCGGCTCTGTTGCCGCTGCAGGGCAAGAGCTATTTAAACTAGTGCGCAAAGGCCGTTTAGAATGGCGCGCAGAATTAACATCAGCCAATATAAACAAAATCCGCATTGGCATGCAAGCAGACTTAACACTTCCAGATGGGCAAAAAATTATCGGCAAAGTACGCGCGATTGCGCCAAGCATTGATAGCGCAACGCGTAATGCGCTGGTATATATTGATATTCCTGCAGAAACGGCTAAGGCTGGCATGTATGCCAGAGGCGTGTTTATATTAGAAAATACTGAAGCGCATACCTTGCCTGCTAGTGCGATTGTGTTGCGCGATGGCTTTTCATACGCCATGCAAGTGGTTAGTAACCCTGCCGATAAAAACGGCATTGCACAAATCAAACAAATAAAAGTAAATACAGGACGGCGCAGTGGCGATTTGGTTGAGCTACTTGAAATTGAAAATCAAGGCGGCGCGTTTCAAACGGTTGAAAATCAAATCAATGACGACTTTGTTGCCAATGGTGGCGCATTTTTAGCCGATGGCGATACGGTGAGAGTAGTAAGCAAAACTGAAGCAGCCTCAAATGATGCAGTTTCGAATGAAAATGCTACAACTGAAAGTATTTCTAAATGATGAACGTTTCAAGTTGGTCGATTAAAAACCCTGTTCCTGCGCTGATTTTATTTATTCTATTAACGCTTGCTGGCTTCATGAGCTTTAAAGCCATGAAAGTACAGAATTTCCCCGATTTAGAATTGCCGACTGTGACAGTGAACGCCTCTTTACCAGGCGCTTCACCTGGCCAACTTGAAAACGAAGTGGCGCGAAAAATAGAAAATTCCATCGCCAAGCTACAAGATCTAAAACATATTTACACCAAAATTCAAGATGGCAGCGTCACGATTACCGCAGAGTTTCGCTTAGAAAAAGCCACGCAAGAAGCAGTTGATGATGTGCGTTCTGCGGTATCTGAAGTGCGTGCAGATTTACCTGATGATTTGCGTGACCCGATTATTTCAAAAGTGAACTTAGCGGGTTCGCCTATTTTGGCGTTTACCATTTTTTCGCCAAGTTTAGATGACGAAGCGCTCTCTTGGTTTGTAGATGACACGGTGACGCGCAAACTGCTTGGCGTACAAGGCGTTGGTAGCGTTAGCCGCGTCGGTGGTGTGAATCGCCAAATATGGGTGGAATTAGATGCTGCCAAATTGCAATCTTTAAATGCCAGCGCAGCAGATATCTCACGTCAATTAAGATTATCGCAAATTGAAGTGGCAGGCGGCGCAACCAAACTCGGCGGCAGCGATCAGCCTATTCGTACAATCGCCACAGTGAACTCGGCTGAAGCGCTGGCGCAGTTAGAAATACTGTTAAATGATGGCCGAAAAATTCGTTTAGACCAAGTGGCCACTGTAAAAGATACATTTGCAGAACGCACGTCTACTGCATTATTAAACGGTAAAACGGTTGTTGGTTTTGATGTCACACGAAGCAAAGGCGCCAGTGAACTTGAAGTTGGCGCAGGCGTGAAAAAGGCGCTGGATGAACTTAAATCGGCACATCCAGATATTCAAATAACCGAAGCTTTTAACTTTGTAACGCCAGTACAAGAAGATTTTGATGCGTCTATTACTTTATTGCTTGAAGGCGCAGTATTAGCGGTGTTGGTCGTCTGGTTATTTTTGGGCGATTTCCGCGCAACATTCGTATCAGCGGTTGCATTACCATTATCTGTCATTCCTGCATTTATCGGCATGCATTATTTGGGCTTTTCAATCAACGTGGTCACTTTGCTTGCATTATCTTTGGTAATTGGCGTGCTGGTGGACGATGCCATTGTAGAAGTAGAAAATATTGTGCGGCATTTACGCATGGGCAAAACACCTTACCAAGCCGCCATGGAAGCAGCAGATGAGATTGGCTTGGCAGTTATCGCCACTACATTCACTTTGATCGCAGTATTTTTACCAACGGCATTTATGAGTGGTGTTCCAGGCAAGTTTTTTAAACAATTCGGCTGGACTGCTTCTATCGCAGTATTCGTCTCATTAGTTGTTGCACGTATATTAACACCTATGATGGCGGCATATTTGATGAAACCGGTGGCGACAGGTCATCCCGAAGACGGCAAAATCATGAGTTTATACATGCGCGTAAGCGGTTGGTGCTTGAATCATCGGCTTGCAACTACCTTAGCGGCTATCGCATTTTTTGTTGCGTCATTAATGCTCATTCCTCTTTTGCCGACAGGATTTATCCCAGCAGATGACAATTCACAAACACAGGTGCGCTTAGAGTTGCCGCCCGGCGCGTCGTTAAATCAAACGACTGCTTTATCTGAGCAAGCGCGTTTAATTATCGCTAAAATCCCGCATATTAAAAGTATCTACACCACCATTGGCGGCGGCGCTGCAGGCACTGATCCTTTTGTGAGTTCTGGTGCGGTTGAGACACGAAAATCTACATTAACTATTCTTTTGGATGCGCGTGATAGTCGCCCGAAGAAACAAGAGATTGAGAAGCAAATACGCGAACAGTTGCAGCAATTGCCAGGCGCTCGAATTAATGTTGGCTTGGGCGGCAATGGCGAAAAATACATATTGGTACTTTCTGGGGAAGACAGTAATGCGCTACAAGCCGCAGCCAACACGGTTGAAAAAGACTTACGCAAGATTACAGGCTTAGGCAATATTGCGTCTAGCGCATCGTTGGTGCGGCCAGAAGTGATTGTGACGCCAGACTTTACTGCTGCGGCAGATTTAGGCGTCACAAGTTCTGCGATAGGCGAAACTTTGCGCATTGCTACGGTGGGCGATTATCAACAAGCATTAACCAAACTAAATCTGGAAAAACGCCAAGTGCCAATTTTGGTTAAATTAGATGAAACTGCGAAAACTGATTTAAGCGTGTTACAAAAATTGTCTGTGCCAGGTTCGCGCGGTCCAGTGCCATTAGAACAAGTTGCCAATATGAAAATTGCCAGCGGCCCCGCCATGATTGACCGCTATGATCGCTCACGCAACATTCAGTTCGATATTGAAACAGCGGGCATACCTTTAGGCGAATTAACCAAGATTGTAAAAACATTGCCCAGTATTCAAAATCTACCGGCTGGCGTTGAGCAGCGCGAATTAGGCGACTCAGAAGCGATGGGCGAATTATTTGCCAGCTTTGGCTTAGCTATGCTAACAGGTGTGGTTTGTATCTATTTTGTATTGGTACTGTTATTTAAAGACTTTTTGCAACCAGTGACGATTTTAGTCGCCTTACCATTATCGTTAGGCGGTGCATTTTTGGGTATGTTGATTGCCGGAAAAGCGCTGTCTATGCCATCGATGATTGGGTTGATTATGCTGATGGGCATTGCGACCAAAAACTCAATCTTACTGGTGGAATATGCGATTGTTGCACGTCGCGAATTGCATTTAAGTCGAGTGGAAGCGATTAAAGATGCGTGTCATAAACGGGCGCGTCCCATTATTATGACCACCATCGCGATGACTGCCGGTATGTTACCGCTGGCGATGGAATGGGGCTCTGGCGATGGATCGTTCAGAAGTCCAATGGCGGTTGCGGTGATTGGCGGCTTATTGACTTCTACCGTGTTGAGCTTATTGGTGATTCCGGTAGTGTTTACTTATGTGGACGATTTTGAACAGTTTTTATTAAGAATGTTTAAGCGTGCAACAAAAACTAAGGCGTAAAACTGGTTAAGTATTGAGTCGGTTAACTCTTAAAAAGATAGATTGAATCGAGAAAATGGTTATTTAAAACTGTGACTTAAATTTGTTTGATTTACACTTTTAATCAAGTCGTATTTAATCAAACATTTGCGCTTCGCGCTCAGTTGCTTTATGTACAACCTCTTGTTTCTGCTGATTAGTTAAATCCCACCACGCCTGAATTTCATCTATCGTGCGATAGCAGCCTTGGCAAAACCCGCTTAACTCATCCATGCTGCATAAGCCTATACAAGGCGACTGAATTTCAATTTCTGACATCTCTGTTATTCCAAATATTCAAACCAAATATGATTGAAGCTGATATGAAAATGCGCGATATTTAATCGCGCACTTTATGAATCTAAAGCAAAAGTTAACCACTTTTTAGTGTTAACTTATTTAAATCACTCGCTTTAAAGCATTAGCTCAAAGTACCGTGGCACTGCTTATATTTTTTGCCAGAGCCGCACGGACATGGATCGTTACGTCCAACTTTTACGCCTTCGCGCAAAAATGATTCGCCTCTAGCCGTTTGTGCACTTTCTTCACCACTGTACTCATCGGCTGGATTAGCCAATGCCTCGTCAAAATCCGCATGTTGATATTGCACATTTGCCACATCCACTGGTTTTTCAACTGCTTCCACGTCGTCCTGCGTTTTCACTTGCACCAACATCGTCACTTTAGTCACTTCACTTTTAACGGTGTTTAGTAAACCTTCAAACAATGCAAATGCTTCACGCTTATATTCCTGCTTAGGATTTTTTTGCGCATAAGAACGTAAATGAATACCTTGGCGTAAATGATCTAATGCCGCCAAATGTTCACGCCAATGGCTATCGATGCTTTGCAACATCACCGCACGCTCAAATTGACGCATCGTGTCATTGCTCGCCAATGCTTCTTTAGCTTTATACGATGCTTCAGCCGCTTCAAAAATGCGTTCACGCAAGGTTTCTTCATGCAGATCAGGATTATCTTCCAGCATTTTCTGCAAAGGTAAATCCAAACCAGTTTCTGCAATCAGATTTTTTTCTAAGCTTGGAATATCCCATTGCTCCTCCACACTGCCAGGCGGAATGTGTACGCTAAAAATACTGGTCATCACATCAGCACGCATCGCAGCGATAGTTTCACCAATATCGTTAGCTTCTAATAGCTCGTTGCGTTGCTCATAAATCACTTTGCGCTGGTCGTTCGATACATCGTCAAACTCGAGTAATTGCTTACGAATATCAAAGTTACGGCCTTCTACTTTGCGCTGCGCATTTTCAATCGCGCGCGATACCATCGCATGTTCAATCGCTTCGCCTTCTGGCATTTTTAACCGTTCCATAATCGCCGAAACGCGATCGCCAGAGAATATACGCAATAATTGGTCATCTAATGCCAAGTAGAAACGACTTGATCCTGGGTCACCTTGACGACCTGAACGGCCACGCAGTTGGTTATCAACGCGGCGCGATTCATGACGCTCAGTGCCGATAATATGTAAACCACCTGATGCTAAAACCGCATCATGACGCTGTTGCCATTCCGCTTTTAATTGTGTGATTTTGGCGGCTTTTTGTGCATCATCCAATTTTTCATCTAAATTAACCGCGTGAATCGCCGATTCTGGATTGCCGCCCAGCACAATGTCTGTACCACGGCCGGCCATATTGGTAGCGATAGTAATCGCACCTGGCTGACCTGCTTCCGCAACAATATGCGCTTCACGCTCATGTTGTTTGGCGTTTAATACTTCATGTTTTAAACCAGCTTTGGTAAGTAAGCTTGAGATAATTTCAGAATTTTCAATCGAAGTCGTCCCGACCAACACTGGCTGACCAATGGCTTGGCATTGTTTGATATCTTCAATCACCGCATTGTATTTTTCAGCCGACGTACGATAGACTTTATCCATCGCATCTTTACGCAACATGCTTCTGTGCGTTGGCACAACAACCGTTTCCAAGCCATAAATTTGATTAAATTCATACGCTTCTGTGTCGGCCGTACCCGTCATGCCGCTTAATTTCTCATACATGCGGAAATAATTTTGGAATGTAATCGATGCCAGCGTTTGATTCTCTTTCTGAATCGCAACGCCCTCTTTGGCTTCAACCGCTTGATGCAACCCATCTGACCAACGACGACCTGGCATTTTACGACCAGAGAACTCATCCACGATGACGATTTCGCCGTCATCTACCACGTAATGTTGATCTCTTTTGAACAGGTTTTGCGCACGTAATGAGGCATAAAGATGATGCACTAAAGTGATATTGGCCGCTTCATAAAGACTAGAACCCTCAGCCATCAAACCAGAACTCGCTAAAATCGCTTCTGCACGTTCGTGTCCGCTCTCACTCATGGTCACTGTTTGGGCTTTTTCATCTACCCAAAAATCGCCAGCGCCATCTTCAACGGTTTGTGCACTTAACTGCTTGGCAA
This sequence comes from Methylotenera versatilis 79, assembly GCF_000384375.1. Classification (NCBI taxonomy): domain Bacteria; kingdom Pseudomonadati; phylum Pseudomonadota; class Betaproteobacteria; order Nitrosomonadales; family Methylophilaceae; genus Methylotenera; species Methylotenera versatilis. The sequence goes on along the minus strand of NZ_ARVX01000001.1, from coordinate 1,400,306 downwards.
CCGCATTAATTTGATTATATAAATCAATACTGTTTTCAGCTTGGCCTGAAATGATTAGCGGCGTGCGTGCTTCATCGATTAAAATCGAATCGACTTCATCCACCAGCGCATAGCTTAAAGAGCGTTGAACACGCTCATCTTTGGTAAATACCATATTGTCGCGCAGATAATCAAAACCGAATTCGTTATTGGTACCGTAAGTAATGTCCGCTGCATAAGCTAACTGTTTCGCATCGTGTTGCATCTGCGATAAGTTAATGCCTACACTCAAGCCCAAAAAGTTATATAGCTTCGCCATCCACTCCGCATCACGTTTCGCCAAATAGTCATTCACGGTAACCACGTGTACGCCCTTGCCAGTGATGGCATTCAGGTAAACCGGCAATGTTGCCACCAAGGTTTTACCTTCACCAGTACGCATTTCGGCGATTTTGCCCGAATTCAGCACCATACCGCCGATCATTTGTACATCAAAATGACGCATACCCAACGCACGCACGCTGCCTTCACGCACTACTGCAAATGCTTCTGGCATCAGCTTTTCTAAAGTTTCACCTTGCTGAAAACGCTGTTTGAATTCTTCTGTTTTAGCGCGCAAGGCTTCATCTGATAAAGCTTGCATAGCAGGCTCTAATGCATGAATTTCTTTAACGGCCTGACCATATTGCTTAACCAGCCTATCGTTACGACTACCGAAGAATTTTCTAAACAACGTGGATAACATGAAGAGACACCGCTTTTCCGAGACCTCGGAAACCTATATTTGAGATTAAATGAAAGGATTGATTATATTGTATGGATATTGGGTAATTATTTTTTATTTCAATGTCGATTTTTAATTTAGTCGTTTTTTATTTTATGAATGACAACTTACTTATCTGCTTAATTACTTGCCTTATTTATTTAAATATTCGCTTAGCTTGTTATTAATTAACAGACATTATTTATGCAAATATTTACGCGGATCAAGCGCATTGCCATTTAACCGGATTTCATAATGCAAATGTGGCCCAGTTGAACGGCCCGTACTACCCACTTGCGCCACTATTTGGCCTTTTACAACACGCTCACCTGCTTTAACTAGTAATTTAGAAGCATGCGCATAACGCGTCTCTAAACCTGAACCATGATCAATCTTAACTATATTACCATAATCGGGCGTACGCTCAGCGCTAGTCACGATACCATCAGCCGCAGCCCAGATAGGCGTACCCGTATCTGCCGAAAAATCTAAACCTTCATGAAAAGCTTCATTGCCATTGAACGGATCGACACGCCAGCCATAACTGGATGAATTAAAAGCTGCATTGATAGGACTGCTGTTCGGCAACATATCTTTCAACACGCTTTTTTGTAGAATTTTCGCTTCGATACTACTCAAATAATCATCGCGCGAATTCACTGCTTGAGTTAACTCTTCTATGGCAGCAATTAATTCAGCTTCACTCATCGTATGCGATGTCACATAAGGACCGCCAACGCCACTATGATGAATACTGTTAGGGGGAACATTGCTGGTCGGTTTTGAATTAGGTTGATTAATCACGGGAATTTCTTTTTCGCCGGCTAATTTTGCCAGCCGCTGACTTTGCGCATCTAAGCGCATCATGCGTGCTTGTAATGCGCCTAGTTGTTTGGCGTAAGCGTCTAAATGTACTTGTGATGAAATAATAGAACTTCTGATTTGTGGCGGCAATAAGGCTTTCATGCCTTGTTCTTTAATATTGCTTGGAGGCGTAATAAACAGCAACGTCAACATCACTGGTACCAACACGAGAGCCGCAATAAGTGCACCAGCTTGGAATGCCGACAAACTTTTGGCCGTTGCCAATTTGTTAGAAATTAAAATAATATTCATAAAAAAATTTGGTTAACTCGCGTCCACTACACAACCCAGTAAATAATCTAGATTAACTAGTTTCGTTATCACTGTTTTTTAGCTAAGATTGCGTATGCGCAAAATCGATACGCTACTTAATCACAACAGCCAACTGAGTACATTGACTAAAAATGTGCAATCTCATAAGTTGTTGCAAAAATTTTGGGTGGCTGCAAGCCCACAAATGTTAAGCAATCTCAGTTTTGTAGGCAGTTTAATCAATGGCCAATTAACCATTTACGCTCATAGCGCAATTGTGGCGAATAAAATCAAGCTCACACTCGCTAATCTTTTGACTCAATTACAAAATCTGCAACAAACCAACCCTAACTTTAGGGAATGTAAAGTTACTGCAATTAGTGTGAAAGTGCAAGTTAAATCTCAGCAAAAAGCACCAGTAAAACCCGTGCGCAAGCTATCTAAAAACGCCGCCAATAGCTTAAAAAAACTAGCGCTGGATTTGGGCGAATCTCCATTATCTACCCAACTTAATTCACTTGCCAATAAAGTATTACCGTCGCAATAACGCTAATATTTTTTCAAAATAACGCCTCAAAGCGTGTTCTGCTAACCGATCGAACACTAAAAAGATGAGTGTTTTACGTAGATTTAAATTGACTCGAAATGCTTGTTTTAATTCACTTTATCTGAAAACTCCTTCAATAATCTAAGCGGTTGTCGCAACCGTTCTTTAGTGCCATAATGCATTGAGCTGTTACAAATTAATTACATTTGTTACAACTTACGTTTTTTATAAGCTAGTCGCATTATTCTTACAGTCATTGATGTCGTTTCAGATTTATTCATAACAAATAGATAGGGAGAAGTCATGTCAGTTGCACTAATAATCGCCATAGCTGCCGCAGTTTTAGCAGTGCTATATGGTGTCGTAATGAGTAGATGGATTACCAGTTTGCCAGCAGGAAACGCACGTATGCAAGAGATTGCAGGCGCAATTCAACAAGGCGCAGCCGCCTATTTAGCCCGCCAATACAAAACAATCGCTATCGTTGGCATTATATTGGCGGTTTTAATCGCAATATTTTTAGGAATCACTACCGCAGTCGGATTTGTCATCGGTGCAGTTTTATCGGGCGCATGCGGATTTATCGGCATGAGCGTATCGGTGAAAGCCAATGTGCGCACCGCACAAGCCGCAACCAAAGGAATTGGCCCAGCATTAGATGTCGCATTCAAAGGCGGCGCGGTGACTGGCATGTTGGTGGTTGGTTTGGGCTTATTAGGTGTCGCAGGTTTTTATTGGTATCTCGGCGCAGAGGCGAATACGAACTTAGATCCGTTAATTGGCTTGGCATTTGGCTCATCATTAATTTCCATATTTGCGCGTCTAGGTGGTGGCATTTTCACTAAAGGCGCAGATGTTGGCGCAGATTTAGTCGGCAAAGTTGAAGCTGGCATTCCTGAAGATGATCCACGCAATCCAGCCGTTATTGCGGATAACGTGGGCGACAATGTGGGCGACTGTGCAGGTATGGCAGCCGATTTATTTGAAACATATGCGGTTACATTGATTGCCACGATGGTATTAGGCAGTTTGCTGATTTCTGATGCAGCTGCAAATGCGGTGATTTATCCATTGATGTTGGGCGCAGTTTCCATCGTCGCATCTATCATCGGGTGTTTTTTTGTAAAAGCGTCACCTGATATGAAAAACGTGATGCCCGCTTTGTACAAGGGTTTAGCGGTCGCTGGCATCTTATCGCTGATTGCTTTTTACTTTGTTACGCAACATTTATTCCCGCAAGGCTTAACTGCGGGCGACTTAACCATTACTGCGAATCAATTATTTGGTTCTTGTTTCGTCGGTTTAGCCTTAACTGGCTTACTGGTTTGGATTACCGAATACTATACAGGCACAGATTACGCACCAGTGAGGCACGTTGCACAAGCTTCAACCACAGGCCACGCGACTAACATCATCGCGGGGATTGGCATCTCAATGAAATCCACCGCATGGCCAGTGCTTTCAGTCTGTTTAGCGATTTGGACATCATTCCATTTGGGCGGTTTATACGGTATCGCAATCGCTGCAACATCCATGTTAAGCATGGCGGGCATTGTGGTGGCTTTAGATGCATATGGTCCAATCACTGATAACGCGGGCGGCATTGCGGAAATGGCGGAATTACCCAGCAGCGTGCGTGATGTAACTGACCCGTTAGATGCAGTTGGCAACACCACAAAAGCCGTGACTAAAGGTTATGCAATCGGCTCTGCAGGTTTGGCAGCGTTGGTATTATTTGCCGATTACACGCACAAATTAGAAGGCGCAGGTATCGCTGTTAAGTTTGATCTAAGCGATCCAATGGTGATTATTGGCTTATTTATCGGCGGCTTAATCCCGTTCTTATTCGCTGCGATGGCGATGGAAGCGGTTGGTCGTGCGGCGGGTGCAGTGGTAGAAGAAGTGCGCCGCCAGTTCCGAGATATCAAGGGCATCATGGAAGGCACGGCTAAACCAGAGTATGGCAAAGCAGTAGATATGCTTACCACTGCCGCAATCAAAGAAATGATGATTCCGTCATTATTACCAGTTGCGGTGCCAATTGCAGTCGGCTTATTATTGGGCCCAGTAGCGCTTGGTGGCTTATTAATGGGCACGATTGTAACGGGCTTATTCGTGGCAATTTCAATGTGTACTGGCGGCGGTGCTTGGGATAACGCCAAGAAATATATCGAAGATGGCAACCACGGCGGTAAAGGTTCAGATGCGCATAAAGCCGCTGTCACTGGGGATACTGTGGGCGATCCATACAAAGATACTGCTGGCCCAGCCGTCAATCCGTTGATTAAGATTATTAATATCGTCGCACTGTTGATTGTGCCGTTATTGCATGTTTAAAACTGAACTTTAAAAGCAATACGTTAAAATAAAAAAGGCGATATAAATCGCCTTTTTTATTGCCTGCCTTGGATTAGTAAAGTTAACCAATAATAATGGTTAACCTGTATTCCTCAATCCAGCCGCAATACCATTGATGGTTAACTGTATAGCAAGCTTCAATTTTTCATCTGTTTCACCAGATCGATACCGCTTGATCAGTTCTACTTGTAAATGATTCAGCGGGTCTAAATAGGGCAAACGATTACGAATTGAATAAGCCAATGTCGGATTGCCACTCAATCTCTCCGTGCAACCTTGCAGCAAATTAAGCGCATTGGTGGTGAGTACATACTCCGCTTCTATGCGGCTAAAAATCGTTTCTCTTAGGTGTTTATCTGTCACCAGATGTGCGTAATGCCGCGCCACTATTAAATCGGTTTTAGCTAATACCATATCGACATTGGCGATTAATGTTTTAAATAATGGCCAAACCGCCAACATCTCCTGCAGTGTTTTTAAGCGCGTTTCATACACGCTTTCATCTTGATTCAGATATTGATGGATCGCGCTACCTAAACCATACCAACCTGGCAATAACAATCGACATTGTGCCCACGAAAATCCCCACGGAATTGCGCGTAAATCTTCAATACGACGCGTTGATTTTCGCGCGGCTGGACGGCTACCAATATTCAATTCAGCAATTTCAGAAATAGGTGTTGCGCTAAAAAAATAGTCCGCAAAACCGGGTGTTTCATAGACTAAACTGCGATAGCTGGTCATCGCAGTTGTAGATAAATCTTCCATCACCACCTCGAACGTGCGCCGTTTTGGCGTACTTAATGTTGTTTCTGGCAATAACGTGGCATCAATAGTGGCCGCAACCAGCGTTTCTAAATGTTGTCGCCCCACCTTCGGGTCAGCATATTTATTGGCGATGATTTCGCCTTGCTCGGTTAAGCGAATCTGTCCATCAACCGTGCCGCTAGGTTGCGCCATTATTGCTTGGTAAGTTGGTCCGCCGCCGCGCCCAACCGTGCCACCGCGCCCATGAAAAAGCCGCAGCTTGATTTTGGCTTGGTTGAATAACTCAACCAACGACACTTCTGCTTTATACAATTCCCAGTTAGAGGTTAAAAAACCGCCATCTTTATTACTGTCAGAATAGCCCAACATGATTTCTTGCTCATTGCCTTGGTTGCGCAACACATAGCGAATGCCGAGCAAACTGAGCCATTGCCCCATAATCATCGGCGCGTTACGCAAATCGGCAATGGTTTCAAATAGCGGCACCACATTTAGCGCTAACTGAATTTTTTGTGAACCCCAAACGCCTTTTAGCAGACCCGTTTCTTTTTGCAATAGCGCGACTTCTAATAGATCGGACAGCGTTTCAGTGTGCGAAATAATATATTGCTTAACCGTGCGGTCGCCAAAAATATATTTAATTCCGCGCGCTTTATTCAGCACATCAATTTCGCTATGCACTAATTCAGAATATTGTTGATAGGGTGAAAACAATAAACGCGGCTGTTTTAACTCATCTAATAGAGTCTGAATTTTTTCCTCTTCGGTCAATTCGTCATATTCAAAATCATAACCGGCTTTGTTAAAAAGCTCTTTAATCACGGCTTCATGCACATCTGAAGATTGTCGAATATCAACTGTAGCTAAATGAAATCCGAACGTTTCAATAGCTTTAGTCAATTTGCCCAAGCGTGAATAAATAAGCGCCTCGCCACCAAATTCTCTCAGCGAATCGACCAGCACATTTAATTCCGCCAGCAAGTCGTTCGCATTGCGATAAGGCACGGCTTGATTAGCACTTTCGCGCAATTCCAACTGCGGCAACATTTGTTTAGCCGTAGCTATCAACCTATCGTAAATACCATTCACTGCAAGTCGATACGGTTCATCCAATCGATGTGGAGATTGGTCTAATGACAAGTTTGCTAATTCCAAAAGCGCAGGATTCACATTGACCAAACGCGTTGAAATAGACAATTCACGTCGCAGTGCATCCAACTCTTTTAAATAAAATTTAAACGTAGTGGCGCTTTGCATCTCTACCGCTTGCGTTAGCGTTGCGCCATTTACAAACGGATTGCCATCGCGATCACCGCCGATCCAACTGCCCATGTGTAAAAAACTAGGTAACTGGAAAGGCTTTTCTAATTCCGCTGCATATTGCTTGTTAAGATCGCGCTCTAAATCTTGCAGAATTTCCGGAATCACATTTAAAAACGTGGTTTCGTAATAACTTAACGCATTTTCAATTTCATTAACTACTGTGAGTTTTGAAAAGCGCACAATCCGCGTTTGCCACAAGGAGCAAATAGCCGCCTGTATCAATAAATCACTCTGTTCCAGTTCGCGTTTTGAGATTAGATTAGCGCGCGCTGCCAATAAAAAAGATAATTTGTGCTCAATATCTAAAATGCTTTTGCGCTGTACTTCTGTGGGATGTGCGGTTAATACCGGCGAAACCAGCGCATCTTTGAAAAACGTTTCTACGGCTGAAAAGGGCAGTGCTTGGCGCGCAATTTTATCGACAGAATACGCCAGCATGCCTGGCAACAGTTTGTCTTCATTCAAACGTGTCTGCTGACGCGCAAATAGATCTTCGGCGATATTCACCAAATGTTTAAAGTAACTAAAAGCGCGCACTACCGAAATAGTTTGTTGCGGTGATAGATTTTTAAGCAGCTTTTCTAAAGTTAAAGTAGATTTCTCATCATTTTCACGGTGAAACTTAACCGCAGCTTGCCGAATATTTTCGATTAAATCAAACGTGGCCTTGCCATCTTTAGCCAAAATCGTTTCGCCTAAAACACGGCCTAAATAACGAATATTATCTTTTAAAGCTTGGTTCTGACCATTCGGTTCAGGCTGACCTAAACTGAACAGCTCGGTGCTTATAGATTGAAGGCTTGCAGTTTGAAATGATGTGTTGCTCATACAATCGTCAACTTAAAATAAGTATTAATTAATTAATTATAAGCAACAATTACACCACGCTTTAAACAAGCAGTATTTTATAAAATAACCATTAATTTCAATATAAACAGCAGGTTAACTTAACCACTATATTCATCCAATTTTCACACGCACGCTTAATGTGCAAGCCAGTTAAATGTTGCGGTTTTACGGTGCAAATAATCAGGCGTTAAAAAAGCAGCCGAAGCTGCTTTTTTAATTACGCATTTAAACACAAGTTAAATTAAATAAAAAACTGCGCCTTAAAATGCTGGCTTAACTACCGCATTATTGTAGTTTTCAACGCCAGTTAAAATTTCTTTTCTAGCCGCATCAATATCGCCCCAACCATTGATTTTCACCCATTTTCCTTTGTCTAAATCTTTATAGTGCTCAAAAAAGTGTGAAATCATTTCTAAACGCCAATTAGATACATCGGCAAGGCTTTCTAAATGTCCGTATAAACCGCAAACTTTAGGCACAGGCACTGCAAATAATTTCGCGTCTAGCCCTGCTTCATCTTCCATCAACAAAACACCTAACGGGCGGCAGCGTACAACGACACCAGGAATCAACGGTACAGGCGTCATCACCAATACATCTACTGGGTCACCATCATCGGCTAACGTGTGTGGAATATAGCCATAATTGGTCGGATATTGCATCGCAGTACCCATAAAACGATCGACAAAAATCGCGCCGCTTTCTTTATCCACTTCGTATTTCACAGGGTCACCCTGCATTGGAATCTCAATAATCACATTAAAATCATTGGGCAAATCTAAGCCAGATGGCACTTGGTTTAACGACATGTTGAATATAGCCTTGAACGAAAAAACGAAATTATACTTGAAGTTTGTGTGTAATTTGTTGCGTTAAGCTGGATGATGTGCTGAGACGCAAGTGAAAAACCTATGTGCTCAATAAATTAAATGAACGCTAAGGCGTTTTAGCAAAATATTGCCAGCTTTTTTTAAGCAATACCACGATGATAACGATGCCTAAACCCACCATAGTGAACGTACCTAAATGCTGTTTAATGATAGGAATATTGCCAAAAAAATAACCGAGTAATACGCAAGTTAACACCCAAAAAACCGCACCAATTGAAGATGCACGCGCGAACTTGATAAACACCATTTGCGTGACACCGGCTAAAAACGGCGCAAGCGTTCGAATCACTGGTAAAAACAGGCAAATCAAAAAACTTTTTTCGCCATGTTTATCATAAAAATTACGGGTTTTATCTAACGTCGCTTGCTTTGGCCATTTTAGATAATCCAAAAAAAATAGTTGCCCAATGGTTTTACCCAAGCCATAAGCGCATAAATTACCCAACACGGCAGCGACTATTAATACGATTAACAGTAGGCTGATATTTAATTGTGAAGCAGCCCAAACTGCGCCGCAAACAAATAAAAATGGGTTGCCTGGCAGAAAAAATAAAGGCAAAACACCGATTTGCAAAAAGATCACCGCAAACAAAATCCAATAAACCATGTTGGCATGTGCGGCGACTAACTGTGGCAAATGCGCATCAAAATTGAGAATCATTTGCCAAATTTGCATCATGTCAAAACGCTTCCGCTTTCTGTATTTCTACACGCGTCAATAATATCTGCTGGTGTTAATTTCAAAGCCCAATATAACAGCAAAGGCACAATCACCAATTCATCCAATTGCCCAATAATTGGCAGAAAATCCGGGATTAAATCGAACGGCATTAGCACATAGCCAATTGCCAGCCATAATAAAGCTTTAGCCAATTTTGGTGTTTGAGGATGTTTTTGCAGGCGCTGATAAAAAACAAACTCGGCTTTTAAACGCGCGGCCATTTGTTTGAACTTTTCTAGCATATGAATGAACTATTCAAGCTTTTAAAGGGTTAACTTGCTAACCTGTTAACTTTTGACCAGTTAATTTCTCATACGCTTCTAAATATTTTTCACTGGTTTTATGTGCGACATCTTCTGGTAAAGCAGGTGCTGGCGGCGCTTTGTTCCAGTGGATACTTTCCAGCCAATCGCGTACAAATTGCTTGTCATAACTAGGTGGATTACTGCCAACTTGATATTGTACCAATGGCCAAAAACGTGATGAATCAGGCGTTAACACTTCATCCATCACATGCAACACACCATCAGAATCTAATCCAAATTCAAACTTTGTATCGGCAATAATAATGCCGCGAGTCAGTGCATATTCGGCTGCTTCGCTATACAGTTGAATCGCTACTTTTGCGACTTTTTCTGCCATGTCATGACCAATTAAATCGGCGCAGGCTTGCAGGCTGATATTTTCATCATGCTCGCCCACAGCCGCTTTAGAGGATGGCGTAAAAATCGGCGCTGGCAATTTTGATGCTTCTTGCAAACCTGCGGGTAAATTAATACCGCAAACCGTGCCTTTGGCCTTGTATTCCTTCCAACCGCTGCCAACCAAATAGCCACGCACAATCGCTTCAATCGGCAAAGGTTTCAATCGCTTCACCACCACCGCACGGCTTAAATTGCCTTGTCCAAGTTGAGCTTTATCGGAATTATCAACAACAGAAAGTGGGTCAATCCCAGTTAAGTGATTCGGTACAATATGCTTGAGTTTTGCAAACCAGAAATTCGCCATTTGCGTCAACATAGCGCCTTTATTCGGAATGCCTGTTGGCAAAATCACATCGAATGCAGACAGTCTATCTGTGCTGACCAGCAACATGGTTTCGTCGTTAATCGCATAAATATCGCGCACTTTACCTTGGTGGATTAATTTTAGGCTATTGATATTGGTTTTGAGTAAAGGCATTGTCATATTTGGTGTACCTTGATATACAGTTGTAGCTGGATAAAAATTGGCGTGTAAATTAGAAAGTGCTTTATTATAAATTGCGCTGGATGTTAATGCATATTTTTAACGAATATATTACGTTAACTTTTTGGGTAAATTAATGTGTTAACTAACGAAGTAATTTGTGCAAAAGTTAACCCATTTTTAGTGTTAATAATCGCCGATTTTAACAATCTTCATCGTATTGGTTCCGCCTAAACTACCAATCGGCTCACCAAATGTCAGCAAGACTAAATCGCCAATATCCACCACTTTTTGTTGCAATAAAACTTGCTGCATCTCCTGCAGAATTTCATCTCTGTTTTTATTTTCATGCTCAATCGGATAAGGATAAACGCCGCGGTGCAAAGTGAGTTTTCTGCGTGAAAATTTATCTGGCGAAAGCGCGTAAATCGGCACTTGCGCATCTGCACGCGATAACCATTGCGCCGCATTGCCCGATTGCGTAAGCGCGGCGATGGCTTTTACCCGCATATGCTGCGCGGTGTAAATCGCAGCGGCGGCAATCGCTTCATCCGTTTTCACGAATACCTGGTCTAGTTTCTGATTGCGATATTGAATAAAATATTCTTTTTCCGCTTCCCTCACCACTCTATCAACCGCTTGCACCGTTTCTAGCGGATATTGCCCCGCCGCAGTTTCTGCAGAAAGCATCACGGCATCCGTGCCATCTAACACCGCATTAGCCACATCGGACACTTCTGCTCGCGTTGGAATCGGGCTGGTAATCATCGACTCCATCATTTGCGTGGCAGTAATCACTAATTTATTTTGCGCACGCGCCATGCGAATCATGCGTTTTTGCAGACCTGGCACAGCCGCATCGCCCACTTCCACGCCTAAATCACCACGCGCCACCATAATCGCATCACTGGCTTCAATAATCGCTTCTAAGTGATCGATTGCTTCTGCGCGTTCAATTTTGGCCACAATGCTTGCCGCACCGCCCGCTTGTTTGACCAGATTTTTTGCCAACACGATATCTGCTACGGATTTTGGAAAAGAGATGGCAATATAATCAGCCTCAAGTGCTACAGCCGTTTTTAAATCCTCTTTATCTTTGATGGTTAACGCATCGGCCGATAAGCCACCACCTTGGCGATTGATGCCTTTATTGTTGCTTAACACGCCGCCACTCAATACCACACAATGGATTTGATTACCTTTTACGCGGTCCACCTGCATGGTAATTCGCCCGTCATCCAGCAACAGCACAACACCTTCGGTTACTTCTTGCGGCAAGGTTTTATAATCTAAACCCACTTTGAATTGACTACCTAACAAGCAATCGGCATCCAAAATAAACAAATCGCCCGTTTTTAAGCTGACTTTACCCAGCTCAAATTTGCCTATTCTGATTTTTGGGCCCTGCAAATCGCACAACACACCAACGGGCCGGCCAAGCTTTAACGCAATTTTACGCACGATTTCTGCACGTAAAATATGTTCCTCAGCCGTGCCATGTGAAAAATTCAACCGCACCACATTTACACCAGCCGTAATCAAACGCGCAATCATTTCCTCTGAAGTGCTTGCCGGACCTAACGTTGCAACAATTTTAGTTTTGCGTAATATCATTTGCTGACCTAAATAATTACTTTTAATGCTGTCATCAACAATGGTTAAATTCAATTGACCTCATTTACATCATCACCCTAAAATAGGATTGAATCAATTTAATGACAAAAATTGAGCAATAAAAAAGAGGCCATCAGCCCCTTTTTAAAAACGTGCAAATAAAGCGCATATTTATTTACTTGCTTGCTCTTTCGCTCGACTTTCTAAAATCTCAACTGCTGGCAATGTTTTGCCTTCCAAAAATTCTAAAAATGCACCGCCTGCAGTGGATATGTAGGAAATCTTATCGTAAATATCATATTTTTGAATGGCTGCAATCGTGTCGCCGCCGCCTGCTAACGTAAACGCTTTGGTGTTGGCAATTGCATGCGCGATGGTTTTAGTGCCTTCGCCAAATTGATCGAACTCAAATACGCCAACTGGACCATTCCACACTACCGTTCCAGCATTATTGATAATCTCTACTAGTTCTTTAGCAGATTTCGCACCAATGTCAAAAATCATATCGTCAGACTCAACAGCATCGGCACTTTTTTTCACTGCGACCTCGTCTGCGCCAAATTTTTTAGCACAGACAACATCGACTGCAATCGGCACTGCTGCGCCTCTTTTGCTCATTTTTTCCATTAAGGTGCGTGCTACTGGCACTAAATCATCTTCACATAATGATTTTCCTACTTCAAACCCTGCGGCTTTTAGAAATGTATTGGCAATGCCGCCGCCGACCACCATTTGGTCTACTTTTTCTGACAAGCTTTCTAATACGGTTAGTTTGGTCGATACTTTGCTACCGCCTACAATCGCGACCATTGGACGCGCTGGATTTAACAATGCTTTAGTTAATGCTTCTAATTCTTCGCTTAATAACAAGCCTGCACAGGCCACTGGTGCATACTTGGCAATGCCGTGCGTACTAGCTTCGGCGCGATGTGCGGTGCCAAACGCATCCATTACAAACACATCGCACAAGGCGGCATATTTTTTAGCTAACTCATCGTTGTTTTTCTTTTCACCCACATTAAAACGGCAGTTTTCTAGTAAAATCAGCTCGCCATTTTGTATGGTCATGCTGCCTGCTGGTGCCGCGTCACTCAACCAGTTCTTGACTAAGCGCACTGGTTTTCCCAGTTTAGCTGACATCACATCAGCCACTGGCTGTAAGGAATTTTCTTCTGAATAAACGCCTTCTTCTGGGCGGCCTAAATGTGAGGTCACCATCACTTTTGCGCCCGCATTGAGCGCGTATTCAATGGTCGCCATGCTGGCTGTGATTCGCGCGTCTGAAGTCACTTTTCCATCTGCAACAGGCACGTTTAAATCGGAGCGGATGAATACGCGTTTGCCAGATAAATCTAAGTCGGTGATTTTAATAAATTTCATTTTAATCTCAGTTTAAACAGTTTCTATACACAACTCTCACAAGATAAGCTCAAGATGGGATGAAGTGCAAGGCGCACAGCGCGCAACGACCGAGACATACCATTAAGGTAGGCGAGGAAGTGAGCACTGCGCAACGCCGCAATTCGCCCATCTTGTGCTTATTTATCAGCAATATATTGCACTAGGCGCATTAGGTTACAGGTATAGCCATATTCGTTGTCATACCAAGCGACAACTTTTACAAATGTCGGGTCTAACATAATGCCTGCATCTGCATCGAACACGCTGGCGGCTGACGCACCTCTAAAATCGGTTGAAACCACTTTATCGTTGGTGTAAACCAGTACATTTTTGAGCGAACCTTTTGACGCAGCCTGCATAGCAGCGCAAATATCCGCGTAACTGGTCGGTTTCACTAACTCAACAGTTAAATCCACCACTGAAACATTCGCAGTAGGCACACGTAGCGCCATACCAGTTAGTTTTTTATTTAATGCTGGAATGACTATACCAACCGCTTTAGCGGCACCAGTAGTCGATGGAATGATATTTTCAAACACGCTACGTCCGCCACGCCAATCTTTATTACTAGCACTATCCACAACCATTTGTGATGCAGTTGCCGCGTGTACTGTAGTCATTAATCCACGCTTGATTTCAAAGTTATCGTTAAGTACTTTAGCAATAGGAGCAAGCGCATTCGTTGTGCAAGAAGCGGCAGAAACGATTGCCTGCCCTGCATAACTTTCATGGTTTACGCCATACACAAACATCGGTGTGTCATCTTTTGCAGGGGCAGATTGCACTACTTTTTTAGCACCTTCTGCCAAATGGCCTTTGCAACCTTCAGTGGTTAAGAACACGCCGGTCGCATCGATTACCACATCAACCCCTCTTGCACCCCATTGAATATGAAAAGGATCTCGCTCTTTACTCACCGCAATTTTTTTGCCGTTGACAATTAAAGCGTCACCTTTAATGCTGACAGTGCCGTTAAAACGCCCATGCACAGAATCATATTGCAGCATATGTGCCATGTAATCGATATCTTGCATACCGTTAATCGCGACTACTTCAATATCTGCGAATTCGCTTTCCTGTATGACAGCGCGTAACGCCATACGCCCAATGCGCCCAAAACCGTTAATGCCTACTTTAATCGTCATGCCTGTTCCAAGATGAAAGGTTTACAAATAAAAAGAGCCTCAATACTTAGAGGCTCTTTTCAAGACTATCTATTCAATGATTACAACACTGACTTAACAACAGCAACAACGTTTTCAACTGTAAAGCCGAAGTGTTTCATCAATACGCCGCCTGGAGCTGATTCACCGAATGTGTCGATACCAACCACAGCACCTTCTAGACCTACATATTTACGCCAGAAATCTGTTACACCAGCTTCAACCGCCACGCGTTTAACGCCTGGAGTTAACACGCTGTCTTTGTAAGCTTTATCTTGACGGTCGAATACATTTGTTGATGGCATTGAAACTACGCGTACTTTAGTACCCGCTGCATTCAACTCAGCCGCTGCTTTAACTGCTAATTCAAGCTCAGAGCCGTTAGCAATAATGATCACTTGCGCGCCAGCAACATCAGACAACACATAACCACCTTTACGCATTAAAGCAAACTGCGCTGCATCATGCTTGAAGCCTGCTACGTTTTGACGGCTTAATACCAAGCTTGAAGGACCAGTCAAACGCTCAACAGCTGCAACCCAAGCAACTGCAGTTTCAGTTGAGTTACCTGGACGCCATACATCCATATTTGGAATTAAACGTAAACCAGCCGTATTTTCAATTGGTTGGTGTGTTGGACCATCTTCACCTTGACCGATAGAGTCATGTGTCAATACCGCAATCACGCGTTGTTTCATCAATGCAGCCATGCGCAATGCGCTTTTTGCATAGTCAGAGAACATGTGGAATGTACCGCCGAATGGAATCAAACCACCGTGCAATGCCATACCGTTCATAATCGCAAACATACCGAATTCACGTACGCCGTAAGAGATATAGTTACCCGGTTTTTTCGCATCAACGTGTACAAAGCTACCAGTTGAAGTTAAGTTTGAACCGGTTAAGTCAGCAGAACCGCCTAAGAACTCAGGTAATAATGGTGCTAAAGCGCCAATGACGTTTTGTGATGCTTTACGAGTTGCAACACCTTCTGCTTTTTCGTTTGTTGCAGCGATGATCGCATCAGTCGCTTCCTTCCAGTTTGCTGGCAATGTACCAGACATGCGACGTGTGAACTCTGCCGCTTCAGCCGGGAATGCTTTTGCATACGCATCAAATTTAGCGTTCCATGAAGATTCAGCAGCCGCACCTTTAGCAGTTGCATCCCAACCAGCGTAAACATCTGCTGGAATCACAAATGGCTCATGTGCCCAACCGATGTTTGCACGTGTTGCAGCAACTTCGTCTAAACCTAATGCAGAACCGTGGCAATCATGTGAACCAGATTTGTTTGGTGAACCTTGACCGATTACTGTTTTACAACAGATCAATGATGGTTTGTCTGTTACTTTTTTAGCTGCAGCAATTGCAGCACCGATAGCAGCAACATCATGACCATCTACTGACTGAACGTGCCAGCCGTATGATTCAAAACGTTTTGCAGTGTCGTCTGTGTACCAGCCTTCGATATGACCATCGATAGAAATACCGTTGTCATCCCAGAATGCTGTTAATTTACCCAAGCCCCAAGTACCAGCCAGTGCACAAGCTTCGTGAGAAACGCCTTCCATCATACAGCCGTCGCCCAAGAACACGTATGTGCTGTGGTCAACAATGTCGTGGCCTGGTTTGTTGAATTGATTTGCTAATAGTTTTTCAGCCATCGCGAAACCAACACCGTTTGCAATACCTTGACCTAATGGACCTGTGGTTGTTTCAACGCCTGGTGCGTAACCATATTCTGGGTGACCAGCACATTTTGAATGCAATTGACGGAATGTCTTGATTTCGTCCATTGGCAATGCGTAACCTGTTAGGTGTAGCAATGAATAGATCAACATAGAGCCATGGCCGTTAGAAAGCACAAAGCGATCGCGATTAGCCCATGATGGATTTTTTGGGTTATGGCTTAAATGATTGTTCCAAAGTTCTTCGGCAATTTCTGCCATGCCCATAGGCGCACCTGGGTGGCCGGAATTGGCTTTTTGCACTGCATCCATCGATAACGCACGAATTGCGTTGGCTAAATCTTTACGCGTTGCCATTATTTTCTCCCTAAATTTTAGCTAAACTGAACAGGTTGTTATTAATATTTAAACTAACGATAAACCTAATAGAAATTGCAAAAAAGCTTGTTTTAAAACCTGTTAACCTGTTTTAAAGCTTTTTAGTAAGACACTTTTTGTAAAGTGGTAATTATTCCCTAATTAGGCATTTTCAGCAAGTTTCAAGCGAGGATAATTTGGCGGCAATACACCACTTTTACAGATTATTTTGGTGTAATCCACAAGTCATACGAGTGTATTAATATTGTTTTGGTTTCAACTTTAATCTTATTCTGTCAATAACAACAAAAACCAAATAAAAAAGCCAATAAAAAAAACTAAGTGCAAAACAACCGCACTTAGCTTAAAACTGCACATATAACTAATATTTTTTAACTACCAATGTATTGGATTAATAAGATGTTTATTTGAGTACATGATGGTTAGTGTTAATTGAGATAATCAATCAATCAAACAGAACGGCGACTTGAACGCATTACAAAACAAAATAATGCCCCAAGTATTAACCAAGCCTGCGGCGGTAACTTATTTAACTCAAACGTAGATAACTCAACAGTTGATTTATCGGATGCCGAATTTTTCTCCGACACATTTCTAACGCCCATGTTTGTGTCATCTACACCTTGCAATTGCGCAACATCATTCACTGCAAGCCTTATTACTGGCGCCGCGTCATTCATTTTCACATTACCGCCAATTTTAGCCACACTGTTAATGTCAGCCAAAACTGTCGTTGATACTGCCGAAATCATACTTAACAACATAAACGCCATCATTTTTTTAAACATTTTTGATATCCAATTTAGACAATAAACTTAAAGTAATTAAGCCTTTGCAAGTTGGATGCCAATTATATTTTTTTAAAAATACACATATAAATCAAATGATTGGATTTATCTTAAACATGTCTAAATGTTGTGATTTTGACACTACTGTCAATTTTGCCAGTCACAACCAAACCAATCTCAATACACTTAACCTTTAAATATCAAGCAAAATGGTCATCTCTGCTGCTTAAGTTAGTTCGCTTAAGTTAGACAGAAATGTCCTACAGCAATATCAGCAACCGCCTATTCGATATTTTTTTCAAATGCCTAGAATGGCTACTGTGTTAAGCACATATCTATTTATTATCGAAAGGAAATACAAATGAAAGCAAATCTTAAAACGTTACTAGTTGTTGGTGCTTTAGCATTACCTTTGGCTGCATTTGCTGCAGAAGGTGATTCAGTTAAAACTAAAGTTGGCGACGCGGTTATTACGACTAAAGTAAAAGCAGAATTAGCAAAAGACAAAACAGTTAGCGCAACTGATATTAAAGTTGAAACTGACAGCAACGGCTTAGTGCAATTAACAGGTACAGCAAAATCGCAAGCTGAAGCAGATAAAGCAGTTGTGTTGGCTAAAAATGTTAAAGGTGTAACTGGCGTTAAAAACGACATCGTTGTAACAACAGCGCACTAATAATTTTGTAGAAATACATTTTACGGCTTAGATTTAAGTATCTTTGCTAACTAATCAATCGACGTCCATAACGTGTATTGTTTGGATAATAAAAAACGAGGCCTCGCGCCTCGTTTTTTTATTGCCATTTTTTATGGGTTAACCTTATATATTCATCAACATTTCAACTGGATTTACTTGATAATACCGCAACCAATACGCGGTCCAGCATTGCCAACCGGTTGCGATTTATAATCATCCGCATCACGATGAATTATCAATGGTAAACCAACAATATCGTATTTACCTTCCGTTAAAGTCACTGTATCCAATGTTTGCTGTAATTTAGCTACGCCATTTGCGTTGGCTTTAAGGTTAAACATCGCACCTGCATGACGTTGATCTTGGCCAGGATAACCATGCGCGTGATTATCAGGATTAAAATGTCCGCCCGCTTTGGTGCCGTCACCTGAGCAATCAGCCACTGCATGCACATGAAAACCGTGCTCAGAATTCGGTTCAAGGCCACTGATATTGGCATTCACCAACACCTTGTCCCCAATTTGCGTAAAGTTAACTGTGCCATGTGGCTTAAAATCGCCTGCGGCAGAAGTTGGCTCAATGGTTGCACTAGCCGTGTGCTTATTTGTTGGCAGGTTCTGACAAGCAGACAATAACAGCAATAAAGTAGCTGAAACTGCAATGGATGATGCGTTGCGCAAAGATTTATTCATGCAAAATATTCCAATCTAAATAGTGGGGAAAGTTAAAACGCCTACTTTTCACATTGCTTAATGACCATCTCAATCGCTCGACAGTTAGCTTTTGCATCGTCAAACGTCAAGTGCGGCACTTTGTCATTCAATACACAATCACTGAAATGCTCGATTTCCAGATTAAAGTGATTGCTTGGCGCAAAGCGTTCTTCTGCGTATTTTCCATCTTCCAGCGCCCAACTAATAACTGGCACATCACTTTGAAACACCCAAGCAGCGTGGCATTTTACCCAACCCTTGGTGCCGATGATTTCATATTCTGATTTTCTACTGCGCTCAAAACTCACATCAAAATGACCAAAGCGCGCCCGGCCTTCGCCGTCTGGTCCAAAATCTAATATGCCACTGGTCACAATATCTGCGCTATGTTCATTCAACTTGGCATGCGCGGTGATAGAAACTGGTTCTGTGGGCTTACCATCTTTCTGAAAGCACCAACGCAAACTATGAATCGCATAAGGGCCGATATCCCACATCGCACCGCCGCCATTCCCCATACTGCGGTCAATGCGATACATGCGTGCTTGTTTCATCAAAAATGAAAAACTGGCACGTGCGGATAATACATCGCCAATCAAACCAGAATCGATAATCTCTTGCACGCGTTTGTGTTGTGGATGAAAGCGATACATAAAGCCTTCCATCACTTTGACATTATTTTTAATCGCCGCCGCTTCAATTGCCTCTACATCTTTTAAAGTGGTTGCCATCGGCTTTTCAATCAAGATATGTTTGCCCGCATTAATGGCCTTAATCGCCCATTTTGCGTGCTCTTCATTCGCCATCGGGCAGTAAATCGCTTCCACATTTTGGTCATTAATTAATGCATCCATATCGTCATAACACAGCACATTTGAATGCGTTTCCATAAAACCTGACGGCGCATATTTTTCTAAAACCGCTTTAGCAGCGCCTGCACGGCGACTGGCGATTGCGACTAATTCTGAATTCTGCGCTTCAATAATCGCCGGTAATAAACGCTCATTAACCCGCGCCGCGCCAAGAATTCCCCATTTTAATTTTCTAACTTCACTCACAATAATTCCTCTATTCAAACCATTTAATACTGCAACCAATACTTGCGATCTGCTCAATAGGACCTTTACCTGTTTCCGCAATCAGCTTCATGGCATCAAATAAATCACGCGTGTTATCTGCTGGCGGCTCTGGGTTGCGGGCTGCGGCATCAAAACGGCCGCGATACTGCAATTCGCCCTTGGCATTAAAACCAAAAAAGTCTGGTGTACATACAGCGCCATAGGCTTTTGCGACGTCTTGCGTTTCATCTAACACGTATGGAAAACTAAAACGGTTTTGCGTTGCTTCTTCTTCCATACGCTCAAAATTATCATCTGGATATTTCACTGTGTCATTACTTTGAATCGCGATGCTATTAATGCCATATTGTTCAAGCTCAAGACAAGTGACAACCAGCCGAGTTTTAATGGCTTTAACATAAGGGCAATGGTTGCAAATAAACATGACCAACAAGCCATTTTTGCCCATAATCATATCGCGTGAGACCAAGTTACCCTCAGTACCCCTGAAATTCACAGCAGGCAAACTAAAATCAGGGGCTTTCCAACCAAAATCGCAAATAGGTGGATTTAAACTTGCCATGCTTTACTCCTTAATTAACTTATAATTTAATCTTAACACTTTCATCTAACGAATCATGTCTAATACCCGCTTTTACAGTGCAGAAAAACTCATTTTAGGCGCATTAGCTCCACTATCTGCCAGCGCGGCCACTCATGCCACGCGCGCCTTACGACTGAATATTGGCGATAAACTCAAATTATTCAATGGCGATGGATTCGACTACAGTTGTGAGTTAATCGGCATCAAAAAAAATGAGGTGATTGCCAAAGTATTGGCTGGCGAAATGATTGAAAATGAATCACCACTTAACATCACTTTGCTACAAGGTATTTCCAGCGGGGACCGCATGGATTACACCATTCAAAAAGCCGTAGAGTTAGGCGTTAAGGCGATTCAGCCAATTTCCACCGAACGCAGCGTGGTAAAACTCAATCAAGAACGCGCACAAAAGCGGCTTGAGCATTGGCAAAACATTGTCACCTCTGCCTGCGAACAATCTGGGCGCGCATTTGTGCCGCAAGTATTGTCGCCAATCAGTTTATCGAATTGGCTAGCATATAACCCACAAGGAAATGCCACGCGCATTTTACTTAACCCTGTCGGTGCATTAAAAATCGCCGCATTAACCAAACCTGTCAGCCAAATTCAATTATTAATAGGCGCAGAAGGCGGTTTAAGCCAAAGCGAAATCGATGCTGCCACATCGCAAGGTTTTCAATCCATTATTTTAGGTCCACGTATTTTACGCACCGAAACGGCAGCACTAACCGCCATCGCCAGCATGCAAACTTTGTGGGGCGATTACTAAATCTATACAATTAAAATTGTATTTTTTACAAAAATATTTATAATATTGTAAATATTACAAATAAATGGATTTATGATGACATCTCTTGGCAGATTTATTCGGCAAAAACGTCAATTTAATAACTTAACTTTACAACAACTCGCCAGCGAAGTAGGGGCAGATGCTGGTAACTTGTCACGTATAGAACGTGGCGAATTAGGCGTTTCTGAAACTTTATTGCGAAAAATCGCTGCAGCGTTAGACACAACACCCGCAAGCCTTTATGCTTTGAGCGAGGAGGAAAGCGATTTTCCAACGCGAGTAGAAGAGCAGCGTCAGTCGTACTCATCAGACCTGAATCAATCGACTTTTAGCCCATCTGCAGAAGATTTCGTGCACCAAAATTTTGTTAACTGGTTTCGCTCTGTCACACCTTACATCCATGCGTTTGGCGGACGGACATTTGTAATCGCATTTGGTGGTGAAGTGGTCAGCGAAGCACAATTTATTGCGTTATCGCACGATCTCAACTTGCTTGCCAGCTTAGAAGTGAGGCTGGTATTGGTGCATGGCGCACGCCCGCAAATTGAGCAGCGTTTAAAACGCGATAAACTCACGCCTGCTTTTAATAATGGTTTGCGCGTAACCGATGATGCGGCGATGGAAGCGGTAAAAGAAGCCAATGGCGCAGTGCGGGTGGAAATTGAAGCCTTGCTTTCGATGGGCATTGCTAATTCACCGATGGCTGGCGCTGATATTCGGGTAGCGAGCGGCAATTTTGTGACGGCAAAACCGCTTGGTGTGCGCGACGGCGTTGATTTGCAGCACACAGGCGAAGTGCGCAAAGTAGATGCGATTGGTATACAAAAACGCTTGGATGACAACGAATTGGTATTGTTATCGCCACTTGGCTATTCGCCAACTGGGGAAGCTTTTAATTTGAGTTTAGAAGATGTCGCAGTGAGCGCAGCGATTGCACTGGACGCAGACAAACTGATTTTCTTGATGGATAGCGATGGCGTACGTAATTTGCGCGGCGATCTACTGCGCGAAATGACCGCAGAAAAAGCCAAAAACTTGCTGCGTAACGTGCAAAATAATGCGCAAAATAACGAGGCACCTATTCACTTTTCTGAAGATGTGGATTATTACCTGCCAGCAGCAGTACGCGCTTGCGAACACGGCGTGGCACGCACACATTTGATCTCTCGGCATATCGATGGCGCGATCATTCAAGAGCTATTCACGCATAGCGGTATTGGCACGATGGTCACAGAGGAAGGTTTAGAAACTATGCGCCAAGCTAATATCGACGATGTTGGCGGCATATTGAAATTGATTGAACCGCTGGAAAATGACGGTATTTTAGTACGCCGTGGACGCGAACGTATCGAAATGGAAATTGAGCATTTTTATGTGATGGAACACGATAATCGCACTATCGGTTGCGCGGCGCTTTACCCGTTTGCAGATGAACGCATGGCAGAATTCGCCTGCTTGGCGATTGACAATGCTTACCGTGGCAATGGCCGTGGCGATAGGCTTTTTAATTATTGCCAAGCGCAGGCGAAAGAAAATGGTTTCAAACAACTATTCTGCTTAACTACGCGCACAGAACATTGGTTTTTAGAGCGCGGTTTTATTGAAAAAAGTATCGAAAAATTACCGCAACAAAAACAGCAACTTTACAATTTTCAGCGTAAATCTAAAGTGTTTGTTAAGTCGCTTTAATTCAGCCAAAGCGGAATCGATTAAGCCACCTACATAAAAGTTAACCATTTTTTTGGTTAACTTTTATTATTTGTTTTGGGTAATCTTTATATTTAAAACGCATTTTTTAGATACAATGAAGCAAAATTTAATCACAGAGAAATATGATGCTAGATAACATCGCAAATACCACTGCGCCCGCTTTAAAAGCCACAATTCTGGCTGAGGCGCTGCCTTACATTAAGCGTTTTTTTGATAAAACCATTGTCATCAAATACGGCGGAAACGCGATGACAGATGAGCATCTAAAAGAGTGTTTCGCGCAAGATGTCGTGCTACTGAAATTGGTTGGCATGAACCCAGTTGTTGTACATGGCGGCGGCCCGCAAATCAATGAAATGTTGGATAAACTGGGCAAAAAAGGCGAGTTTATTCAAGGCATGCGCGTGACGGATGCAGAAACCATGGATGTAGTAGAAATGGTTTTGGGCGGTCAAGTGAACAAAGAAATCGTCAATCTGATTAATCGTCACGGCGGCAAAGCGGTTGGTTTGACTGGGCAAGATGGTAATTTTATCCATGCGCAAAAATTGTTGATGGCAGATAAAGATGATGCCAGCAAAATGATCGATATCGGCCAGGTTGGCGAAATCACCGCGATTGATCCCAGCATCATTAACTTTTTAGATTCTGGCGACTTCATTCCAGTAGTTGCGCCAATTGGCGTAGGTGAAAATGGCGATACATTCAATATTAATGCCGACGTAGTTGCAGGCAAATTGGCCGAAATCTTGGGCGCAGAAAAACTTATTTTGCTGACGAACACGCCTGGTGTATTGGATAAATCTGGCACATTGTTAACTGGTTTAACCCCAAAACAGATTGATGATTTAGTCGCAGACGGCACATTATCTGGCGGCATGTTGCCTAAAATCAGTTCAGCCTTAGATGCAGCCAGAAGCGGCGTAAAAGCCGTGCATATTATTGATGGCCGCGTAGAGCATGCGCTTTTATTGGAAGTATTGACCGATGAAGGCGTGGGTACGCTGATTAAAGCAAAGTAATTCCAACCTCAATTTCATCGATGAAACTGCGTTGACTGCCTCGCTTCTGCATAGCCGCGCCATCTACACTATCTTCGTCGGTCGCTCGTTGCCGCCTTGTCTCATCATCGAATTGGAGCTGGAATGAGCCTTGATAAAGAAACTCGGCATCAGAAAATAATGCTATGAGCCGAGTTTGGATTTTTGATTTAGACGATACTTTACACAACGCTTCTGCGCATATTTTCCCTGTGATGAATCGCGCCATGACGCAGTACATCATGGACGAACTGGATTTAGATGAAATCGCCGCGCATCAATTACGCCAGCATTATTGGCAGGTTTATGGCGCGACACTCAAAGGTTTAATGCGCCATCATTGTGTGAATGCGCACCACTTTTTAAAAGCCACGCATGCGTTTATGGATTTGCCGAATATGGTGATTCAAGTGAAGCAGTTGCGCCATTTATTGCAAAACCTACAAGGGCGCAAATGTGTGTTCACTAATGCGCCGCGCGAATATGCGATGCGTGTGCTCACATTGATGGGAATTGCCGATTGTTTCGAATTAGTCTTTAGTGTGGAGTCGACAAAATTTCATGCCAAACCATCCCTACGTGGTTTTCAGTTGTTGCTTAAAACCTTAAAAACGCATCCTAAAAACTGCATTATGCTAGAGGACAATCTACCGGCTTTAATGACAGCTAAGCGATTAGGCATGAAAACGATTTGGGTGACAGCAAAATTAAAAAAACCAAATTTTGTAGATTACAGAATCAACTCAGTGTTAGCACTCACTCACATTAAGATATAATCAGCGCCTAATATAAAATAATAATCAGGGGAACAATATGGCATTAGACCGTACGACAAATCGCAAGCAGCAAATACTAGAAACACTCGCCAAAATACTAGAAAATCCTAAGCGCGAGAAAATCACCACCGCTAGTTTAGCGGCAAAACTCGACGTAAGCGAAGCAGCGCTTTATCGCCATTTTGCTAACAAAGCACAAATGTTTGAAGGCTTGATTGAGTTTATCGAAGCGTCCATTTTTGGCGTGATCAATAAGATCACAACCGATGAAACCGATGGCGCAAAACAGGTACAGTTAATCATCACCATGTTATTAAAATTCGCCGAAAAAAATCCAGGCATGACTCGCGTGTTAACTGGCGATGCACTAGTGAACGAAGAAGAATGGCTGCAAACGCGTATTAACCAACTTTACGACAGAATAGAAGCCAGCTTAAAACAAAGTATTCGTATCGCAGAAACCGCCACAGGCGTTAAAGGTGATGCTGAAGCTCAAGCTAATTTGATAGTGTGTTATGTGATTGGTCGTTGGCATCAATATGCTAAGAGTGGGTTTAAGCGTAAGCCAACGGAATTTGTGCAACAACATCTAGGTATGCTGTAATCGTAGATTTAGATTGCAAATACATGACAGATCTATTAACTCTCACATAAATAAAAAAAGAAAGGCCAAAACAGCCTTTCTTTTTTCTTACTCATTTCAATAAAAACAATCGCCTTCAAAGTATTTCAAAGCAATATTATATCGGCTTAGTTACGGTCATTACCTCTACCGTTTCCGCCTTTGTTGTTTTTGCCTTTGTTTTTACCTTGATGCTTATCTGGCCCATTGCCTTGATGGTTTCCATTCCCTGCCCCATCGTTTGAACGACCATCATTTCCATCATAACGCCCCTGTCTATTATCATTTCTACTCCAATAGTCCTGATCATAGCGCCTGCCATCATCGCCGCGTTGACGATACTCTTGATATCTAGGTGCGTAAACGTTCTGATACCATGTGCCTTGCACAAAGTAAACTGGTCTGCCACATGCGTTATATCTATCGCAGTAATTTGCCCAGCGTTTTGCCTGACCAGGCGGCACTCTTAAATAAATAGGTTGCGCATTCTGATAAAAAGGCTCGACATAAACCACTCTAGGTTCCGCATAGACTAGTTGTGGTCTCGGGTAATAATCACCAATATTAAGTTGCCCATAAAAGCCAGGCTGCCCAATGCTAACTGACACCCCTACATCTGCTTGAGCTGTAGATATCCCTATCGTAGATAGGGCAACAAATGCGCTAAATGCAACAAATTGTTTTTTCATCATAAAACCTCGTTATCTTTAAAATTTGTATGCTACAAAATCAATGTAATTGAGCTTCTAGTCAAGTAGCTAACTCATTGTGTAAGTATAACGGCTGAAGTTTTATCCGGATGACGCTGACAAGCTTGTAAGACCTATCTGACTAGGTAAATATATGTAAAGAATAGAAGAAATACGATTGATGAATCTTTCAAATAATTTGCTGAATGGTTTTCAGTCTTGCCTGAAACAATGCAGCCTTAATCTTTTCAGGCTCATTAAAACCTTGCGCAATCGCACCAGCATTCACACTTAAAACTGCTTGTAGTACTTTCTTAAGCAGTTCAGCTTCGAGTAAATCACAATTTTCTAATCCAGTCCTGCCACGTGAATCAGCTTCGCAGGCTTTTAAAAAATCGTTAAACCTTTCAGGCTGACGAATCACATCCAACTCCATCAAAAACTCAAGCAAAGTATCTGCACGCATTTTGCTGGCTTGGTGTAATTTGCCGTGAAACTTTGCGACAATATGCGCCAACTCTTTGCAATCATTTGGCACACGTAGACGTTTACTCACGTCTTTCAACAAATCTACACTGCGAATCTCATGGCCGATATGGCGTGGCAAAACATCGATTGGCGTAGTACCTTTGCCAAGGTCGTGCGTTAGTGCGGCAAAGCGAATCGGCAGGTTGAAATTTTGTTTGGCGGCGTAATCAATCACCATCATCACATGCACGCCGGTATCAATTTCAGGATGATGTTGCGGCGGTTGCGGCACGCCCCACAATCTATCCAACTCCGGCAGAATTTTTTGTAGCGCACCACAGGCACGTAGCACTTCAAACATGCGGCTAGGTTTTTGCTCCATCAAACCTTTTGCTAACTCTTGCCAAACACGTTCAGGCACCAGCGCATCCACTTCGCCAGCGGCTACCATTTCTTGCATTAGCTTATTGGTTTCTGGCGCAACTGTGAAATCCGCAAAGCGTGCGGCAAAACGCGCAGCACGCAAAACTCGTACAGGGTCTTCTGCAAAAGCATCGCTTACATGACGCAGAGTTTTGGATTTGATGTCCGCTAATCCGTTAAATGGATCGATTAACTCTTGACGCCCATCTTTGGTATTCACATTTTTTGCGATGGCATTAATGGTTAAGTCGCGACGAGCTAAATCTTCTTCTAACGTCACTTCTGGCGAAGCATGTACGGCAAAGCCTTTGTAGCCCACAGCTGTTTTGCGTTCTGTGCGCGCCAACGCATATTCCTCATGCGTGCTGGGATGTAAAAAAACGGGGAAATCTTTGCCGACTGGTTTGTAACCTGCGGCTATCATTTGCTCGGCGGTACTGCCGACAACGACATAATCTTTATCTTTTACTGGCAAGCCCAATAGTTTATCACGCACCGCACCACCAACAATGTAGACTTGCATTTCAGACATTATTTAGGTTTCTGTGCACTTATTTTTGCACACTAATTTTCTGAACATTAACAGCTTATCTTCTAGCATTAATGGCACGGCCTGCAGCACTGCGGAAACCATCATAAGCGCCGCGTGGCGTATCGTTGATTAAATACTCTGGCAAAACCGCATCAATCGGCGTTGGAATAACAGCTAGCTCTGACGCAATCGGCTGATGTGTCACATTGTCTAGCGACATCGACTTCACATTGTCACGTGTCATTAACTTAATCGGCAGCAACTCTAGCGCAAATGCTTGCGCCATTGATAAGCGATCATTCAAACCAATAATCGGGCGTTGCTTGCCCAAAATATCCATTACTTTTTGCACTAATTCGCGCATGGTATAAACGTTAGGCCCGCCAAGTTCATAGGTTTTATCGTAAGTATCGGTATTTTCTAAAGCGTTCACAAAACAACTAGCTGCATCTTCCACCCAAATCGGCTGAAATTTTGCATCAGGCTTTGCCAAAGCAATCACTGGCAAATATTTAACCAAAGTGGCGAATAGGTTTAAAAATCTATCATTGCGCCCAAAAATAACCGAAGGCCTAAAAATCGTTACATCTAATTTTTTGCTGAAATCCTTTAATGCAGCTTCACCTTTGGCTTTGCTGATTAAATACTGACTAGGTGCGTGGGTGCTGGCTTGCAACGCGCTCATGTGTATGAAGCGTTGAATATCTAAGTTTTCGCATAATTGCGCAACGCGGCGCGGCAGTTGGTGATGATTGGCTTCAAAGGTATTTAAGCGATTTTCATGCAAAATACCGATTAAGTTAATCACCGCATCTGCGCCAGTGAGCGCTTGCTTCAGCGATTGATTATTCATGACATCGCATTCCACCACTTGCACATTTGGCAGCAAAATCAAATGCTTACTGGATTCTCGGCGGCGCGATAATACTTTCACCTGATAACCTGCGGCATCTAATTTTCCGACTATACTGCTACCGACAAAACCTGCTCCGCCCAAAACACATACTGATTTGATTGTCATACTTGCCTTTAAATTACTCAATCTTTTAATTACTTAAACTACTCATCCGCCGCTGGCGTAGATTCAATATTACTCTGAGTTGCATTATTTTGATTCACATTTTCAGCGTCCACATTCGTCACTGCGGCACTGTTAACACCAGCATTATCGCTGATTAACCCTGTATTACTGGGAATAATACCTAATCTTTGTTTTAATGTTATCGGCTTTAACCCGAGTTGATGCGCGTATAAATGCGCGTTTGCCATCACTCTTTGTACATAAGTGCGCGTTTCGCTAAATGGAATCGTTTCCGCATAAATCGCACCTTCTAGCGGCACATCTGCCTGCCATTTTCTTGCGCGACTGGGGCCAGCATTATAAGCCGCGGTTGCCATCACAGGCTGGCCATTCATTAAATCTAAGGTGTAACGCAAGTAATAAGTGCCCAATGCAATATTCGTATCCATTTCATGAATCATGCCATTGTGATAATTTTCAACACCGGCTTTGCTGGCAATCCATTTGGCCGTTGCTGGCATTAGTTGCATTAAACCTGCAGCGCCCACGCCTGATTTTGCCGCAACCATAAAACGGCTTTCTTGGCGCGTAATGCCATAAACCCAAGCTTCATCGATTGCTTGGTCGTTTGCAGCAGATTTCATCAAGTTGCGATATGGCGTTGGGTAGCGCAGTGCAAAATCATGTAGCTCCGTGGTTTTATCAGCCGTGATAATGGCTAGATCATGCCATTTTTGACGTGATGCGAACTCTGCTGCGGCAATCAATTGGCTATCATCAAATGCCTGAATCGCCATTACCCATTCTGCTTTTGCTTCCCACAAAAAGTCTAAACCTTGTAATGCCTGCGCACGCTGAATCGCTGGTATTGCAGCAATCGCTTTTACATCGGCCTCTGAAGTTTTATAAGTATTTAATGGCGCAGTAACAAAACCTTCCAGCTCATCTTGCGCCAACCAGCCGTAAAAGTGGCGCTCTACTGACAGCTTGGCAAACAAGGTATTAGCCTCTAAAGTTTGATTTTGCGTTTTTAACGCACGTGCTTTCCAATAACGCCAAGCGGCTTCTTCAGACTGGGTTGCATCCATTTTTTCGATAACTGCGAGTAGGTTTTTCCAATTTTTATCTCGCAACGCAGCGCGCGCATACCAAGCCATTTGGTCATTATTTAAGCCATTCGTTTTACCATCATTGCTGGCTAATTTAAACCAATCTTGCGCTTGCGGCTCATGCCTTTGCGCGGCATATAAAGCTAATCGCCCATAAAAGAATTTTTTATCGTCCGTTTGAATGGAATCTGCTAGTTTATTAAACAGACTTAACGCTTGTAACGAGTTAGTTTTTGCGACTCGATTCAGCGCTGTCAAATTAAGCTCGCGGCCTAATCGCGTGTTAAAACCAATCGTTCTTTTGGTTAATGCCGCGCTAGGGTTTGCCATGACTTTATCGATTAACTTGTTTTGGCTAGCTTCAAACGTTTTACTGCGTTGCAGAATACCTTTAGCAAGACTGATACGATTATCCGTTAACGCCAAACGGAAGCGCCCCCAAATATCTTCCTCAGTCAATACATTGGCCACTTGCATACGATCAAACAAACTATTGCAATTACTCGGCTGCTCTTTCGCTTGCATCCATAAAGCTTTTGCATTTTGTAGCGATTTCACATCGTCTAAAACTGCATTCGCCTCTGCCGCATAACACGCAACTGCCGCATCTTCTTGTTTATAACGCGCGTATTCAGTGGCGAAACTTGACCAGTCTTGCTCTTTACCGAGTTTTTTTAAATACTCGGCGCGTAGTTTTGCTGAAAAAGGATAATCACTATAAGTATTAATAAAATCGACGATGGTTTTGTTATCTGCTTCATTTAGGCTCAATAACATCAGCCAATATTCAGCATAAGGTGCAAGAATATAGTGCTCATCTTGTAGCTGCTGGGTAAATTCAGATAATGCGATAGCATTTTTTTTACTGTAAGCGTCACGTGCAAGTAAAAACTCATCATCGCCGCTGGCAGCAAAACCAGTGCTGGCAGATAGCGTTAGCAATGCAACGATGCATTTAAAATAGCTGCTTTTAAAGTAATTGAATTTGAAATAATTTAAAGCGCGCATATTAACCGAACCTCTTTTTAGACGTCTTCTAAAGTCGGATAACCCTAGCTATTAAGTAAAGCAGTGTAACTACAACCAACATCCAGCCTGTGTAGGTGAGGATTTGTTTTATGATGGTTAAATACCTTTTATTGCGTGTGACTAGATATAGCGCCAACAATACTAAGCTTGTGAGAAAAACTAAAACAATAGTTAAGCGGATAATTGCCATGATTTGAATGATTGGAATCTAAACGCTATCGTTTAAAAACTGATCGTTATCTGTTTAATCGTTAAATAAAATGCGGCATCAGTTTAGGCGTAAAAAATGCGATTTGATCTTGAAAGCCTTTTGGCGCTTCGTCAATGTTATCAAAAGTCGCAAATTCCCAAGCGTCGGCATCTGCCAACAATGCAATCAGTAAGGCATTATTTAACGCATGGCCAGATTTAAACGCGGTAAATGCACCTAATAATGGATGGCCAAGCATATATAAATCGCCGATTGCATCCAACACTTTATGTTTGGCAAATTCATCGTCATAACGTAGGCCATCGGTATTTAAAATGCGATATTCATCTAACACAATGGCATTATCTAAACTGCCGCCACGCGCTAATCCATTGGCGCGTAGGTATTCCACTTCATGCATAAAACCAAATGTTCTGGCTCGGCTGATTTCTTTAATATAAGTATTATCTTTAAAATCTATTTTGACGTTGCTGCCCGAATTCTCAAAAACAGGATGTGCAAAATCAATGGTGAAATCCATTTTAAAACCGTGATAAGGCTCGAATTTCACCCATTTATCACCTTCTTTTACTTCAACTAGTTTTTTGATTTTAATGAATTTTTTTGCGGCAGACTGCTCCACGATGCCAGCCGATTGCAGCAAATAAATAAAGGGCCCAGCACTGCCATCCATGATCGGAATCTCAGAGGCAGTGACTTCTATCAGAATATTATCTACGCCCAAACCAGCCAGCGCAGACATTAAGTGCTCAACAGTGGCGACACGCGCACCATTATGTTCTAGGGCAGAACACATGCGCGTATCACGCACTGCGTCAGGTTGTGCTTGTATCGTCGGCGCTCCGGGCAAATCGGCGCGCTTAAATATAATGCCAGTATCGATTGCCGCCGGTTTCAAAGTCAGCGTGACTTTTTCACCATTATGCAAACCAACGCCAGTAGCACTAATCTGTTTTTTTAATGTTCTCTGCTTTAGCACTTAATATTTCCAAATATAAACTAACTATTTCTAGCTAGAATCAACTAGTTTGTTCCCTTTATTATGACAAAACATATCAATCAGTTCTTACTTTGCATTTTAACAAATGTTGCCACTATTAATCTGCTTGTTTGCGTAAAAATGCAGGGATGTCATATTCTTCAACACCTGACATTTTCATCGCTTCTACTTGCGCGCGACGATTATTTTGACTAAACACTGCCGGTGCTTCGTCTTCAACTTCGCCTACAAATACTGGCTGACTATTCGTACCTGTCATCAAAGTCGTCATTACACGCAATTCTGGTTTTTGTTGGCGACGTGCAACAGCACCGTTTAAACCAGTTGCCACCATGGTTACGCGCAATTTATCGCCCATGCTTTCGTCAACCACATTACCGACAATCACGGTCGCATCATCTGCAGTGAACGCTTTAATGGTGTTCATCACATCATAATACTCTTTCATTTTAAAGCTGGCACTTGCGGTGATATTCACTAAAACGCCACGCGCATTGGCTAAGTTGACGTCTTCTAATAATGGGCTTGCAACGGCTTGTTCTGCTGCAATCATCGCGCGGTTTACGCCACTGGCTTCTGCAGAACCCATCATCGCCATACCCATCTCAGACATTACTGTGCGTACATCGGCAAAGTCAACGTTTACCAAACCTGGGCAATTAATGATCTCCGCAATACCTGAGACAGCATTATGTAGTACGTCGTTCGCGGCACTGAATGCTTCTGTGAAAGGCACGTCTTCACCCAACACTTCCATCAATTTTTCGTTAGGAATCACAATCAATGAATCCACGTGTTGTGACAACTCTTCTAGACCTTCTGTCGCCACTTTAGTGCGTTTGCCTTCAAAAGCGAATGGTTTAGTCACAACAGCTACGGTTAAAATGCCCATTTCTTTGGCTACTTCAGCAATAATTGGCGCCGCGCCAGTACCTGTACCGCCACCCATACCAGCAGTGATGAACAACATATCCGCGCCATCGATCATTTCCGCGATACGATCACGATCTTCTAATGCCGCTTCACGACCTACTTCTGGTTTTGCGCCTGCGCCCAAGCCTTTGGTAATTTCTGAACCGATTTGAATCGTTTTGGTTGCAGAGCTTTTCTTCAGAGCTTGTGCATCGGTATTCGCGCTAATAAATTCTACGCCCAATACATTTTTGCTAATCATGTGATTAATCGCGTTGCCGCCGCAACCACCTACACCAATCACCTTGATGACTGCTTCTTGTGAATCTTTTTCCATAATTTCAAACATTTTTATCTCCTTTTTGCCTTTAATATTTGCGTTTAACTCGCATTAAACGCTGCCCTATTACCCATACTTAACACTTAAAAAACACTAAAAAACAACTACTTAAATTACTTTCTAACCCAAAAATACTGTTAACTAAAAATTACCCTGAAACCACGACTTCATTTTTTCAAACAAACGACTGATTGAATTCGATTCCATTTGCCCACTAATTTGACGCTCTAATTGCTGCTTGCCCATCAAAATCAAACCAACACCTGTTGCATAACGCGGATTACTGATGACTTCAGATAATCCACCCACATAACGTGGCATACCCAAACGTACTGGCATGTGGAAAATCTCTTCGCCCAGCTCGATCATGCCGCGCATCATCGCAGACCCACCAGTAATCACGATGCCAGAAGCAATCATTTCCTCCATGCCGCTGCGGCGTAGCTCTTGCAACACAAACTCATATAGCTCTACCACGCGTGGTTCAATAACTTCCGCAAGTGTTTGTACCGATAATTGACGTGCTTCGCGGCCATCTACACCGGGCACTTCAACGATTTCGCGTGCATCGGCTAATTGGCGCAAAGCGCAACCATATTTCACTTTAATATCTTCTGCCGATTGAGTTGGCGTGCGGAAAGCCACGGCAACGTCATTGGTAATCTGGTCGCCAGCAATTGGTACTACCGCTGTGTGACGGATAGAGCCGTTTTTAAATACCGCGATATCAGTCGTGCCGCCGCCAATATCTACCAGGCAAACGCCTAGATCTTTTTCATCATCTGTCAGCACAGCGACACTTGAAGCCAATGGTTGTAGAATCAAATCACTGACTTCTAAACCGCAACGCTTGATGCACTTAACGATATTTTGCGCAGCCGCTACCGCGCCAGTGACGATGTGCACTTTCGCTTCCAGTTTCATGCCGCTCATACCGAGTGGATCGCGCACATCATCTTGGCCATCGATAATGAATTCTTGCGTCAGAATATGCAGAATTTGCTGATCAGCTGGCAACGCAATCGCGCGCGCGGTTTCTACCACGCGGTCAATATCCATTTGCGATACTTCTGCATCTTTAATCTTCACCATGCCGTGCGAGTTAAGGCTTTTAATATGGCTACCAGCAATACCGGTAAACACCGCATTGATTTTGCAATCCGCCATCAACTCCGCTTCTTCGATTGAGCGTTGAATCGCCTGCATAGTGGAATCAATATTGATTACCACGCCTTTTTTAAGGCCGCGCGACACATGCTGACCAAGACCAATCACCTTTAAAGTGCCTTCTGGCAACAGCTCGGCGACGATAGTCACGATCTTTGATGTGCCGATATCTAACCCGACAATTAGGTTTTTATCTTCACGAACCTTACTCATTATTTACTCCCTTTTTTCATTTTGTTTGCCAAACATATCACTAGGCCAAATTGTTTCAGTTATGTCGCCTTTGCCCCAGGCTCCAGTGCAGGTTTATGTACAGGATTAGGTGCAATAAGCGATTTTTTTTCAGTTGCCATTAACGCTTTTTTTGCTGCCAACTCTCTACTTAACAAAGCACTTAATCCCTCTGGTTTACGCACGGCAAACCCATTCGGATAGCGCAAATCGGCATAAACTACTTTTAGCCCTAATCGGCTTAATGTCGATTGGTAAGCGCCGGTGAATTTATTCAAACGCTCATCCATTTCTGTACGACCTAATGCAATAGTTAACCCTTTATTTGTCTTAATTTCCCAAGAGCGGCGTGGCGATAACGTCACTTGCGCTATTTTGATGTCGGCTTTATTTAAAATCTGGCTATAGTTTCCGTAACTTTTAGTGACTTCCATCACGCCATCTCCCGGCCCATAAAACACAGGTAATTCCGCATCTGTCGCCGCTTGGAATAATTCGCCATGCGTATTCACCAGCGCAATATTGCCCCAACGCGCCAGTGCCTGATGCTCTTCAATCGACACTTCCAACTGGTCTGGCCAGCGACGGCGCACGCTTACATCGCGCGCCCAAGGCAGTTTTTGAAACGCATCGCGTGTCTTGACTAAATCCAAGGTAAAAAAATTACCTTTTAAATGTTTGGCTACAATCAACTTAATCTGCTCACGATTCACATGTGCTAATTCGCCATTCACTTTCACTTCGCGTAGCGGAAAAATAGGCAAATGCACCACGACGAATATCAAGGCGTACAGCATTAACACTACCGACATGGCATATAGTAAATTGGCTAACCAATTTAATAGGCGGGGTTTATCCCACATTCTTAACACCCAATGTCATCGTTAAAATCTTCACCACTAATTCGTCAAAAGAAAGTCCTGCTGCTTTGGCAGCCATTGGCACCAAACTATGATCTGTCATGCCTGGGCTGGTGTTAACCTCTAAAAAATAGTGATTGCCTTGCTCATCCATCAGAAAATCTACCCTGCCCCAACCGCTACAACCAATGGCACGAAATGCTTGCAAGGCTTCACGTTGTATCAATGCTTCTTTTTCTGCACTTAATCCGCATGGGCACAAATACTCGGTGTCATCGCGCAGGTATTTCGCATCAAAATCATAAAATTCAGTTTTGGGGACTATTTTGATAATCGGTAAAACCTGATCACCCAAAATACCGACGGTATATTCACCGCCACCGACAAACTGCTCTGCAATCACCAACGGATCTGCCTCAGCAGCTAATGCATAAGCCGCTTTTAAACCACCCGCTTGCTTCACTTTACTGATGCCAATACTGGAACCTTCATTGGCCGGCTTTACAAATAGTGGCAAACCTAATTTCTGCTCAATTGCAGCAAAGTCACTGTCAGCATTCACCAACTCAAAATCTGGTGTCGCAACGCCAACAGCACGCCACATCAGCTTGGTGCGCCATTTATCCATACCTAAGCTAGACGCCATCACACCACTGCCTGTGAACGGAATGTCCATTAATTCCAACGCGCCTTGAATCGTGCCATCCTCGCCAAAACGACCATGCAAGGAAATAAATACACGGTCAAATTTGCTTACCTCACTTAAGGCTTCATTGACAGGATCAAACGCTACGGCATCTACACCTTGGCGCTTTAATGCCGCCAATACAGCAGAGCCGCTTTTAAGCGACACTTCACGCTCGCCCGATTTACCACCAAGCAACACAGCCACTTTTCCAAATTTTTTCATCTCATCACGCATATTCGCCAATCACTCTCACCTCTTGTTGTAGTGCCACGCCTTGCTTTTCTAAAACCACATCTTTAATGTGTCTAATCAATAATTCGATATCCAACGCCGTGCATTCGCCCACATTCACAATAAAGTTGGCATGCTTTGGCGAAACTTGAGCGCCACCAATTTGAAAGCCTTTTAAGCCGCTGGCTTCAATTAATCTTGCTGCAAAATCACCTTGCGGATTTCTAAACGTAGAACCAGCGCTAGGCAAATTAAGCGGTTGGCTTGCCAAACGTGCCGCCAATAGATTCTTAATCTTTTTCAACGATTGCTCTGGTTGGCCAAGTTCCAACTTAAACCACGCACCTAAAAACCATTCATCCAATACTGGCATTTCAATATGCCGATAGCTAGCTGTAAATTCCGAACCATTACGCACATGCGTGATGCCAGCTCTATCAATGGTTAATACTTGATGCACGATATTCCAAGTCTCACTGCCGTAACAACCTGCGTTCATTGCTAATGCGCCGCCCACTGTTCCAGGAATTCCGGCCATAAATTCCG
This sequence comes from Methylotenera versatilis 79, assembly GCF_000384375.1. Classification (NCBI taxonomy): domain Bacteria; kingdom Pseudomonadati; phylum Pseudomonadota; class Betaproteobacteria; order Nitrosomonadales; family Methylophilaceae; genus Methylotenera; species Methylotenera versatilis. The sequence goes on along the minus strand of NZ_ARVX01000001.1, from coordinate 1,363,305 downwards.
CACCGTCTTTTGCATGATTAGCACTGAACCTAGCCAATTTTCCGCAAGTCACACCTGCTTCTGCATAGATATATTGCCCATCCATTCTCAAATCGCTTAAGGCTTGATGCATGACAATAACCGTGCCGCGCACGCCACCATCGCGTACCAGTAAATTGCTGCCAAGTCCCATAAATACAATCAGTTCTGCATCATCTAAACTTTGTAAAAATGCTTGTAACTCACTCAAACTTTCCGCAATGAATACGCTGTCTGCATTTCCACCAACGCGCCAACTGGTATAGCGCGCCAGTGGCTCGTTTTTGAGCAATTGCGATTGCATTTTTGCCTCAGTTTGCACCATTAACTTTTTGCGCTTTCTATGGTGTTAAGTGCTAAATCCTTAGTCTTACTTGCCACTTGGCCGATTGAGCCGGCGCCCATCACAATCACCACATCACCTGATTGCACGACATTTAAAATGGCTGATGGCAACTCTTCTGTTGTTTCGACAAATTGCGGCTCTACTTTGCCTGCCACGCGAATGGAACGAATCAAACTGCGAGTATCCGCCGCTACAATCGCGGCTTCGCCTGCGGAATAGACTTCTGTCAGCAATACCGCATCGGCAGTCGAAAGTACGCGCACAAAATCCTCAAAACAATCGCGGGTTCGCGTGTAACGATGTGGCTGAAATGCCATTACTAAACGTCTGTCAGGGAAAGCACCGCGCGCCGCCGCAATCACCGCTTGCATTTCCACTGGATGATGTCCGTAATCATCAATTAATGTAAATGTGCCAGCTGTTTTGCCGTCGACTGCATGAATAGCCACTTCGCCATAACGCTCAAAACGTCTGCCTACACCTTTAAATTCAGCCAAAGCCTTGATCATTGCGGCGTCACTTATATTTAACTCACTGGCAATCGCAATCGCTGCCAATGCGTTCAACACATAATGATTGCCTGGCAAATTAAGCGTCACGTCAAACGTTGTCGTTACGCCATTGATACGCTCAACCGTAAAATGCATTTGGCCATTATCTGCGCGCACGTTTGTCGCGCGGATGCGTGCATCATCAGAAAAACCATAGGTCATCACTGGCTTAGTCACGCGCGGTAAGATTTCGCGAATATTTGCGTCATCGATACACACAACCGCCATGCCCCAAAACGGCAACTGCTGTAAGAATTCCACAAACGCGCTTTTTAACTTTTCAAAGCTATGTTCATAAGTGTCCATGTGGTCTTGGTCGATATTGGTCACAACCGCCATCACTGGTGTCAGATGCAGGAAGGAAGCATCTGACTCATCTGCTTCAGCCACGATATATTCACCCGTGCCCAAACGTGCATTGGCACTAGCAGCTTCTAACTTGCCACCAATCACAAAAGTGGGATCCATTCCTGCTTCGTTCAAAATACTGGCAATCAAGCTAGTCGTCGTTGTCTTACCATGAGTTCCGGCTACAGCGATTCCCTGTCTAAAACGCATCAACTCTGCGAGCATTAGTGCGCGCGGCACCACAGGAATATTTTTGGTGCGCGCCGCAATCACTTCAGGATTTGCTTCATTCACCGCAGATGACACCACAACCACATCTGCATTTTTTAAATTTTCTGTAGCGTGCCCTTGATAAACCGTTGCGCCAAAACCATGTAAACGCTGTGTAGTAGCGTTGTTTGCCAAATCAGAGCCAGACACACTGAATCCCAAGTTGATTAACACTTCCGCAATGCCGCTCATACCTGCACCGCCGATGCCGATGAAGTGGATGTTTTTAACTTTATGCTTCATATCGCCAACTCCATGCAAATTCTTGCAACGGCCGCGGTTGCTTCTGGCTTAGCTAATTTTTTCGCATTAACAGCCATTTTTTGGCACATTTCACGTGTTAAGTCGCTTATTATTTCACTGGCTTTTTGCGTATTAAATGCTGTTTGCTGAATCAATTGCGCCGCACCTGCATCACTCAAATATTTAGCGTTATGCGTTTGATGGTCATCCACCGCATGCGGAAACGGTACCAAAATACTGGCAACGCCCACGCAAGCTAATTCAGCCACAGTGAGCGCACCTGAACGACAAACGACTACATCTGCCCAAGCATATAATTCGGCCATATTATGTATAAATGCTTTTGTATCGGCGCTCACGCCAGCTGCTTTGTAGTTGGCTTGCAAAGCAGCGATGTGCTTTTCACCCGCCTGATGAATCACTTCTGGGCGATCACTTTCAGCTAATGTCGCAATGGCTTTTGGTAACACTTCATTTAGTGCTGTCGCGCCCAAACTACCGCCCACTATCAGCAATTTCAGTTTGCCTTGGTGATTCGCATAACGCTGTGCCGGAAATGGCAATTGCGTAATATCTTGCCGCACAGGATTACCGACTAATTCAGCTTTATCGCCAAACGCGGATGGAAAAGCCGCTAATGTTTTATCCGCAATTAAGCTCAATACTTTATTGGTTAAGCCTGCAATTGAGTTTTGCTCATGAATCACCAGTGGTTTACCTAATAATTTTGCCATTACGCCACCTGGGAATGCAGCAAAACCACCCATCCCCAATACAACATCTGGCTGATATTTGCGGATAGCAGTGAAGCTTTGTTTAAACGCCGTGGCTAATTTAAGCGGCAATAATAGCCAGCCCAAAATACCTTTACCGCGCACACCGCGCATAGTAATCATCGCTTTGCGGTAATCTTTGCCTGCAATCAAGCGATTTTCCATGCCGCCTTCGGTGCACAACCAAACCACATTCCAGCCATGCTCTTTTAAGTGATCTGCCACCGCCATTGCAGGGTAGACGTGACCGCCCGTGCCGCCCGCCATAATCATGATGGTGAATTTTCCGTACTCAGTAACGGGGGAAGCGAGCATCATGCTGGCAGCCCTTTCTGCAACCTTCTGTTCTCAAAATCGATTCTTAATAGCACTGCCATTGCGATGCAATTCGCTAAGATGCCGCTTCCGCCAAATGACAGCAATGGCAGCGTTAAGCCTTTGGTTGGTAGTACGCCCATATTCACGCCAATATTAATAATGCCTTGCACGCCCATCCACACACCCAAACCTTGTGCCAACAAAGCTGCGAAATAGCGTTCGTTCGCCACCGCTTCTTTGCCAATACCAAAAGCGCGAATGATGATCCAGCAAAAGAGTCCCAACACTGTTAACACACCTACAAAGCCCAATTCTTCTGCAATCACCGCTAATAAAAAGTCGGTATGTGCTTCTGGCAAATACAATAACTTTTCCACACTAGCGCCCAAACCTACGCCAAACCACTCACCGCGACCAAATGCGATTAACGCGTGAGAAAGCTGATAGCCTTTACCATACGGATCTGCCCACGGATCCATAAAACCAATCACGCGCTGCATGCGGTAAGGTGAGCTGACAATCAGTACATAAATTGCAACCGGCAACAATGCCAATAGCGCGATGAAGATTTTGACGTTAATGCCGCCCAGCCAAAGTATAGAAATTGAAACGGCGGCAATCACTGCAAATGCGCCGAAATCTGGTTCGCGTAATAATAAGAACCCAACCAACACCATCACCGCAACCATCGGCAAAAATCCTTTTACGATGCTGTCCATTTGCGGCGCTTTGCGCACGGCATAATCGGCTACATACATGGCGGCGAATAGCTTCATCAACTCTGATGGCTGTAAATTGATGACAAACAAAGACAACCAGCGCTGGCTGCCATTGACGTTGCGCCCAACACCCGGAATGAGCACCAATACCAATAAAAATAAACCGAGTAAAAATAAGTACGGCGCCATTTTTTGCCAACCAGCTATAGGCACTTGAAACGTGACTAAAGCGGCAGCCAAGCCTATGACGATAAAAATCGCCTGACGAATCAGGTAATAAGTGCTTTGATGACCAACGGCTTTATCCGCTTCGGCAATCGCAATGGAGGCTGAATACACCATCACCAGCCCTAAGCCGAGCAATATCAAAGTCACCCATAACAACATTTGGTCGTAACTGGATGCGTTAATACGCTCACGGCTGTGCATCACCGGTGCTAACATGCTGCCACCTTTTGCATTGCTGTTTGTTGCAAGCGTTTTACTGCGGCTACAAATACTTCTGCACGATGCACATAATTTTTAAACATATCAAAGCTGGCGCAAGCCGGCGACAACAACACCGCATCGCCACTTAACGCTATTTTTTGTGCAATATTCACCGCTTCTGGCAAATCGGCAGCATGATAAAGCGCTATTTCAGAGGGCAATAGAACCGCTTCAATCAGTGCAGCATCGCGTCCAATTAAAACGACTGCACGCGCATTGGCTTTGACAGCGGGCAATAACGGCGCAAAATCTTGACCTTTACCATCACCGCCAGCAATCAACACCACTTTTTGTGGCTCACCTTGTTTAACCATACCGGCAATAGCCGCACAAGTTGCGCCCACATTGGTACCTTTTGAATCATCATAAAAATCGACTTCGTTAACAGTTGCCACCCATTCCACGCGGTGCGGCAAACCTTTGAAATTGCGTAATGCGCTGGCGATTGCGGCTTTTTCAATATCAATAGCGTTGCATAAAGCTGCTGCGGCAAGCGCATTCGCCACATTATGTAAGCCACTGATTTTTAATTGATTGGTTGGCATTAACTTTCGCTGGCCGCTGGTTAAGCACTGCTCACCATCGCAGGTCACCAAACCAAAATCTTCATAAGTTGGCGCGGCATTTAGGCCAAATGTTACTGTATTGGTATTTTGCTCTTTGGCCTGAAGGCCTAAACTCACTGCGTCATCCCGGTTCAGCACTGCTGTTTTTGCATGTGCAAGAATCCGTGCTTTGGCAGCAATGTAAGCGTCGATATCCGCGTATCTGTCCATGTGATCTTCACTGACATTCAATACTGTCGCGCTATCGCAGCTTAAGTGATGTGTCGTTTCTAACTGAAAACTGGATAGCTCTAACACATACACATCTGGCGTTTGCATCATCAATGCTTCTAACACTGGCAAGCCGATATTGCCGGCAACGATGGTTTTTAAACCTGCTTCTTTGCAGATTTCGCCGACCAAAGTCGTCACTGTGGTTTTACCATTTGAGCCAGTGATTGCAATCACTTTTGCATCTTTTGGACGATACTGCGCAAACAACTCCACATCGCCGATCACTGGCACGCCATGTGCAATTGCCGCTTGTACCGCTGATTCGCTAAGAGCTACACCAGGACTAATCACGATTAAATCGGCTTGCTTGAATACAGCTGAATCAAACGGCCCAGTATGAATAATTACTTGCGGCATACGTTTAGTCACATCTTCCACACTCGGCGGATTAACGCGCGAATCAGCGGCAGACAAAATCGCGCCTTGGCTTTCCAGCCAATGCAAGGCAGATAGACCCGTATCACCGAGACCTAACACCAATACTTTTTTGTCTTTTAAGGTTATTTTCATCTGAGTTTTAAAGTAGATAAGCCGACTAAAACTAACATCATGGTAATAATCCAGAATCGCACGACTACTTGCGTTTCTTTCCAGCCTTTTTGTTCGTAATGATGATGTAGCGGCGCCATCAAAAAGATGCGCCGACCAACGCCAGTGCGGAATTTGGTATATTTGAAATACATGACTTGCAGCGCCACCGAAAACGTCTCCACCACAAATACGCCACCCATAATAAACAGCACGATTTCTTGGCGCACAATCACCGCTACAACGCCAAGTGCCGCACCCAAAGCCAACGCACCAACATCGCCCATAAATACTTCTGCCGGATAGGCGTTAAACCATAAAAATCCTAAACCAGCGCCAGCCATGGCCGCGCAGAACACCATTAACTCGCCTGCGCCAGCCACATAAGGAATACCCAAATATTTTGAGAAATACAAATGCCCTGCCAAGTAAGCGAATATCGCCAATGCGCTGCCGACCATCACAGTTGGCATAATTGCCAAGCCGTCTAAGCCGTCTGTCAGATTCACGGCATTGCTGGAGCCAACAATAACCAAATAAGTCAGCACAATAAAACCAACTGCGCCCAGCGGCAGCACTAGCGTTTTGAAAAACGGTACGATTAAAGTCGTTTCCGCTGGATGTGTGGATGTATGGAATAAGAATATCGCTACGCCAAGGCCAATCACGCTTTGCCAAAAGTATTTGGCTTTTGCCGATAAGCCTTTAGGGTTTTTGTACACAACTTTGCGGTAATCATCTACCCAGCCAATCGCACCAAAACCTAGCGTTGTCACTAGCACCACCCAAATATATTTATTGTGCAAATCGCCCCACAAGATGGTTGCAATGCCAATCGCCACTAGAATCAGTGCGCCGCCCATGGTTGGCGTACCGGCTTTGACCAAATGCGTTTGCGGTCCATCATCGCGCACGGCTTGTCCCACTTTGTATTCGGTCAACTTACGAATCATGGTTGGGCCGACCACAAATGAGATGATTAATGCTGTTAAGGTAGCCATCACCGCGCGCAATGTAATGTAATTAAACACATTAAAACCACGAACATCGTGCGCTAGCCAGCGTGTAAGTTCTAATAACATGATGCATCCTCCGTTAAACTTTTTTGTTGGTTTTCTAGTGTTAAGTCATCAGTTTCAGTTAAACCACTTGTTTCTGCTAACCCATTAACCACACGCTCCATTTTCATAAAACGTGAACCTTTAACCAATACCGTTACATTTTTTTGCATCAGGCTTTTTACTTTTGCAATTACATCTTCTAATACTGAAAAATGTTGCGCGCCTTCACCAAAACTCGTGGTGGCGTTTGCACTTAACACACCAAATGTCAGCAAATTTTTAATGCCTTTTTGTTTGGCATACAAACCGATTTCCGTATGCATGCTGGCCTCATCCGCACCTAATTCAGCCATATCGCCCATCACAAAAACACTGTGCGAATCCATTGTCACCAATACATCAATCGCGGCTTTCATGGAATCAGGATTCGCGTTATAAGTATCGTCAATTAGCGCAGCACCGTTAAAACCCAGTTTGCGTTGTAAGCGACTATGCACGGCTTGCATGTTTTGCAAGCCATTTGCAATATCTTGATTACTCACACCTAGCGCAACCGCAGCAGCACTGGCAGCAAGCGCGTTGCTAATATTATGTTTACCCAACACGTTCAATTTAAAACTGACTTTTCCTGCTGGCGTGGCCAATTGCAAATGATTGACTCCATCAATCTCTGCATATTCAGCTGTCACATCAGCCGCATGACTCAACCCGAAAGTAATGGTTTTTTTGCCTAAAGTTAACGATTGCCAAAGTGCAAAAAACGCATCATCTGCATTTAGCACCGCAACGCCATTTGCGCTTAAGCCGTTAAAAATCTCACCTTTGGCTTTGGCGATATTGTCACGCGAACCCAATTCGCCGATATGCGCCGTGCCTGCATTGTTAATCAGGGCAACCGTTGGCTGCGCGATACGGCTTAAATAATCAATCTCGCCCAAATGGTTCATGCCCATTTCAATCACTGCATAAGCATGTTGTTGGCGTAATTTCAGCAAAGTTAACGGCATGCCAATGTCATTATTTAAATTGCCAACTGTCGAAAGCACCTTTTGCGCATCTTTTGTTGCGGCGCTTAAAATAGCCGTCAACATTTCTTTGGTCGTGGTTTTGCCATTACTGCCGGTAATCGCAATTACTGGCATATCAAACTGATTGCGCCAATAATGTGCTAATTGGCCCAATGCTAAACGCGTGTCATCCACCAGAATTGCTGGTCTTGCTGTTGTGTTTGCATCTGAAACCAATACTGCCGCAGCACCTTGTTTGATTGCTGCTTCAGCATATTGATTACCATCAAAATATTCACCTTTAATCGCTACGAAAAGCTGGCCATTCACAATCGCGCGGCTATCTGTTCCCACGCTCTCAATTTTCAAGTGTTGAATGTCAGCGTCAGTAGCCAATAATTGGCCATTCACTGCTGTTGCTATTGTCGCTAATGTCATCATGAAAGCGACTCCGCATAGGCTTTTAAGGCTTTTTCTGCCTGCTCAACGTCATTAAAATAATTTTTAACGCCTTTAATCTCCTGATATTTCTCATGACCTTTGCCAGCAATTAACACAATATCGCCTGGCTTGGCAGCTAAAATTCCCACTGAGATCGCTTTGGCGCGATTTTGCTCAATCAAATAATTGCCCTGCGTGCCTTGCAAGATTTCGTTGATGATTTTGCGTTTATTTTCATGCCTTGGATTGTCCGAAGTCACCACAATGGCATCTGCTAAATCACTGGCAATTTTGCCCATTAATTCACGCTTGCCTGCGTCGCGATTACCACCGCAACCAAACACACACACCAATTTTGCACCAATTGGTTTTTGCTCATTTAATGTGGTTAACACTTTTTCCAGTGCATCGGGCGAATGCGCATAATCGACGATGACCAATGGCAACGCGCCGCCGCCTAACGATTGCATACGGCCAGCAACTGATTTAATCTGCGCAATCGCATCGACCGCATCTTTTAAACTCACCTTTGAAACCAATAAAGTCGCCAATACAGCTAACACGTTATACACATTAAAACGGCCGATTAAATTAGCTTTAACTGTCGCCTCGCCTTGTGGCGTAAGCGCAACAAAGCTGAAATGGGTATTTTCAAAATGTAATTGCGTCGCCTGCACATCGCCGTGCTCAATACCGTAAGTAATCACTGGCGCAACGGCATGTTTTAAATCTTCTTCAATCTCACGGCCAAACTCATCATCGCAATTTAATACTGACATTTTCAAATCAGAAAAATCGAATAAACGGCGTTTTGCGGCGGCATATTCTGCAAACGTGCTGTGATAATCCAAATGATCGCGCGACAGATTACTTAATACTGCGATATCGAAATGCACGCCATTGACGCGACCTTGATGTAAGCCATGTGAGGAGACCTCTAGCGCTACTACTTCTGCGCCCTGTTTTAGATAATCTGCCAACATACTTTGTAATAAGATCGCATCTGGCGTGGTATTTTGCGTCTCGCTTAATGCATTGGCAAAACCGTTACCAAGCGTACCGACGACTGCAGTCTTTTTACCTAAATAATCAAAACACTGACTTAACCACTGCGTGATAGACGTTTTGCCATTAGTGCCCGTTACGCCAATCGTCCATAATTTTTCAGAAGGCTTTTTATAATACTGATTGGCAATATTACCCGCCTGTAAACGTAGATGTTTGATGCCTATATTCTCAACAGCCCATTCGGCATTCCATTCAAAATCTGTAGAATCCCATAACACCGCGCTGGCACCATTTTTAATGGCGTCAGCAATATAGTTGCGCCCATCGCTTTTATCACCCGGATACGCCAAAAACAGACTGCCAGCCGTCACTTGCCGACTATCTGCAGTCAAACTTTTAATAGGCGTTTTGATTCGATAATTTTGAACAGGCTTTGTCATATCACCTCTTTCACGTCTTCCACACCTGGTGGAATGACGACGTTATCGTTAGGTGCGTCTTGCGGCACAGCCAGCATGCGTAACGCATCTGACATTACCGCGCTAAATACTGGTGCAGCAACCGTGCCGCCGTAATATTGACCAGCTGTTGGTTCATCGATCATCACTGCCATAATCAAACGCGGATTAGATGCTGGCGCTAGCCCAACAAAAGAACCGACATATTTATCTTTTTCGTAACCATTTGGACCCAGCTTATGCGCCGTGCCTGTTTTACCACCCACGCGATAACCAGCCACTTGCGCTTTTAAAGCGGTGCCACCAGGCAATACAACCTGTTCCATCATGGTTTTCATATCATTGGCGACTTGCGCCGAAAATACTTGATGTCCCACAGGAGACTCTTTGATTTTTAACAGTGAAACAGGCTTTAATTCGCCTTCATTTGCAAACACTGTATAGGCACGTGCAAGCTGCAATAAAGTCACGCTGATGCCGTGCCCATAAGACATTGTGGCTTGTTCAATCGGACGCCATGTTTTATAAGGACGCAGGCGGCCAGATGCTTCACCGGGGAAACCAATATTCATGCGCGAACCAAAACCCAACTGATTGAACGCGCTCCAAAGCTCTTCGCGCTTTAAGCTCAACACCATTTTTGATGCGCCAACGTTGGATGATTTCTGTATCACGCCAGCCACTGTCAACATGCCATAGTCATGTGTGTCATGCACGGTCGCAGAACCGATTTTCATATAGCCAGGCCCAGTTTGCACCAATGTATCTGGTTTGAAATCGCCGAATTCCATTGCTGCTGAAACCGCAATCGATTTCAATGTAGATCCAGGCTCGAACACATCGGTAACCACACGGTTACGCGTTTTACCGCTGATATTCACGGGATTATTCGGGTTGTAGGTCGGCAAATTCACCATCGCCAATACTTCACCCGTTTTTGCGTCTAATATCACCGCCGCACCAGCTTTGGCTTTTTGCAATTCCACTGCACGCGACAACTCTCTAAAAGTTAAATATTGAAGACGTCTATCAATACTTAACACTAAATCATGCCCATCTTGCGGCACTTTAACGTCTTCCAAATCTTCTACAATGCGGCCCTGCCTGTCTTTGATGACTTTGCGACTGCCAGCTTTGCCTGATAAAAGCGCATTTTGTGCCAGCTCAAAACCTTCCTGACCTTTGTCGTTAATATCAGTAAATCCAACGATATGCGCAGTCACATCGCCAGCAGGATAAAAACGTTTGTACTCACGCTGTAAAAAAATACCCGGAATCCGCAAGCTCATGACTTTTGCTGCGAGATCGGGCGCTACACGGCGTTTTAAATACACAAAACCACGCTGTAGATTGGCTAATTTTTTATCAACTTCTTTATTCTTAATACCCAACAATTGAGCAAGCTTTACTTTTTGCTCTGTAGTGATTTTCACATCTGGCGGACTTGCCCAAACGGATTCCACTGGACTACTAATTGCCAGCAACTCGCCGTTTCTGTCAGTGATTTTTCCGCGATGCGCTTGTAGCTCTAATGTGCGGCTGTAACGTGCGTCACCCTTTTGCTGCAAAAATTCTTTGTGCAAACTTTGCAAATAAATACCACGTGCGAACAATCCCGCAAAACCCAGTAATAAGCCAATCAACAATAGCCTACGCCGCCATGCTGGCAGCTTTACTATATGATGTTGTACTGAGTTGTAGGCCATTTTTTCTAAATTTCTTTACGGTTCACTTTTAACTAATTGCTGCTATCGAATCACTTCTGAGGTCACTTCTTCTTTTGTAATCACTTGAATACGTTTTGCATCAGGCACTTGCATCTTTAATTTTTTAGCAGCCAATTCTTCGATGCGTGAATGCATGGCCCAAGTGCTTTGTTCTAACTGCAATTGCCCAAATTCTGTTTCATATTTCTGTTTTAAATTTTGCTGTTTCTCAAGCTCAAAATACAATTTTCGCGCTTTATGTTGCGATGTAATCACACCTAAACTCACGGCAATTAACACAAAAAAAAGAATAAAATTTAAACGCGTCATGTTTTTATAAATAGCTTATTAAGCCGTTGCCGTTCTCATCGCCACACGCATCACCGCACTTCTACTACGCGGGTTTGCCTTCACTTCAGCTGCGCTTGGTTTAATCGCTTTGCCCACAGCCAATAATCTTGGTTGCGGCAGATCTTTGGCTTTCACTGGGAAATTAGCTGGCAAATCATCGCGGTTTTGTTCATTCTGAATAAACTGTTTCACGATTCTGTCCTCCAGCGAATGAAAACTAATCACTACCAAGCGCCCACCTTCTGCCAATAAATCCAAGCATTTCGGCAAAATTAGCGATAACTCCTCAAGCTCCGAATTGACGAAAATCCGTAAAGCTTGAAAGGTGCGCGTTGCAGGGTTCTGCCCCGGTTCGATCTTGGGGATTGCACTTGCCACGATCTTGGCAAGCTGTCCTGTAGTGGTGATGGCGCGCCCGTCTGTGCGCTCCTTAATAATCGCCCTTGCAACCTGCTTAGCAAACCGTTCTTCACCATAATCTTTTATCACTTTCCCTAATTGTTGCTCTGAAATTGTGGTTAACAGCTCTGCCACTGTTTTGCCACGCGTTTGGTCCATGCGCATATCCAGCGGCGCATCAAATCTAAAACTAAAACCGCGCTCGCCTTCGTCGATTTGGGGCGAAGAAATACCTAAATCCAGTAAAATACCATCTACTTTTTGGAGATTGTTACTGATTGCTAATTGATTGATTTCTGAAAAATGTCGATGCTCAATAGTGAATCGCGCATCTTTAATTAACTGACCTTCTGCTAATGCCGCTAAATCTCGGTCTATTGCAAACACCCTGCCATTAACACCTAACTTGGACAAAATAAGACGGCTATGACCGCCGCGCCCAAAAGTACCATCAATGTAAATACCATCCGATTGGATATTTAGCGCATTGACTGCCTCACTCAACAGCACGGTGATATGTGCGGTTGATGGTGGTTGAGAGTTGGGATTTGTTGCGGAAGTCATAACTGATGCTGACACTAAGGCTGAATTTTCATTTATTGGCGGCGCAGATTTTGCGCCCAGCATCATAGCGAAAAGCCCTCTAATTCTGCTGGCATCTCAAATCCATCGCCAGTCATTAATGTTTCCAACTGCTTGTTCCAGGCATCCATATTCCACAACTCAAAATGGCTACCTTGGCCTACAAACATCACATCTTTATCTAAATTCGCGAAACCACGCAAAACCGGCGAAACCAGTAAACGACCTGTCACATCTAAAGTGATATCTTCCGCCTGACCCACCATCATGCGTTGGTAAACGCTGGTTTGTGGGTTAAAACTGGATAGGCTATTAATTTTTGCCTCAATAGGCGCCCAAGCAGGCTGCGGATAAAGCAATAAACAACGGTGCGGATGCGCAGTTAATATCAAATTGCCCGCACTTTGCGTCAACAAAGCATCACGATGCTTGGCAGGCACTACAAGCCTGTATTTAGCATCCATACTTAAATGTGTTGCGCCGCGAAACATGATTTGAATGAACAAAGCCTTAAAAACTTAACCACTAAAAACGGTTAAAAAGTGAAACATCCCACTAAACTCCACTTTTCCCCACTAAATTGCACTATAGATAAAAAAAAAGTACTTTGCAAGCACTTTTTCACTATTTTTTCTTTATAAGACAAAGACTTAGCGTATTTTAATCAACTAAATAATAACCATATTAATCAATAAGATACTAAATTAAGTGAATGTAAAATATAAGAGTTAGGGATTATGTGTTTGAATTGAATCAAGAGGACGATAAAAGCGCTGCGAATAGCGAATGAGAAAGCTAAATAAGATAGTTTAATTAAAAAGTGAAGCTGGCCGATAAGCCGGGTTTTGTAGACTTTATTACTAAAGTTGACAGTCATTCATCTAGGCGCACAATTACTTGTACGCTCAAGCTATCTACCCGCTGGCAGCGCGAGCAACGCCCTATTTACTTGTGTAACGTTCTACGCAAATAAAAACGCCAGCCTATTTGATATTGCTGCAGATGGAGGTTACCGCGTTTCACCGTAACTAAATACGCTCGTCTCTGTGGCCCTATTCCTCACCTTATAGATTGTGGCTTTCGCCACAAAAATTTCAGCGTACGGCCGTTAGCCGTCATCTTGCTCTATGCAGCCCGGACTTTCCTCCCCTCACTTACGTGAGCGGCGACTGTCTAGCCAGCTTCGTCGCTATTTTAACATGCCGAGCGTTTGACATGCTGAGCGGCTAATTATTTCTGTAATTTCCATTGTAAAATTTGCCCAGCTCTGAGAGGCACTAAAGTGTCGCCATCAAACGGCAAATTCTCAGGCACTTTCCAACTTTCTTTCACTAATGTAACTCTCTCTTTATTACGAGGCAAACCATAAAAATCCGCCCCATAAAAGCTCGCAAAACCTTCTAACTTATCTAAGGCATTTGCATTTTCAAACGCTTCTGCATACAACTCAATCGCCGTATGCGCGGTGTATATTCCGGCACAACCGCAAGCTGCTTCTTTAGTATGCTTGGCGTGCGGTGCGCTATCTGTGCCTAGAAAAAATTTAGGATTACCAGAAGTCGCTGCTTTAACCAAAGCCACGCGGTGTTCTTCACGTTTCAAGATTGGCAAACAGTAATGATGCGGCTGAATGCCGCCTTTAAACATATCGTTGCGATTCATTAGTAAATGATGCGCAGTCACTGTTGCAGCAATATTATTAGGGGATTCAATCACAAAGTCTGCCGCATCTTTAGTGGTTATATGCTCAAAAACCACTTTTAATGCGGGGAATTTTTTTAACAACGGAATCATATTGCGCTCAATAAATACACGTTCGCGATCAAACACATCGACATCGTTATCGGTCACTTCAGCGTGCGCCAGCAAAGGCACGCCTAACTTTTCCATCGCCTCAAGCGCACTCACGCAATGACCTAGGTTTGTGACACCGGAATCTGAATTGGTAGTGGCGCCCGCTGGGTAAAGCTTTGCACCATGCACAATACCACTGGCTTTGGCCAAAGCTATTTCCTCTGCCGAAGTTTTATCAGTCAGATACAAAGTCATTAGCGGCTCGAAACGCATGCCAGTTGGCAAGGCGTTTATAATACGTTGGCGATAAGCAACGGCTAATTCAGTCGTTGTCACAGGCGGACGCAAATTTGGCATCACAATCGCACGCGCGAATTGCCTTGCGCTGTCTGGCAAAACCGCTTGTAGCGCGGCACCATCTCTTAAGTGCAAATGCCAGTCATCTGGTCGTGTAATAGTTAAAGTAGTCGGAGTTAACGTATTGGAAGGAATCATTTTATGGCTATCTTTTTGAGTCTTTTATTCAAAATAATCTATCAGCATTTTAATTAGCTTGCTTTAATCTCAGTGCGAATTCGTACAAATCATTTTTCTTTTCATTGGCAATCTCAGCGGTTAACTTAACCGCTTGCTTAAGCGGTAAATCTGCGAGCAATAATTTCAATATACGCACCACCTCCTCAGAAAACCCTTCAGCTACTTTTATTACGGCAGCTTCAACTAAAAGTACAAATTCGCCGCGCTGTTGATTAGTATCGGCTTGCAACCAATTTGCTGCATCAGCCAGATTGCAACTATAGATGGTTTCAAATGTTTTGGTGATTTCTCGGGCAAAAGTAACACGGCGTTCTGCGCCTAATACATTCGCCATATCTACAATGCTTTCTATGATTCTGTGTGGCGCTTCATAAAAAACTAACGTTACCGTTTGTGTTTTTAGCGCTTCCAATGCCTTGCGTCTGGCTGCACCGCTGGCGGGCAAAAAACCATGAAACAAAAAACCATTTTGCGTAATGCCAGAAACGGATAATGCCGCGATCACCGCACTCACACCTGGAATCGGCACAACCTTAACACCCGCTTTGCGCACAAAATCTACTACCACTGCGCCTGGATCGCTAATGCCTGGTGTGCCGGCATCGGTTACCAATGCAATATTTTCACCTGATTTTAATTGAGTCAGCAGCTTTTCTGCCGATTGATGTTCATTGTGTTCATGCACGGCGATTAATTTTTTGCTGATGCCAAAATGCGATAATAAACCCGATGTATGGCGCGTATCTTCCGCCGCAATCGCATCAACCACTTTTAGCGTTTCTAACGCACGCAGCGTAATATCAGTCAGATTGCCGATTGGTGTTGCCACCACATATAATATGCCTGTTGCTTTTAAATCATTCATTGTGTAATTTTAAGCCAAAGCCATGCTTAAAATATTAAAAATTTAACTTCTATTAAATAATCCTTAATAATGAATAATCCGTCATAAACCGTTTTGATTTATAGGCAACACTTAACCGATGAAAATGAATCAAAATAATGCAGGGTTTGAGGCTGAAAAATTAGCTGCAACTTTTTTGCAGAATCACGGACTTAAAATGGTGACGCAAAATTATCACTGCCGTTTTGGCGAGATTGATTTGATTATGATGGACGCCAAAACACTGGTATTTATTGAAGTAAGATTGAGGAGCAACCAGCAGTTTGGCAATGCTGGCGCTAGTATTACGACACACAAAAAGCAGAAATTAATCTTAACCGCGCAACATTATTTACAAACACATGGCGAAAGCCAATGTCGTTTTGATGCAGTGTTAATGTCTAAATTAGACACAGAAAATATTGAATGGGTGCGTAATGCATTTGATGCATGATGATGCACTCAATGGTCAAAGCGCGTATCATTCGCAAAAATTAACCGTTATTTGGAGTATGCAATGAATTCAACCATTAAACTTACAACTATTAAGCTTTTTTTGGCTGCCGCAATAGTCAGTCAACTGGCTGCTTGTGTGCCGGTTGCTGTGGGCGGCGCTGTCGCTGGTGGCGCCATTGCATCGGATAGACGCACTTCTGGTTTTTATGTAGAAGATCAAGGCATTCAGATTAAAGCCAATAGAAAGATGGAAACAAATTTAGGTGAAGAAGCGCACGTTAACGTGACAAGTTATAACCGTAACGTGTTATTAACTGGCGAAGTGCCAGATGCAGAACGCTTGGCTAAAGCAGAGTCTTTAATGAAAGAAGTCGAAAATATTCGCACTGTGACCAATGAACTTGTTGTAGCGCCGAAAAGCTCAATTGGCTCTCGCAGCAACGATACTTACATCACCTCTAAGATTAAAGGTAAATTCGTTACTGAAAATAAATTCCCAGCTAATTACGTTAAAGTGGTTACAGAAAATGGTGTCGTTTACTTACTTGGTTTAGTTAATCAGGCAGAAGCAGATGCTGCCGTAGAGATTGCACGCAACACCGATGGTGTGAGCAAAGTAGTTAAATTATTTGAATTCATTCAATAAAGTTAAGTAGCTAAAAATGACTCTAAAAGCGGTAGAAATTATTATTGAAGGCCTGACGCGTGCTGGTAAACCTTTTCGTCCGAGCGATTGGGTCGATAGAACTTGTAGCACTTACGCCAGCTTTGGTCCAAACAAAAAACTGGTGTATTCGCCCTATTTAAAACCAAAAGTAATGAATGGTGTGCGATGTCTGGCTGTGGACATGCGTTTAAAAGATAGCAACCCAGCAGGTTTTGCCCAGTTAATGCAGTTTGCCGATGAAAACCAGCTCAATATTTTAGATGCAGATGGTAAAAGTATAGAAGCGCCTGTTTAAGTAAATTTAGTGCTTAAGAATTAAGTCTTAAAAAATACTTAACACTTTTTTATGAGCAGTTTTTAATTAATGCGTTTTTGAACTTCCTTTCGCAATAATATCTTCAAGATAAACTTTAGTCACCAGCCCGCGCTTGGTTTTAACCAATTCCCCGCGCGGGTTGTAAATATAAGTGGTTGGCATTACTTCTGCAGTACCAATCTGCTTAATCACTTCATCGTCACCCAGCACTATCGGGTAAGACATCAGCATATCGTCTACATAATCGGCGACCTCTTTTGCATCTTGGTAATCAAACGCAACGCCCAGCAACATCACATCTTTATTTTTGCGGCTATCGTACAGTGCCACCAAATCAGGCACTTCCTCTAAGCATGGCGGACACCATGTTGCCCAGTAATTCACGATCACCCATTTGCCTTTGTATTGAGATAACGCATGCTTTTTGCCAGTCGTATCACTTAAAACGAAGCCCTTATTTTGCAGACGTTCTGCGCCGTTAGCCGCAAAACTCATGCTAAAAATAACACTTATTAACACCAATATTAAGAACGGTTCTTTAACAAAAATCATATTTTTCAATCGCATCTATTCTCTCAATATACAGTTCAGATTATTGTACAAAATTTAGGCTTAATGTGAAGCTTATTCGTTCACCAAAATGGTTTATTCAACAAACCTGTTGAATTCTTTTAAATGAATGATTTTTTTAAATTAATTCTTTAAAATTAGCGTGATAAATTGATAAAGCGACAAACTTTAAAGTGACAAACTTTAAATTAGCTCTTAATATATTAAGACATTGTGTGGAGTTTATATGCCGATTAGTCTTAAGCTACCAAATCTAGATAACAATCCAATTTTGTTGGCTGAAACTCGCGCGCACAAAATCAACGAATTCATACAAAACCTACCTTTTGGCGATCCAATTCGAGCGGCAACCGACTTAATTGAAGAACTGCAAATCATCAACAGTCAAAAAGTCGCATTTACCAATCGTCTGAATGCGTTAGAGCTTTATCGCCCAGCAGCAATTCAAATTTATCAAGACTTAATCCCACATTTCAGCAATGCCAGCTTGCCTATTTCTAAAAATGAGCAAGCTTTTGCCAGTGCTGCAGAACAGTTATGGCAAGAATTTGCGTTTGGCTATAAATTTGCGCTGGTGGATTTACAAAATAAAATCCTCAACTTAAATAGCAGCAAAACGACTGCATTAGTGATCCAACGTGCGATTCATGCCTGCAAAGAAATCGCGCTGATTCACCATCTTACTTACGCCAGCACACCAATTATATTGTGGGGTGAATTACATCAGCTTTATTACTGTGCGTTGCAACAATCTGCCGAAAAACTGCCTGTCGCGGAGCATTACACCAGCGCGAATGCCAGTTCTGTCAATTTGATTTACACGCAGATATTGCTACTTAACCTTGCTAATCCGCAACATTTTGCCAACCAAGATATTGTCAAAATCGATAGCTACTTAGGTAATGTCGCCCATCAAGCAGAGTTAAGACCGCTCGGTTTTGTTGAAAATCCTACTGGTGTATTTTTAGTTGCACTAAATGGCAATCAGCCGCCGACTGCCTTTGTTAAAAATAAGACTATTCCCGATGGAAGCACCGATATTCTGCTGGTCACTGTCAATTTAGCAAGACAAATACATCAGCACATTAAATTACTACGTGAAGGCATTGTGCCGAACGATGGCAGTATGCCTAAAAATGCCATAGAGACGCATTTTGCAGATTTACTCGCGCATTTAATTAAACAATATGGTAAAACACCGCAACGTGTATTCTCTAGAAGCAAAAAAAGCGATGGAGTAGAATTAGGTATTGGCATCAACTCCACGCATCATTTGATTCGTGAAGTCGCATCACATTTCAGCCCACATCAAAGTATTAGCGGCTTGGGTACAAACGGTATCTATCGACCATCGCGCTGGCAAATCTTAAATGTCAGTGCGGGCGGCTATGCGCTACGTAAATTCAATTCATCTCAAGCCACCGCACAAATTGGCGATGTTGTCGCGATGAAAGACAATAGTACAAAAATGTGGGAGCTGGCTGTGTTACGCTGGGCCAAAGTGAACGAATTAAAACAATTAGATGTGGGCTTGCAGCTTATTTCACCCAGTGCTTCTGCTGTCAGTGTGAGAGCCGACAATAATGCGCTAGAAAATGAAGCCTTGTTATTGCCTGAATTAGCGGCATTAAAACAACCTGCAAGCATTATTACGGCTGTTGGCTTATGCAAAATCGGTAGTACTTTGGAGCTTCATCACAATAATGCGGTGAGCAACGTGCAAATCACGCAATTGGTAGAGCGCACCGCGAGTTTTGAGCGCTTTCAATACAGCTTGATATAAATCAATTACTATTGTTATACTAGCAAAACTAGTTATTTAGTTAAAAGTTAGTCTGTACTGAATAAATTATTATCGTTACAACCTATTAAGTTAATTATATTTTTGTTAATTACTTGAAAATACGTTAATCGACGCTATTTAATTATCAAAGATAGCCATCATATTTAAGTTATCGTACACTATTCAGTCAATCGTAAAATTTCTACACCGAGGTCACCATGAGCGAAAACATTACCCATTTAAGCGATGCTGCTTTTGAGCAGGAAGTATTGCAATCTTCCCTTCCAGTTTTAGTGGATTATTGGGCAGAATGGTGTGGGCCTTGCAAAATGATTGCGCCAATCTTGGATGACATTAGCAAAGAATATGCTGGCCGTTTAAAAGTAGCCAAACTGAATATTGATGATAATCAACAAACACCGCCAAAATATGGCATTCGCGGCATTCCAACCTTAATGTTATTTAAAAACGGTAGTGTTGAAGCCACCAAAGTCGGTGCATTATCAAAATCTCAATTAACAGCATTTATTGATAGCAACATCTAAATATATAAGCCTTTTTTCGAATACGTCTAGTTTCTACCATCCAATCAGAAACTAGACATTTTTTATCACTTCATCATACAAACTATCCCTTAGTTAGTCACTTCTAGAGAGTTCTCTCATGCATTTATCTGATCTAAAACACCTACCTGTCACCGAACTCGTTGAAATGGCAATTACCAACGAAATCGACAACGCAAGCCGTATGCGTAAGCAAGATTTGATTTTTGCCATATTAAAAAATAAAGCAAAAAAAGGTGACAGTATTTTTGGTGACGGTACATTAGAAGTGCTACAAGATGGATTTGGATTTTTACGCTCACCCGATACGTCTTATCTTGCTGGGCCTGATGATATTTACGTTTCACCTTCGCAAATTCGCCGTTTTAATCTGCACACAGGTGATAGCATTCAAGGTGAAATTCGCACACCGAAAGATGGCGAACGTTACTTTGCTTTAGTAAAAGTTGACCAAGTGAATGGTGAAGCACCAGAAAACACCAAGCATAAAATTCTGTTTGAAAATTTAACACCACTTTTCCCAACAATCCCCCTCACTTTAGAACGCGATATTCGCGGTGAAGAAAATATCACTAGTCGCGTGATTGATATGATTGCACCAATTGGCCGCGGTCAACGCGGATTATTAGTCGCCAGCCCGAAAAGCGGTAAAACGGTGATGATGCAAAATATTGCACATGCCATTACCGCCAACCATCCCGATGTGATTCTGATTGTTTTGCTGATTGATGAACGCCCTGAAGAAGTGACTGAAATGACGCGTTCTGTAAAAGGTGAGGTAGTTGCTTCAACCTTTGATGAACCTGCAACCCGCCATGTGCAAGTGGCTGAAATGGTGCTAGAAAAAGCCAAACGCTTAGTTGAGCATAAAAAAGATGTGGTGATTTTACTAGATTCAATCACCCGCTTAGCACGCGCTTACAACACAGTCATTCCTTCATCCGGCAAAGTATTAACTGGTGGTGTGGATGCAAATGCGTTGCAACGTCCTAAACGTTTCTTTGGTGCAGCACGAAATATTGAAGAAGGCGGTTCATTAACGATTATCGCCACAGCACTGGTCGATACAGGCTCGCGCATGGATGATGTGATTTACGAAGAGTTTAAAGGTACGGGCAATATGGAAATCCATCTTGACCGTAAAATGGCTGAAAAACGCCTCTATCCAGCCATTAACGTTAATAAATCGGGCACGCGTAAAGAAGAGTTGCTCATCGAAAAAGATGTATTACAGAAAATTTGGGTGTTGCGTAAACTGCTTTATCCAATGGACGATTTAGAAGCGATGGAATTCTTGTTAGATAAAATCAAAGCCACTAAAAACAATGCGGATTTTTTTGACAGCATGCGCCGCGGTTAATACTTAACACTCAAAATGACCCAAATATTCAGCCTTGCGCATCAACGCAAAACTCAATATAATGCGCGTCTATTGCAATTTTAGTGCAAATTAATTACTGCCGTATCTTTCGGCAAATAAACAGCGAGGCTATATCATGAAAGACGGAATTCATCCAGAATACAGAGAAGTAGTGTTCCAAGACATTGGTGCAGACTTCAGTTTTGTTACACGCTCAACCATTTCTGCCCGTGACACTATCAAATGGACAGATGGTAAAGAATATCCACTGGTTAAAATTGAAGTTTCTTCAAAATCACACCCGTTCTACACTGGCAAACAAATGATTTTAGACACTGCTGGTCGTGTTGAGAAATTCAAACAAAAATACGGCATGTAATTCAATGCTTGTGTTTGGCAAAAAAGGCAGCTTAGCTGCCTTTTTTATTTTCGTGCTATTTGCGTTTTATTTAATCAGTATTTGTTAAATGATTAATTTAAGCAGTTGCAAAATAAGCAGTGCTAAAATAGACAAATAAATTCAACAACGGCAATCAATGCGCTTCGATCTAGAACATGACTGGCAAGGAAATATGTCTACCCCGCGCGCGCGCGTGGGTGAGCGTGCAAAAACGCACTTATTATTAGTGCTATGTGCGGTTTGGTTGTTTATGGGTTTAATTGGTCACGCACCTTGGAAACCATTTGAGTCGCACAGTATTAGCATCATCAAAAACATGCTGGACTCTAGCCAGTATTTAGCGCCTAATTCTGCTGGCAATCCCAACATTGTTGACCCGCCCTTATTTTATTTAAGCGCCACCTTGCTGGCCAAAGTGTTGCAACCCATATTACCCTTGCATGATGCAGCACGTATCGCTTCTGGCTTATGGATGTTAATCACCCTGCTTATGATTGGCATGGCTGGGCGTGAGTTGTGGGATAAAGGCATCGGTCGGCAAACCACATTCGTGTTCATGGGCTCGCTCGGCCTAATTGTCAGCGCCCATACGTTAACACCTGCAGTCGCAAGTTTAACTGGTTTAGCGGCTGGATTTTATGCGTTGGCTTTAAGCAAAAGACGGCCCTATCGAGCAAGCGTTTTGTTGGCTTTTGGACTGACTGTTAGTTTTTTATCAACAGGTTTGTTGCCTTTATCTATTCTCTTGGCCACATGCTTAATATTGCCGTGCCTGTTTAGTTTTTGGCGTAGCAAAAGTTTTCTGTATGTTGTCGCAATTGCCATTGCAATTGCCAGTCCATTTTTAGCGATATGGCCAGCTTTATGCCTGATTTTCCATCCAGAACTTTTCAATGCTTGGTGGTTACAATCGTTTGCGCAATTCAATGATTCTTATCATGTGTATTTCCTGAAAACATTATTATGGTATGCATGGCCAGCTTTACCGCTAGCCATTTGGGGCGCTTGGCGTTATCGGGCGCAATTGCTCAGCAAACCAAGATTCCAACTGATTCTTACCTTTACGCTGGTCGCTTGGGTATTAATCGGCTTTGGTGCTGATCGCAAAGATATCTTTGCGCTGCCATTGTTAATTCCTTTAACCGCCATGGCGGGTGGCAGTATTGAAACCCTAAAGCGCGGCACCGCTGGCGCATTGAATTGGTTTGGCCTGATTTTGTTTGGCTTAATGAGCAGCTTGATTTGGCTGGGCTGGATTGCGATGATGACTGGTAGTCCAGCTAAAATCAAAGAACGACTCGCTTTTTTATCTGGCGTGACACAACTTGATTTCAACTTTATAGCGGTGATATTCGCCATCGCTGTCAGCTTGATATGGTTATTCGCGATATTTCGCGCGCAACATTCTAACCGTTCAGGTGCAACTAACTGGGCCATTGGTATGACCTGTGTATGGACATTATTGATGACATTGTGGCTACCAATGATTGATTCTGCGCGCAGTTATAGCACGGTGTTTACGCAATTAAAAGATGCGTTGCCTAAAGAATTCGCCTGTATTACCAGTAATCGTTTGGGCGAAAGTCAGCGCGATTTATTGCATTATTATGCCAATGTAAAAACCCAAGCGTTTGAAAAAGAACAAAATCTTAATTGCGATTTGTACTTAATTCAAGAAGATAAAGGTCGTGAAAAAATTGACCCTGGCGCTGACTGGAAACTGATCTGGAACGGAAAGCGCATCAGCGATCGCCACGAATATTTTCGACTGTTTCAACATGTTAACTAAGTTGCACTGAACGTTTTATTTGGAACGTTTTGCTTGGATATTTTTAATGTGGCAATCACGTTATTTGCCATAAGTTAGTTGTTAAATAAAACCATGCGCACGTATTGCCTGCGCCTTTATCAAACAATACACACTATTGCCAACAACAATATTCAGCGTTTCTAATGCCTTTGTTGTCACTTCAGCCACAATTTGGCTCTCGCCAATATCTACTGTGACTAATACACGATAACCAATCTGTTTAATCTCTGTGACCTGTCCCTGTAATTGATTTTGTATCGTGACACTTTCTAACCGAGATATTGACAGCGCAATACTTGAAGCAGGAATAGAAATCGTGATTTGCGCGCCCGTATCTGCGGTTATTATTGGCGCCACAATAGTTTGACTGCCATGTTTTAACGTGGTCGAGCCATACCTATTATCGTGACTGGCAATCACTGCGCCAATCACATTTTCCAAACCCAACGATTGCGCAATACGCTGCAAATTATCTTGGTGAATAATCTCGTGAAAACGCCCCTGCGCCAGCAACTTTCCCTGCTCAATGATCACGATTTCAGATGTGACATATAAAATCTCATCAATCGCATGACTGACATAAATCATCGGGATATTGATTTCATCTTTTACACGTCGTAAAAACGGCAATATTTGATGCTTTAATCGCACATCTAATGCAGCCAGCGGTTCATCTAATAAAAGCAAACGTGGCGAAGTGAGTAAGGCACGCCCAAGTGATACACGTTGTTTTTCTCCACCAGAGATTTGATGCGGTTTTTGCGACAGCAAATGTCCGATTTCTAACAAATCCACAATTTGCTTAAAACTAAAACGCTTATCTTTTAATGTAAGAAAGCCGTAATTTAAATTATCGCGAATATTCAGATGTGGGAATAATCGACTATCCTGAAACACCACGCCTATGCGACGCTGATGTATGGGAACATCAATCGCATGCTGACTATCAAATAAGCATTCGCCATCTAAAATCAGTTGGCCTGAGTGCGGTTTCACCAATCCTGCAATCATACCCAACAATGTGCTTTTACCTGCACCAGATGCGCCAAACAAACCAACAACTGGTGCGTTTAAACGACATTTTACGTCTAGATCAAAATCGCCCTGATTGCGCTGAAAGTCAAACTCAATCATTATCTTTCTCCCGCAAGCCACGTCCAATATGCTTTGTAGCTTTGCGTTCGAGTAGATCGCTAATCATTAACGCACCTAACGCGATAATCATGCTTAAAATCACTAACCGCATGGCGGCGACATCGCCACCTGGTATCTGGGTATAAGTATAAATGGCTAATGGCAGTGTACGCGTTTCACCTTCGATATTGCCTACAAAGGTAATAGTTGCGCCAAACTCGCCTAAGCTGCGACTGAATGCCAGAATCAAACCGGTGACAATTCCCGGCAAGGCGAGTGGTAAAGTGATTGTGAAAAAAACTCTAAATGGATGTGCGCCCAGCGATTGCGCGGCAGCTTCTAATCCAGCATCTACTTGGCTGATTGCCAACCGCGCTGAACGAACCATTAACGGGAATGCCATTACGGCTGAAGCGATAACAGCGCCTATCCACGTGAATGCGATGCTAATACCGAAAGTTGCTTGTAACCATTTACCGATTATCCCTTGACCGCCCAGCAGGATGAGCAAAAGGAAACCGGGTACAACCGGTGGCAAAACCAGTGGCAAATGCACAATGCTGTCTAATAGCGATTTACCAATAAACGATTTTTTCGCCAATAACCAAGCGACTGCAACGCCTGGAATACAAATAATTAACGTACAAAACACCGCCACTTTTGCCGAAAGTACCAACGCTTCAATTTCTGCTGGGCTTAATATAAAAAAAGAGAGGTTCACGGCTTTATTATAAGTGAATCAAATTGAATGATTTAAAGTGGTTAACTTTAGTAAGAATTACAGAGTAATTCGATTTGATTCAATCAACCTAATTATTCGACATCAAGATAAGTGGAAATAGCCGAGATAACCTTTGCATGCAAACCAGCACCGCCGTCCTCTTTAACATGCGAAGCAATCTGCTGACGCATGGTTAATGCCCAAAAACGATTCAAATGTTGGGCAATATCTTGCTGTGCTTGTACTTGGTCTGGATATGATTCAAAAAAATCGCCTACTTGATTTGCCATTTTGATTAATTGTTCTGTTTGCATAAGTCTGGGTATAAATTTAGGTTTATTAAAATTGTATTCGATGCTTGTGGGTATAAATCACAAATTGATTATCGCGCAAAAAACCGATTAATGTCACGCCATAGGTTTCTGCTACACGTATCGCAAGGCCAGTTGGTGCAGAAATCGCGGCTAGAATACTAATACCAGCAGTTGCTACTTTTTGTACCATTTCAACACTAGCACGGCTTGATGTCAGCACGAAACCATCGGCCTGCATTGGCGACTTGGCCAAGGCACCAATCAACTTATCCATGGCATTATGCCGCCCGACATCTTCACGCACCAATTGTATTTCACCCTGCGCACTCACCCAGACGCAGGCATGCGTTGCGCCAGTAACTTGCTGTAGCGGTTGATGTGATTGCATCATTTTAAAGGCTAACTCGATACTTTTGACAGGCAGTTTTGAAGCTGTAAGACTGATTGATTGCGCGGGCAAACGCAAGGCTTGATCTAAACTTTCTGCGCCACACAAGCCACAACCTGTGCGGCCAGTTAAATTTCGGCGGCGTTGCTTTAATTGGACAAAGCACTCTGTCGCCACATCCATTTGCAACTCAATTCCTTGCGCTTGTGGAACAATATCCACATCGTACAAATCACTTTTATCGCGAAAAATACCCTCACTTAACGAGAAACCGAGTGCAAAATCAGTTAAATCTGCAGGTGTCGCCAGCATCACTACATGCGAAATTCCATTGTAAATCAACGCGATTGGTACTTCTTCCGCCACTTTATCGGTAGCATCCGTTAAAACACCGCCACGCCAGCGCGCCACGTTTACTTGCGTTGAAGTCGCGTTTACAGAAATCAATGTTGGTGAATCAGTTTCTGTTAGTGCAGCCTCAATAGGCGATACATTTTTGATGGTTTCAGTCGCCAATTCAGCTCAAATACTCATCAACTATTAAGCGGGCTGCTTAATTACTTTATTAGATTTTTTGCCCGTAAATGCAATCTGCGCTTCGCTAAAAGATTGATAATCTTTTTGCCAATCTGATAACTGATGCACCCGATTGACTTGCACCGCCGTCACTTTAAACTCAGGGCAATTGGTCGCCCAATCGCTATTGTCAGTGGTAATCACGTTTGCGCCAGACTCTGGATGATGGAAGGTGGTGTAAATCACGCCTGGCTGTACACGCTCAGTTAATGTTGCCCGCAATACGGTTTCGCCGGCACGGCTGGCAATACCCACCCAATCACCTTCTTTAATACCGCGATCTTCGGCATCGTGCGGATGAATTTCAACAATATCTTCTGCGTGCCAAGCATTGTTTTTGGTGCGGCGTGTTTGTGCACCTACATTGTATTGCGACAAAATTCGACCCGTGGTCAGGATTAACGGATATTTTGCATTCACTTTTTCAGTTGTTGGCACATATTGCGTGATAAAGAATTTGCCTTTTCCACGCACGAATTCGTCAATATGCATGGTTGGCGTGCCTGTAGGATTTGCATCATCGCAAGGCCATTGAATACTGCCTAACTCATCCAGTTTTTTAAAACTCACGCCTTTAAATGTTGGAGTTAATGCCGCAATTTCATCCATAATTTCGCTGGCATGGTTGTAATTCATTTCATAACCCAAAGCCTTGGATAACTTGGCGGTAATTTCCCAATCCTCTAGTCCGCGTTCACCATGCCCATTTTTAGGTGTCATCACACGGCGCACGGGTGAAATACGACGTTCTGCATTGGTAAAAGTACCATTTTTTTCCAAGAATGATGCACCCGGGAAAAACACATGCGCGTACATCGCGGTCTCATTCAAAAACAAGTCTTGCACGATGACGCATTCCATACTTTCCAGCGCATGTGTGACATGCTGCGTATTTGGGTCAGATTGAGCGATATCTTCACCTACGCAATATAAGGCCTTGAATTTACCTTCACCCGCTAAATCCAACATGTTGGGGATGCGCAAACCAGGGTCATTACTTAGTGGTCGACCCCAAGCAGATTCAAATAAAGCACGTGTTGCCTCATCAGATACATGACGATAACCAGGATATTCATGCGGCATGCTGCCCATATCGCAAGATCCTTGTACGTTATTTTGACCGCGTAACGGGTTAACTCCTACGCCCTCTCGACCTACATTGCCTGTAGCCATTGCTAAGTTAGCAATACCCATCACCATGGTTGAGCCTTGACTGTGCTCAGTTACACCTAGCCCGTAATAAATCGCGCCATTACCGCCTGTTGCAAATAAACGTGCAGCTTGACGCACTAATTCAGCCTTAACACCCAATGTTTCTTCTAAAGCTTCGGGTGAGTTCTCAGGTTTGGCAACAAAATCACGCCACGTCACAAATGAATCCCACTCACAACGTTCACGTACGAAATCTTCTTTGACCAAGCCTTCTGTGACGACCACATGCGCAAGAGCCGAAATTAATGCCACGTTTGTACCAGGACGTAAGTTAAGATGATAATCGGCACGAATATGCGGTGAATTCTCAACCAGATCGATTGCGCGCGGGTCGGCGATAATTAATTTAGCGCCTTCACGCAAGCGGCGTTTCATCAGCGACGCAAATACAGGATGCCCGTCGGTTGGATTTGCGCCAATGACCATAATCACATCCGATTGCATCACGGAATCGAATGTTTGCGTACCTGCCGATTCACCCAATGTTTGTTTAAGCCCATAACCAGTTGGGCTATGGCAAACGCGTGCGCAAGTATCCACATTATTAGTGCCAAACACTGCGCGCACCAATTTTTGTGTGACATATACTTCTTCATTGGTACAGCGACTGGATGTAATGCCACCCATGGCTTCTTTGCCATATTTGGCTTCAATACGTTTAATCTCGCTGGCAGCGTAATTAATCGCTTCATCCCAGCTCACAACCTGCCATTCGTCATGAATACTTTTGCGTATCATCGGTGTCGTGATGCGATCCTGATGCGTCGCGTAACCCCAAGCGAAACGCCCTTTAACACAAGAGTGACCATGATTGGCGCCGCCATCTTTATTCGGCGTCATGCGTACCACTTCCTCGCCTTTCATTTCGGCATCAAAGCTGCAGCCCACGCCGCAATAAGCACAAGTCGTGGTGACTTTATGCTCTGGCGTACCTGCTTCGATTACAGTTTTTTCCATCAATGTTGCCGTTGGGCAAGCTTGTACGCAGGCACCGCAAGACACGCATTCTGACTCTAAAAAGTCTTTATTGCCGGCAGAAACTTTGCTGCCAAATCCACGACCTTCAATGGTTAATGCAAATGTACCTTGTGTTTCTTCGCACGCACGCACGCAGCGGCTACAGACAATACATTTGCTCGGGTCAAACGTGAAGTAAGGATTGGATTCGTCTTTGGTTGATTTCAGGTGATTTTCACCTTCATAACCGTAACGCACTTCGCGCAAACCGACTGCACCAGCCATATCTTGCAATTCGCAATCACCATTGGCTGCGCAGGTTAAACAATCTAAAGGATGGTCTGAAATATATAATTCCATCACGCCACGGCGTACGTCTGCCAGTTTACTGGTTTGCGTGCGCACCTGAATGCCTTCGGCTACTGGTGTGGTGCAAGACGCAGGATAACCACGGCGCCCTTCAATCTCGACCAAACATAATCGACATGAACCAAACGGCTCTAGTGAATCCGTTGCACATAATTTTGGCACTGTTACACCTGTTAACTGTGCCGCGTGCATAATCGATGTGCCTTCTGGCACGGTAATTTCTACACCGTCAATGTTCAACTTAACCAGTTTTTGGCTCGATTTTTTTGGCGTGCCGTAATCTTTATCCGAATCGTATCGATTCACTGACGTAGTATGTTGGGTGGTATATTTAATATCGTCCATGATGTTCTCTTCAGCCGCTTATCAAGCCGCCTGCGCCTTCTCTTGATTCTGTACTGTTGACTGATTATTTAGACCAGAATTTCTAGGTAAAAAATCCTCAGCAAAGTGATTTAATGCACTTAATACAGGATACGGCGTCATTCCGCCCAATGCACATAAGGAACCATTTAACATGGTGTCACTTAAATCGCGTACTAATTGCATATTTTTACTGTGATCAGTGCCAGCGATAATCTTATCAATCACTTCTACGCCCCGCACTGAACCGATTCGGCAAGGCGTACATTTGCCACAGCTTTCGATTGCGCAGAACTCAAACGCATAGCGCGCCATTTTTGCCATGTCTACCGTATCATCAAACGCTACAATGCCGCCATGACCTAATACCGCCCATATTTTGCCAAACTCTTCATAATCAAGCGGTGTATCAAACTGACTTTCTGGTAAGAATGCACCCAAAGGGCCGCCCACTTGAACAGCGCGGATTGGTTTTCCAGTCGCTGAACCACCACCAAAATCGTATAGCAAGTCACGCAGAGTCGCGCCAAATGCCAGCTCTACCAAACCGCCATGTTTGATATTACCAGCAAGCTGAATCGGCAAAGTGCCACGCGAACGACCCATGCCGTAGTCGGCATAGAACTGTGCGCCTTTATCTAAAATAATTGGAATAGTCGCCAGTGAAATCACGTTATTCACAACAGTTGGTTTGCCAAACAAACCTTCTATTGCCGGCAATGGCGGTTTAAAGCGCACCAAACCACGTTTACCTTCCAGACTTTCAAGCAAGCTGGTTTCTTCACCACATACGTAAGCGCCTGCTGCGCGACGTACTTCTAAGTTAAAACTGTGCTGTGAACCGCAAATATTCTCACCTAAATAACCAGCATTTTTTGCTTTATCAATCGCTTCATTTAACACTTTAAGTGCATGTGGATATTCGCTGCGAAGATAGATGTAACCTTGAGTTGCGCCTACTGCGACACCCGCAATCGTCATACCTTCAATCAACACAAACGGATCGTCTTCCATAATCATGCGATCAGAATAGGTGCCAGAATCGCCTTCATCTGCATTACAGACGATATATTTCTGCTCTGCGGTTGTGTCTAAAACCGTTTTCCATTTAATGCCTGTAGGAAAAGCCGCGCCGCCACGGCCGCGCAAACCTGAATCAGTAACCGTCTTAACGATATCTGCAGCTGATAATTTCAGTGCGTTTGCTAAACCTTTGTAGCCGTCATGCGCTAAATAATCCTCTAATGAAACAGGGTCGGTAATACCGACTCTAGCAAAAGTCAGGCGCTGCTGGCTTTTGAGCCACGCTAACTCTTCTGTTAATCCTAGATTAAGCGGATGTGCGGCGGCTTTTTCTGAATGCGCATTCAGAAAATCCGCGTCAAATAAACCAGCTACATCTTTAGCTTGCACAGGCGCGAATGCCACGCGGCCTTTTTCGGTTGCTACTTCGACAAATGGTTCTAGCCAGAACAGTCCGCGTGAACCATTACGAATCAGCTCTATTTCAACACCTCGATTTTCGGCTTCGGCAATAATCGCTTTGGCAGTGCGATCTGCACCAAGCGATAACGCGCTAGAATCACGCGGTACATAAACTTTAACTGTCTGAACATTAACTACTACAGTTTTATCCATCATGAAGTAGCCCTCGCGTCACCAATCAACTCAGCCACTTTTTGATTGTCCATGCGACCATACACTTCATCGTCCATCATCACCGCCGGCGAACAGGCGCAATTACCTAAACAGTAAACGGGCTCTAATGTGATGGCGCCATCTGCAGTCGTTTGATGATAGTCAATCCCAAGTGATGATTTGATGTTGGCTTCAAGCTTTTCTGAACCCATTGCCTGACAAGACTCTGCGCGACAAACTTGCAAAATATGTCGGCCAGCGGGATGTCTGCGGAAATGATGGTAAAAAGTGACAACGCCGTGCACTTCTGCAACAGAAAGTGCTAATGCTTTTGAGATAGGCAAATAGCTTGCCTCTGGCACATAGCCGATATTATCCTGAATGCTATGCAGCAAAGGCAATAACGCCCCTGGCAAGTCTTTATGCTGTGCAATCAAGACTTGCAGTTTGCTTAGTGTTTCCGCGTCTAATGGTGTTTCTAGGTCTAATATTTCTGTTGTTAATACGTTGCTCACACGAATCCTAACAATTCAGTAGATTTAGCATAATAATATACCTATTTACAGGCTTATTAAAGACGAAATAGACTGTTCAACGACTCGTGTAAGGCTTTATATTCTTAGCTTAATTTAAATCCCAATCTTAAATTTAGTGTGCATAACTTAACCCATTTAATAGTCCAAAAATTAATGACTAAAATGTTAACCGAAAATTAAGACAGAAATACGCGCACATTACGTGGGTAAACATACACTTTATTGCCCACCGCTATATCCAATTGCAGGAATTTTTCTCTAGTCAATTCTGATTCAATCACTTCAGATTGATCATCCCGTTGTAACTCCAACCGAACCAATGGTCCAATGGCATGAATATAGCTAATTACCGCCTCGAAAGCTGGTGTAGAGCCATTTAACTCTTTACGAATCTCAATATCATGCGGGCGCACATAAGCCAAACCAGCGCTGTGTTTGGTGTCTTGATGTGCATCGATTTTTAAACCGACACCACCAATATTGGCTTCACCTTCATGAATCTGGCTTTTGAACTGGTTAACATTGCCCAAAAATTGATACACAAAAGGCGATACAGGATGATCGTAAACTTCTTGTGGCGAACCGATCTGCTCAATCTGACCTTTATTAATCACCACAACGCGGTCAGAAACTTCCAACGCTTCTTCCTGATCATGCGTGACAAAGATGCTGGTGATGTGCAGTTCGTCATGCAAACGACGCAACCAACGGCGCAATTCTTTACGCACTTTCGCATCCAATGCGCCAAACGGCTCATCCAGCAGCAATACTTTTGGCTCTACTGCTAGCGCACGCGCTAGGGCAATACGTTGGCGCTGTCCACCTGACAATTGCGGTGGATAACGATCGGCTAGCCAATCCAGTTGTACCAACTCTAATAATTCATGTACGCGTCTTTTAATTTCAGCATCGGTTGGGCGCGTTTCTTTTGGGCGCACACGCAAACCAAAGGCGACATTCTCAAATACCGTCATATGGCGGAATAAGGCGTAATGTTGAAACACAAAACCCACTTCACGCTCACGCACTTGGCGCGAAGTCGCATCTGTTCCGTGAAACAGAATACTGCCAGAATCTGGCGTTTCTAGCCCCGCAATAATGCGCAGTAAAGTGGTCTTTCCGCAACCCGATGGTCCAAGCAATGCAACCAACTCGCCACTTGGCACATCTAGGCTCACATCGTTAAGTGCACTAAAGTTGCCAAAATTCTTACGGATGTTTTTAATTTCGATACTCATACTTAAAATTCCAATTTAATAATAATTTGCATGAACAAACTAACTAGCTAACCTTATATTTTTACTAATATTTTTTGACTCAATATTTGCATCAAGACTTCTCATCGATCTCTGCATTACGTGCGACTTTCCACTCAATAAAGCTTTTCAGCACCAGCGTTACTAACGCCAATATCGCCAACAAAGATGCCACTGCAAATGCTGCAGCGTAGTTATATTCGTTATACAAAATCTCAACATGTAGTGGCAAGGTATTAGTTAACCCTCGAATATGCCCAGAAACCACTGACACCGCGCCAAACTCGCCCATCGCACGCGCGTTGGTTAAAATGACACCGTATAACAAACCCCATTTAACATTCGGCAGCGTGATACGCCATAAAATCTGCCAACCAGAAGCGCCCAGTACCAAACCCGCTTCTTCCTCATCTTTACCTTGTGCTTGCATTAAGGGGATTAGCTCACGTGCAATAAAAGGGAAAGTCACGAAAATAGTCGCCAAAACAATACCTGGAATAGCAAAAATCACTTTGATGTCGTGATCCAACAACGTTGAACCCGCCCAACCTTGCAGACCGAAGATCAACACATAAATCAAACCAGCAATCACAGGTGAAACTGCAAACGGCAAATCGATTAACGTGATTAATATGCTCTTGCCACGAAACTCGAATTTAGCGATCGCCCAAGCCGCTGCTACGCCAAACACCAAGTTCAGCGGCACTGCGATTGCCGCTGCGATTAACGTCAGTTTGATAGAGGAAAGCGCATCAGGATCAGTTAACGCTGTAATATAAGTATCAAAACCTTTGCGTAAAGCTTCAGTAAAAACTGCTGCTAATGGCACGATTAAAAACAAACCTAGAAATATCAGCACAATCGCAATCAGCGTCCAGCGTATCCAAGCTGGCTCTGATGTCGCGCGGCTGCGGGCGACTTTATTTTGATAATTACTGTATTGAGATGTTTGTGTCGTCAGCAATGAGGTGGAAGTGGACATAGATTGTTCCTGATACTTTCTAACTATTAATATGATTTCTGTTAACTATGTATTGAATTAATTAGCCGTTGAGCGGCGATTAACCCACCATTGCAAGCCATTAATCGCAAATAACAGTAAAAATGAAATCACTAACATCACCACCGCAATAGCTGTCGCACTCGCGTATTCATATTGTTCTAGTTTGGTAATAATAATTAGCGGCGTGATCTCAGACACAAATGGCACATTACCCGCAATAAAGATCACTGAGCCATATTCACCAATCGCGCGTGCGAAAGCTAAAGCAAAGCCAGTCAATAAAGCTGGCCAGATTGCAGGAAAAATAATTTTGGTGAAAGTTTGCCAGCGATTCGCGCCTAAACTGGCCGCGGCTTCTTCAGTTTCGGATTCTAAATCCTCTAACACCGGCTGTACCGTTCGCACCACAAATGGCAAGCCAATAAACGTTAACGCGACAATCACGCCTATTGGCGTAAATGCGACTTTGATTCCTAACGGCTCTAACCACTGACCAATCCAGCCATTACCTGCATAAACGGCTGTTAGCGCAATACCTGCTACCGCAGTTGGCAAAGCAAAAGGTAAGTCGACCAATGCATCAATAATTTTTTTGCCGGGAAAAGTGTAACGCACGAGTACCCACGCAGTGAGTAAGCCGAATACCGCATTGATTAGCGCCCCTAAAAGTGATGCGCCAAACGTCAGTTTATAAGAAGCAACTACTCTTGGCGCGCTGACTACCGCCCAAAACTCACTTAAACTTAAATCAGTGGTTTTAATAAATGCAGCTGAAAGTGGGATAAGCACAATCAGACTGAGATAAAAGATGGTAAATCCTAGCGATAAATTAAAGCCAGGAAGTACGTTTTTTTGTTTTGCCATATAAAAATCAATCCATCTTTTATGTTAAGTAACTATTTTAACTAGCTCAAGTTTAATCACTTCAAATTTAAACACCTCAAGGCTAGAAACTTGATATCAACCAACTTAAAAGTTATGCAACTGCCAGCTTATTAACCGACGGTTTAAATAAATCTGTTTTCTGTAAGTCTTTAGCTGCTACCGCTTTACCAAGAAAATCACCTTGCAATAAAGTGGCGCCACTTTCAATGGCAATATTCAATTGTGATTGCGTTTCAACACCCGTCACTACGGCGCGCGCATCAATCGCTTTCACGCCAGCAATTAAGCTTGGCAACACCTTGTACAAATTGTCATTGGTTTCTGCTTGCTGAATCAAACTGGCATCAAACTTAACGAAATCTGGTGCCAACTTCCATAAGCGATCAACGTGAGAATTGGTATTGCCAAAATGCTCAATCGCAATGCGATAACCGCGATCACGATAATTGTTAATCGCATCAATCAACTGCTTATCTTGTGCAACTAAACCTTCGTCAATCTGAATCACCACGCGCTCAGTGGGCACAGAATTAGCATGTAGAATACGCTCAAAAACCTTGCCATGCGCATTCACTGAAATCAATAAATTTGGATGCACCGCCAAAAACAACAAGCCATTCTCATCATAAATCTGTTTAAAATTAAGCACATGTAAAGCACGACTCACACGGTCAAATTGCACCAGCTTTCCAGATTGCTCGGCATAACTATAAGCAAATTCAGATGTACTAGGCAATTCGCCGCCCAACGACGGTCTTAGCAACGCTTCATGACCAAATAAATCGCCTGCCACGCTGTCATAAATCGGCTGGAACGCACTATTTAATTGCACACCTAAGAATGTGCTATTGAATTCACCCGTCGATTGTTCTGCCAAACCATATTCGTCTAAATCTAAAAACAATGATTCTTTAAGTTGTAACCTAAGCTGCTCTACATGTGCAGCAGCGATTTTTATCTCTGCCATTTCTTTAATCCTTTTACTTTTTTATTTTTATTAACTCTATTTACTATTGATGCTTTTAAATATTAATTAACACTTTTTGCAGCGATTATTTTGAATAAATAGCATCAAAAGTACCGCCGTCAGCAAAATGCGTTTTCTGTGCTTTTGTCCAGCCGCCAAATACTTCATCCACGCTGAATAAATCAATCGGTTTAAAATCTGCTTTATGTTTTGCCGCGACCGAAGCTAGGCTTGGACGAATAAAATGCTGCGCAGCGATTTCTTGTCCCGCTTCAGAGTAATGAAAATCCGCATAAGCTTGCGCAACTGCGCGAGTTTTATGTTTATCGACATATCTATCCACTACTGCGATTGGGTTTTCCGCCAAAATACTCGAAGTCGGATAAACCACATCGAATTTATTGCCCAATTCTTTATTAATCAAATTCACTTCATTTTCGAACGTTAACAATACATCGCCAATATCGCGCTGCGCAAAAGTAGTAGTCGCACCACGACCGCCTGTATCTAAAACTGGTACATTTTTAAATAATTTGCCGACAAAATCTTTTGCCTGCGCGTCGCTACCGCCTTTTTTAAGCACATAACCCCAAGCGGCCAGATAACTGTATTTGCCGTTACCAGAGGTTTTTGGGTTAGGAATCACCACTGCCGTGCCTGGCTTCACTAAATCGTCCCAATCTTTAATATGTTTTGGGTTGCCTTGACGCACCAAAAAGACAATCGTAGAGGACGTTGGCGAACTGCCATGCGGCAAACGTTTTTGCCAGTCTTGAGGGATTAACTTCGCACGATCATACAAAATATCAATATCTGGCGCCTGATTCATACTGATTAGATCCGCTTCAAGACCATCAGCAACTGAGCGTGCTTGCTTGCTAGAGCCGCCGTGCGATTGGTTAATCGTCACTGTTTCGCCAGTTTTTTGCTTCCAAAATTTAACAAATGCAGGGTTCAGGTCTTTGTAAAATTCGCGCGTCACGTCGTATGAAACGTTCAGCAAAGTGCTATCTGCCAGTACATTTGTCGATAAAACCATTGCCGCGATTAGCGCGCCTAAAAGACTAGTTTTTTTAAACATGTTAATTTTCTTTGCTAAATAAATTCGAATACCCGCACTGTACGCAATCACTTAAATAATGTAAAAGAATAATAAAAGATATATTTATACCTAAAAATTATATATAAACCAATCAAACTAGCACCTTAAAATGCCTTGTGAATTTCACCTAGTTTAGTGTATATTTGCCGATAATTATTGACTGATAAAATATCAAAAATAAAACGTTAATATAAAGTATAAATAAGCATTTAGTTTTAAAAAACCATTGAGTGTGTTTGTGCCCACCGGACAGCCGGAAGCCAGCGAGTTGAATAAACTGCTGGCTTTTTTCGTTTTTTGCTTATGAAGTAGTGTTAAGTATTTTAATTACCCCACTTTACATACTTTATAAACTAGCAGAATATTGAATATCTAACATTTAACTTAGCAATTTAAATACGTATACAAATGTCTATGAAAAAAAGTCAAATCGACAATCCAGCGGATACAACAGAACCAAACGCGTTGGGTAGTAATGACTTGGGCATAAGTGACATTGTGACGGCATTACGTGATTTAAGATTGTCTTCACTAGAACACCGCAAGCGGCGCAATAAACCGCCAAAGTTGCCTTCTCGCAAAGCGTTGCAATCTATTATCGAAGGTTTAGGCGCGGCTTTGTTCCCTAACCGATTAGGTTTGCCTGATTTAAAAGAAGAAAGTTTAGATTATTTTGTAGGGCACACATTAGACGTGGTGTTGCGCGAGTTGGTGACACAAGTGAAGTTAGAGCTTAATTTTGCAGCTGATACGCTGAGCGAATCCAATGCCGATGCGGAAACAATCAAAAAAATCGGCAAAAAAACACCGATCGAAATAGTGCGTGAGTTTGCCAAACAACTACCAGTCGTTCGCGTGTTGTTGGATACAGATATTAAAGCCGCTTTTGAGGGCGACCCAGCTGCCAGGAGCGTGGACGAAGTGCTGGTTTGTTATCCAGGCATATTAGCGATTATTCATTACCGCTTGGCGCATGTGCTGCATAATTTAGATTTACCGTTGATTGCGCGCATGATTTCAGAGATTGCTCATTCTGCGACTGGTATTGATATTCACCCAGGCGCACAGATTGATGAAAGTTTCTTTATTGATCACGGTACAGGCGTGGTGATTGGTGAAACAACCATTATCGGCAAACACGTACGCATTTACCAGGCGGTGACACTTGGCGCAAAACGCTTCCCAACGGATGAAAATGGTAACTTACTAAAAGGTCATGCGCGTCATCCAATTGTAGAAGATGACGTGGTGGTTTATGCGGGCGCTACTGTGTTAGGTCGCATCACCATTGGGCAAGGCTCAGCCATTGGCGGCAATGTATGGCTGACACGTAGCGTGCCAGCGAATAGCAATATCACTCAAGCACAAATGTTGGCAAGCCCACTAGCTACGCCCGCACCCTCCAATAAGAGTAATGCAATAAATCCACAAGACATTTCACAAACACACTAGCCCAATTTATAAGGAGATTTACATGGCAGAAAATAATCACAGTCAAACCGCTTTAAGCGACGTCGCCGCACGGACGCTTGCCAATGCGACCAAAACGGTACCGATGCTGGATATCATTACACCGCGCTGGTTAGTACATTTATTACATTGGGTGCCAGTTGAAGCAGGTATTTATCGTGTAAACAAAGCCAAGAATCCTGGCGCGATTGAAGTAGATTGTTCAGCAAAAGATGAACGTGAATTGCCTAATACTTTTGTGGATTACGAAGAGTGGGGCCGTGAATATGTATTAAATGCGGTGAATACTGTGGTTGATGTGCACACACGTGTTTCTGACCTTTACAGTAGCCCGCACAATCAAATTAAAGAACAATTGCGCTTAACGATTGAAGTGGTGAAAGAGCGCCAAGAAAGCGAATTAATTAATAACGCTGAATATGGCTTGTTGAACAATGTTGCCGCTTCACAACGTGTAAAAACACGCAATGGCGCGCCGACACCAGATGACTTGGATGAGTTATTAGCAAAAGTCTGGAAAGAACCTGCGTTCTTCTTAGCGCATCCACAAGCGATTGCAGCGTTCGGTCGTGAGTGCACACGTCGTGGCGTGCCACCACCAACAGTCGCATTATTTGGCTCACAATTCATCACTTGGCGCGGCGTTCCTATTATTCCTTGTGACAAATTAAAAGTGACTAAAGGCAAAACCAACATCTTGCTATTACGTACAGGCGAAAGTCGTCAAGGCGTGGTCGGTTTGTATCAACCAAATCTACCAGGTCAACAAACTATGGGCTTGTCAGTACGCTTCATGGGCATTAACCACAAAGCCATTGCATCTTATTTAGTCTCACTTTATTGCTCTCTAGCAGTGTTAACAGATGATGCGATTGCAGTATTAGAAAACGTCGATGTAGGCAACTACTATGACTACAAA
Organism: Methylotenera versatilis 79; assembly: GCF_000384375.1. NCBI lineage: Bacteria > Pseudomonadati > Pseudomonadota > Betaproteobacteria > Nitrosomonadales > Methylophilaceae > Methylotenera > Methylotenera versatilis. The sequence goes on along the minus strand of NZ_ARVX01000001.1, from coordinate 1,323,901 downwards.
TAATATTAATCAGAGCAATGGTTTTAATTTGGCCAGCGCACATGATTTATCTTCATTTGAACCAGAAGCTATTCTAGCGGCTATTCCAGGCGAGCATCCGCGTGCAGGTACAGCATTGGCATTAGGGCGCGAAGCGAGTCAAACTGGCCATTTAGATGTGGCTGAATTGTCGCGTATTGCCAGTGAGATTTATGCGGAAGGTTTCCCTGCAGGTGCTTTTGGTAATCCATCGACAGAGATTCCTTCTACGGCTTCACTTTCAGATGCACGCGAGTCAGAAGCAAGAATTCCTGTCAACAAAGTGCATCCTTATGCTGTGCCTGATTTAAAATCATTTGGGATTACGCCAGATGTTGAAGCATCGCCTTTTAATCGGAATGTAACGCAAGCGCTGGATCATGCAGGCTTAGCAGATTTAAGTGCGGCTTATTTGCAAAATGCGCCAAATTTGCAGAATCAAGTGGAAGTCAGTCAATTGTTAGGTGGTATCGATGTCCCATATCAGTCGCAACTGAATGGCTTATTAGCTAATATTAATACCAGTTCGGCAGGTAGCAAGCAACCTGAAAATAGTAGCTATTACTTTCTGCAAGGTTTGCCTTCAGCTGATTATAGCCCTGCCACGCCTAATCAAGCATTTGCGACATCGGCGCATCCAGCTTTTAATGCCGACTTGGTACGCAAAGATTTCCCTATCTTAAACGAGCAGGTCAATGGTCGTCCGCTGATTTGGTTTGATAACGCGGCGACTACGCAAAAGCCACAAGTGGTGATTGATAGATTGGCCTACTTTTACGCGCATGAAAATTCTAATATTCACCGCGCTGCGCACGAACTTGCAGCGCGCGCGACGGATGCTTATGAAGATGCACGCGAAACTGTGCGCAGGTTTATTAATGCACCTTCAGTGGATAACATTATTTTTGTGCGTGGTACGACTGAAGCGATTAACTTAGTTGCAAAAACTTGGGGCAAAAAGCATTTAAGCGCTGGCGATGAGATTGTGATTTCGCATTTGGAACATCACGCCAATATCGTGCCTTGGCAGCAACTTTGCCAAGAAACAGGCGCCAAGCTAAAAGTAATTCCAGTCGATAATAGTGGACAAGTGTTGCTGAATGAATATCAGAATATGCTGACCCCAAAAGTCAAATTGGTGTCATTCACGCAAGTGTCTAATGCATTGGGAACAGTCACACCAGCTGCACAAATGATACAGATGGCACATAATGCAGGCGCGAAAGTGCTGTTAGACGGCGCGCAATCTGTTTCGCATATGCGTACCGATGTACAAGGTTTAGACCCTGACTTTTTTGTGTTCTCAGGCCACAAAGTTTTTGGCCCAACTGGTATTGGTGTGTTGTATGGCAAGCCAGAAGTATTGAATGATATGCCAGCCTGGCAAGGTGGCGGCAATATGATTCAAGACGTTACTTTTGACAAAACCGTGTATCACGAAGCGCCAGCCAAGTTTGAAGCCGGCACTGGCAATATCGCAGATGCTGTTGGTTTAGGAGCTGCACTGGAATACGTTGAGCGTATTGGCATTGATAATATTGCACGTTATGAACACGAGTTATTAGTGTACGCAACGGCAGCATTAAGCAAAGTGCCAGGTTTACGCTTGATAGGCACAGCGCAAGACAAAGCCAGTGTGTTGTCTTTTACGTTGAACGGTTATAAGAGTGAAGAAGTCGGCGCTGCGTTGAATCAAGAAGGTATCGCGGTACGTTCAGGCCATCACTGCGCGCAGCCTATTTTGCGTCGTTTTGGTGTTGAAACCACTGTGCGTCCTTCGTTAGCGTTTTACAACACTTATGCTGAGATTGATGTGCTGACCAATGCGCTGTTGCGTTTGAGTTCGCACAAAACGCCTAACGGTTTATAAAGCGACATTTTATAAACTAGCAGTAAGTAAGTTAAAAGACTTGTAAGTTAACCGCTTACAAGTCTTTTTTTGATTTTTTATTCGAACCTGTAAAAAATCCGGCTCCTTTTTAAAGGTCGCCGGAAAGAGGAGAAGTTGTTTTCAGCTAATTAATCTTTAGAATTACTTACGGTATTAATCGTTTGAAATAAATAGCCTTGAAATATTAAAAAGAAATTTGATAAGTTTTATTTAATATCATTTTTCAGTTGGTAATGATTTTTTGCTGAAATACCAATCTGTCGTTTCATAACCTTCACTGGCACGCGATTCAGCATCTTTTTGCGTTGTTGGCGCAGGCACAATGACTTTATCGCCTTTTTGCCAGCCTTCTGGCGTGGCTACTTTATATTTATCTGAAACTTGCAACGCCTCAACGACGCGCAGAATCTCTTCAACAGAGCGACCAGTCGTCAGTGGATAATAAACAAAAGCGCGTATCAAACCTTTGTCATCGATAATAAATACCGCGCGCACTGTAGCGGTTTGTGATTCACCTGGATGAATCAGGCCGAATTTAGCTGCCACATGCCCTGCGCGGTCATCAATTACTGGAAATGGAATGCTGACGCCAAAATTTTGTTTGATATTAGCGATCCATGCCAAATGACTGAAATTACTGTCTTCAGAAATGCCCAATAATTGCGTGTTAAGTTGTGCAAAATCGTCCGCTTTTTTGGCAAAGCCAATAAATTCGGTAGTACAAACGGGCGTAAAATCTGCTGGATGCGCGAATAAAACTACCCATTTCTTACCTATGTAGTCAGAAAGCTTGATAACACCCTGCGTAGAATTTGCCTCAAAATCTGGTGCTAGCTCATTAATTCTTGGAATACGGGGTAACGATTCCGCCGTATTATTTAACGCTGTGTTACTCATAAAAATACCTTCAATCAATTTAACTTAAAATATAAAAATTAGTGCTGGAGTTGTATTTACAAAAACAGAATCTGTTACTAAAAACTGGTTAACCTAATTAATCAACTAAAATTTAGACAACTTGAATTGGATTAAGTTAATAATATTTTACCGTTGCTAATGAATCGCCTCAATACTCAGTAAGCGATTATGCAAAGCAGCAGAACCATTTGGCGTGTAAATCACTTTGATACCACGCTTCATCGCGTTCTTTTTTACCTTGTGGGTAATCGAGTGGCTGATCCAATTAGTAATCAACACAATAAATTTCGTGTCATGCGGAATCACTTTATTACTGTCACCCACTTTGCGGCCAGACCAATGATTGATTTCTGTAATACCGTGGTTATTTAAGACTTGTTTGATGCCGTCAATCTGGTCACCACCGACAATTAAAGCGGAATTTTTTAACTTTGAACTATCTACTGAACTCATGATAAGAGCCTCCTTTAGTATTGCAGAACCAGATTTTGTCTGGCCCTGCAAAGTTTTAAACTGAACAATTAGTAAAACGGTATAACTTTAAAACTCAAACTATTTAACTTAACGAACAAATTAGGTTAATAAACAAAATATTTACTTTTGGTAAATTTTGTCGAAAGTACCACCATCAGAAAAATGCTCTTTCTGTGCTTTTGCCCAACCACCAAAATCTGTATCAATCGTCACCAATTTAACTTTTGGAAATTGATGCTCATATTTCTTAGCAACAGACTCTAAAGTTGGACGGTAATAGTTTTTAGCCGCAATCTCTTGGCCTTCTTCGCTATATAGGTAATCTAAATACGCTTTAGCAACTTTTTCAGTACCGTGTTTTTTAGCAAACTTATCAACAACGGTCACTGACGGCTCAGCCAAAATAGATAATGAAGGCACAACGATTTCAAATTTACCAACGCCTAATTCTTTTTGTGCTAAAAATGCTTCATTTTCCCAAGCCAACAACACATCACCAATACCGCGCTCGACAAAAGTAGTAGTCGATCCGCGTGCACCAGTGTCTAAAACCGGTACATTTTTAAATAACTTGGCGACGAACTCTTTCGTTTTCGCTTCATCATTACCGTACTTTTTCTGCGCAAATGCCCAAGCAGCCAAGTAATTCCAACGTGCGCCGCCTGAAGTTTTTGGGTTTGGTGTAATCACAGCAACACCTGGTTTAATCAAATCATCCCAATCTTTAATACCTTTTGGGTTACCTTTGCGCACCAACAAAACAATTGTAGATGTGTAAGGTGAGCTGTTATGCGGCAAGCGTTTTTGCCAATCAGCAGGGATTAACTTACCCTTTTCAGCAAGCTGATCAACGTCATAACCCAAAGCCAGTGTCGCTACATCCGCATCTAAGCCGTCGATAATCGCACGCGCCTGTTTACCAGAACCGCCATGAGAGGCTTTAACTGTGACTTTATCACCAGTTTTTTCTAGCCAATATTTACTAAACGCCGCGTTAAAATCTTGATAAAGTTCACGCGTTGGATCGTAAGATACGTTTAGCAGATTAATATCTGCTGCCCAGCTGGCTAGCGGCACTAACAGCGCGCTAATCAGCAAGGTTTTCTTTAATAATTTCAATGTTTTCATGATGTTATTTTCTCTAATTTCTAAGGATTAAAAGCCTAATAAAGTTAACTCTGTGTAGAAGAAGTTGGATGAATCTGAACGAGTAGCATCGTTGTTGTTAGCTGGCAGTTTAACGGCGTCTTTTACAAAGTCGCCTGCCCAAAAGTGTGCGTACCCAATGTTCAGTGATGCATATTGGTTGATTGGGAAGCGCACACGTACATCGATCTCTTTACCCAAATCGTTGCCACTTTTACCTGTTCTATCACGTAAGTTAGAACCTGCCTGCCAGCGATCTGACGCGTCGTCTAAACGGTACCAACTAAAGCTTGTGTCTACTTTAACGTTTTCCAAGAAAGCTACTTTCGGCTCAAATTCTAAGTGTAGTTTCGGTGTTCTGATGTTTTCCATCTGAATATAATCGTTGTTTGACCAAGGACGTGCAAAGCCGAATAAACGCTCAAAACGCTGGTTATCAGTACGGTCTGTTCCAGTTGCAGGTGTGCTATCACCGGTAGCGACACCATAGTAAGCGCTGACTCTGGTTTTCCAAGAATTCTTAAATGTGTAACCGAGCTCTGCACCATAAGAATAGGCATCGTGGTCAACATTAATTTTACCCAGTGCATTACTTAAGAAACGGTCTTGATCACCCCATTGTTTGGCATAGCTTGTGTCATAGTCCCAACCGGAATTAAATGCACCATAAGCACGTAAACCTGCGGTATGGATTTCACGATCGATTTGCACTGCGCTAAGCGCTGCACCTGTTAGCTCTCTACCATTGGAATCATATTTGACCTTGCCTCCGTCTTGCTTCAGCAAGAAATAATATGGTTGCAAAGTGACATACTGAGACCAACCGCGCCAGTCACCAATCACGCCATAGAAATCTTGTGAGTGATCAACTTCATCTAATCGTGTGGTGAAGCGTTGCACTGGTTTTACGGCAAAAGCTTCTAACTGCCAGTCATTCTTTTTCTCACCAATGTTTGCGCGTACGCCTTGAAACGAGTTAGTCGTGTTACGCCATTCATTACGTGCAATCAAACGACGATCTAAAGATTCCCATGCTAAGCGACCAGCTCTTACCCAGAATGGACGGTTATTACCTAAATCATCTTTACCAAAAGGCGTCTCTTTAAAATACAACTCTGCATAACCTTGTACCACATCAGTCTGGTCAACATCGCGTGTATCAAACTCACGCGTGTAATCACTGTGATTGCGGCGTGAATCCTGCACCTCAATCGCTAAACGCAATGGATCCAGAATTTCTTTAATGCCAACGTAAGCACGTGTGCGTATTAAAAATGGCTGATCAACATTTTCAGTGTTACGACGGAAGTCATTATCACGTATTTCATAACGTGCACGATATTCAAGACCTAAGTCCAACCAATCCACATCGGCAAAAGCATCGTAATCTTTTAACCATGTTTTGTTCGCTTGTTTAACGTAACGTGGCGGTTCGGTTTCTTTTTGCGTACCATAACTTTTACGCTCCACGTAATAACCATTTTTAGCAACGTCAGCAGCTTTTGCTGCCGCTTTTGCTTCTGCATCAATTTCTTTTAAACGTGCCGCAACTTTTTCTTGTTGAATCCTATCTTCTTCTGATAATTCTTGTGTAGGTGCACTCAAGGTCGCTTCTGCTTCAGCTGCGTACGTAAAACCGCTAGACAGAAACAGACTTCCCATTATTAATGGATAAGCTAGTTTTTTCTTATTGAATAATTGTTGGTGTAGTTTCGCTTTTTTCACGTTTTTTCCCTTGAACCTAATAGTTAATTTTGATTTTTAAATGTAATTGCGTGCTGGTTGTCCAAAACAATTACATCTATTTAAATTGATGGTCGCCTTCTTTTTATTGCTGCAAAGTTAATTGTGTAAGGCGGTAGACAATTCGCTTTTTTGTTTATTGATACTGAGAGTTTCTAAACTTTGTTTATGTGAACTTTGCTTTTCTAGATTTTGTCTATCTAAGTGATGCTTATCTAAACCTTGTTTTTCTGACTTATCGTGCGTTATACGAATTTTTTCCCGCTTCTCAATTTGAGTCACGCGGCCTTCATGTACTGTAATCTCAATAGAGCCAAAACCCGTTTCGCGTTGTACCGATATCACCGCACGCAGAATAGCTTGAAGCGTTTCATCATCGTTATCTAACTGCTTGTTATCTAGCGATTTGTGTTTAATTTGGCTCATGCATTGACTCGATACGTTTCTGAGGAATGTGTGCACTTTATCAAAGCGCTTAAATAATTAAAAAGAATTTGTAATTATATTTAAATCACTTTTAATTATATAAAAGTCATCATTAACAAAACTGCTACAAGATGCAAAAAATGCATGCTAAAAATCGGTTAAGTGTTTGCAATCAAATGGTTTTTTAAGCGGATTTTTATCCTGCGCTCAATTAGCTACTATTAATTTTGTAATCAATCGAATGAACGAAGAGTTTGTATAGATTTGATTGTTAACTCACGTTATAAGACTTAGAATTAGAAGATGCCTGTGAATCAAAAATTAATAGACCAATTTGGTCGGACAGTCGATTACATTCGACTCTCGATTACGGATCGTTGTGACTTCCGTTGCGTGTATTGCATGTCTGAAGACATGACTTTTTTGCCGCGTGATGAAGTATTAAGTCTTGAAGAATGCGCGCGATTGGTGAAAGTATTTGTCAATTTAGGCGTGAGCAAAGTACGCATTACTGGCGGTGAGCCGCTGGTGCGTAAAAACGCTTTATGGCTATTTGAAGAAATCGGCCAATTACCAGACTTAAAAGAGTTAGTACTTACTACGAACGGCAGCCAATTAGAAAAACAAGCAACAGCGCTTAAAAATGCAGGCGTCAAACGCATCAATGTTTCAGTAGATAGCTTGCAACCCGAACGATTTAAAAGAATCACCCGCACTGGCGATTTAGCCAAAGTGTTAAATGGATTGCAAGCCAGCATTGATGCAGGCTTTGAAGGTATTAAGTTAAACACCGTTTTAATGCGCGGAAGTAATGAAGATGAAGCGGTCGACTTAGTACAGTTTGCTATTAATAAAAAAATCGACATCAGCTTTATTGAAGAAATGCCGCTGGGTGAAGTAGATCACACACGCGATTCCACCTTTGTGAGCAACACCGATACGCTTAAATTATTGCAAAGTAAGTATTTACTGACACCCAGCTTAGAAAGCACAGGCGGCCCAGCGCGTTATTGGCGTGTGGCTAATTCCGCTACCAAAATCGGCTTTATTTCGCCGCATTCACACAACTTCTGTGAATCGTGCAATCGCGTGCGTATCACCTGCAAAGGCGAGCTGTATTTATGTTTAGGGCAAGAAGACAAAGTCGACTTAATGCCACTTTTGCGTGAATATCCCAACGATGATGCGCCATTGATTGCCGCTATTCTAGGCAGCATGGCGATTAAACCTAAAGGTCATGACTTTGATCTAAAACGCGCACAACCAGCCGTGATAAGGTTTATGTCGCATACGGGCGGTTGATTTTTCAATTGGCAATATCCAGCATTATTCTTTCTGGCGGTCGCGCTACGCGTATGGGCGGCGTTGATAAAGGTTTGGTCACATTGCAAAATCAGCCATTGATCCAACATGTGATTAAGCGCTTAACACTTCAAGTAGATGAAGTTTTGATTAATGCCAATCGTGAGACACTTCAATATCAGGCTTTTGGTTTCCCCATTTTACAAGATGTGCATGCCGATTTTATCGGACCTTTAGCAGGTTTTAGTTTGGGTTTGCAGCACGCCAAACACGATTACCTATTAACTGTGCCATGCGACTCACCTTTATTGCCGCTAGATTTAGCGCAACGTTTATTGACACATCTAACCGAAAAAAATGCGGATATTGCCGTTGCAAGCAGCGATGGCAACGCGCATCCTGTTTTTTGTTTGTGCAAAAAAAACGTGTTTCCATCATTGAATCAGTATCTGGCATTAGGTGAGCGTCGCGTGAGTGCTTGGCAAAAAAGCCTTGCTTATATTGAAGTTGATTTTAGCGATAATGCAGACGCGTTTATTAACTTGAATACGCTTGAAGATTTGGCTGCGCTTGAAGTTAAGTTAACCACATATTCAAGTTAAAATCAGGCATGCAAAAAATAATTCCGATTTTGGGCATCGTTGCCAGTGGCAGTAATGCAGGCAAAACCACATTAATCACGCAACTTATTCCCGAATTGGCAGCGCGCAATATTCGCGTTTCAGTGATTAAACATGCGCATCATGCATTTGATATTGACCATGTTGGCAAAGATAGTTACAAAATTCGTGAATCAGGCGCAATACAAACGCTGATTGCCAGCGGCAAGCGCTGGGCATTGATGACTGAAATGCATCGCTTATCTGAAGTAGAGAATGAGGCAAATTTGGTCGACTTAATTGCGCAAATTAACCCCAATTATGCCGATTTGATTCTGGTCGAAGGCTTTAAAAACGCAGTGATTCATCAAAGGTCGTTTCCCAAAATTGAGGTTTACAGATCTAGTCTTGATTCACCTCTGCTAGCGTCAACCGACAGTAGTATTATTGCGGTTGCCTGCGATGAAGATTTAGCGCTTAAGATTCCCACACTCAATTTAAATAATATTAAACAAATCGCCGATTTTATTGTCCATAAATTGATGGCAGTTAACCCGAATTAATCTCTAAAAATGACCAAAACGACGCTTACGCAAATTATTTCCGACCCTTCTTGCATGGATGATTACGATCCAAATGCCATGTCTGTGATACAGGCTAGGGCTTTTATTCAACAATTTTTAACGCCAGTTATCGAAACTGAGCAGTTAGCTGTGATGCATAGTTTAGGGCGTGTATTGGCAGCCGATATCGTATCACCCAGCAATGTGCCAAATCACGATAATTCTGCGATGGATGGTTATGCATTTAAATTTATTGATGCAAATGAAAGGTTAACTATCATCGGCACTGCATTTGCGGGTAGACCGTTTGAGCAGGAAGTTAACGCTGGAGAATGCGTAAAAATCATGACCGGCGCAGTTATACCGAAAGGCGCAGATACAGTTGTGATGCAAGAACGTATTAGTTTGGCCGATGGAAAAATTACGCTTACTGATGCAACTTCAATCACACATGGCGCCAACGTACGTTTAGCGGGTGAAGACTTACAGCTAGACCAAACTGTTTTGGCAAAAGGTCACTTATTGCGCCCTGCTGATTTAGGTTTGATTGCGTCTTTAGGCATTGGCAAAGTACATGTATTTCGTCAATTAAAAGTAGCTTTTTTTAGCACTGGCGATGAGTTAATTAGCGTTGGAAAACCATTAGCATCAGGCCAAATTTACGATAGCAACCGTTACACACTTTTTGGCATGTTAAGTAGACTAGGCGTTGTTATTAGCGATTTAGGTGTAGTGCCAGATGATCCAGCATTATTAGAATTCACATTATTAAAAGCTGCCAGTGAAAACGATGTAGTGATTACCAGCGGCGGCGTTTCAGTGGGCGAAGCGGATTATATGAAAGATTTATTGACCAAACATGGCCAAGTGCTATTTTGGAAAATCAATATGAAACCTGGCAGACCGTTAGCTTATGGGAAAATAGGTAATAACGGCCGCGAGGCGCATTATTTCGGGCTGCCTGGCAATCCCGTTGCTACCATGGTCACGTTTTACCAATTTGTGCGCGAAGCGTTAATCACATTAATGGGCGGCGCGCCTAAACCGTTGCCATTATTTAATGTGGAATGTACAGAGCCGATTAAAAAAGCCACAGGCCGCACCGAATTTCAGCGCGGCATTTTATATATGATAGAAGATGGAAGCTGGAAAGTGAAGCCGTTGGCGAATCAAAGTTCAGGCGTTTTAAGCAGCATGAGTGCCGCCAATTGCTTTATTGTATTGGACGACACTGTGGGCAACTGTACCAGTGGTGAAATGGTGCAAGTGCAATTATTAGAAGGCTTGGTTTAACGCGTTTATTTAACAAACCATTTAATAAGCAATTTAATAAATATATTTAACATAACATTGAATTAATGGTTTAATTCAGCCAAAATCAGCTAATACCAATTCAATTAAACCTATAGTATAATCAAGAGCTTAGCTTAATATGTTTCCTTATTGATCGCATTTTGGACGTCTCTATTAAAAAATCTAACTTTAACGAAAGCACGCTTATTTGGGCGATTATTTGCTCTATTTTATTGCATGCATTATTGGCGATCACCTTACCCAATCTAAAGTTTGACACACTTAAAAAACCCGTTCCGTTAGAAATTGAACTACAAAAACCCGCCGCGCCAGAGCCAGTTGCAGAAGTTCAGCCGATTCAACCACCAGAACAACCTAAACCCGAAGTTAAAAAACCTGAGCCGATTAAAAAAATAATCGAGCCTAAGCCAATCACTAAAACCGTAGAAGCGCCAAGCCCGGTGACAGAAGTAGAACAAGCAGCGCCACCAGTTGAAATGCAGCCAGCACCTACTGTTATTGCAGTTCAACCTAAAACAGATACTGCGCCAGTGGCTGTTGTTGTTGCGCCGCCCGCACCAGAAGTGGCTAAAGCACCAGAACGCAGCCCCGCTGAAGTGGATAATGCGCTAGGTGAATATGGCAATTTATTAGGTCGCGCGATTGCGAAACACAAACAATACCCAAGAATTGCGCAAACACGCGGCTGGGAAGGCGAAGTATTATTGGATTTAAAATTGGATGGTAACGGAAAAGTGTTATCTGTGAGCATTAAGCAAGGCAGTGGTTACGATGCCTTAGACAAACAAGCATTGGAAATGGTACGCAAAGCTTCCCCCTTCCCCGCGCCGCCCGAAACGCTTAGAAACCGCACCTTTAATATCACAGTGCCTGTTTCGTTTAAACTCGAATAATCGACTCAATCGATTTTTGATTTCGCATCCTAATTTAAAAAATATTTGCCATGCGCACCACTAAAACGCTACGTGATTTACTGTTAGTGCATGAACTGATCTTTATCGCGCTTATTCTTCTCGCCTTTGCCAGCGGCCTTTATGGCATTCACATTTGGGATAAAGCATCTAATGAATCGCAACGCATCAATTTATTAGTGCGTGAAATCCAGCAGACGCGCGGTGACTTATATCGGCAAATGAAAGAGTTATTTGACTCGTTTTTTTTGCAAGATAATGAAGCGTTAACCGAGTACAACACCTATACACAATCCATATTAAAACACTTTGCTGAACTACAATCTTTAGCGGTAGGCGTACAAGAAAAACAGGCGATTAATGAGTTGGAAAACAACTACCGTATCTTTGTGAATGAGGCCCCCAACTTGTTTTATCGCTATCAGGCCAAGCCAGACAAAGATTCACAAAAATCGCTGTATAAAGACATCGAAACAGGTATTTTCAGCCATTACGAAAGTGTATCGAAACGGGCAGAAGATTTACTGACCTTAAAACAAATTGAGTTAAAAACGCGTTTAGTGGAAGCAAAAGAGTCTGCGATTGCGGTATTGATCATTCCGATATTGTTGGCTGGATTATTATTATTTTTGTCACGCATTTTCTTAAAACGCGCCATCGTTAGTCCGATTAATGCCGTGATGAAAGCAACCGCTGAGATTAGCGCCGGTAATCTACAGCACAAAGTGCCAGAAACTGGCGCAGCTGAGTTGGTGACTTTATCAAGAGAAATCAACAAGATGGCAGATGAGTTACAAACCAGCCGCGATGCGCTGGTGCGAACGGAGAAACAAGCTGCTATGGGATTGTTAGTGCCAATGTTGGCACACAATATCCGCAACCCTCTCGCCAGTATCCGCGCTACCGCGCAAGTGGTCGATGTGCCGAGTCATGATATTGAGACACGCGAATCGCTGAATGGCATCATCAATACCGTAGACAGGCTTGAGCGTTGGACTGGATCATTGTTGGCTTATCTATTACCGATTAAACCACAGTTAAAACTAGTGAAGTTTGCGCCTATTTTAGACGGCGCACTGTTGCCATTAATGCAAAAAATACGTGATAAAAATATTCAAATCATCAAAAAAATAAGTACTGATATCATGGATATTCGAACAGATGAACATTTATTAGAGCAAGTTTTTTATAATCTAATATTAAACGCTATTGATGCATCACCTAAAAATAGCCAAATTACCATTACCGCGCAGATTATAGAGGGTATTTTCAGTAGCAATATTCTTGATGAAGGCGCTGGCATGCCTTTTATACCAGACCCTCACGCCGCTAGCGCTGGCCCTAGCACCAAGCGTTTTGGCACTGGCTTGGGCATCCCTTTTGCGTTTAAAGTCTGCGAAGTATTAAGCGGCACCATTCTGTTTGAAACCGTTAAGCCAAAAGGCACATCCATCACCCTTACTTTGCCGCAATAAACAGTCAGAAGCATTTTTGGCATTTTTCGCACGTTAAGTATTCATGCTTGTCTCAAATACCTGTCTTAAATATTAGTGCAATTTAAGCTTGCCTTAATGCCGTTTTTTTACAACAATAGGAACGTAGTTAAATAACTCTTATCCGCACGATAATTAACACGTTAAACCAATATACTAAACCACCAAATATGTTAAACCAGCCCGTTACTGATTTTGAATTACCTGCCACTAGTGGAAAAACTTTTAAACTATCTGACTATCTAGGTAAAACGCTGGTTATTTATTTTTACCCAAAAGATTCCACACCAGGCTGTACTACGCAGGGCATGCAATTTCGTGATCACTATGCGGATTTTCAGGCAGCGAATACTGAAATTGTTGGTGTTTCGCGTGACAGCTTAAAATCACATGAAAACTTTAAAGCTAAATTCAGCTTTCCGTTTGAATTATTGGCAGATACAGAAGAATTGGCCTGTAGCCTTTTTAGCGTGATGAAAATGAAAAACATGTACGGCAAGCAAGTGCGCGGCGTAGAACGCAGCACATTTGCGATTGATAAAAATGGTGTTTTGGTAAAAGAATGGCGTGGCGTAAAAGTAGACGGGCACGTGCAACAAGTGCTGGATTTTATTCAAACTTTATAATTAATTTAAAAGACTATTTTAAAAACTATGGCGAAAAAATTAGCAGAAAACGCATCATCCACTTCAAGCACTGGTTTGAAATCAACAGCTTCTAAATCGGCTGGTTCCAAATCAGTCAGCTCTAAAACCAGTACTAAGCTTTTTGTACTGGATACCAATGTATTGATGCACGATCCTTCAAGCCTATTTAGGTTTGAAGAACATGATATTTACTTGCCAATGGTTACGCTTGAAGAACTGGATAACAACAAAAAAGGCGTGACCGAAGTTGCACGAAATGCACGCCAAGCCAGCCGTTACTTAGAAGAGATTGTCGGCACTGATTTGACGAATTTGGAATTAGGCTGTCCTCTAGCCATTAATGGCAATAAACATCTAGCCGGCCGCTTATTTTTACAAACGTCACAAGTAGATATTGAGCTGCCCGGTTTGGCTGGTAGCAAAGCTGATAATCAGATTATCAGCGTCGTATTAGGACAACAAAAACAGCAACCTAATCGCCAAGTTATTTTAGTCAGCAAAGACATCAATATCCGCATTAAAGCTCGTGCAATGGGCGTGATGGCACAAGATTATTTTAATGACAAGGTGCTTGAAGATACCGATTTACTTTATAGCGGCATGCGTGAATTGCCGCAAAATTTTTGGGATACGCACAGTAAAGCGATGGAATCTTGGCAAGAAGCTGGTCGTATGTTTTATCGCATCACCGGCCCGTTGGTCAAAACGTTTTTAATCAACGAATTCGTTTTTTATGAGTTCGATAAACCTTTTCACGCCATTGTGCGTAAGCTAGAGAATAATCATGCTGTATTGCAAGTTGTGCATGATCACATGAATCCTAAACATAATGTTTGGGGCATTGTTGCGCGTAATCGCGAACAAAATTTTGCACTTAACTTGTTAATGAACCCTGATATTGATTTTGTGACGCTGTTAGGCCAAGCGGGTACAGGTAAAACCTTATTGACCTTAGCTGCAGCATTAACACAAACATTGGACAAAAAAATCTATTCTGAAATCATCATGACGCGTGTAACAGTTCCAGTTGGCGAAGACATTGGCTTTTTACCTGGCACTGAAGAGGAAAAAATGGCGCCATGGATGGGCGCGCTGGAAGATAATCTAGACGTTCTGAATAAAACCGATGAAGATGCTGGCGAATGGGGTCGTGCTGCGACGCAAGATTTGATTCGCACACGTATCAAAGTAAAATCACTTAACTTTATGCGTGGCCGTACTTTTTTGCATAAATTCTTAATCATTGATGAGGCACAAAACTTAACACCGAAACAAATGAAAACGCTAATTACACGCGCTGGCCCTGGTACTAAAGTAGTCTGTTTAGGCAATATTGCCCAAATTGATACACCTTATCTAACTGAAGGTAGCTCTGGTTTAACGTATGTGGTTGATCGCTTTAAAGGCTGGGAGCATAACGGTCACATTACACTCGTGCGTGGTGAACGTTCTCGCTTGGCAGATTTTGCGGCAGAAGCTTTGTAATAGCGCTCGATTTAAATCACTCATCAAAATTAAATGCTTACGCGTTAATGTCTAAAGGTTTTTACACCCTTCTAGTTGCTCAGTTTCTGTCAGCGCTAGCCGATAATGCATTGTTATTTACAGCGATTGCTTTGCTGCAACAAATGCATGCACCTGAATGGCACGAGCCTCTGCTTTTACAATTTTTTGTGATTTCTTATATCGTACTCGCGCCATTTGTCGGCTCATTTGCCGATGCGCTGCCAAAAGGCCGTGTGATGTTCATTGCCAATGGCATCAAATTTTTTGGCAGTATGGCGATGATATTTGGCATGCCGCCACTCTATGCTTATGGCATTGTAGGCGTTGGTGCTGCTGCGTATTCCCCCGCTAAATATGGCATTTTAACTGAGCTATTACCGCCTGAAAAATTGGTCAATGCCAATGGCTGGATGGAAGGTTCTACCGTTATTGCGATTATTTTAGGTGCAATTGTTGGCGGAAAAATGGCCAGCATAAGCCCACAAGGCGCAATGATTGCAATCGCGTTTATGTATCTAGCCGCTGCCGCATTTAATATGTTTATTCCTAAGTTGCCGATTGATCATGCCATTGAAAAGAAAGATCCTTTATATATATTAAGTGATTTTTATCGTTCATTTATTGCACTTTGGCGTGATCCACAAGGGCAAGTGTCCCTTTCAGTGACTACACTTTTTTGGGGCGCTGGCGCCACCTTAAGATTAGTGGTGATTGCCTGGGCTGGTATAGTGCTGGGCTTTGGCTTAGACCATGCGACACAATTAACTGCTACAGTTGCAGCCGGTGTAGCGTTAGGCTCAATTATTGCTGCCCGTTACATTACACTTGAGAACTCGGTAAAAGTACTGCCAGCTGGGATTGTGATGGGGATTCTAGTTATCATAATGGCGTTTATAACAGAATGGCATTTGGCCGCTTTCTTGTTGTTTATTATTGGCGTACTAAGTGGTTTCTTTGTCGTACCGCTCAACGCATTACTACAACACCGAGGTCATTTACTTATTGGTGCAGGCCATTCGATTGCCGTACAAAACTTTAATGAGAATTTGGGTATTTTATTGTTAAGCGGTGCTTATACGTTGATGGTGAAAGCGAATTTACATATCAACCATATCGTGGTCATCTTTGGCTTGTTTGTGATTGTTTCAATGAGTTTGATTAATCGACTTTATCGCCGACAGATACAAGCTTAATTATAGATTTCAATAAACGCATATAAAAAAGCCTCGACATATCGAGGCTTTTTACTTTAATGTGAACCTAATTTATATTTAATGTATTGAGTTAATGTAGCTTTACTTGCGCTTCTGTTCTACGTGTAATCAATCTAGCGACCGTCTGCAAGATCACTTCAAATACGCCATGCAAGGTCATTAAATGCATTTTATATAATGATTGATACATTAATCTAGCAAATAAACCCTCAATGTACATGCTGCCGCCAGAAAGCGTACCCATTAAGCTACCCACCGTAGAATAGCGACCTAAGTTAACTAACGATCCATAATCAGTATAGTGATAATCAGGTAAATTCGTTTTATTCGCTACGCGTTTTTTCATCGTTTTAAACAAAAGCGATGCTTGCTGGTGTGCTGCTTGTGCTCTCGGTGGCACGTTACCATCGTGACCAAGCCAAGGGCAAGCAGCACAGTCACCGAAGGCAAAAATACTATCATCAATGGTCGTTTGCAACGTTTGCTTAACTAATAATTGATTAATTCGATTTGTTTCCAAACCGCCTAGATCTTTTAAAAAGTCTGGCGCTTTAATACCAGCGGCCCAAACAACCAAGGCTGAAGGAATAAAACGACCGCTATGTGTATAAACGCCTTTATCTGAAACTTCTGTTACACGCTCACCAGTATAAACATGCACACGTAATTTTCGCAATTCTAAATCGACAGATTGAGAAAGTTTAGGCGGTAATGCTGGCAATACACGCTCACTGGCTTCAATAATTGAAATCTTAATATCGCGATCGGCATCAATCTTATCTAGGCCGTACGCCGCTAATTCACGCGTCGTATTATGTAACTCTGCTGCCAACTCAACACCTGTCGCGCCTGCACCAACAATAACCACCTCTAGCTGACCAGCCTGCACTGGTGTAACTTGCGTTTGTGCGCGCACTAAAGCGTTATGCAAGCGGCGATGAAATTTTTCTGCTTGGTCTTGCGTATCCAATGCAATTGAATACTCGCGGGCACCTTTAATACCAAAATCATTCGTGGTACTGCCGATTGCAATCACCAAACTATCATATTGAAAAGTACGCCGCGAGATAACCTCAATGCCATCTTCATCAAAATAAGGTGCAATCGTCACCTCTTTTTTAACTCTATCTAAGCCATCCATTCGACCAAGCCTAAAATTAAAATGATGCCAATGTGCTTGCGCCAAATATTCCAATTCATGTTTGTCCGGGTTCATACTGCCAGCGGCAATCTCGTGCAGTAATGGCTTCCAAACATGCGTTCTAGTGCTATCGATAAGGGTAATAATGGCCTGTTTCTTCTTGCCCAGCGAGTCACCTAAACGCGTCGCAAGCTCTAACCCGCCTGCGCCACCGCCTACGATAACGATATGATGTAAATTTTGTGTGTTCATTCTAAATTTTACTTAATAATTAAATACATGTTTTTAAAATAAAAACGCGCCTGCTGAAACCAGCAAGCGCGTTAAATCGATACAAAATCACTCGTTTCCAGTAACGCTACTCATGCTACGTACCCAAGCAATAATCTTTAGCAATTCATCTGGTGAAATACCATTTTTAGGATCGGTAGGATCCATTAAACCAATACCTTTTGCGCCCATACCGCCATTTGTACCATGCCAAACAGTTTCAAACATACCTTTATTAGTTGCATCCTTAGGATATTTGTAATCAGGGCCTGTTAAACCAGGACCTACTTGACCTTTTGCTTCTGGACCATGACATTGTGTACATGAATAAAGCTGGAATACTTTTTTACCTTTAGCAATTGCGTCTGCATTGCCAATATAGGTATTTTTACCCGTCGCTAAAAACTCCTTTGCGGCTGGTGTATCGAATAAAGCCGCATCAATCACTAAAGGCTTGCTGTCTTGCGTAGTGACAAACTCTATCGCTTTACCTGCACTTACTGCAGGTGCTGCAGCTGTGCCACTTGCAGCAGCTTTATCATCTGATTTGTTACAAGCTGTTAGGCTAGCTGCTAGTAAAACAACTGCTAAACTCAATTTAATGCGATTCATTTTTATCTCCATGAATATATTACTTTTAGTTTTTTGTATTTTAATCTGTAAAAAAGGCTACTGCAATTATACAGTAGCCTTTTGATTTTTTGACTTTTTAGTTAAATAACAAGCTTTTGGCTTATTTTAACCAAGGTGTCTCGCCGCCGCCTTTATATTGCGTACGCAACCAGCCGATTACTTTCAAGATATCATCGGTTGATAAATTTTCTGGGTTACCTAATTGTTGATGCCATGCAAACATACCGCCATTTGAACCATGAGCAATAGTTTCGAACATGCCTTTATCTGTTACATGTTTTGAATACTGCCAAGTACTGTCAGTAATAGCTGGGCCTACTTGACCGCCACCATTAGGACCATGACATTGTGTACATGAATAGTAACCAAATTTCTTTTTACCTGCTTTTGCTGCTTCTGGATCTTTTGCATACGCTTTTGTGTATGGATTGATACATGTCTCTAGAAACTCTTTCGCTTGTGGCGTATCTGCTTCAGTTGCTTTAATTACGAATGGGCTGCCATCTTGTGTTGCAACAAAATTACAAGCAGCGCTTGCCTGAGATGATAGTGTAAGTCCTGCTAATGCCAACATACCAACAAATAAAGTTGATTTTAATGCTTTATTGCCTAACATGTTTTCTCCTAATTTATAGAATATGAGCAACGTCCTATTTGCATTCTTTTACTTAATTGCAACAATTAATTAACACCTTGATGTTCAATTAATCCTGTTAAATCGCAGTTAATTTCAGTGCAGTTTAGAACATATGACCAATTAACGAATACTATTTCTACTTGGTTGACATAATTTACTTGCGTCATTCTGCCATCAAACGAACGCGTGATTCTACTTGCTTTTGCAAATTATGTCACCCTTGTGACAAGCGTTTTTAGTTATTTCTTAAAGACGGTATCACCTGCTAAAACTGGGACAGTAGGAATGCCGTAATCCGCTAAAATTTGTGCGATTTTGTCTTTATTTCGGGCTAAAGCAGCATTAATCACTTCCATACGCTCTTTGTCTTTTTTGCGCACTCCCACAGAAATATTCCAATATTCCTTACCCTGTAAATTAACTTTATTGTATTCAGGAACAAAAGCCATTTCTAATGGCACTTTAGACTGTTTCATATAGTAACCAGCTATTGGTCCCCACATAATCGCCACATCAATATCGCCTTTGGCTAAGTCGTCAATCAGGAAGCTAGTAGGTAAATTCAAATCACGCTGTAAGCGATATGGTCTTGCATTTGCCATTAAATCATTATCATTAAGTGGCACTGTTGCTGGACTTTTATCCACTATGCCGATAATGCCTTTACGCAAGTCTGGTGACTTCCAATCAGTGATTTTAAAGTTACTCTCTTTACGCCAAACAAATACATGACCTGATCTGTAATAAGGTTCTGACGTTCTTAATGCGTCGAAGTCGGATGTTGTGCCAATAATTACATCGCAGCGGCCAGCATTAATCGTATTTCTTAAAAAACCTTGGCGATTATAGGCATAGGCATAGCTTAATTTTTTACCAATATCTTTAGCCAATACTTCTGCAATTTTGTCTTCAAAACCCTCACCTCTAATATTTGAATAAGGCATGTTGTCAGGGTCTGCACAGACTTTAAATTCGGTCCCGTCATCTACTCGACGCACCTCACCAACACGGCCTTCATCAGCACTTAATGACGGAACATCCTTTATATCAACCGGTTCTCCTGCAGCTGATGCATAGCCAGACACTAATGCAAGGCACACAGCCAACCCTTTTAATTGTTTTAACATTTTTTATTTCCTTATTTAAAAACGGGACAAATTCTCACTTGGTTCGCTCAACTTACTATGGTAAGAGTAACTCAAACTGGCAAAAGTTCTTTAATGAAAACCATGAAACTTTCCTATTGTAACTAAATTGTAATTGTTTCGTTTAGCTATCTGGATATTTCTGTCTGTACATAGCTATTACAATTTGATTAAGCTGCGCACAAATAAAAACACCTCGCCGAAGCGAGGTGTTTCTTTTGACATTAACTAACAGTTAACTGGTATTTTCTTACAACTAATCTTCCGATTAATTATAGTGAGAATACTGTTAATGCACCGCCGCCAGGAGCAGCATTGTATTTAGTTAACTCTTTGTAACCACCAGCAGCACCAAGTGCGTCTGTGTCGTTAGTCATACCAAGGTTCATCGCCACACCAGCCCAGCCACCAATACCTGATAATACACCAACGTATTGTTTGCCTTTGTTGCCGTATGTGAATGAGTTACCAATCACGCCAGAACCCACTTGGAATTTCCAAAGTTCTTTACCTGATTGTGCATCAACCGCTTTTAACCAGCGATCTAATGTACCGTAGAACACTAAATCAGTTGCAGTTGTTAAAGCACCACCCCAAGCAGAGAATTTCTCTTTGTTGTACCAAACTTTTTTGTTAGTCATTGGGTTGTAAGCGCCGAAGCCACCCATTACGCCGTCAGGACCAGCAAACATCGTTAAAGTAGCACCAACCCAAGGTTGACCAGCCACGTATTTAGACTCAACTGGCTCGTATGTCATACAAACGTGGTTCAATGGTGTGTACACTAAACCTGTTTTTGGTGAATACGCAGCAGGTTGTTGGTCTTTAGTACCCAATGCAGCTGGGCAGATGCCTTTTGCATTGTAGTCTTGGTGAGTAGAATACTTACCATCTTTAGCTGGAACGCCTGTTTTTAAATCAACACCAGTTGCCCAGTTAACGAATGGATGTACTTTCTCAGCAGCAACTAATGTACCGTTACCAGCTTGCCATGTATAAGCGAAACCGTTACGGTCATGATGCCAAGCGTATGTTTTACCGCCTTTGTCGAACAAGATCACTTCGTTAATACCATCGTAATCCCACTCATCATGTGGCGTCATTTGCATGCCCCATTTAGCGATACCAGTATCTAAATCACGAGCGAAAATAGTCATTGACCATTTGTTATCGCCTGGACGGACATCTGGGTTCCAAACTGATGGGTTACCTGTTCCGTAGTAAACCAAGTTTGTACGTGCATCATACGGCCACCAGCCCCATACAGAGCCACCACCATGTTGCCAACCATCTTTAACTGCTTGTGGTTTCAACCATGTACGTGTGCCCAATTCTTTTTCGCCACCTTTGATCGATGCAGCATCAAGTGTTTTGAAAGAACCGCCTTGTTTGTTACCACCATTTACATCAGCGTAAACTGATAGTGCATTGTATAGTGGGTTTGCTGAGTTGAAATCAGAACCAAGCATAACTTCAGCATCAGGACCTGTTGAGTAAGCTTTCCATGCCAATGAACCGTCTTTTAGGTTGTAAGCAGCGATAAAGCAGCGAACACCGAATTCAGCACCAGAACAACCTGTTAATACTTTGTCTTTGATTACGTGTGGTGCGTTAGTGTTTGTCGCGCCAACTTTTGGATCGTTAACCAATACTGACCAAGCTTTAGCACCTGTTTTAGCATCTAAAGCAACCAAGTTACCATCATTTTGTTGTAGATAGATTTTGCCGTCGCCGTAGCCTAAGCCACGTGAAACGTTATCGCAACATAGTAC